>NZ_JCAIUB010000002.1:0-840161 GCF_059445295.1 Mycetocola sp. Y444 | reverse complement strand
TCAGCATCAGCATCAGCATCAGCATCAGCATCGTCAGCATCGTCAGCATCAGCATCGTTCGCACCAGCTGCGACGTCAGGATTGGCAGCCCCGCCCTCAGACGGTTTGAACAGCCCGTCAGGCCGCGGCACCGGTGACTCGGCTGATGTTGAGGCGGCGTCCGCACTCGACTCGGCAGCGACAGTGGCCTGGCCGCTGGAGTCGGCCTCCTCGCCCACGTTGGCCCCGGCCTCGCGCGCCGCCACTCCATCAGATGTACCCGGATCGCGAGGCTCAGTTGCGGCTGCGCCATCCGAGCTCAGCAACTCGGCTGCACCGGACGCCCCCACGACGGCATCCGTGTGGCTACCGGGTGGATCGTGATTCTCGTCGTCCGGAGGATCGACGGCTCTGTCGTTGTTTTCCATACCACAAGTCAACACCAGACCACTGACATTACTTCGATAAACATCTACGTTGTGCATAAGTTAAATCGTAGTTTTGTTCGAGTCCGACAAGAGGATGCTAGCTGACCATTACCGTTACCGGATCAGTCTCCGTCGGCCCTCCACACTGCTCGGAGCCCCCTACCCTCTTCCAGTCGAGGTCGACACTGCTGCTCTCCCCGGCGACCGAACCGTCCAGGCGATACGCCGTAACCGTAACCTTGTCGGGACGCCCGGCCATCACGGTGATGACCCACACATTTTCGCTTTCAGAACGCGCCAGATACGGCGGAATTTCGACCGGCGTCGCACTGGTCGTTGCGTCTGGCGTCAACCCTGGCGTCAACCCTGGCGCTGGCTCCGGAACCACATCACGGGGTTCAACCTCGACCGGCCTCGACTCAAGCGCGTCGTCCCTTGACTCGAGCACATCCTCCTCCGGCTGGATCTCGACCGGAGTTGGTCCACCGCTCAGCTGGTCAGGTTCCATGAGGGTAAGGGGCTCGTCCTCCCCAACGAGAACCTCAGCCTCCACCGCAGAACAGACGCCCGCCTCATCACAGAGACGCACCTCATCAACAGACCCGGCATCCCCGACCAGCAGCACGCGCACCTGGCTGACGTATCCGACCGGGTGGCACACTCCGCCCCAACCGCCGATCCAGCCGCAACCAGTAACCGCGACGCAGAGCGCTGACGCCAGAACGACCAACCCGATTCGATGTGTGCGCACAGACCGACCGTCCCACATCGGACCCCGCCGCCACATCACACGGTTCAAGGAGTTGTCGATCCGTTACCCTTCCAGTCCAAGCCGCTCCGCCAGGAACCGGTACGACAGCGCAGACATGTGTGCCGATTGAGCGTTCGTCGCCGCTCCCCCGTGCCCGCCCTCGATGTTCTCGAAATACGTGACGTCCTTGCCCGCATCGAGCATCCGCGCCGCGAGCTTTCGAGCGTGACCGGGATGCACCCGATCATCGCGCGTCGACGTCGTCACCAACACCGGCGGATACTCCCGACTGGGATCGAACAGGTGATACGGCGAGAAGGTACGGATGAACTTCCACTCGTCAGGGTCGTCCGGGTCGCCGTACTCCGCCATCCAGGATGCGCCGGCCAGCAGGTGCGAATACCGCTTCATGTCGAGCAACGGCACCTGAATCACCAGTGCGCCGAAAAGTTCCGGATACTGCGTCAGCATGTTGCCGACCAGAAGACCACCATTCGACCCACCCTGCGCACCGAGATGGGCAGCGGATGTCACACCACGCGAAATGAGATCGCGCGCGACAGCGGCAAAGTCCTCGAAAGCCCTGTGCCGGTTCTCCTTGAGCGCCGCCTGGTGCCAGCGCGGACCGTACTCTCCACCACCGCGGATGTTCGCGACAACATAAACACCGCCCTTCTCGAGCCAGGCCAGCCCGAGCGCCCCGGAATACCCTGGCGTGAGCGACACCTCAAATCCCCCGTAGCCGTACAGCAGGGTCGGTGCCGTTCCATCGAACGCGAGATCCTCACGCCGCACGACGAAGTATGGAACCCGGGTCCCGTCATCCGACCGGGCAAAGTGCTGGTCGATCCTCAACCCGCTCGCGTCAAAGAACGTGGGCTGGGCCTTGAGCTCGACCGGATCGGTATCCGCCTGCCCGACCTTGACGATCGACAACGTGGTCGGGGTGAGGTAATCGGTCGTCACCAGCCAGACCAGATCGCTTTCCTCACTGTCGACGGCAGCGACCTGGACGGAACCGAACTCGGGTGCGCCGGAAAACTCGCTCCGCTTCCACGTGTCATCCGCCCTCGTCAGCACATGGATTCGACTCTTCACATCGTCGAGAACCGAGATGACCAGGTGGTTGAGCGTCCAAGTCGCACTCGCGAGCGACGTCGATGGCGTCGGCTCGAAAACAAGCTCGACCGATCGGTCCCCGCCCACAAACGCATCGAAATCGGCGGAGAGCAACGAACCGGCCGCGAACGTGCTGCCGTTGAGCTCCCAATCATCCCGCAACTCGATGATCAGCCACTGCCGCGAAAAGCCGATTTCAGCGGATGCCGGAACGTCGATTTTCGTCATCGTCCCGTTCACGTCGACGTAGATTTCCGACGTGTAGAACGTGGTTCCGCGATAGACGAAGTCACGGATGTAGCCGGGCGTGTGGCTCCGGAAGGCACCGACAGACACATCGGTGAACTCCCCCTCGAAAATGACCTCAGCGGACTCGATGGGTGTCCCACGACGCCACCTCCTCGCAATCCGGGGATACCCGGAGGTGGTGACCGAGTCCGGGCCCAGGTCCGAGCAGAGGTAGACGGTGTCGTCGTCGATCCAGCCGAGGCTGCCCTTCGCCTCCGGCCGGAAGAAACCGCCGTCGTCCGGCTCGACGAACGAGAACGTGTCGAGGTCGAACTCGCGCGTCACATCGGCATCCGCACCCCCGTGCGACAGGTCGATGAGAGCCTTGCGGTAGCCGGGTCGAAGCACCGAAGCACCATGCCACACCCAGTCTTCGTTCTCGGCCGCGTTGAGCGCATCGAGGTCGAGGACCGTCTGCCACGCAGGAGCTGACGTCCGGTACTCCTCGAGCGTCGTTCGCCGCCACAGTCCCCGCTCATGCTCAGCGTCCCGCCAGTAGTTGTAGTACCAGTCCCCGATCTTCTGCACCATCGGAATCTTCGCGTCCGAGTCCAGTACGGAGAGCACCGCAGCCTCTACCCGCGCGAACTCAGGTGTGGCCGCGAGCGTGGATTCGGCCACGGCATTCCTGGCGCGCACCCAGTCCAGCGCTTCGGCACCATCGATATCCTCAAGCCAGCGATACGGGTCGGAGTCTTCGGCGAAGGTCATGCCCCTCAGCCTAGGTGGCGCACGCGACGTCCCATGAGAGTGTTGCTCGCGACGTCGAATAGAGTTTTGGCATGCCGACTCCCGATTTCGTCCTTGCTCTTCGCGAAAAGATCGGAACGGCCCCGCTGTGGCTGTCCGGGGTGACAGCTGTGGTCTTCAGGGAGAACGAGATTCTCCTCGTCCGCCGTAGCGACAACGGAGCGTGGACGCCGGTGACCGGCATCATCGACCCGGGCGAGCAACCGGCGACAGCTGCAATTCGCGAGGTCAAGGAAGAAGCGGATGTCACGGCATCCGTCGAGCGCCTCGTCCAGGTCGGGGTGACAGAGCCGGTTGTCTACCCGAACGGCGACAGGAGCCAGTACCTCGATCTCGTCTTCCGCCTGCGATTCGAGTCGGGCACACCGTTTCCCGCCGACGGCGAGAACACCGACGCCGCATGGTTCCCCGTGGACGACCTGCCCCCGATGTCCGCCGACATGACCGAGCGGATCCGTGCCGCTGTCGACAACCGGCCAGAGGCTGAGTTCTCGCTCTGATCCTGTACAGCGCTGACCCTGTACAGCGCTGACAGCGGTGCCGCTCAGCTCACGGGGGCTACCGGAGTCGCTGGGCCCGAACTACCCTCGGTGGCATGTGCAGGAACATTCATCAGCTCCATAATTTTGAGCCAGAAGCGACAGATGACGAGGTCCACGCCGCGGCCCTCCAGTACGTACGGAAAGTCAGCGGATCGACCCGGCCGTCACAGGCCAATGCCGAGGTCTTCGATCGGGCGGTCCGCGACATCGCTCACGCGACGCGCCACCTTCTCGAGGACCTCGTGACGAGCGCACCGCCGAAAGACAGAGAGGTCGAGGCGGCCAAGGCCAGGGAACGCTCGGCGAAGCGATACGCCACCGCCTGAGCTCCCCTGGTCTTCGCCGCGCCTGGCCCTTACATCTAGTTCTGCCGCGGATCGGGGTTGTTCGTTCGAATCACCTCGAGCCGTGCCCGGTACTCGGTTTCGTCGATATCGCCGTTCGCAAACCTCTGCGCGAGGGTGGCCTCAGCGCTTCGGCCTGCCTGGTGCGCCATCGCCCACGGCGGTCCTGACCGCCGGAAGCGGCGCCCGAGGAAGGCAAACAGGAGCGCGAGAACGACGATCCAGAACAGCGGGATCAGGAGGAAAAGCCAACCCGGCCCTCCACCCCAGCCGCCCGGGTGCAGGTCGAGAATTGTGCCGGGGAGAGTTGTGCGTGCCAGTGCCGTTTGTGCCAGTGCCGTTTGTGCCAGTGCGGTGAGCATCAGTGTGTCCTTTATCCGTGACGGTCCCGTCGGAACCTTCTGGTCTCACTCTCCCGAATCCCGCCCCACGGCAAATCTGCCTGGACGACGAATCGGCGGTACTCCGCACGGAGCACAGAGACGCCGGAGCTACACCGAGAAGCCGGGGGTCACCAGCCCGCTCTCGTACGCGAGCACCACCAGCTGCACCCGATCACGCGCCCCGAGCTTGGTGAGAATTCGCGACACGTGAGTCTTCGCCGTCAGTGGGCTGAGAAACAGTCGCGCCCCGATCTCATCGTTGCTCAGTCCTGCCGCAACGAGCACCATCACTTCCCGCTCCCTGGCCGTGAGTTCGGTGAGCCCCTCCACCGGCCGGCTCGCCACGAGCCCACTCGAAATGCGTTCGAGCAGCCGCCGGGTCACACTCGGTGACAGCAGCGCATCACCGGCAGCGGCGACGCGCACCGAACGGATCAGTTCAACAGGCTCCGTGTCCTTCACGAGAAACCCGCTTGCCCCCGCCGCAATCGCCTGCGCCACATACTCGTCGAGCTCGAAGGTGGTCACGACGACAATGTGGGTCCCGCCGAGTTCGGGCATCGCGGTGATCTGCTCCGTTGCCCAGAGCCCGTCACCTCCGGGCATTCGGATATCCATGAGCACGACATCGGGACGTTCGGAACGAACGAGTTCAACAGCATCCGCCCCCGTCGCAGCCTCACCGACGACATCGATGTCGGCCTCGGCCTCGAGGAGCGCGCGAAAGCCCGCCCGGATGAGCTGCTGATCGTCGGCGAGCACCACCCTGATCGTCATTTCTGCTCCCTCGGTACTGTCACGGTGACCGCGAACCCGCCCTGTGGCGTGTTCCCCATGTCGAGAGTGCCACCGAGCAGGGCCGCACGCTCCGTCATCCCGAGCAGCCCGCTGCCGTTCGACGCGTCGCGTGCACTCTGCTGCATTCCGACACCATCGTCAGCCACCCGCAATCGGATGCTGTCGCCCACGTCTTCGAGAACGACGCTCGCCTTCGACGCACGCGCGTGCCGAAGTACGTTGGTGAGGCTCTCCTGCGCGACCCGGTAGAGAGCGAGTTGCACGGTGGCAGATGGCAGCTCGGTCAGCGAATTTTCGAACGACACCTCGATGCCCTGCGCCCGGAACGAATCGATGAGCTGCGGCAACGCTGACAGGCCGGGTTCGGGTGTCAGGCTCACGGGATCGAGGGAATCCGAGCGAAGGAACGCGAGGACGCCGCGGACCTCGTCCAGCGCCGTCTTGCTCGACGACTTGATGTTCGAGAGCGACTCGCGGGTCTTGTCGGGCTGGGTGTCCATGAGATGCAGTCCAACGCCCGCCTGCACGTAGATCTGCGACAGCGAGTGGGCGAGAACGTCGTGCAGTTCGCGGGCGATTCGCATTCGTTCCGCCTGCTCCACCTCAGCCCGGTGTTGCATCGACTGCTGCCTCACCTGGCTCATGCGCTCCCGCCGTGTTCGCGCGCCCTCGGCGAGCGCCACGAGCAACGCGAGTCCGGCCGTTGCAGACGCGATCCGGACCGGATTCCAGTCCATGCCGAGCAGGGAGCCGCCGATCACCGCTGTGAGCCAACCGATGACCACGGACGTGTAGACCCACACCCTCGCACCGCGGAAAATCCCGGACACAATGGCGAACGCGAGCGCGACCGTCGGTGGTCCGACGAAGGGAGCGAGAAGCAGGTCGGCAACGGCAACCGCCGTGACAGCGGCGACTACGGGTCCGGGGAACCGCCTGGCCCCGATCAGAAGGAGCGGACTCGCGATCGCGAGGGCGAACGCCAGCCACGCGTGACCCGCGCTGTACGGGCCGGTCCGCCAGAGAATGAACAGGGTTGGCGGCACCTGCACGAGAAACGAGACGATGGCCGGGAACCACAGCCGAACGGCGGGAGGCAGCCCACGAAACCCCGGGCCGGCCGGCCCAGCGTAACTCTGTGCGCCGCCCTGTCCCGTGCGCGCTGTGTCCATCCTCCGAGGGTATCGCCAGACACCGGGCCTGGCGTCGGCCGGACGACGCGTCGGCGACTACTCCCGGAGGAGTACGAAGAGAGCTGGGAGTACGTGAAGTACCGCTATCCGAACAGGTTCACCGGCTTGACGATGTCGGCGAAGATGAGCAGCGCGCTCATCCCGCCGAGGAAGATCACGACAATAAAGGTGAGCGGCATCAGCTTGGCCGCATCGACGGGGCCCGGATCCTTGCGCGAGAAGAGCTTCGCGAAGAACCGTCGGATCGACTCCCACAGCGCCGCAGCCACGTGACCACCGTCGAGCGGCAGCAGCGGAACGAGGTTGAACACGAACAGCGCGACGTTGAGCGATCCGAGCAGTCCGACCATCGTCTGCACCTTTGCCGACACGGGAACCTCCTCGAGGCTCACGATCTCGCCCGCGACGCGACCGACGCCGACGACGCTCATCGGACCGTTGGGGTCGCGTTCCCCCGGGCCGAACGCGGCATTGGCAATGCCGACGAGCCGCTCCGGCAGGTTGAGGATCATGTTCGCAACCTGTGCGACATTGTCGCCGACGGCGGGAAGCACGGCCGTAACGGGCTGCGGCACGAGTTCGGACTGCGAACCGATACCGACGAAACCGACCTCTTCCGTGACGGGCTCGCCAGCGGCATCCGTTCGGGCCTCACCGGTGTCGTCGAGAACGACACGCTCGGTGAGAAGCGGTGTCATCGTCACCGAACGGGTCTCGCCATCGCGTTCGAGGACGACCTCGAGGTCCGTGCCCGGTGAGGTGCGGATGATCTCCGTCGCTTCGTCCCAGGTGTCGACCTTCTCACCGGCAACCGAGATGATGGTGTCGCCAGGCTCCAGCCCCGCGGCCGCACCAGGCGCGAGTGGGTCGTCAGGGTCGCAGCTGGACTTCTCGCTCGACGCGGGCAGCACACACTCGCTGACCGTCGCGATGGTTGTTGACGACTGGGGTACGCCGAATCCGACGAGCACTATGGCGAACATCACGATCGCCAGGAGGAGGTTCATGGTCGGCCCGCCGAGCATGATGATGATCCGCTTGAACACCGGCAGCCGGTAGAAGGTCCGGTCGTCCTCACCGTCACCGACGGATTCCGCACTCGCGCTCCTGGCATCCTGCACGAGTGTCCTGAAGAACCCCCGGCTCGCCGAGTTCTCCTTGTCGTCCTTCGCCGGCGGATACATGCCGATCATCGAGATGTAGCCACCGAGCGGAATCGCCTTGACGCCGTACTCGGTGTCGCCCTTCTTCCGCGACCAGATCGTCTTGCCGAAGCCGATCATGTACTGCGTGACCTTGACCCCGAACAGCTTCGCGGGAACCAGGTGACCGATTTCGTGCAGGCCGATCGACACGGCGATGCCGATCACCATGATGACGATGCCGAGGATATAGAGCAGGACGGTTTCCACGCCAGAACACTACATCCCCGCGCTGGACGGCCGCTGTCGGCGTGCTGTGAATGAGCGTCGATCCCCGTGGGGCTTTCGCCCCGGTGTCCGCACGGGGGCCTGTGAGAACATGGGCTGTGCGTCCTCTCCACCCCACCCCCAAGCCCCTTGTCGATCTCGCCGAACACTTCACGCTCGCCCTGCACAGTGATGCACCGGACGTTCTGCTCACCGGCATCACCATGAACTCACGGGATGTCGAGCCCGGTGACCTCTATCTCGGGATCCCGGGGGCGCGATTCCATGGAGCAGCGTTCGCGAAGGATGCCGTGGCTCGCGGAGCCGTCGCAATCCTGACGGATGCCAGTGGCGCGGTTGACGCGACGGCCGCCGGCGTTCCCGTCCTCCTGGTCACCCACTCGCCGCGGGATATCGCGGGCGAGGTGGCGGCGTGGCTCTACGGCACATCGACAGACCGACCGCTGACCCTCGGTGTCACCGGTACGAACGGGAAAACGTCGACGGCGCATTTCCTGGACGCGCTCCTCACCCAGCTCGGTCGAAAGACCGGCCTCAGTTCAACCGCCGAGCGACGGATCGGCGACGAGGTCGTCGTCAGCTCACTGACCACCCCTGAGGCGCCCGAACTTCACGCCCTGCTCGCGCGGATGCACGAGGTCGACGTTGACGCGGCGGTCCTCGAGGTGTCAGCCCACGCCCTCACGAGGCACCGTGTCGACGGTGTCGTTTTCGACGTATCGGCCTTCACCAACCTCAGCCACGACCACCTCGACGACTACGCCGACATGGACGAGTACTTCGAAGCGAAACTCGCCCTGTTCACCCCCGAACGGTCACGGAAAGCGGTTGTGAGCCTCGATACCCCGGCCGGTTTCGCTGTGGTGGAACGCGCCGGTGTCGATGTCGTGACGATCTCATCGACGCCGGGAGTGGCATCCGACTGGACCGTCACGATCGACGACGAGAAGCCGGACTCGACGGCGTTCACCGTGCACTCGGAGCGCGCTGGTTCGTTTTCGACGAGGGTGCCGGTGATCGGGCGGCACATGGCCGCCAACGGAGGGCTCGCAATCGCAATGCTCGTCGAGGCCGGGATTTCACCCGCCGAGATCCGTTCGGTGCTCGACCGGGACGGTGGCATCGTCGCGACCCTTCCCGGCCGCTCGGTGCTCGTGCCGGTCGTGGACGGTCCGACCGTCTACGTCGACGCCGGCCACAGCCCCGACGCCTTCGCCAAAACCCTCGAGTCGGTGCGGTCACTCACGCGCGGCCGCGTCATCATGGTCGCCGGCGCGAACGGCGACCGAGACGCACTCA
This sequence comes from Mycetocola sp. Y444, assembly GCF_059445295.1. Lineage (NCBI taxonomy): Bacteria > Bacillati > Actinomycetota > Actinomycetes > Micrococcales > Microbacteriaceae > Mycetocola > Mycetocola sp. Y444. Next base: position 830,857 of record NZ_JCAIUB010000002.1, on the reverse strand, counting down.
AGCGACCCGAGATGGGCCGGGAAGCGGCCCTGGGCAGCGACGTGCTCATCATCACCGATCACCAGCCGCGATCCGAGGATCCGGCAGAGATCCGCAGCGCCGTCCTTGCCGGTGCACGCGAGGCAAAGCCGGACGGCGACATCCGCGAGATCGCGGCGCCGGAACTCGCGATTCGCGCCGCGGTCGCCGAAGCAACCGCCGAAGACACCATCCTCTGGGCCGGGCTCCCCGAGAAGGAATACCGAGAAGTAGCCGGTGTCAAGATTCCGTTCTCGGTGCTCGACGAGACCCGGGCAGCCCTGACCGAGGCGGGCTGGGTCACCCTGTAACGGCCTGACGTCAGCCGAGTCCTGCGATCAGACGATCAGCCGTGGCTCGCGCCCACGACTCGGCCTCGGCGAGGGATTCGAGGGTGAGCTCCCCGTCCGGGTTGTGCGCATCGACGACCCGCCTGACGGTGTCGACGATGTCGACGAAGCCGAGACCTCCCGCGTGGAACGCCGCGACCGCCTGTTCATTGGCTGCATTGAAAACTGCCGGGTAGGCCCCACCGGCACGACCGACGGTCTTCGCCAGTTCGACCGCGGGGAACGCGTCCGAGTCAAGCGGTTCGAAGCTCCACGTGGATGCCGTCGTCCAGTCGAGCGGACGCCCTACCCCAGACACGCGGTGCGGCCAGTCAAGACCGAGCGAGATCGGCAGGCGCATGTTCGGCGGTGAGGCTTGCGCAATCGTCGAGCCGTCGATGTACTCGACCATCGAGTGCACGATCGACTGAGGGTGAACCACAACGTCGATGCGCTCGTACGGCACGTCGAAGAGCAGGTGCGCCTCGATCACCTCGAGGCCCTTGTTGACGAGGGTTGCCGAGTTCGTCGTGATGACGAGTCCCATGTCCCAGGTCGGGTGGGCGAGCGCCTCGGCGGGAGTCACCTTCGTGAGCGACTCGCGTGTTCTCCCACGGAACGGACCACCGGATGCCGTCAGCACGAGACGACGGACCTCGGCGCTCGTTCCAGAACGCAGCGCCTGGGCGATGGCCGAGTGTTCGGAGTCGACGGGGACGATCTGCCCCGGCTTCGCGAGCCGCTTCACGAGGTCGCCGCCGACGATGAGCGACTCCTTGTTGGCGAGCGCAAGGGTGCGGCCGGTCTCGAGAGCGGCGAGTGTCGGACCGAGTCCGACCGAACCGGTGATGCCGTTGAGAACGACGTCAGCATCGACCGACCGCACCAGCCGCTCGGCATCCGCGGCACCGAACGCAATGTCGTCGACCGAGAACTCCGCGGCCTGGGCGTGAACCTCGTCCCGCTTGCTGTTCGCACCGAGGCCGACAACCTCGAACCTCTCCGGGTTCGCCCGGATGACGTCGAGGGCCTGGACACCGATGGACCCAGTTGAGCCGAGAATTATGACGCGTCGCATCCCCACAGCCTAACCAGCAGCATCCGTTCGCGTGCTGCCGCTACCTCGTTGTGGCGAGGATGTCGATGACGAAGACGAGGGTGTCTGTGCCTTCGATGTCCGCCTGGGAGTTACCGGCCTCGCCATAGCCCTGGGCCGGGGGAATCGAGACGAGCACCTGTGAGCCCACGGCCTGTCCGACGAGTCCAGCGGTGAATCCGGGGATGAGCCCGTCGGTCTTGAAGCTCGCGATCTGGGTGCCCCAGCTCTGGTCGAAGACCTCGCCGGTTCGCCAGTTGACGCCCTGGTAGTGCATGGTGACTGTGTCGCCGGCCTGGACCGCTTCACCGTCTCCGAGCTTGAGGTTCGCGATCTGGAGTTCGGGCGACGGGTCGGTCTCCGGAATGCTGACCGTCGGCTGGCCGTCCTTCGCGAGCTTCACGGTCGGCATGCCTTCGACCGGCGTCTGCTCGGCGCCCGTGGCCTTCTCCGGCGTGATGCTCAGGACGTCGGCGACGAGGAGGAGCGAATCGGTGGCCGCAACGCTGCCATCGGACGCACCGACGTCACCGAAGCCATCGTCCGGGCTGATCACCGCGGCGACTCGTGAGCCTGCCGGAACGCACTCGATGGTCCTGACGATGCCCGGAAGGATGCCTGACGCGTCGTCGATGACGATCTGCTGGGTCCCGAGGTTGTCGTAACGGGTCTGTGCGAGCGTCGCACCGCTCGTTCCGTTGTACAGCGTGAGCTCTACGGCGACGCGGTCAGACGGCGCTGTCTCCTCGCCGTCGCCCTTGATCAGCACGGTGCGCTCGGTCTTCTCGACGCTCAGCGGTTCGGCGAAGTCGACAGTGGGGGCCGCTCCGAAGTCTCCCGAGATGTCGACCGACGTCACGACGCTGCCTTCCTTCGTGTCGTGGCATTCTGCGGACGCTGTCGTCGCGTCTGGCTTGGCTTCACCGCCGCCGGAGCAGCCGGTCAGGACGAGAGCGGATGCCGCTGCTGCAGCAAGAAAGACGGGAGTACGCAAGGGAGAGGTCACTTTCTGAAACGGAAGGGTGAGCCCCAAGTCTGCCGTAGTCATTTCTGTATTTGCTGCGAACGCTCGCGACACGCGTGCCACGAGCCCCCATGCGTCGCTGAGAATATGTGAGCGGGTACGCTGCTTCCTTGTGTCAATTGATCAAGCCCCGCTTCAGGAACCCACGGCGCCCGGCATGGTCTACCTGCTCGGCCGGGCTGTTCTCATGCCCATTGTTCGACTCGTTTTTCGCCCGAAGATCATCGGCAGGAAGAACGTTCCGAAGACGGGCCGCGTGATTCTCGCGAGTAACCACCTGTCGTTCATCGACAGCATTGCGATCCCCGTCGTTGCCCCTCGGAGGGTGCAATTCCTGGCGAAGTCGTCGTACTTCGACGGAAAGGGTGCCCGCGGTTGGGCGTCCCGCACCTTCTTCACGTCGATCGGCGCTGTTGGCGTTCGGCGCGGTGCCGGCCAGGCGGCGCAGGAAGCGCTCGATGCCGGTAAACGCATACTCGAAACCGAGAGTGCCTTCGCCATTTACCCCGAGGGCACTCGCTCGCTCGACGGTCGCCTCTACAAGGGCAGGACCGGCGTGGCGTGGCTCGCGCTCTCGACGGGGGCACCCGTGGTCCCCGTCGGACTCATCGGCACCGCTGACCTGATGCCGGTCGGAAGCAAGTTCCCGCGACTCGGCAAGGTCACCGTCATCTTCGGTGAGCCCATTGACGTCACCGTGCACGGACCGGCCACGAGCGGCAAGGCGAGGCGGCAGGCCACCGACGAGATCATGGCGGCGATCCACACGCTCACGGCCCAGGAACTGGCACACGCATACAACGAGTCGCCGCCAGCGGACACCATCGAAAAGATCAAGCGGGCAGTACTCCGGCCTGAACGGCTCTGATACTCCCCGCAGCGACCCCTCAGACGGAGAGTCGGTTTCAGGCGACGATGATCTCCGGCTCATGCAGCACAGGGAAATTGACGCTGCGCGCAATGAAACACAGCTCGTTCGCTTTCTTGTGCGCCCGCATCGCGGCATCCGCCATCGAAGAATCAGCGATGGTGACCCTGGGCCGCAGGAGCACCTCGGTGAACGCTCCCCCACCGGCACCGTCTTCGACCATGGTGCCCGTCGCTGAATCGGAGTAGTCGGTGACGACGACGCCCTCGGTCACGGCGACGTAGAGGTAGGAGAGCAGGTGGCACTGGGCGAGTGCGGCGAGGAGCAGTTCCTCGGGGTTCCACCTCGACAGGTCACCGCGGAACGGCTTGTCCGCCGAACCCTCGATCTGGTGCTTTCCAGCGGCTGAGACTGTGAGGTCGCGACTGTACTCCCGGTAGCCGCTCGTGCCCGAACCGAGGTTGCCCTGCCACACGACATCGATACCGTAGCTGTGTTCACGCGCCATGGCCTCAGTCTGTCACCATCCCGGCTAATCTTGACCGGTGACCAGTACAGCGAACCCCGTCGAGACTTTTCCGGTGACCAGCGCAGTGGAGCTCGCCGTCGTCGAACGAAGCGGCTTCGTCGAATCACGCCATTCAGGCTCCGCCATCGTCATCGACCAGCACGCCGACGTGCTTCGGTCCCTCGGCGACCCGAGTGCCCCCGTGTTCCTGCGGTCGACGATGAAGCCGTTCCAGGCGATCGCCGTGATGAACGCCGGTGTCGGCCTTCGCGGCGCGGCCGCCGTGCTCGCAACGGCGAGTCACTCAGGAACCCAGCGCCACGTCTCCGTCGTCCGCAGCATCCTGGCGCAGGCCGGACTCACCGAGACCGCACTCCAGTGCCCCGCAGACTGGCCCTCAGACGGCGCCGCTCGCGACGAGTTGCTGAAGGACAACGGCGACAAGTCACCGATCTACATGAACTGCTCGGGCAAGCACGCTGCCATGCTGCTCGCCTGCGTCACGAACAACTGGCCCATCGAGAGCTACCTCGACCCGGAACACCCGCTGCAGCACGCGATCCTCGACGTCGTCGAGAGGTTCACCGGCGAGCGCCCCGCAGCGTCCGGAATCGACGGTTGTGGTGCGCCGGTGCACGCCCTGTCGCTCGCCGGACTCGCGCGCGGCATCAGCCGGATCCGGACGTCAAGCCCGACGTCACCGTTCGCGATCTACCGCAACGCCGGCATCCTGTGCCAGGCGGCGCTCGAAGACGGCTGGGCGATCGACGGCCCCGGCCGTCCGAACACCGTCGTGATCGACAGGCTCGGCGTGTTCGCGAAGCTCGGCGCTGAAGGCGTCATGGTGATGGCTGCGCCTGACGGCACAACGGTCGCCCTGAAAATGCTCGACGGGAGCCTTCGGGCCGCGACAATCGTCGGCCTCGAACTGCTCGCGGATGCCGGTGCCCTCAGCCGCGACGCCATCGAGGAGATCCGACCTGACCTCAACCTCGATGTCCTCGGCGGCACGGCTGTTGTCGGCGAAATCCGGGTGTCGGGCTCTCTCTAAACGCATGCTCCCTCGCTAGGCTGAGGCCGAGGCCAGATCCGGCCGAACCGACAGTGACGTCGGACTCCAGCGCGACGTCCTGAGATGCCGGCCCCACCAGGGCCAGGCAGCGAATCGAGGAGCACCATGCGAGTTGCCGTCCCCCGCGAGATCAAGAACAACGAATTCCGGGTAGCCATCACCCCGGCCGGCGTCCACGATCTCATGCTCTCCGGCCACGAGGTCTTTATCGAGAGTGGAGCAGGCGCCGGGTCATCCATTCCGGATTCTGCCTTCGAACGCGTGGGGGCGACGATCCTTCCGGATGCCGCCTCGACGTGGGAGCGGGCGGAGTTGCTGCTCAAGGTGAAAGAGCCGATTGCGAGTGAGTACGGCTACTTTCGGCGGGATCTCGTGCTCTTCACCTACCTCCACCTCGCGGCAGAGCCCGCGCTGACCGAGGCGCTCCTCGCCTCGGGGATGACCGCCATCGCCTACGAGACGGTACAGCTGCCGAATCGCTCCCTCCCCCTGCTGGCACCGATGAGCGAGGTCGCCGGGCGCCTGTCGGCGATCGTCGGAGCGAACACGATGCTTAAACCCAACGGCGGGCCGGGACTCCTCGTTCCCGGCGTGCCCGGTACGTCGCCCGCCCGGGTCACGGTCCTCGGCGGCGGAGTCGCGGGCACGAACGCCGCAGCCGTCGCGGTCGGACTCGGGGCTGACGTCACGATTCTCGACACGAACATCGCGAGACTCCGTGAACTCGACGCCATCTATGCCGGACGGATCAAAACCATCGCCAGCAACGCCTTCGAGATCGAGCACTCGCTGCTCGGTGCTGACCTCGTCATCGGCTCGGTGCTGATCCCCGGCGCTCAAACTCCCAAGCTCGTGAGCAATGAACTGGTGTCGAGGATGAAGCCGGGCAGCGTCCTCGTCGATATTTCGGTCGACCAGGGCGGATGCTTTGAGGATTCGCACCCGACAACCCACTCCGATCCGACCTTCACCGTGCATGGCTCGGTGTTCTACTGCGTCGGCAACATGCCCGGTGCCGTACCGCACACGTCCACCTACGCCCTTGCCAACGCCACGCTGCCGTACGCTCGCGCCCTGGCCAGCAGCGGCTGGCGGGACGCCTTTCGCGCCGACTCCGCCCTCGCCCAGGGGCTCAATGTGCACGACGGCACCGTCTACAGTGCACCGGTCGCTACCGCCCACGGACGCGAATACCACTCGGTCGAAACACTCCTGGAGGCGTAGCCGAGCGTTGGCCGGTCGTCGCGGCCCCGGGAAGGCGCGGTCTGAGTTCGGCTGACTTCACCGCAGGCTGACTTCACCGCAGGCTGACCCGCTCCGCCTGGCCGCCGGGAGGGACGTGCCAGACATGGCCGGGCCAGACCAGGAGGGGCGGAAGCTCGCGTCGTTTGGTGAGTGCACGGTACTCGGCGACCGTGCAACCGTCGAGAATGAGTTCCGCGTCCTGGCGGAGCGCAGCGAACAGTGCCCACTGGGTCTGCCAGTCATCGCTGTCGCCAACGAGTACTACGGCTCCGGGAGTGCCGAGTCCGAGGTCCCCCACGGTGAGCCGCGTCGCCCCACCGATCGCGGCCACGCGCAGGCCCAGCTCGCACGACGGATCGTTGAGTATCGATTCCACCCGGTGCTGGGGAGACCGGCAGACGAGCACCGTCAGCGGGTGCTGGCCCAGAACGTATTCGGGGGCGGTGCTGCTTCGCCCATGTCGGCCTGGCCCTGCCCGGCCAGATAAAGACCCGGTCCCGGTCCCAGGCGCGGACACCGGGCCGCTTGTTGTGTCGGCGACTGTTGCGTCGGCGACAGCGACCTGGATCGTGGCCCCACGCCACACCGCGTTTCCGTCCGGCCGATTGGCCACCCAGCTCGCACTGTCACCACCCGCCATGAGGTGTTCCTGCCGATTCGCCATTCGCAGCATGAGCACGGCACCGGCGAACCCGGACAGCACGCTGAGTGCTCCCGCCAGCCGCTTGAGCGTGAGCATCACCCACACCGACCGGCGGGGACCGTCGCGCAGCAACTCCACCAGGGCGTCACGGAGCCTGGTCGCATAATCGTCGTCCAGTCGCGCGAGGGTGGAGTCGACATCATCGATCAGGAGGAGTGTCTTGTCGCCCGGTCGGAGAACCGCGACCGTTGACCTGAACACGGTGCCCGCTGTGGCCGCTGTGGCCGCTGTGGCCGCGACGCCTGCGGTGCCTGCTGTCGCCGGGGCGCGGAGGCTGGCCGCGAGCCCGATCACCGTGTCCCAGGTCTCTTCATCGTCAGAGCCGACCCGAACCAGCCGCCAGCCCGGGCGACGTGCGCCGGAACCGGTGGGGTCCCGGTTATTTGTGTCGCCGGTTGCCATCGCCTCAGCGGTTACCGTGTCGAGTACCGTCGTTTTCCCTGAACGCGCCGCACCGACGACGAGAACACTCCCATCGGTTTCCGGCACCCAGAGCGCGGTGTCCTGCCGCTGAAGTCCCGGCAGATCTGCCAGCCCGAGACGGATCGCATCCGGGATGGCGCCGGGGATGGCGCCGGGGATGCCGTTCGAGGTCGCGTTCGGTGGCTCGAGATCGTTCAGGGCAAGCCGGTCGGGAAGCGGGTCGAGCCACGGCCGACGCGGCGAGACGCCGGATTGTGTGTTCGCTGCAATGCTCTCGATTTCCGACTGTGAAACCGCGGCGACCTGCACCTGCCGGTCGCGGCCCCCTGTGGCCAGAATAAGCCGACCGGGCCTTGAAGCAGGCAGGTGCGCTGCAGCATCCGTGCCCACAACCGCGACGCTGTCGCTGCGGCTGTGCACGCGCAGTGACAGCCGGAGTCCGCAGTTGGCGAGGAGGGCGTCCCTGACCACTCCCGCCGGGCGCTGCGTACAGAGAATGAGGTGCATGCCGAGCGAACGCCCCCTCGCTGCGATGTCAACGAAAAGAGCGTGGAGATCGGGGAAGCCGTCGAGCATGGCGGCGAATTCGTCGACGACGATGACGAGTCGGGGGAAGGCGCCGCGCGCCTCGGCGATATCGCGACACCGGAGGTCAGCGAGCGTCCTTTCCCGATACACGATCTCTGCGCTGAGGCTGGCGAGCGCCCTGGCCGCGGCGACCTCGTCGAGGTCCGTGATGAGTCCAACCACGTGCGGCAGCGATCCCAATGGCGCGAACGCGCTGCCGCCCTTGAAGTCGACAAGCAGGAAAGTGACGAGCGCCGGCGAATGCCCGAGCGCCATACTTGCCACCCAGGTGGTCAGCAGTTCGCTCTTGCCGCTACCTGTTGTACCGCCGACTATCGCGTGTGGCCCCTCGGTCACGATGTCGACCACAACCGCTGTGCCACCGCCAGCACCGGCGCCACCACCAGCACTGGCACTGGCACTGGCACTGGCACCGTCCCCGATCCCGAGCACCGCCCGGAGGGATGACCCGTCTTTCGTGCTCACCGCCCCCTCATCACCGGCGCGCCGGTGAACGTCGCCGAAGCCGACGTGTGCAGGAAGTTCGACTGCCGCTGTCGCAACACCGAGCCTGTTCGCGAGTGCAGCGAGTGCCGTCGCAAACAACTCGCACTCGACCTCGGTCATGAGTTCGAGCGCAAGGACTACGGGTCTGGCGACTCCTGAGGACCTGTCGGAGTCGCCGTGGTGGAGAACCGCTGTCGCCAACCCCGTGAGTTCGAGGACCTCACCGCATTCCGGCGGGATCTCCTCGACCGTGCGAGCGAGCACGATCAGGATCGTCGCACGTTCGCCCGTGGCCGTGGCCGTGGCCGTGGCCGTGGCGGAACCGGACCATGCGTGTTCAGGCCAAGCGGAACCGGACCCGGCGTGATCGTGACTGCGCCCGCCTGCCAGCGATCTCGGATTTTTCTCCGGGAGGAGATCAGGCGACCCCGGCGCCGCGGTCAGATCTCTGACCACGACAGTCACCGGAGCGCCTCGCCCTGTCCCCGCGTGCGGCATAACGGACACCCAGTCCCATCCGGGGCCCTCCGTGAGGACCTCCGCGGTCTCAGGCCCCATCGCGTTGCACAGCTGGAGCAGAATGCCCCTGGCGAACCCCCTGGCGGGAAGCGTGGCGCCGACGACGCCGATGCCACGAGTCGCGTCGATACCGACCGGGACTCCCGACGCGAACCGCGCGCGATCGCGCAGCGCCCGACCCGCCGCTGAGTCCACCGCGCCATCAACCCGGAGGGTGCTCGGCAGAGTGCCGGTACCGACGACCACGCGAGTCCGTGCTGCGCCGCTGACGCGCCAGCGACCGAGTCGGACCGAGCGCGCGACGTCGGGCTCTCCGCTCTCGTGCGGCCGGCGAGATGGAGCTGCGGTGCTGCCCATTCCGGTCGTACCGACGAGTGCCCGCGCTCCCGGCGCGTTCCGTCTCCTCACCTGTCGCTCCTCGTCGAGCCTCGAGTCGATGAGCTGCGAAATGCTGTCGAGTTCGGCTGCATACGCGGCGCGGTCCTTCTTCAGCCGCCTGCCGGACGACCACCGCGAGTCAATCACGCTCGCGATCGCGATCACCGGACCAAGCGCGGCGAACATCAGGGCAAACGATGATCCGGTGACGAGCCAGATCAGAACCGAGACCGCGACCGGCGCCAGGGCCGCAAGGACGGGAAACGGCGACGGGGGCGAGCGCACGGGTTGCTGCGGGAGGGTGATCGGTTCATCGTTCGGCGCGCTGACGCTCATGAATCCACAACATCATGTCCGAACGCCAGGCCACACAGCGGGACGACACCGGTGGACGCAGCCTCCCGGCGATACCCGTGTGGAGGGTACTACGAGGGAACGGCGAAGAACCGCGATTAACCGCGGTCAGGCGCGGGAGACGAGCAATTCGTCCAAAACTATGGCGCTGACGTTGTCGCGGCCACCGTTCTCGAGGGCAGCTTCCACGAGAGCGCGAACAGCCTGCTCCGGAGTCGGAGACTGCAGAAGGAAGTGCCTGAGACCGAAGTCGGTCAGCTCTTTGGTGAGCCCATCGGAACAGACGAGCCAGCGCGCCTTGTCCTGGATGGGAACCTCGGTGTAATCGGGAAGCGGTTCGTCTGAGAAGCCGACCGCGCGGGTGATGACGTTTCCGTGCGGGTGGGATTCCGCCTCAGCGGGTGTAATCGCGCCGATGGAAATAAGCTCCTGCACGACCGAGTGGTCGAGCGTCACCTGCACGAGTTCATCACCGAGAAGCCGGTAGACCCGCGAATCGCCGATGTTGAACACGGTCCAGGACGGGACCGAGTTCTCTGGACCGGAAAATCCGAGCACGATCCCCGTGACCGTCGTCCCCGTGCCGAGGTCGGACTCGCCGACCTGTTCGAGCATGTCGGCGACGGCATCGCGGAGAGCGTTCTCAACGGCGATGCGGTCGACAGTCTCGCCAGACTCCACGCGCTCAGCAAGTCGCGCGATGACTGCGGCGCTTGCGACCTCGCCGGCTTCGTGACCGCCCATGCCGTCTGCAACGGCGAAGACCGGATACTCGACGATGAGAGCATCCTGATTCACCTGGCGCTTGCGGCCGGTGTCGGTGACACTTGCCCACGACAGCGCGAGCGGCTGTCCGTTGGGCACGTCGACGACGTACGAATCGGTGCGCACGTCAATCTCAGTCACGCGGTCGTCCTCTCGGTGCCAGAGCGAGTCGCCCCTTCCGTAGATAATACCGGCGGAATGTACCGAGTGGTTCCCTCGGGTCGCCTTCAGGGGTCAATTGCGTCGCACCGGGTTGCTTCCGGTGGCACATCGAAGGCCCACTCGGGCAGATGTCCGGCGCCGATCATGGTGCCAATGAGGTCGGCGAGACCGTATCTCGGGTCGATGTCCACAGCCTGCGCGATCCACCTCGCCGCGACCGAACCGGCGCCGAGTGCCCAGTACAGCCACCCGATCATCGTCAATAGCGCTGGTGCGGTCTCGGACGGAACGCGCGCCGCGGCGAACCGCAGCACGGCGATGGCCGAGCGAATGCGGTCAGGGTCCGGCCTCGGCATGTCCCACCCACCGAGAGCACCAGCGCCCGGCATCCCGCTGATGTCCTCACCCGAGGCGAACATCCTCTGCGTCAGGGCACTCTCATCGCCCGCGGTGGCCCCCCACCCCCAGGTCATCAGCACGGTGTCCCTGACCGCCGGACTCTGCACGAGAAAGGTAAGCAGCGCCGCGCTCTTCCCGCTGTCGGCATCGGCATCAGGGCGAGCGGTGACGAGATGATCGGCGAACGCGACGGTATCGCCGTCGAAGTTGTACTCCCAGTAGAGAACCGGCAGGAGTTCTGCACTCTCCCTGAGCCCGCTGAGCACGTGGTACAGCGACGACACACGTTCGCACTCGGCCGCATCGGCCGCCTCGATCGTCGCACCGGCCACGACGTCGTCGAGTGCCGGGACGTCACCGAGTGCCGGTGCGTCGCGCGGCAGCCGTTCGTCCTGGCGCGCCGCCGACTGGGCGATGAGCTCGAGCGACCGCCCCCGCCGCGGTCCGTCATCGAGGTAGCTCCCCCACGCATCGGAGGCGACGCACAGCGCGTCGCGCACGAGGAAACCCCCGTGTCTGGCACGGGTCGTCAGATTGGCGATGAGCGCTCGACGTGGTGGTCCTGCGTAACGCTCGAAAGTGTCATCCGTATAAACGACCGGCACTATCGCGTCGACGTCGGGGATCCTGCAGACCATGCCGAGCGTTGTCGTGGCAAACGCCTTGCGCACGGGAGCCGGTGCGTCCTCGCCAGGCAGATCGATGCGCAGCGCGCCGCAGGTGCGGTTGCCTCGAAAGGCAACGAGAACCACGCTGTCGCGCGGCACAAAGCCAGCCAGGCTGGGGACGAGGGCAAGGAAGTCGTGGGCGCCGTGCGCGGTGATGATCGTCGTCATGACGGCAGTCTTCACCGCGAATGCCCGGCCTCTGCGCCGTCTTCCAGCTCCGGTGAGTGAACGAGCGTTCTTCTGCCACTGTGAGGGGAATCGCCTCGTTCGTCGCGTGATCAGGCGCTGGCCGCCGTGATCAGGCGTCGGCGACCCTGATCAGGCGTCGTCAACCCTGATCAGGCGTCGTCCGTGGTCGTTGCCTGGGCGAACTGCGAGTTGTAGAGCGAATAATACGCACCCCCGGCAGCGAGCAGTTCGGCGTGCGTACCCTGCTCGACGATCGCCCCGGATTCCATCACGAGGATCAGGTCGGCGTCGCGGATCGTCGACAGACGGTGCGCGATCACAAAGCTCGTCCTGTCCTGCCGGAGCGCCGACATCGCCTTCTGGAGCAGCAGTTCGGTCCTGGTGTCGACAGAGCTCGTCGCCTCGTCGAGGATGAGAACGCTCGGCTTGACCAGGAAGGCCCGCGCGATGGTGAGCAGTTGCTTCTCCCCCGCTGAGACATTCGATGCCTCATCGTCGAGAACCGTGTCGTAGCCATCGGGCAACGAGTGCACGAAGCGGTCGACGTAGGTAGCCCGGGCGGCCTCGAGGATTTCCTCCTCAGTGGCATCCGGTCGACCGTAGGCGATGTTCTCGCGTATCGTCCCGCCGAAGAGCCAGGTGTCCTGCAGCACCATGCCGGTGCGGGAGCGCAGGTCGTCGCGCGTCATCTCGGCGATGTTCACGCCGTCGAGGGTGATCCGACCTGAATCCAGCTCGTAGAACCGCATAATGAGGTTCACCAGCGTTGTCTTGCCTGCGCCGGTCGGACCGACGATCGCCACCGTGTGCCCGGGTTCCGCCACGAGGTTGAGGTGCGAAATCAGGGGCTTGTCCGGCGAATAGCTGAAGGACACGTCCTCGAAGACCAGGCGGCCCCTGCCGTCTCGTGGCGGGGTCACCGGGTCGGACGGATCCGGCGACTGTTCGTCGGCGTCGAAGAGCTCGAAGACGCGTTCAGCGGATGCCACGCCCGACTGGAGCAGGTTGGCCATCGACCCGAGCTGGGTCAGCGGCTGGGTGAACTGGCGGGAGTACTGGATGAAGGCCTGCACGCTGCCGAGACTCAGGCCTCCGGTCGCGACCTGGATTCCACCGACGACCGCTATGGCGACGTACACGAGGTTACCGACGAACATCATCGACGGCATGATGATGCCGGAAATGAACTGCGCACCGAAGCTGGCCTCGTAGAGTTCCTCGTTCTTCGACGAGAACCGTGACCCGACCTCGCGGGCACGGCCGAAGACCTTGACGATGGCGTGGCCTGAGTACATCTCCTCGATCTGCGCGTTGAGCTCACCGGTGTGCTTCCACTGCGCGACGAACTTCTTCTGTGACCGCTTGGCGATCACACCGGTGATGAGGATCGTCGCCGGGATCGTGACCAGTGCGATGAGTGCGAGCAGCGGTGAGATCGTGAACATCGCGATCAGCACGCCGATCACGGTGAGCAGCGACACCAGCACCTGGCTGAGCGTCTGTTGCAGGGTCTGTGCGATGTTGTCGATGTCATTGGTGACCCGGCTGAGCAGCTCACCGCGCTGCATCCTGTCGAAGTATTTGAGGGGAAGGCGGTTGACCTTCACCTCGACGTCCTCGCGAAGCCGGTACATCGTCCTCTGGACGACACCGTTGAGAACCAGAGCCTGGATCCAGCCGAAGAGAAAGGCAAAGGAATACACGGCGAGCACGATGAGCAGCACACGGGAGAGGGCACCGAAGTCGATGCCCTGTCCCGGCGTGAGAGTCATTCCGCTCAGCATGTCGGCCCGGTCGTTATCGCCGGTCGCACGGAGCGAGTCGACGATCTGCTCCTTGCTGGCACCGGAGGGCAGCCCCTGAGAGATGACGCCCTCGAAGAGGATGTTTGTCGCGTCACCGAGGAGTTTCGGTCCCATCACGGACAGCGTGACACTGATCACGGCGAGGACCGTGACAAAGACGAGCTTCCACCGCTCAGGCCTCAGCCTCGCGAGCAAACGCTTCGCGCTCGGCCCGAAGTTCATGCTCTTCTCGGCGGGCATCCCCGCTCCGCCGAACGGACCGCCACCGCGAGGTGGTCGCGCCGGAACCCTGACTGGTGCGTCGTCGTCGACCTCGTCGATGTCGCTCACAGTGCCTCCTCGACGGCGAGCTGCGACTCGACGATCTCCCGATAGGTCTCAGACGACTCGAGCAACTCCTCGTGGGTTCCCGTGCGCTCAACTGCGCCGTCCTCGAGGACGATGATCTGGTCAGCATCCCGAATCGTGCTTACGCGCTGCGCGACGATCACCATCGTCGCACCCCGGACATCCCTCGCGAGAGCCGCGCGCAGTCGCGCATCGGTGGCGAGATCCAGCGCCGAGAACGAGTCGTCGAAGACATAGACCTCCGGGCGCTTTACGAGCGCCCTGGCGATGGCGAGTCGCTGTCGTTGCCCGCCGGACACGTTGCCGCCTCCCTGCGAAATCGGCGCGTCCAGCTGATCGGGGAACGCCTCGACGAAGTCGCGCGCCTGCGCGGTCTCGAGGGCCCGCCAGAGTTCATCGTCCGTTGCGTCAGGCTTTCCGAACCGCAGGTTCGTCGCAACAGTGCCCGAAAAGAGATACGGCCGCTGGGGCACGATACCGATCTTCGACCACAAGAGGTCCTGATCTGTTTCATTGACAGCGACGCCATCGACGAGCACCCGCCCGCCGGTCGCGTCGAAAAGCCGGGGAAGCAGATTGATCAGTGTCGTCTTTCCCGATCCCGTCGATCCGATGATCGCTGTCGTCGTGCCCGGTTCGATGTCGAACGTGATGTCACGCAGCACCGGCTGCTCTGCACCGGGATAGGAGAACTCGACGTGATCGAACCGGATCCTCCCAGCGACATCCAGTGTCGAGACCGGCCGGTCCGGCTGCCGCACCGTTGAGTCGGTCGAGAGCACCTCTTCGATCCGGTCAGCGCTCACCGCTGCGCGCGGGATCATCACCGCCATGAACGTCGCCATCATGACCGCCATGAGGATCTGCATGAGGTACTGGAGGAACGCCATCACGGTTCCGACCTCCATGGAACCGTCAGCAATGCGGAACCCACCGAACCAGAGCACGGCGATACTCGACACGTTGAGCACGAGCATGACGATCGGGAACATCAGCGCCATCAGACGACCGACGCGAAGGCCGACATCCGTCAGTTCATCGTTGGCCTTCTCGAAGCGAGACGTCTCCTCCGCCTCCCGCACGAACGCGCGGACAACGCGGATGCCGGTGAGCTGGCCCCGCAGGATTCCGTTGACCCGGTCGATCCTTCTCTGCATCGACTGGAACAAGGGAATCATCCGCACGATGATGAGCCCGACAGCGATGAGAAGCACCGGGATGGACACCGCCATCAGCCAGGACAGCTCGAGGTCGAGGCTCAACGCCGCGACCACACCGCCGATGGCGAGGATCGGCGCAGACACCATCAGCGTGCACGTCATGAGGACGAGCATCTGCACCTGCTGGACGTCATTGGTGCTTCTCGTGATCAGCGACGGAGCCCCGAACTTCGACACCTCCCGCTCGGAGAAGCGGCCGACGTGGGTGAACACCGCCGCGCGGACGTCGCGACCGAGCCTCATCGCCGCCTTGGCTCCGAAGTACACGGCAGTTATCGCGCACAGCACCTGGATGAGGGTGATGCCGAGCATCAGCATCCCGACCCTCAGGATGTACGCCGTGTCTCCGTTGGCAACGCCGTTGTCGATGATGTCGGCGTTGAGGGTGGGAAGGTACAGCGACGCTATTGCCTGCGCGAACTGAAAAACGACGACACCGACGAGAAGCGGCCAGTGGGGCTTCAGGTAGCGGCCGACGAGTTTTGCGAGCATGGGAGTTCCTTATCAGGGGTACCGCCGACCCATCGGCAGATCCACCCAGCGAGCCTAGCTGAGCGGCTCTCCGCCGAGGAGAGTCTTACCCGTTCACCTCTTCGCGGGGAGCGAACAGGTCACCGATAAAGGTCAGGTCGTCAGCAGCCGGATGCCAGCTGGTTGCGGCATCCGCGTTCTGAACGATCTGCTCGGGCCGCGTCGCGCCGGCGATGACGCTCGTGAGGTTCGGCTGGGCAAGCAGCCAGGCGAAGGTTGCTTCGAGCATCGTGATTCCGCGGTCGTCACAGAACTTCTGGTACGCCTCGATGGCATCCCACGGTGCACTGTCGAGGAGATAGCTGCGCTGGCGAACGATCCGGCTGTCCGACGGCCCGCCATCCCTGCTGAACTTGCCGGTGAAGAGGCCGTTGTAGAGCGGGAAGTACGGCAGGAAGCCGATGTCGTACTTCGCCAGCACGGGGAACAACTCGCGCTCGGCGTCGCGGACGATGAGGCTGTACTCGTTCTGCGACGAGATGAACTTCGGATGGGACGTGAGCTCGGCGGTGAGCTCTGCCTCGACAACCTGCCAGGCCGGCAGGTTCGAGTGGCCGATATAGCGCACCTTACCCTCGACGATGAGATCATCGAGCACCGAGAGGGTCTCCTCGATCGGCGTGAGGGGGTCTGGGGTGTGCAGCTGGTAGAGGTCGATCCAGTCGGTCTGCAGCCGCCGGAGGGATGCTTCGACAGCGAGCCGCACATACCGCCTGGATCCCTTGGCGCCCCACGCGGGAATGCCGACGTCGGCCCCGGAATGACCGAACTTGGTGGCGAGCACGATCTGGTCGCGACGCCCCTTGAGTGCATTGCCCATCAGCGTCTCGCTGAGCCCCGGCTCCTTGCCGTACATGTCGGCGGTGTCGAAGAGCGTGACGCCGACGTCGATCGCGGCTGAGATCACCGCGTTCGTGCCCTCCTGTGATTCGCTCGCCGTGCCGAGCCGCCCGAAGTTATTGCAGCCGAGCCCGATCGTCGAGACGCGAAGTCCGCTGGAGCCGAGTGTGCGATATTCGATGTCTGCCATTCGATCAGGCTACCGGTCGGCGGTCAGACTCCCCCACAACCGGTGCTCCGGCGGCGAGAATCCACCGATGCTGTGAAACGCCCGCCCTGGTCGCTGTGCCGCATACCGTCGAGCACATGACACGCCACCACAGCGACCCCGCTCCCGCGCCCGGCCGCGACCCGATGCCGACACTGTTCGACCGCCCCGTCGGTCTCCTCCGTTTCTCCAGCCCGCTCGGCAGGATCGAACTCACGAGTGACGGCACGTCCGTGACGACGCTCGTTATCGAACGAGGGGGCGAGTTGCCCCTCGACGGCTACCGTGAATCGCCGCTCGATGTCCTCGTGCTCGCGTCCGAGCAGCTCGCGGACTACTTTGACGGCTCCCGCCGGGCGTTTGATGTGCCGCTCTCCCCCGTCGGTACCCCGTTCCAGCTGGCCACCTGGACCGGGCTCGCGGGGATCAGCTTCGGCGAATCACGAACCTATGGGCAGCTGGGCTACGACATCGGTGCCGGTCTCGCCGGCCGTGCCATCGGAAGTGCGGTGCGTGCAAACCGACTGCCCCTGTTCGTACCGTGCCACAGGGTGCTCGCAACCGGACGCCGCATCACCGGGTATACGCAGGGCAACGGAGTGCCCACCAAAGAGTGGCTGCTTGACCACGAGGGCATCGAGTACTGGCAGCCACTGCAGCGGGCAACTCTCCAGACCGCGTGACTGATCGGAGATGATGGGGGCGTCACCGTCGAGTTCAGCTTCGCGGACAGTCGCCAGCCTTTTCCCAGCGCGGGTACTCATTTCGCCTGCCGGTACTCTGGTTGGCATGCCCCCTTCCGAATCGATAGTTCCCGGAACCGACGGCAAGAACCGGTGCGCCTGGGCGGTCAATGACCCCGAGTACCAGCGCTATCACGACGAAGAATGGGGAACCCCCCTGATCGGCGACCGTGCGGTCTTCGAGAAGATCAGCCTCGAGGGTTTCCAGGCCGGACTGAGCTGGATCACGATTCTCAAGAGGCGGCGCGCTTTCCGGGAAGCGTTCGACAACTTCGATATCGAGACGGTCGCCTCGTACTCCGACGCCAAGGTCGAAGAGCTCGTACAGAACCCGGCCATCATCCGGCACCGAGGCAAGATCACAGCCGTGATCGGCAACGCGCGGGCAACACTTCAGCTCGGCGAGAGCCTGTCAGATCTCGTCTGGAGCTTTCGACCGGATCCCCTCCCGCCGCGCCCGGCGACGTTCAGTGACATCCCGGCGATCACCGCGGAGTCAACAGCGCTCAGTAAGGAGCTCCGTCGTCGGGGCTTCCGCTTCGTAGGGCCGACGACCATGTACGCGCTGATGCAGTCAGCGGGGATCGTCGACGACCACGTCGAGGGATGCTGGCGGGCTGCGTGACGACAAGCCGGTGAGCTAACTTCCGTCAGCGAAATCCCGAGGGCAAAATTCAGGGAGCAAAATCCCGGGAACAAAACTCAGACGAGTAGTGCGAGTTCCCTGGCACCGGAGTCCGGGCTGAGTTTCTCGAGCCTGAAACCCGCCGTCGGCGCCCAGGCGCAGAGTTCATCGACATGGGCAAACGGGATCCGCGCATGCACTATGGCGCGGGTGAACTCACCCTTGGCCTTCTTGTTGAAGTGGTTGAGGGCGCGGCGCGAGCCGTTTGGCCCGTCGGTAAGAACCCGAAGATAGAAGGAGTTCGGCATCGCGAGTGACGGTCCGAGCGCGACATACGCCTCGGAGCGCATGTCGATCAGGAGACCGTCGTGCTGGGCGAGCGCGTCCGCAACGACAGGAGCCCAGAGGCGTTTCATCGGCGCCCCCGGAATGCGCGAGTCGTGGGACAACCGGTAAGCGGGGATGGGGTCGAGCGCACCAACCGGACCGAAGAGGGCCGCGTGGACGAGCACGTGCCTGCCGGCAAACGCCCGGGCTTCAGCATCGAGCGTTCCCGCGTCGAGCGCGTCGAACAGCACGCCGGTGTACCTGTCGAGTGCAGGCATGGTCGGTGACTCCCACAGCATCCGATTCACCTCGACCTCGCCGTGCTGCTTGGGCCCGAGCTTGAGCGCAGCAATCATGGCGTCCCGGTCTGCTGCCAGCCGAACAACGTCGTCGGTCAGTTGCCGACGCACCGCGGTGAGTTCGGGATAACGCAGCGCGTCGAGAGACAACGAACGCCCCGTGCCACCGGCTCGCTTCGTCTCAGACGGAGGGAGCAGGATAAGCACGGGGCGTTACGAGGAGCCTTGCGGCGGTACTACTTGACCAGGCTGGCGTTGCCAGCCACGATCGTCACTGTGTTGTTCTCAACGGAGAGGAACCCGTCTGCGGCCGTCGCGGTGATCTTCTCACCGTTCTCAGCCGTGACGCGAACCTGACCCTCGGCAAGGATGGCAAGCATCGGCTCGTGGCCGGGGAGAATACCGATCTCTCCCTCGACAGTCCGGGCGATGACCATGGACGCGGTCCCTGACCACACTTCCTGGTCTGCCCCGACAACACTGACCTTGAGCGAAGCCATGACTAGCCGTTCTCCTTCTGGATGCGTGCCCAGGCCTCTTCGACATCGTTGATGCCACCGACGTTGAAGAACGCCTGCTCGGCAACGTGGTCGAATTCGCCGTCGGCGATCGCGGAGAAGGACTCGATGGTCTCCTTGAGCGGAACCGTCGATCCCTCGACACCGGTGAACTTCTTCGCCATGTAGGTGTTCTGCGAGAGGAACTGCTGGATGCGACGAGCACGGGCAACCGTGATCTTGTCTTCTTCGCTCAGCTCGTCGACACCGAGGATCGCGATGATCTCCTGGAGTTCCTTGTTCTTCTGCAGGATCGCCTTGACGCGAACAGCGGTGTTGTAGTGGTCATCACCGATGTAGCGCGGGTCGAGGATGCGGCTCGTCGAGGTGAGCGGGTCGATCGCGGGGTACAGACCCTTTGATGCGATCTCGCGTGACAGCTCGGTGGTCGCGTCGAGGTGCGCGAACGTCGTTGCAGGAGCCGGGTCGGTGTAGTCGTCAGCAGGAACGTAGATTGCCTGCAGCGACGTGATCGAGTGGCCACGGGTCGACGTGATGCGCTCCTGGAGGATACCCATCTCGTCGGCGAGGTTCGGCTGGTAACCCACCGCGGACGGCATGCGTCCGAGAAGTGTGGAGACCTCGGAACCGGCCTGCGTGAAGCGGAAGATGTTGTCGATGAACAACAGGACGTCCTGCTTCTGCACGTCGCGGAAGTACTCAGCCATGGTGAGGGCCGAGAGGGCGACGCGGAGTCGCGTTCCTGGCGGCTCGTCCATCTGGCCGAAGACAAGGGCGGTCTTGTCAAAGACGCCTGCTTCTTCCATTTCGGCGATGAGGTCGTTACCTTCACGGGTACGCTCACCGACACCGGCGAAGACCGAAACTCCACCGTGGTCCTGCGCAACGCGCTGGATCATTTCCTGGATGAGGACTGTCTTACCGACACCAGCACCACCGAACAGACCGATCTTTCCACCCTGTACGTACGGGGTGAGAAGGTCGATGGACTTGATGCCGGTCTCGAAGAGCTCGGTCTTCGACTCGAGCTGGTCGAATGCCGGTGGCTTGCGGTGGATGGGCCAGCGTTCGGTGATCTCGATCTGCTCGCCGGGAGCAGCGTTGAGGACGTCACCGATGACGTTGAAAACCTTGCCCTTGGTGATGTCACCGACGGGAACCGTGATCGGCTCTCCGGTGTCAGTCACTTCCTGGCCGCGGACGAGTCCGTCGGTCGGGTTGAGCGCAATGGCGCGGATCAGGTCATCGCCGAGGTGCTGGGCAACCTCGAGCGTGAGGACCTGGGTCACGCCGGCCATGTTCACTGTGGTCTTCAGTGCGTTGTAGATACCGGGAATCGCGTCGTGCGGGAACTCGATGTCAACAACCGGACCGGTGACGCGAGCGACTCGGCCGGTAGCGCCGGCCTTCACCTCACCCGTCGTGTCCTGAGCGGTGGCAATGTCTGTCATGCTCTTCTTCTCTCTTCGTAAAGTTACTTGGCGGACGACAGTGCGTCTGCGCCGCCGACAATCTCGGAAATCTGCTGGGTGATCTCGGCCTGGCGGGCGTTGTTCCGCAGCCGTGTGTAGTCCGTGATCAGCTTGTCCGCGTTGTCGCTGGCCGAACTCATCGCCTTCTGCGTCGCCGCGTGCTTTGCAGCAGCGGACTGAAGCAGCGCGTTGAAGATGCGGCTCTCGATGTACACGGGCAGAAGTGCGTCGAGCACGCTCCCTGCGTCTGGTTCGAACTCATAAAGCGGGAGCACTGTCTTGTCGTTGGGCTCTTCGACACCCTCGACGACCTCGAGTGGAAGCAACCGCACAACCTCGGGAACCTGGCTCATCATGCTGACGAGACGGTTGTAGACGATGTGGATCTCGTCGACGCCACCCTCTGACGCATCCTGAACGAAACGCTCGAGAAGCGCAGCGCTGATCTCCTGCGCTGTTGCGAAGGTCGGGTTCTCGCTTTCGCCGACCCACTGACCTTCTGAGGAACGCTTGCGGAATGCGAAGTACCCGACGGCCTTGCGACCGATGAGGTAGTAGACAACGTCCTTGCCCTGGCTGCGGAGCAGCTCAGCAAGCTCGTTGGCTTCACGCAGAACCTGCGAGTTGAACGCGCCGGCGAGGCCGCGGTCAGACGCAAAGATCACAACGGCTGCACGCTCGATGGTCTCCGGCTCGGTGGTCAGCACGTGGTCGACGTTTGAGTACGTCGCCACGGCTGACACCGCGCGGGTGATCGCACGAGAGTACGGCCCGGATGCTTCAACGCGCGCCTGCGCTTTTGCAATGCGCGAGGCGGCGATGAGCTCCATCGCCTTCGTGATCTTCTTGGTCGTCTGCGCAGACTTGATCTTCTGCGTATAGACCCGAAGTTGTGCACCCATTACTTATCGACGTCCCTTGACGATCTTTTCCTGGTTGACGTCTTCAGCGGGCAGTTCGGTGAACTGCTCGGAACCCGGGCCGTTGAGGGGCTTGCCCGCACCGGTCTGGAATTCCTTCTTGAAGGCGTCGACAGCTGCGTCGAGCTCGTCGACGATGTCGTCGCTGAGCACGTTCGTCTCGCGGAGCTTCGAGAGCACCTGGGTGTTGCGACCCAGGTAGTCGTGAAGTTCGCTTTCGAAGCGCAGGATGTCTTCGACAGGAACCTCGTCGAGCTTGCCCTTCGTACCGGCCCAGATCGAGACGACCTGGTTCTCGACGGGGAACGGAGAGTACTGCGGCTGGCGCAGCAGCTCGGTGAGGCGAGCACCGCGAGCAAGCTGGCGACGGCTGGCCGGGTCGAGGTCGGATGCGAACATCGCGAATGCCTCAAGCGAGCGGTACTGAGCGAGTTCGAGCTTCAGCGTTCCTGAAACCTTCTTGATGCTCTTCACCTGGGCGTCTCCACCAACACGCGAGACCGAGATTCCCACGTCAACAGCGGGACGCTGGTTGGCGTTGAAGAGGTCTGACTGCAGGAAGATCTGTCCGTCGGTGATCGAGATCACGTTGGTCGGGATGTACGCCGAAACGTCGTTCGCCTTCGTCTCGATGAGCGGAAGACCGGTCATCGAACCGGCACCGAGCTCGTCGGACAGCTTGGCGCAACGCTCGAGCAGACGGGAGTGCAGGTAGAACACGTCACCGGGGTATGCCTCGCGTCCTGGCGGACGGCGAAGGAGCAGCGATACGGCGCGGTATGCCTCTGCCTGCTTCGACAGGTCATCGAAGACGATGAGGACATGCTTGCCGCCGTACATCCAGTGCTGGCCGATGGCCGAACCGGTGTAGGGAGCGAGGTACTTGAAACCTGCGGGGTCAGACGCGGGAGCGGCGACGATCGTCGTGTACTCCATGGCGCCGGCCTCTTCGAGCGACGCCTTGATGGCGGCAATCGTCGAGCCCTTCTGGCCGATGGCGACGTAGATGCAGCGAACCTGCTTGTTGACATCGCCTGACGCCCAGTTGTCCTTCTGGTTGATGATCGTGTCGATGGCAATTGCGCTCTTGCCGGTCTGACGGTCACCGATGATGAGCTGGCGCTGGCCGCGGCCGATCGGGATCATGGCGTCGATCGCCTTGATACCGGTCTGCATCGGCTCGTGCACGCTCTTGCGCTGCATAACGCCAGGAGCCTGGAGCTCGAGCGCGCGGCGGGTCTCTGCCTTGATCTCGCCGAGTCCGTCAATCGGAGCGCCGAGCGGGTCAACGACACGACCGAGGAATGCGTCGCCGACCGGAGTCGACAGCACCTCTCCTGTGCGTGTTACTTCCATGCCCTCGACGATGCCGTTGAATTCGCCAAGGACGACAACACCGATTTCGTCTTCGTCAAGGTTCTGGGCGAGGCCGAGTGTGCCATCCGCGAAGCGGATGAGCTCGTTGGCCATAACGCCTGGCAGACCCTCGACGTGGGCGATGCCGTCACCGGCGTCGATGACCTTGCCGACCTCGGTTGCGCTTGCCTTACCCGGCTCGTAAGCCGTGACGAATTCCTTGAGAGCATCCCGGATCTCGTCGGGGCTGATCGTGAGTTCTGCCATCTTCTTCCCTATCTGTGTGGAGACGTCTTGTCCCCTACGTTGTCTACTGGCGCTAGCCAGCAAGCTGAAGTCTGAGTTCGCCGAGGCGCGATGCGATGCTGCCGTCGATGACATCGTCGCCGACCTGCACGCGCAGGCCTCCGATGACAGCGGGGTCGACAACCTGGTTGAGACGGATTGCGCGGCCATACTGTGCCGCGAGTCCCTTTTCGAGTCGCTCGAGCTGAGCGGCGCCGAGCGGCCGTGCGCTTGACACAGTGGCGACGGAGAAGCCGCCCTGGTCAGCAACGACGGATGCCGCGTGGCGAAGAAGTTCCCCGATCCGGCGGCCGCGAGGCTGCAGGACGAGGTGCTTGACGATTTCGACGATCTCCGGCGATCCCTTGCCCGTAAGCAGGGTGTCGACGAGTGCGAGTTTTGCGTTCTGGCTGCCGAGCTTCGACCCGAGCGCGAGCTCGAGTTCCGGGTCGGAAGACACTGTCGTGCCGAACTCGAACAGCTGGGCTTCGAGCCTGGCGTCCGGGCCGGCGGAGAGGGCTGCGGCGCGGAGTCCGAGTTCCTCGATTCCGCCGAGCAGGTCCTTCTGGCTTGACCAGCGCGCTGAGACGACATCCTTGAGCAGTGCAAGAGACGATCCGCCGATGCTGCGTGCGAACACGCGATCGACGATCGTCGCCTTGACACCGGCTTGAGCGGACGGGTCCGCGAGGAGCGAGCGCAGCTGACCAGAGTCGCCAACGACCCGGCCGGCTGCGAAAAGTTCCGCAACCGTTGCCAGGTCGACGCGTTCGAGGTCGGACAGTGCCTTCTTCGACTGAGCCAGTGCTTCTCTGGTAGCGCTTCCCATTAGTTGGTTGCCTTCTCCGAAGCCTCGAGGTCCGCGAGGAAGCGGTCGACGATGGCCGTTGCCTTCGCGTCGTCCGACAGCGTTTCGCCGATGACGTTTCCGGCGAGGTCGATGGCGAGTGTTCCAACCTCAGTGCGGAGCGAAACGAGAGCGGCCTGGCGCTCCGCCTCGATCTGCGCCTGGGCGCTGGCTGTCACGCGCTGGGCCTCGACAGTTGCCTGGTTCCGGGCCTCAGCGACGATCTTCTTGCCGTCTTCGCGAGCGGTGTCGCGAATCGAGCCGGCTTCCTGACGTGCCTCGGCGAGCTGAGCGGTGTACTGCTCAAGAGCTGCCTCAGCCTGACGCTGTGCCTCATCCGCCTTGGCGATGTTGCCCTCAATGGCCGCAGTACGCTCTTCGAGCATGGTCTGCATCTTAGGAAGAACGAGCTTCCAGAAGAGCACCAAGAGGATGACGAAACACACCGCCGACCAGACAATGTCGTAGGTCTCGGGGAGAAGAGGGTTCTTGGTAGTACCCTCTTCAGCCGCCGCAACGAGTGCGTGAAGCATCTTGCCTCCTTACGAGGGGTGAAAGAGGACTAGTTGGTGAAGATGAAGTAGGTGGCGATACCGATGAAGGCGAGCGCCTCGGTGAAGGCGATACCGATCCACATCAGAACCTGGAGGCGACCGGCCAGCTCAGGCTGACGGGCGACACCCTCAATGGTCTTGCCAACGACGATTCCAACGCCAATGGCTGGGCCGATGGCTGCGAGACCGTAACCGACCGTCGCGATGTTTCCGTTGATCTCGGCGAGAACGGTTGTTGCGTCCACGTGTGTTTCCTTCCGTGATGTAAGAGTAGGCGGTCGCCGACTCTTTTTAGTGCTCTTCAGCTACCGCGAGCTGAATGTAAACCGCGGTAAGCAGGGTGAAGACATAGGCCTGGAGAAATGCGACCAGGATTTCGAACAGGGTGAAAGCGAAGCCGAAGGCGAAGGTGACGGCGCCGAGGCCGATGAACCATCCACCGAGGGTGATCACGAAGAACTGCGTCGCCGCGAAGAACAGCACGAGCAGGAGGTGCCCGACGACCATGTTCATGAGCAGTCGGAGGGTCAGCGTGACCGGCCGGATGACGAAGGTCGAGATGAGCTCGATCGGCGTAACGATGATGTAGACGGGCCACGGGACACCGGCGGGGAACAGCGAGTTCTTGAAGAACTTCCCCGGGCTCTTCCTGACGCCTGCGTAGATGAACGTGACGTACGAGATCAGTGCGAGGACGAGTGGGACACCGATGACCGACGTTCCGGCGATGTTGAGGAACGGGATGATGCCCGTGATGTTCATGGCCGCGACCATGAAGAACATCGTCGTGAGGATCGGCAGGAACCGCTTCCCGTCGACCTTGCCGAGGAGGTCCTCGGCGATGTTGACGCGAACGAAGTCCAGGGCCATCTCGATGAGGTTCTGGAACTTTCCGGGAACAACCTTCATGTTCCGGGTTCCGAGCCAGAACACGACGATGAGCACGGCGACGACGAGGAACCGGATCAGCATGATTCGGTTGATGTCGAATCCGGTGCCCTCGAAGAGCACAACATCCGGGAAGAATTCAAGAATCGACGGACCGTGGAACGACGTGTCGTCGGTTGAGGTCTGAACCAGTAGGTTCACAGCGTTAGCTAACAGCGCGCTCTCCTGTTTCGGGCGTGGAGCTAAGCTCTCGCGACGACGAACAATGGGGGGTGCAAGACAGCCACGAACGAAGTGGGATGCTCAAGCGGGAATACATACCAACACTATCAAACGATAAGCATCCCCACGAACCGAGCGGCGAACTAAACACCTCGATCAGTGCGATCTGTTGTTGTCGCCGGGAAGAATGACGTCGCTGGCATACAGCATCCGTGACCGGGAAACGATGACGACGTCGATCACGAGGGTGACGAGTACGCCGGTGATGATGCTGAGGAAGAGGACGACCGGGTTGATCCACGGCTGGTCCTTGAGCAGGAGCGCCATGACGAGGAACAGCACGAACTTCACGATCCAGCCGCCGAGCACCACCCCGAAGAAAATCGGCACGTAGAGGTCGCTCCCGAAGAACCGGTTCGCAAACAGGATGCTGCCCGCCGTGATGCTGAGGAAGACGAGCGCGAGCGCTGTTCCGATCAGTGCACTGCCCAGGCCGACTGTGCCGTCGACGATATAGCCGATGCCGCCACCGATGACGGCGATGGCCAGCGATGCGACGGCTCCCCATTTGAGACTCTGCCGGAAGATGGGTGTTGATTTCATCGCTGATCTTTCTGTGGTTCGTTATCCCGTGGTTCGGAACTGGGCTCTGCGGCAAGCGCGCGGCTCACCACGTCTTCTGAGATTGGTGCGTCCGGGCTGCGCACATCCGCCGCAGCATCGAGCGGGTCGAAGCTCGCAAGGTCTTCAGCGACCTCCGTGCCCTCCTCCGCAGACTGCACGGTGATCTCAACGGCTTTCCGCTTGCCGAGGGGGGCCAGCGTGAAGACCGTGCAGACGATCACGCCGACGATGAGGAAGACGAGCGCGAACCAGTACGGCTGAAACACGAAGAACATCAGGCAGGACAGCGCGATCACGGCGGTCCAGGCGTAGAACAGCAGCACGGCGTGGAAGTGCGAGTGGCCCATGTCGAGGAGCCTGTGGTGCAGGTGGAGGCGATCAGCGCTGAACGGCGACTTGCCGGCGCGGAGGCGCCGGATCACCGCGAGTGCGAAGTCGAGCAGCGGAACGATGAGGATCGCGAACGGAAGGATGATCGGGATGAACGCCCCGAGCAGCTGGCTCCGCCCGACCACACCCGCATCTGACGGGTTCGCGCTGAGCGCCGACGGGTCGATCTGCCCCGTGATCGCGACGGCAGACGTCGCCATGAGCAGGCCGACGAGAAGCGCGCCGGCATCTCCCATGAACATCTTTGCGGGATGCCAGTTGAGCGGGAGGAACCCTGCGCACGCACCGACGAGCACCGCGGAGATCAGCAGCGACAGGTTGAAGAAGCTCGACTGGCCCATCTCGCGGACGAGGAGGTACCCATAGACCAGGAAGACACCGTTGGCGATCAGTCCGACGCCGGCGACGAGACCGTCGAGGCCGTCGATGAAGTTCACGGCGTTCATGACGAGCACTATCGCGAAAATCGTCAGTGTCGCGCTCATCCACGACGAGCCGACGGTGAGACCGCCGATGGGAAGGGAGTAGATCTGCACGCCGAGCCACGCGATGAGGCCAGCGGCAAGGAACTGGGCGGCGAGCTTGATCATCCAGTCGAGGTCCCAGATGTCATCGGCCACGCCGACGAGCACGATCAGGAACGAAGCGCCGAGAATGGCGAGGATGGGGCCCGGGTCGGCGAAGGTGTCCTTGAAGAACGGGTTCTGCGAGGCGATCGCGAACGTCGCGACCACGCCGATGAACATCGCAACTCCCCCGAGCCTCGGGGTTGGCTTGGTGTGTACGTCACGATCGCGAATCGACGGGTAGAGCTTGAATTTGAGCGCCAGCTTGTAGACGACGATCGACATCAGAAAGGTGATCAGCGCGGTGACCGCCGCGATGATCGCGTAGAGGGTCATGCGTCTGACACACCGTCCTCCGGCACCGGGTCCTCGAGGACGTCACCGATCACGTCGCGGATCTGCTCGCGCGAGATCGCACCCTCACGAAGGATCGACAGCCGTCCGCCCGGGGCGATCAGCCGTGTGGCGTCCACGATCGTCGATGCGACAGTCGCCGACTCGCCGCCGTCGAGGTAGACCTCAACCGTGTCCCCGAGCATGGCTTCGGCGGCCCTGGCGGTTGTCGCCGCGGGCTGACCGGTGAGGTTCGCACTCGACACAGCGAGCGGCCCCGTCTCGGTGAGCAGCTCGAGCGCAATGCGATTGTTGGGCATCCGCACGGCCACTGTGCCGTCGGTGTCTCCGAGGTCCCATGCCAGCGAAGGCTGCGCGGGCAGAACTATGGTCAGTCCCCCCGGCCAGAATGCGTCGACGAGCTTCCTGACGGCATCCGGAATGACCGCGGCAAGTGCCTCGAGGGTCTGCACACTCGGCACGAGGACGGGTGGCGGTGACTGCCTGGTCCGACCCTTGGCGTCGAGCAGCCGCTGAACGGCCCTCGGGGAGAACGCGTCAGCGGCGATTCCGTACACGGTGTCCGTGGGGATCACGACGAGCTCACCGCGGCGAAGCGCCGTTCGAGCCAGTCGCATGCCGGTGAGGAGGTCTGATTCCACGGAGGAGTCGAAGAGACGTGACATTCCGCCGATTCTATCTGAGCCTGTGTGGGAGGATGCCGCGAATTCGTCTCGGGTCGCAGCGGCCGGGGTGCGCGGTCCCTGCCCAGAACATCACTTGCGGTCGAGAATATCCCGCGCAACTGATGCGCTCGCCCGGAACTGATGCTCTCGCGCGGGGTGGGGGCGGGGCTGGCTAGGCGCGAAGTGCCGTTGTCGTCCGGTCCCGCTGGGTCAGGTCACGGAAGGTCGCGGCGGCGCGCCAGCCGTCGCGGGTGAGGATGTCGCGAATCGCTTCGCCCTGCAACTCGCCATGCTCGATAACCAGCGTCCCGCCCGGTCGAAGCAGCCGGGCAGCCGTCACCGACAGCTGCCGAACGACGTCAAGCCCGTCCTCTCCCCCGTACAGGGCGGCGGGAGGGTCAAAGAACCGCACCTCCGGGTCGCGCGGGATGGCGGCTGCCGGCACGTACGGTGGGTTGGAGATGACAACGGATACCTGTCCGTCGAGTTCACTGAACGCCCCCGCGAGGTCGTCGAAGATCAGTGTCGCGTTGCTCGCGCGCACCTTACGGAAGTTCTGCTTCGCCCAGACGAAGGCATCCACCGAGTTCTCGGCTGCGTAAATGCGCGCGTGAGGGACCTCTGTCGCCATCGCAAGGGCGATGGCTCCTGAACCTGTGCCGAGGTCGATACCGATCGGTTCCGGATCGGAGTCTGCGCTGAGCGCGTCGATGGCGAACTGGGCCACCTGCTCCGTTTCGGGGCGGGGAACGAAGACGCCGGGGCCAACGAGAAGCTCAAGGGCCCTGAAGGGAGCAACCCCGAGGATGTGCTGAAGCGGCTCCCGTGTCGCCCTGCGCTCCACAAGAGCGGCGATCTCACCCGCGTGCTCGGCCGACACCTCGCGGCCCATGACAACGGCGGCCTGGACCTGCCCCCTGCCCATCCCGAGCACGTGTCCGATGAGCAATTCGGCGTCGACGTCCGGGCCCGGAACTCCCGCCTGCTGCAGTGCGGCGATGGCGAGGTCCCTGACGTCACCGACCGACGTCGTGTGAAAAGAAGTCATGCGCTCTCTTAGCAAATCCCTTGCGGTCGTGCCGCCGCAGGTCGAGCTTACCCGCTCGCCAGCGCGCCCCGACCGGAATGCGGGCCGTCACAGGCCGGATAAACCCAGCAATAAGCTGTAACCTGACGCGCATAGTTGCGTCCCCATTACCCAAGGAGCATATTCGTGGCCGGAAAAATCTACGCCAATATCACCGAGGCGTTTGGCAATACACCTCTTGTCCAGTTGAACCGTGTCACGGACGACGCGGGTGCCACCGTGCTCGCGAAGCTCGAGTACTACAACCCCGGATCGAGCGTCAAGGACCGCCTCGGAGTGGCCATCGTCGATGCTGCCGAAGCATCCGGTGCGCTGAAGCCCGGCGGAACCATCGTCGAGGGCACGAGCGGCAACACCGGAATCGCGCTCGCGCTCGTCGGCGCAGCACGCGGTTACAAGGTCATCCTGGCCATGCCCGCGTCCATGAGCACCGAGCGTCGCGTGCTCCTTCGCGCATTCGGAGCTGAACTCGTCCTGACCGAACCCGCCCTCGGCATGAAGGGTGCCGTGGCAAAGGCCGAGGAAATCGTCGCATCGACAGAGGGCGCAATCCTCGCGAAGCAGTTCGCCAACCAGGCCAACGTCGAGATTCACCGCACGACGACCGCGGAAGAGATCTGGCGTGACACCGACGGCGACATCGACATCTTCGTCAGCGGAGTGGGCACCGGCGGAACGATCACCGGCGTCGGCCAGGTGCTCAAACAGCGCAAACCAGGGGTGAAGATCGTCGTCGTCGAACCGCTGGACTCCCCCATCCTCAGCGGTGGGGCCCCCGGCCCGCACAAGATCCAGGGCATCGGCGCCAACTTCATCCCCGACATCCTCGACACCACGATTTACGACGAGGTCGTCGATGTGAGTTTCGAGGACTCGGTCCGCGTCGCCAAACGCCTCGCCGCCGAGGAAGGCATTCTCGCTGGCATCTCGTCCGGCGCAATCATCTGGGCGGCGACAGAGCTCGCCAAGCGCCCGGAGAACAAGGGCAAGCGCATCGTCGCCATGGTCTGCGACACGGGTGAACGCTACATCTCCACCCCGCTCTGGTCCGACCTGCTCGACTGAGAATGAGAATCCTCACCCGCATCCGGGAAGACATTACAGCAGCACGCGTTCACGACCCGGCCGCCCGCGGCAGCGTCGAGATCTTCCTGACCTACTCAGGACTGCACGCCGTGTGGGCGTACCGGCTCTCTTCCCGGATGTGGGTTCGCGGCGCGAAAATGCCCGCGCGTGCCCTGTCACAGTTCGCGCGGTTCCTGACCGGTATCGAGATCCATCCGGGTGCCGTCATCGGGCGCCGCTTTTTCATCGACCACGGGATGGGCGTCGTCATCGGTGAGACGGCGGAGATCGGCGACGACGTAATGCTTTACCACGGCGTCACGCTCGGCGGAAAGAGCCGCGGTCGGGAGAAAAGACACCCGACACTGGAGGACGGCGTACAGGTCGGTGCCGGTGCGAAGATCATCGGCCCCGTCGTCGTCGGCAAGGGCAGTATCGTCGGCGCCAACGCCGTCGTCACGAAGGACGCACCGGCCCTCTCTGTGCTGGTCGGCGTGCCGGCTCGGGCGAGGCCGCGGATACAGGGGAAAACCTACGGACTCACCGAACCGGAATACAACATCTAGGGCGGATGCCGCGGTGCACCCGCGTGCACGCGGCATCCGTTTTCGTCGCAAAAAAGCCGGTCATCGCGAGATGACCGGCTTTTTCGATGTGGAACGACTAGTTGGTGTCGCCGATGTCGGCGAGACGCGCCTCTTCGTCGGCCTGGATCGCTGACTCGATCAGCGGATCCAAGGCGCCGTTGATCACGGCATCAAGGTTGTACGCCTTGTAGCCGGTGCGGTGGTCTGCAATCCGGTTCTCGGGGAAGTTGTACGTGCGGATGCGCTCTGACCGGTCCATGGTGCGGATCTGGGTTTTGCGCTTGGCACTGTCGAGCTCGGCCTGCTCCTCCTGCTGGCGGGCGAGGATGCGCGCGCGAAGGACACGCATTCCGGCCTCACGGTTCTGCAGCTGGCTCTTCTCGTTCTGCATCGCAACGACGATGCCGGTCGGAAGGTGGGTGATCCGCACAGCGGAGTCGGTCGTGTTGACCGACTGGCCACCGGGGCCGCTCGACCGGTAGACGTCGATCTTGAGGTCGTTCTGGCTGATCTCGACCTCTTCGGGTGCGTCGACCTCGGGGAAGACGAGCACGCCCGTCGTCGAGGTGTGGATACGTCCCTGCGATTCGGTCGCCGGAACGCGCTGCACGCGGTGGACGCCGCCCTCGTACTTGAGGTGTGCCCAGACACCCTGTGAGGGGTCAGTGGCGTTCGACTTGATCGCGACCTGGACGTCCTTATATCCACCGAGGTCACTCTCGGTGCGCTCGAGGAGTTCCGTCTTCCAGCCCTTGGACTCTGCGTAGTGCAGGTACATCCGCAGCAGGTCGGCGGCGAACAGCGCGCTCTCGGCGCCGCCCTCTCCACCCTTGATCTCCATGATGACGTCACGGCCATCGTCGGGATCGCGCGGAATGAGCAAGCGGCGAAGCTTCTCCTGCGCCGTCGCGAGTCCCTCTTCAAGCCCGGGGACCTCGGCGGCGAACGCCTCGTCCTCCTTGGCGAGCTCACGGGCCGCAGCGAGGTCGTCCTGCGCCTCGAGCCAGGCGTTGTACGCCGCGATGATTTTCGACAGTTCGGCGTACCGCCTGTTGATTTTCTTGGAGCGAGCCGGGTCTGCGTGCACCGCCGGATCGGCGAGCTGATCCTGCAGATCCTTGTGCTCTTCGATCAGAGTCTTTACCGATTCAAACATGCCTTGTTCCGTCCCTTACGTTTCATCCTGCCATCTGTCCCACGAGAAAACCCGCCTGCCCCGGGCAAACGACCCTCGGGGGCCGAATGCTCGAGGCAAACGGGTTCGTGAACTCAGCTAGCGGTGATCGCGGTCGTGACCCGAACCGGAAACCGGCTGGGGCATCGTCTTCTGCATCTGAACGAGGAATTCGACGTTCGACGAGGTTTCCTTGAGCTTGCCGAGGACGACCTCGAGTGCCTGCTGCGGGTCGAGGCCAGCGAGGGCACGACGCAGCTTCCAGGTGACCTTGACTTCGTCTGCACCGAGCAGCATCTCTTCACGGCGGGTGGACGACGCGTTGACGTCGACGGCCGGGAAGATGCGCTTGTCGGCCAGCTGGCGCGACAGGCGAAGCTCGGAGTTGCCTGTGCCCTTGAACTCTTCGAAGATGACCTCGTCCATCTTGGACCCGGTCTCGACGAGCGCCGTGGCGAGAATGGTGAGCGATCCACCGTTCTCGATGTTGCGCGCGGCGCCGAAGAAACGCTTCGGCGGGTACAGAGCTGATGCGTCGACTCCACCGGAGAGGATCCGGCCCGAGGTCGGTGCAGCGAGGTTGTACGCGCGTCCGAGGCGGGTGATCGAGTCGAGGAGCACGACGACGTCGTGACCGAGCTCGACGAGACGCTTGGCGCGCTCGATGGCGAGTTCGGCGACCGTCGTGTGGTCTTCAGCTGGGCGGTCGAAGGTGGAGGCGATGACCTCACCCTTCACCGTGCGCTGCATGTCCGTGACCTCTTCGGGACGCTCGTCGACGAGGACAACCATGAGGTGAACCTCGGGGTTGTTGATCGAGATGGCGTTGGCGATCTGCTGAAGCACGATCGTCTTGCCGGCCTTGGGCGGCGCAACGATGAGTCCACGCTGTCCCTTGCCGATCGGAGCGATCAGGTCGATGATGCGCTGCGTGAGCTTGCCCTGCTCGGTCTCGAGACGGAGACGCTCCTGCGGGTAGAGCGGGGTGAGCTTGCCGAACTCCACGCGGTTAGCAGCCTCTTCGACACTCTGGCCGTTGACGGACTCAACCTTGACGATCGCGTTGTACTTCTGGCGCGCGTTGCTGTCGTTCTCGCGCGGCTGGCGAATCGCGCCGACGACGGCGTCGCCCTTGCGCAGGTTGTACTTCTTGACCTGGCCGAGCGAGACGTAGACGTCGTTCGAACCGGGCAGGTAGCCCGTCGTGCGCACGAAGGCGTAGTTGTCGAGAACGTCGAGGATTCCGGCGACGGGCAGGAGCACGTCGTCGTCGGCGATTTCGGGCTCGAAGTCGGCCGAGTCGGTTCCGCCACGGCGCTTGCGGTCGCGGTAACGGTTGCGGCCGTTACGGCCACCCTCGTCATCGCGCTCGAGCTGGCGGTTGCCCGCGTTCCGATCGGAATCCTGGCGGTCGGAGGCAGGCGCACGATCGGCGTTGCGCTCGTTGTTCTTGTCGTTGCGGTCGGCGTTCCGGTCGCGGTCGTTACGGTCGGCGTTCCGGTCGCGGTCGTTACGGTCAGCGTTCCGGTCGTTGCCGTTACGGTCGGCGTTCCGGTCGTTGCCGTTACGGTCAGCGTTCCGGTCGCGATCAGCGTTCTTGTCGCCGTTGCGGTCGTTGCCGTTGCGCTCGTTACCGTTGCGCTCGTTGCCAGTGCGGTCGTCATCGCGGTTGGCGTTGTCGCCACCGCGTCCACGGCCACGTCCACGGCCGCGGCCCTGGCGCTCGCCCTGCGACGAATCGGCCTGCGATGCATCGGTGTCGGTGTCGGTGTCGGATGCCGCGTCAGCGTCAGCCTCGACCGTCACGTTCTCGGCACGGTCGGCGTTTTCTGTGCGGTCGGCGTTCTCGGCACGGTCAGCCTTGCTGCCGCGTCCGCGCCTGTTGTTCTTGCGGCCTGAACGCTGGGATCCACTCTCGCGGCCCTCAGCCTGTCCGTCGGCTGCCTGTGCATCAGTTGCCTGCGCGTCAGTTGCCTGGGCGTCGGTCGCCTGTGCCTCGACGGGAGTTGACTCGCCCTGGGCCGATTGCGGTGCTTCCACCGGAGCGACGACGGCGGTGTCCGCCACCGGAGCATCCGGAATGAGTGGTGCACCGTCGGAGTTCACGTGACCAGCAGCCTGAACGCGCTCGCCCGCTTTGGTGGCACCGGTGGAGGCGCGACGCGGTGCGCGCTTCCTGGTGACAGGAGCTGTCGGCTCCTCGGCGGGAGTTGCCTCCGTCACAGCAGGAACCTCAACCGGTGAGTCCTGCGCGACAACTGCGTCCGGCGCGGGGACCTGGGTTTCGGGGGCCTGCTCAGCCGAGGCGGCCGACGCGGCCGGAGCCTCGCCGTTTACCTCGGGAGTGGAAGCGGCCTGGGCTTCGGCAATTCTCTCCACGAGTTCTCCCTTGCGAAGTTTGGATGCGCCCTGAACGCCCCATTGGCTGGCAAGCAGCTGCAGGTCAGAGACCTTGAGGGACGAGAGGTTTGCGCCTGATTCCGTATCAAGACGGATGTTGACGTTAGTCACTAAAAGTGGGTTCCTTCCCCCTGATCCACGTCGAGCGCGTCAGGAGAGCTCATCTTCAGCTGTGGCGGAAGTCAGATTGACTGGCGCCCTGTCTGCTCTTCGAACCGAAGATCACAGGCACACTGCCGTTGCGATGGCGATGGGTTTGCAGAAATGACCCGAAGGCCAGATTTGCCTTATCGGCTTGCCTGTCGGGATGCCTCCCACTCTAGCACCCGGCAGGTAAACAGCGTCACTGTCACGCCGTGTCGCGATTTGGCCCCAGTTCGGGCGACCACAACGATGCGCCGCACTGAGTTAAGCAACTGGGGTTGCTTAACTGCAACAAGCAACATAGGTTGCTTGCATGGAAACCGAGACGCTCGCCGCGACGGCGGCGAACACGACGGACCCCCGTGTGGGCCTGCGCGCGATTGTTTCCCTGCGCGCCCTCGCTGATGCACTTGAACTCAAGCAGGTTGAAGCCGCTCTCCGCGCCGGAATGAGCTGGCTTGAGATCGCAGACGCCCTCGGAGTCACCCGCCAGGCGGTTCACAAGAAGTACGCAAAACGCGTAGACCCCTCGATTCCCGTACCCAGGAGGACCCAGTGAGCTCGTTCACCACCGCCGCAGCGACGATCCAGACGCTTTCGTTGGCCGCGATGGAAGAGGCGTCGCGACGCGGGCAACGCAATGCTGACCTCGAGGACCTCTTCATGGCGCTCGTTCTGAGCGACCAGGTCGCCGGCAGGGCACTTCGCACAGCAGGCATCACGCTCGATCGTGCCAGAGCTGCCGTCGATGCCATGCACTCGGACCAGTTACGTCGCATCGGTGTCGCGATCGACCAGCCGGAACCGGGTCGCATTGTCTTTCACGAGACCCGCGGCTATGAGTGGACGCCGCGGGCACTCACCCTGCTCAAGCGCGCCGGCGATAACGGTTCTGGAGACGCAGCCGCCGTGCTGCGCGAGCTGATCGCCGAGCCCAGCGGACTCATCGATGACCTTCTCGCCCGGCTCGACCTCTCGGCGGCCCAGGTCGAGGCCGCGCTGACGACCGAGGAGCCGAATCCCCCGGCGCAGCGACCGGCCGGCACCGCGGGAATGCCACACTCCGTCACTGGCCACACCGAAGCCTTCGTCCCCGCGAGTGTCGAGACGGTCTGGGCGCTGCTCGCGGATCCCCTGCGCATGCCCGAATGGAATCCGAGTGTCGGAGCGATCGAATCCGACGGCGATGACCACACCGACACGCCGACCGTTGGCGACAGCTGGCTGGCCATCACCCCCACCGTGCACCCCGACGGCAAACCGGCACGCGTAAAGAGGGAATACCGGCGACGGCGAGTGCAGCTTGTCGACTCAGCCGAACCGGTTCGGATCGCCTGGCGCACGAGTTACCCGGACACCACACGTGGCAATGCGAACGTCCTGTCGATCGAACTCGCACCAGCACCCGGCGGAACCCAATTGCGGTTGGCGATGTCCTGGCCTCGCTCGAGCGGCTGGCGAGGCATTGCGCGCTGGCCGCTGCGCCCGCTGCAGCGATTCCTGGCCTGGCTCGGGCTGGTGCAGGTCGGCGGAGGGATTAGTCGGGTTTTTCGGTGAATGCGGGCACGCAACTCGCGCCTCGGTTCAGTGTGCTTGAGGGAGACGCGCGACCAGGCACGGGTTCGGAACATGCGTCCGGTTTGAGTGTGGTTGGGGGGACGCGCGACCACGCACGGGTTCGGTTTGAGTGTGGTTGAGGGAGACGTCTCGTTTTTGAGGTTGCCTTAGTTGGGGCTGCCGCCTTTCGCATCGCTTCGCGATGCGCCCTTCACATCCACGGCGAGGAAGAGGGCGTCCCATTCGGTGTCGGACTCGCTCGCCAGGAGTTCCGCCGCCTCCAGCCGCTGCCCGGGGCCGTCAGCGAGCACCAGGATCGACGGACCTGCGCCAGAAACGACAGCCGCAAAACCGTGAGCTCGGAGCGCAAGGACCAGACGGTAGGTCTCCGGCATCGCGGATGCCCGATAGTCCTGGTGCAGTTTGTCTTCCGTCCCCGCGAACAGGAGTTCGGGGCTCTGCGTGAGCGCAGCGATCAGCAGCGCCGATCGCGAAACGTTGAAAACGGCATCCGAGTGCGGAACGTTCTCGGGCTGGAGGCTCCGCGCGAGCTTCGTCGACAGCGTGTGCTGCGGGACAAAGACGAGCGGCGCGACACCGCGGTGCACGGTGAGCTTCTTGTGCTGCGGACCGGTCGGCTCGACCCACGCGATGGTGAGCCCGCCGAACAGCGCGGGCGCCACATTGTCCGGGTGCCCCTCAAGCTCGGTAGCCAGCTTGAGCAACTGCGAATCGTCGATGTCGACGATGCCGTCGAGCAGGCCCTGGGCCGCGACGATCCCCGCGACAACCGCCGCGCCGGACGACCCGAGGCCGCGACCGTGCGGAATGACATTGCGCGCAACGACATCGACACCCGGAACGTCCTGACCGAGGGCACGGAACGCGTAGGCCATCGACGAGACCACGAGGTTGGTCTCGTCCGTCGGAACCTCGCCGTCGCCGACACCGATGATCTCGACCGTCGCACCCGGTTCATCGCGAACCGTGACGGTGACCTCGTCGTACAGGCTCAGCGCGAGGCCGAGGGTGTCGAAGCCCGGCCCGAGGTTTGCACTCGTGGCCGGTACCCGGACGGTGACGCTTCGACCGGCCAGGCTCACGCCGACCCCTTGGCCAGCCCGAGAACGCTCGCGACCTCAGTGACGTCGACAGGGACGATCGTCGGGGTGATGTCTCCCCCGTCGGCGTTGCGAAGAGCCCACTGCGGGTCCTTGAGCCCGTGACCAGTGACGGTGAGCACAACAGTGGCGTCGGCTGGGACCTGCCCCGCTTCTGAGCGCTCGAGCAATCCGGCAACACTGATGGCGGATGCCGGCTCAACGAAGATCCCGACTTCCTGCGACAGGATGCGCTGCGCCTCGAGGATCTTGGCATCCTCGATGGCCCCGAAGTAACCGTCGGTCGCCTCGCGCGCGGCGAGAGCGAGCTCCCACGACGCGGGGTTGCCGATGCGGATCGCGCTCGCGACGGTCTCGGGGTGCTTGACGATCTCCCCGGTGACGAGCGGCGCGCTGCCGGCCGCCTGGAACCCGAACATGCGCGGAAGCTTGGTGGAGATGCCGCGCTCGAGCTCTTCGGTGTAACCACGGGTGTACGCGGTGTAGTTGCCCGCGTTGCCGACCGGGATGAAGTGGAAGTCGGGTGCGTCCTCGAGCACCTCGACGATTTCGAACGCCGCGGTCTTCTGGCCCTCGATGCGGTCGTTGTTGACCGAGTTGACGAGGTGGACGGGGTAGTTCGCGGCGAGTTCACGCGCCATGTCGAGGCAGTCATCGAAGTTGCCCTGCACCTGGATCAGCTGCGCGTTGTGCGCGATGGCCTGGGCCAGCTTGCCCATGGCGATCTTGCCCTCCGGCACGAGAACAGCCGCGGTGATGCCGGCGTGGGTCGCGTAAGCCGCAGCCGATGCCGACGTATTGCCCGTCGACGCGCAGATGACGGCCTTTGCTCCGGCTTCGACGGCCTTGGAGACCGCCATCGTCATGCCGCGGTCCTTGAAGGATCCGGTCGGGTTCATGCCCTCGTACTTGACCCAGACCTTTGCACCGGTTCGAGCCGACAGTGCTGATGCGTAGATGAGCGGGGTTCCACCCTCACCGAGGCTGATGATCGGGGTCTTGGCCGTTACGTCCAGGCGGTCTGCATACTCGTGCAGAACTCCGCGCCACTGCTTCGCCATTACTAGACTCCTTCAACTCGTAGAACACTGACAACTGACTCAACCACACCGGACGCGTTGAGCGCCGTGACGGTGGACTGGAGAGCTCTTTCCCTGGTGGCATGCGTGCCGATGACGAGGAACGCCGTCGGGACGTCCTCCGTCGATTCGATGGTCTGCTCGACAGTCTCGACCGAGACGCCGCCGTCGGCGAGAACCGTGGCGACCTCGGCAAGAACACCCTGGCGATCATCGACCCTCAGGGTGATCTGGTACTTGGTGACGACCTCGCCGATGGGAAGGAGCGGAAGGTCGGCGTGGGTGGACTCACCGAGACCGGGACCACCGGCGACGTGACGGCGGGCCGCGGAAACGAGGTCGCCCAGCACGGCGGACGCCGTCTGCACTCCCCCGGCACCCGCACCGTAGAACATGAGGGGGCCGGCAGCTTCAGCCTCGACGAAGACCGCGTTGTTTCCGCCGTGCACAGCGGCGAGCGGATGTTCACGGCTCACGAGGGCGGGATACACGCGTGCGGAGACGCCCGATGTCCCGTCTTCGGCGGTGATGCGCTCGGTGATGGCGAGCAGCTTGATCACGTAACCGGCCTTCCTGGCCGCCTCGATCTGCTCGGGTGTGATGTGCTCGATGCCCTCGCGGTAAACGCCCTCCGGGTCGACACTGCTGTGGAACGCGAGGCTCGCGAGGATGGTCGCCTTCTGGGCTGCGTCGTAGCCGCCGACGTCGAGAGTGGGGTCGGCCTCGAGGAACCCGAGCTCGAACGCGGTCTTCTGGGCATCCTCCATGCTGTCGCCGAAGCGGTCCATGCGGTCGAGGATGAAGTTCGTCGACCCGTTGACGATGGCCAGGATCCGGTTGATGTTGTCGCCGGCAAGGCTGTCGCGCAGCGGCCGGATGATCGGGATGGCGGCAGCGACAGCCGCCTCGTAGTAGATCTCTGCCCCGACCTGCTCCGCCTGGGCGAAGAGTTCGGGACCGTGGGCGGCGAGCAGCGCTTTGTTGCCGGTGATGACATCGGCCCCCGAGTTGATGGCGGAGAGGATGTAACTGCGCGCCGGCTCGATGCCGCCCATCAGTTCGATGACGATGTCTGCCCCGACAATGAGCGACTCGGCGTCGGTGGTCAGCAGTTCGCGCGGCAATTCCACGTCGCGCTCGGCGTCGACGTTGCGGACGGCAATACCGGCCAGCTCGAGCCTGGCTCCGACACGGGCGGCCAGTTCCTCGCCGTTGGCGAGAAGAAGCCTCGCCACCTGCGAACCGACGGACCCGGCGCCGAGCAGCGCCACCCGAACTGTGCGGTATTCAGTCATCGTGCATCCAATCCGGCGTCGCGCGCCAGTAGGTCAGCCTCGGTTTCACCGCGGACGATAACCCGCGCTGTGCCGTCTTTCACGGCGACAACGGGCGGTCGCCCGAGGTAGTTGTAGTTGCTCGCGAGCGACCAGCAGTACGCTCCCGTCGCCGGGACAGCGACGAGGTCGCCCGGTGCAACGTCGCCGGGGAGGTAGTCGTCCGAGACGACGATGTCGCCTGATTCGCAGTGCTTGCCGGCGAGACGGATGAGGACCGGCTCTGCGGCGCTCGTCCTGCTGGCGATCCGCACGGAGTAGTCGGCACCGTAGAGCGCTGGCCGGACGTTGTCGCTCATTCCGCCGTCAATGCTGACGTAGCGTCGCGTCGCCGTCGTGCCGGCATCCGTGATCAATTCGACGTCTTTCGTCGTACCCACCTCATAGAGGGTGAACCCGCTCGGGCCGATAATCGCGCGACCCGGCTCGAATGCGACGAGAGGAACAGGGATCTCGAGGCGCGCACACTCCGCGGCGACGATGCCGGCGATCGCGGCGGCGAGGTCGTCGATCGAGTCGGGATCGTCAGCCGTCGTGTACGCGATACCGAAGCCACCGCCGAGGTTGAGCTCTGGCACCGGTCCCGCCGTGAGCAGTTCCCTGTGCACCGCGAGCAACCGTGCCGCGGACTCGGCAAAACCGTCAGCACCGAAAATCTGTGACCCGATGTGGCAGTGGAGACCGAGGAATTCGAGGGAGTCGAACGAACGGATGTCGGCGACGGCATCCGCCGCGTGCTCGAGTGGCAGCCCGAATTTCTGGTCCTCGTGCGCCGTTGCGAGGAAGTCGTGGGTGTGCGCGTGCACACCGCTGTTGACCCGGAGCCGGACTGCCTGACGGCGACCGTGCCTCGCCGCGGCATCCGCAAGGCGCGGTATTTCCTGGAGGCTGTCGATCACGATCGCACCCATTCCCACGGAGACGGACCTGTCGATCTCAGCGAGCGACTTGTTGTTCCCGTGGTGACCGAGGCGCGATGCGTCCACGCCGGCGGCGAGGGCAACGGCGAGTTCTCCCTCCGAGCAGACGTCGATGTTGAGGCCGGCTTCGGTTACCCAGCGTGCGATCTCGGTGGAGAGGAACGCCTTACCCGCGTAATAAACCTTTGCTTTCGACCCGATCGCTTCGAACTCGCGGGAGAAGGCGGCGAGCACATGGCTGGCCCGTTCGCGGGCATCGGCTTCGTCGAAGACGTAGACGGGCGTTCCGAACGTCTCGGCGATCTGGGTGGCCGGAACGCCGGCAACCGTGAGCGCTCCGCTGTCATCGCGGCCGATGTTTCGGCTGAACACCGCTGGAGAGAGGGAATTGGCGTCGTCGGGAACCGCCAGCCACGCGGGGGCGAGTGGGTGAGAAGCCACGGCAGAAACCAATCGTGCGGGTGATGGAGTACCGCGTGAGGGTGCGGTGGAGACTCCCAAATCCTACCGAGAAGTCCTCAGGGTGCGGGAATCGCGAGCGTCAGCAAATTCTGGCACGGGCCGTATGCGCTGCCGGGCATCCAGCTCGTTGTTGGGAAGGGCATCAGCTCGTTACCCTGGCGGCCTGGCCCGCTACCCTCGCGGCCCGCGGGCATCACACCGGATCGGGGCAGGTGCCGCGCGCTCGCAGCGACTCACCATTGAGGGTGAAATCCCTTGCGCGGAGGTTGAGTGTCGCTCTCTCCGGAGTGACGTCGATGCTCGTGATCGTTACGCCAACGGGCAAGCGGTCGGCGACGCAGATGCGCACGGGCTGGGCCCCGAGTATCCGTTCGATCAGACCTGAGACGTCGAGCGACCCGACATCCGACGTCACTGTAGCGGCCACCGGAGTGGCAAGTACGTCGGTTCCGTTGGGTGACAGCGTCGCCTCGACGAGGTAGCCGAGGGTGAAACCAAGAATGGATGCCGAATCCGCGTAACTGACGGTGCCATCGCCGAGTGCCACCTCCGCGTCGTTCCCCGGGAGCGTGAGGAGTTCGTTGATCGAGCCTGGTCCGAGGCTCACCGTGGCGTCGATGTCACCGACGGGCTGCTTGAGGTCGAGCGGCACGTCTGTCGCGACGAGCGTGAAGTCGGCGGGGCTGCCATCCACCATGGCGTCATCGCTCGTCAGCGTGACCTTGTCGAGGCTGCCCGAGAAGATCTGGAACAGCACCCACTCCCCCGCAATGTCCACATCCACATCAGCATCGACCGCTGAGGGCAGGCTGGATTCGACAGCGACGGCGATCGCGTCCGTCGCGATGCCCTTCGTGACGTTCTCGGCGAGAAACAGCCCGCCGATCGCGAGAGCGATCACCGCGGCGACGATCAGCACAACGGCAATCCACCGTGCGGTGCGGTTTTTCCTGCGCGGCGGCTCGGAATCCTCGGTCACGGTTGCATGGCTGCTCAGCGTCTCCCAGCCGTCGATATCCGAGGAGGTCATCGCTACATCCTGTCTGGAGCCGTGACGCCGAGGAGGTCGAGACCGTTGCGGATGACCTGGCCTGTGGCGTCGTTGAGCCACAGCCTCGAGCGGTGCACGTCGCCGATCGGTTCGTCTCCGAGCGGGATCACCCGGCAGTTGTCGTACCAGCGGTGGTACAGACCCGCAACTTCTTCAATGTAGCGGGCAATGCGGTGGGGTTCGCGAAGTTCGGCGGCCTGGGCGACAATTCGCGGGAATTCCTGCAGTGCGCCGAGCAGCGCGGACTCGGTCTCGTGGTCAAGCAGTTCGGGGGCGAACGCCGACCGGTCGACACCCGCAGCCTCGGCGTTGCGGGCAACGGAGCGCGTGCGGGCGTGTGCGTACTGCACGTAGAACACCGGGTTGTCGTTGCTGCGCTTCTTCAGCTGCTCGGGGTCGAGCGTGAGCGGCGAGTCTGCCGGGTAGCGCGCGAGCGAGTAACGCAGCGCGTCAGTTCCGATCCAGGCCTGCAGGTCGTCGAGCTCGATGATGTTGCCCGCTCGCTTGGAGAGTTTGGCGCCGTTGACGCTCACGAGCTGCCCGATCAGAATTTCGATGTCGGTGTCCGGGTTGTCGCCGGCAGCACCGGCAAGCGCCTTGAGCCGGTGCACGTAGCCGTGGTGATCCGCGCCGAGCAGGTAGATCTTGTGCTCGAAACCGCGGTCGGACTTCGAGAGGTAGTAAGCGGCATCCGCTGCGAAATAGGTGTAGATGCTGTTGCCGCGACGAATGACGCGATCCTTGTCATCACCGAAGTCGGTGGTGCGCACCCAGACGGCGTCGTCCTCGTCGAAGACGTGGCCCTGCGCGCGCAGCCGGTCGACGGCCTCGTCGATGGCGCTCAGTCCGGTGTCCGGGTTCTTCGCGTGAAGTGTGCGCTCGGAGAACCAGACGTCGAAGTGCACGTTGAAGCTCGCGAGCGACTTCTCGATCTCGGCGAGCTGGAGTTTGTATGCAAGTTCCCTGGCGGTGGCGAGGGCTTCGGCCTCGTCCTTCTCGAGCAGGTTCGGCTCAAGCTCGAGCACCTGGCGACCGAGTTCGGCGATGTATGCGCCGGGGTATCCGCCCTCCGGCGTCGGCTTGCCCTGGATGGCGGCGAGCACGGAGGCACCGAAGGTGTCCATCTGGCTGCCGGCGTCGTTGATGTAGTACTCGCTTGCGACGTTTGCTCCGGATGCCTTCAGCACGCGGGCGATCGAGTCACCGAGCGCTGCCCAGCGGGTGTGGCCGATGTGGAGCGGGCCGGTTGGGTTAGCCGAAACGAACTCCAGGTTGATCGCCCTTCCGGCCTGCGACTCGTTGCGGCCGTAGGCCTCAGCCTCGTCAACGATCTTCTTCGCGAGCGCTCCCGCCGCCGCTGCGTCGAGGCGCACGTTGATGAATCCGGGTCCGGCGACCTCGGCGGTCGCGACGCCGGGGACGTCGGCGAGTGACGCAGCGAGCTGTGCGGCGAACTCGCGTGGGTTCGTCCCGAGTCGCTTGGCCAGTTTCATCGCCACATTCGATGCCCAGTCGCCGTGGTCGCGGTTCTTCGGGCGTTCAAGAACAACGTCTTCCCGCCGGATCTCGGCGCTCGATCCCTCGCGGTGACTCTCGGCGAGTGGGAGAATGAGGTCGAACAGGGCAGCGGAGAGATCGTCAGGGGTCACAGAGTCAATTCTACGGCAGCGCCCGTGCCTCACCCTTCGGACCCCCGACGCACCATCCGGCATCATCGTCGGAGCACGCGTGGCTTGGTATCTTTTGTACATCCTCACAGAGAGACATCCATGGCCACCTCGCTTCAGTTCCCCCGCTCTTCCCGTTCCTTCGCGCTGATCGTCGCCGTATCCGTCGGCGCTGTCATGCTGACGGGAT
The DNA here is from genome assembly GCF_059445295.1 of Mycetocola sp. Y444. NCBI lineage: Bacteria > Bacillati > Actinomycetota > Actinomycetes > Micrococcales > Microbacteriaceae > Mycetocola > Mycetocola sp. Y444. The sequence continues at coordinate 786,618 of NZ_JCAIUB010000002.1, read as the reverse complement.
GCACCCCGGACGCCGAGCCTTCGAGTTCCGCGAGCCCGACCCCGAAGCCGAGCTCAAGCGAGACGAGCGAACCGACTCCGACACCGACCGCGACGGTTCCGCCAAGCGAGACACCGGTCGTGAGCCAGCCCATCGGCGCGTCGTGCGACCAACTCATCACCGCCGACGACATGTACGACTACAACCCGAACTTCAGCCTTGTAGCCGACGGTGCACCGAACCCGGACACCAAGCCGGGCAAGATCGCCGGCATGAACGGGCTCACGTGCCAGTGGGTTAACAACACGAGCAAAGACACCATCGATATCGCAGTGGCCAAACTCAGCGATGACGAGCTCACAGCGCTGAAGAACGTCGCCATAACGGAGAGCACTCCGGTGCCGACCTATGGCGCGCCGCCCATCGAGGGCTACTTCACGGTCATCGATTCCCAGGGCGAAGCGCAGATCTTCACGGGCTCCTACTGGATCGCGGCACGGTCGACGACGTTCTTCGAACCCGGCGACGTTGAGCAGCTGGCCATCGCGGCGATGCAGAATCTTCCGGCGTAGCTCCTCCACGATCGAAACAACCGTCGGACGCGGGCAATCGGCGCGCTGAAATTCTGGTAGTTTTGAGTTGTACGCCTTCGTAGCTCAGGGGATAGAGCGTCGGTTTCCGGTACCGCAGGTCGGGGGTTCGAATCCCTCCGAGGGCACATAGAGAAAGACCCGGTCAGCTTGAATTTCAGGCTGACCGGGTCTTTTGTTTCGTTAGCGTGATCCACGAGTCAAGGGAGTCCGTGTGCAGCTGCGAGAGTACTCAGCGCTCGACGCCACAGGCGTTCGCGAACTGATCGCGGCCGGTGAGGTGACCGGTGCCGAGGTTGAATCTGTTGCCCGCGAGGCAATCGCAGCGGTGAATCCCGACCTCAATGCTCTGACGCTGGAACTCTTCGACCCCGCACTCGACGCCGACGCTGCCGGTGTTCTCGCCGGCGTGCCGTTCCTCATCAAGGACAGCGGTCCGTTCGCGCGGAATATCTCGTTCACCCTCGGTAGCCGGAGCATCAACCGGGCCTTTGCAGCGGTCGATCACGAACTCATGGCCCGGTTTCGCCGGGCAGGGCTCGTTGCCCTCGGCCAGACCACGGCACCGGAGCTGGGTCTCACTTTCGCCACGGAGTCGCGTCGGTATTGGGATCACGCGCAACCCGTGGTCTCTCGACCGGGGCGTCGGCGGCTCGAGCGGCGGAAGCGCTGCACTCGTCGCGGCCGGCGCCGTTCCACTCGCGCACGCCAACGACGGTGGCGGCTCGATCCGCATTCCCGCGTCGAGTTGCGGACTGGTCGGACTCAAGCCCACGCGCGGCAGGACCCCGTCGGGCCCGCTTGCCGGCGAGGCTGGGTTCGGCCTCATCACGGAGTTCGCGCTCACCCGCACCGTGCGCGACACCGCTCTTCTCCTCGACGCGGTGAGCGCACCGACCGTCGGCGAGAAGTACACGTCGCTCGCACCGCGGCATCCGTTCGTCGACAGCACGCAACAGGATCCGGGACGCCTGCGAGTCGCACTGCAGTCGACTGCGTGGTCGGATGCCACGGCCGACGAGACCGTGCGGCTCGCGACAGTGCGCGCGGCCGAGACCCTCGAGTGGATTGGGCACACAATCACCGAGGCAATGCCTGCCCTCGATGCTGACGACCTGATCGAGGGCGAAATGCTCGCCGTGTATTCGACCGGTGGCGCGATGCTGCGGGCACCACGGCGGCCGGATCCGGCGCTGCTCGAGGGTGTCTCGCGACGCGTGCTCGAGGAGGCTGCACGAGCGAGCGCACTCGACATCCTGGCGTCGATCGACGCCCAGCATCGGGTGACCCGCTCAGTCGCCGGGTTCTTCGAGACGTTCGACCTGCTCGTCACGCCGACCATCGGGCAGTTGCCGGCGCCGCACGGAACCCTCGACTACGACAACGACAGGTACTCCGCCCGCGAGTGGCTCGCCAGGATTTCGGAGTACGGGCCGTTCACCGCAGCGTTCAACATCTCGGGCAACCCGGCGATCAGCCTGCCCCTCGGCGAGAGCAGGGAATCACTGCCGATCGGCGTTCAGATCGTGGCCGCGCACGGTCGTGAAGACCTGCTTCTCGCCGTTGCGGCCCAGCTTGAGCAGGCGATGCCGTGGCGCGAGCGGGTGCCACCGATCTTCGCGGACTGAGACAGGCGAACCAATCAGCGTTCGGCTGTGGCAAACCCGTTCGAGGACGTGTCGTCGAGGATCTGGTAGTTGACCCGGGTTCCGCGGTCAACATCGAGACGCCAGGTCCGCTGCCAGGGCTTGTCGGCGGGCCCGTAGTTCATCACGATTCGGTCGTAAGCCTTGCCCTGAACGCGTCGTCCGACGACGTAGCCTGGCGCTCCCGGGCTACTGGTGGACAGCGTTGCGATGTACTCGTCATCGTTCAGCGCCGGGGGCGTAACGTGCTGCTGCGAGACGTGTTCTGCTGAGATGTTTCCCAGGAGTAGCGTCGCTTCGGTCATCTGGGGGTAAGAGCGTGACAAGGGTTCTCCTGTTATTCGGGTGTGAGCTTCTGTGTGCCGCTTCCGCGACACGACCGACGGGCGCCTGGCCTCTGCCTTCAGGCTTTGAACATCTGGCTGTGTTGCCAGGCACGGCGCCGCAGCGCATTCGGGCGCGTGCGGCCGTCTCCGGTCCGACGTTGCTCGGCGTCTGATGCCGCTGATCCCACCGATTCGGGCGGCGGATCAACTCGCTGCACCCGGGTGGAAATCTCTCAATCCGCGCACCCGGCGCAGCGTTGAGCGGTCGTTCCGTATTTTCCAGAGTACACGGTTGTTTTGACTTACTCAAAACAACGGTGGCGGGGTGTGATCGCTGTCAGGCGAAAACGCGCCCCCTGGCGCGCCAGAGCAGCCAGATGCCGACGACGATCGTCGACGGCACGCCAATCAGGAAAACGTGCCAGCCGGACAGCATCCCGAACACCATCTGGCCGTTGGGCTGCCCGAGTGCCGAGCCGATCGCGGCAACGATCATCGCGAGAATCGCCGCGCCAGGTATGGCCAGCGTGGCCACCCACTTTTCCCACCGACGCCATGCCGACGACATCCACATCATCACCATGCCAACGATCCAGCCGGCGATCGGCACGATAAACCCGCCGATCCCGACGAGCAACGCAGCGGTGATGGCGAAGCCACGTGACGCGCTCAGCGTGCTCGCCGGGGCCGCGAGAACGACTGGTTGCGCCGGAACCGTGCCCATGGCATCCCGCGCCTCGGCGGCGATGAATACGGGATCCCCGAGTTCTTCGATGCGTGCGGATGCCGTTCCGGCATCGAGCCCGGCCAGTTCCTCTTCCACGCCGGAACGGATGTCGCGGGCGAGCTCGGCGGGCATGCCCTCGAGTGCCGAATCCAGCTGGGCGAGGTAACTGCGAACGACCTGCGGGGTCTGTTCAGTCATGGACGGGGTTCCCTTCGATGAGATGTCGCACCGTGTCGTGGAACGGTGCCCACTGCTGCCGGAACGCGTCGAGGCGCTCTTCTCCCGCTGCGGTCAGCCGGTAGTACTTGCGCACGGGGCCTGCGTCGGAGGCCTCATCGAACGAGATCACGAAGCCCTTCTCGCGCAAGCGACCGAGAACGGGATAGAGGGTGCCGATGCTCGCGATCATGCCCGCCGCCGTCAGCGTCTCGGAGAGCTGCCAGCCGTACATTGGTTCGCGCGACAGCAGCCCGAGCACGCAGTACTCGACCACGCCCTTGCGCAGTTGTGCACCAACGTCCGCTGTCATGTTCACAAGCTAGCTTGCATGGCAAGCTAGTGCAAGAAGTTTTACTCACGGCTCCCGCCGCCGACGGGTTTGCAGGAGATCGCACGGTTATCAGGGCGATCTCGCCACGAGCATCCTGATAATCGTGCGACCTCCTGTTTCGCGGCCGCCCGCGCGGTTACCGCCGCCCGCCGATATGATCAGCGGAGGCCGTCTCAGGCCGGATTCCCCGATGATGAGGACCACGATGATTACGACGCCCGTCACCGGCACACCCGGGTCTGCCCAGCGCACTGCGCCAGCGCTCAGCGGTCGGGTCTGGACCTCGATCGTGCTCGTCGGGCTCGTCGGGCAGCTCGCGTGGACCATCGAGAACATGTACCTCAACGTGTTCGTCTACGACACGATCACCGACAACCCGACAGTCCTCGCGCTCATGGTTGCGGCGAGCGCCGCCAGCGCGACGATCGCCACCATGCTCCTCGGCGCGGCGAGCGACCGGGTCCGCCGGCGCCGCGAGTTCATCGCGATCGGGTACGTGCTGTGGGGGCTCACCACAGCGGCCTTCGGTTTTCTCAGCGTTGACGGCATCCGGGAGCTCGCCGCTGTCGGTGATGCCGTCGTTCTCACCGTTCTCGCGGTCATTCTCCTCGACTGCCTCATGAGCGTGATCGGGGCGGGTGCGAATGATGCGGCGTTCAACGCCTGGGTGACCGAGTCGACGGTGCCAGCCAACCGGGGTCGGGTGGATTCGGTGCTTGCGATCCTCCCGCTCCTGGCGATGCTCATCGTGTTCGGCGCGCTCGACGGGCTGACTCAGGCCGGCGCCTGGCGCGAGTTCTTCCTGCTCATCGGTGGCGCGACCAGCCTCGTCGGCGTCGTCGCGTGGTTTCTCGTCCGCGACCCGGTGACCGTCTCGCCCCAACCCGGCGGCTACTTCTCCGCCGTGGTCGCTGGCCTCCGACCGAGTGCCGTTCGGCAGAACCCGACGCTCTACGTGACGCTCGTGTGCCTCGCCATCGTCGGCACGAGCACGCAGGTCTTCCTCCCGTACCTCATCATCTACATCCAGCGCACCCTGCGGATCGACGGCTACGCCATTGTTCTCGGAACCGTGCTGGTGACGGCATCCGTTCTCAGCGTTCTTGGCGGACGACTCATCGACCGATTCGGCAAGGTCCGATCGATCCCCCCTGCCGTCGCCCTGCTCGCAACCGGCCTGATCCTCATGTTCTTCGTGCGGGACATGGTGCCGGTGATCCTCGCAGGGATCGTGATGATGACCGGTTTCATGCTCTCGATCGCGGCACTTACCGCGACGGTGCGGGACCACACTCCGACCGATCGGGTCGGGAGCGTGCAGGGACTCCGGATGATCGCGGCCGTGCTCATTCCGATGGTCGCCGGTCCCTTTCTCGGCGCAGCAGTAATCGTCGGCGCCGCCGAAACGTACGTCGACCTCGGCGTCGAGAAGCAGGTCCCGACGGCGTGGATCTTCCTCGCCGCAGCGGCGGTGCTCCTGGTCGCCATCCTCCCTCTCCGAGCCTTGAAAAGGAGAACAGCAGCATGAACCTGACCACGATCGAGGGCGATGCGCTCGACGAGAACGCGATCCTCCCCGAGTACCCGCGGCCGCAGCTGGTGCGTGACAGCTACGTCAACCTCAACGGCCGGTGGCAATACGCGATCCGCGCGAGGACCGACGACGAGGCCGAACCGACCGAGTGGGACGGGCCGATCCTCGTGCCCTTCTCCCCCGAATCGGCGCTCTCGGGCGTCAACCGCCAGCTCGCCCCGGACCAGACGCTCTGGTACCGGCGCGAGCTCGACCTGCCCTCCGATTTCAATGTCGGCCGTCTTCTCCTGCACTTCGGCGCCGTCGACTCGGAGTGCGAGGTGTTTCTCAACGGTGAATCCGTCGGTTCGCACGTCGGCGGGTACCTCCCGTTCTCGATCGATGTGACGGATGCCGTCGGAAGCGGCAGCGCGACGCTCACCGTTGCCGTTCACGATGCGTCGGACACCGTGCCGGCGTCGCACGGCAAACAGAAGCTCGACCGCGGCGGCATCTGGTACACCGCCCAGTCCGGGATCTGGCAGACAGTGTGGCTCGAATCCGTGCCGGAGGCTCACATCGAGCGCCTCCAGCTCACGCCGCAGCTCGAGGCTGGCGCCGTCGAGGTCACCGTGATCTCCGATTCGGATTCGCCCGCAACAGTCGTCGTCACCGCCGAGGGACAGACGGTGGCCGAGGCGACGGTGCAGGCCAACTCCCCCACCCGGATTCCCCTCGGTGCAAACGTGCGCCCGTGGAGCCCCGAGGACCCGTTCCTCTACGACGTCCGCGTCACTCTCGGCACCGACGAGGTCACGAGTTATGTGGGCATCCGCTCGTTCGGCACCGGCACGGACGCGGGCGGCGTGCCGCGACTGCTGCTCAACGGGAAGCCCTACTTCCACGCCGGAGTACTCGACCAGGGCTACTGGCCCGACGGTCTCTACACCGCGCCATCCGACGACGCACTGATCGCCGACATCCGCACCATGAAGGATCTCGGCTTTACCATGTTGCGCAAGCACATCAAGATCGAACCGCTCCGCTGGTACGCGCACTGCGACCGGATCGGCATCCTGGTCTGGCAGGACATGGTCAACGGCGGCGCGCCCTATCGTCCCGCGGTGATCACCCTGCCCGCCGCAACTCCCGTTCGGTTCAGAGACGACCGTTACGACCTGTTCGGGCGAGCGGATGCCGGCGGGCGAGCCGAGTTCCGCCGCGAACTTCGCGAGACCGTCGAGCTGCTGTCGAACGTCGTGAGCATCGCCATGTGGGTGCCGTTCAATGAGGGCTGGGGCCAGTTCGACGCGAGAGAGATTGCCGACGAGGTCCGGGCACTCGACCCGACGCGCACCATCGACCACGCGAGCGGCTGGCACGACCAGGGCGCTGGCGATGTGAAGAGCCTGCACGTGTACATCCGGCCGTTCCGGATGCGACGCTCGTGGCGAGAGGACGGCCGCGTCGTCGTGCTCTCAGAGTACGGCGGGTACAGCTACCGCGAGCCGGGGCACGCGTTCAGCGACAAGGAGTTCGGCTACCGGCGCTATCGGTCGCACGCCGAGCTCGACGCGGCGTTCGAGCGGCTGCACGACGCTGAGGTGATCCCGGCCGTCCCGCAGGGACTCGCAGCGACGGTCTACACACAGCTCTCCGACGTCGAAGACGAGCTCAACGGCATCCTGACCTACGACCGCCGGATCGTGAAGCTGACCCCGGATGTTGTCCGGCGCGTCAACGCGCGGCTTACCGCGGGCAACACCCAAACACCCCGAGAGGACCCACCCGCCCATGCGCGAGAGTGAAATCACCAGGCCCGTCGCGCTGACCGGTCCGGACGGGCGGCTGAACCCCGCCGCTGTCGGCTTTTCACGGACGCCGCTCCACACCACTGACGGCATCGGTAAGTTCGGTCGCGGCTGGGGAAGGAACAAACGCTGGGAGTACTGGGCGGTCACGACGCCCACCCACATTGTCTCGGTCACCGTCTCGAGCCTCGACTACGCCTCGGTGCACGACCTGTGGCTCTTCGATCGCGAGTCGCAGGACGTCATCCACACCGGCGTGATCCGACCGCTCAGCGGGAGTGTCACCCTGCCCGGCACCCTTGGCGGCGGACCGGCGCGAGTGCGCACCCGCCCGCTGCAGGTGGAGATCACCGAGGAAGAGGGCGGAACCCGGCTCCAGGCGGACACCTCGCTCGTTCACCTCGACGTTCTCGCCGCGAGGCCCGAGGGACATGAAGCGCTCGGCGTTGTGGTGCCGTGGTCTAAGACGCGGTTCCAGTACACGGTGAAAGACGTCGCGCGGCCGGCATCCGGCACGATCCGGATCGACGGCGCCGCAATCGACATCCCCCGCGGGGCATCCTGGGCGACCCTCGACCACGGCAGGGGCCGTTGGCCGTACTCGATGCACTGGAACTGGGCTGCGGGTTCCGGGGTCTGGGACGGACGGGTAATCGGGGTGCAGCTCGGCTCCAAGTGGACGGACGGCACCGGGTCGACCGAGAACGCCCTGTTCGTTGACGGGCGGATGAGCAAGATCAGCGAGGAGTTGACCTGGGAGTACGACACCGAGAACTGGCTCGCGCCGTGGCATATCTTCGGCGACTCCGGCGACATCACCTTCACGCCGTTCTATGACAAAGTGTCGGCCACCGACCTCAAGGTCTTCTCGTCGTTCGGGCACCAGTGTTTCGGGACGTTCAACGGCTGGCTGCTCGATGACACCGGCAACCGCGTCTCGTTCTCGGGGATCACGGGCTGGGCAGAGGACGTCCGCAACCGCTGGTGACCGGGCTACGGGGTCGGCGCCGTCACGAAGTCGATGAGTTCCTCCACCCGGCCGAGGAACGCCGGCTCAAGGTCTGAGTAGTTGCGCACCCGGCCGAGGATCGCCTGCCACGCCCGGGCGATGTCAGCCTGGCTCTCGTTCGGCAGGCCGAGGGCGGCGCAGATGCCCTTCTTCCACTCGATCGACCGCGGAATGTTGGGCCATTCCTTGAGTCCGACGCGCGCCGGCTTCACGGCCTGCCAGACATCAATGTAGGGGTGACCAACGATAAGAACGTTGCCTCCGTGTTTTCCGCGCATGACGGCATCCGCGATTCGGGTCTCCTTGGAACCGGGGACGAGGTGGTCAACGAGCACCCCGACCTTGCGAGTCGGGGTTGGCGCGAAGTCGGTGATGATGGCGGCGAGGTCATCGATGCCGCCGAGGTACTCGACGACGACGCCCTCAACGCGCAGGTCGTCGCCCCAGACCTTTTCGACGAGTTCGGCGTCGTGCCTGCCCTCCACGTAGATGCGGGAGGGAAGCGCGACGCGTGCCCGTGAGTCCTCCACGGCGAACGAACCCGAGGCCGTGCGGGTCGGACCAGGGGCCTTCTTCTTCGGCACCGTGAGGATGATCGGCTTGCCCTCGAGCAGGAACCCGGGGCCGAGCGGGAAGACGCGACGTTTGCCGTGGCGGTCTTCGAGCTGCACCGTCTTGCCCTCGATCCCGGTGACGGCACCGCACCAGCCGGTCATCATTTCTTCGACGACGAGGTCGGGTACCGCTTCGTGCTCCTCGGGTGGCGGGGTCTTGCTCTTTCGCCAATCGGTGGCGAGGACATCGCTTCCGTACGGGTCATAACTCACGTCGTCAACGGTAGTCGCGGCCGGTGACGGCGGGCGGATGCCACGCTGCGGTTCGACTCTTCACGGAGCTACAGCGGGGCTGGTTACGGGCGCGACACGCCCGTAGCGCTGGGTAGCAGTCGCCACTCACCTGCCGCGCCGTGGTGTTTCGGGAGGAGAATCGCAGAGTCCACGCACCTCTGACGCTCCGACCCCCGGATCTACCTCCCGAAACGACACCACTGGCATCCGCTGGCCGGTGACGGCAAGTGGATGCCACCCGCAGCGTCGATCAGCGAACGCACGGCGACCTGTCCGTGAGCGGATTTGCTCACGGACAGCTGGCTTGTTCTCCCCGCGAACTCATTGGCCTGATGACGGGCCTCCTGTATTTGTTTGCATCAGCCCTTGCGATGTCGATTTAACCGATCGATGACCGCGTCGTGATCCCTCGATTACTGCGCCGGGCGCGACACGATCAGCCGAAGCGAGCCGTCAAAGGTCGGCGCGCTGCGGAGTGCACCGTGGCGGGCGTCCCAAGCGCCGGAGTCGAGATCAGCCCGCAGCGACGCCTCAAAGCGCTTCCCCACTGATGGCTCGACGAAACTCCACGCAGAGTTCGCCAGTCGCGCACCGGAGTCCAGCAGCGCCTCGGGCCGACCGTAGTAAGCCTCACCGAACCCGTCGGTGCAATCCAGAGGAATCGGAATCGCGGATACCTCAACGGTTCCGCCGAGCGCGTCGGCAATGTCGGCAATGCTCGGATATCTGCTGGCCTCGGTCGCGATGACCTCCGGTGCGTATTCAGACAGCCAGAAACGATCGAGGGCGGTCGGATCGCACGTGAGAACGACGACGGGGCCCGCGGTGACACGGCGCAGCTCGCTCAGCCCGGCGCGAAGGTCCGCCCACTGATGGACCGTGAACGACGCCAACGCCGCGTCGAAAACAGCGTCCTCGAACGGCAGCGCCTCGGCCGTCGCGTCGATCGCGGGGGCGAGCGTGCGTGGTCGCTGTGCGCGCATTGTCGCGCTCGGCTCGACCGGCGTCACGTCACGGTCGATCGGTTCATACGACCCGGCACCCGCGCCAACGTTGATGATCGTGTGTGCTCCACCGAACGCTGCGTTAATTGCCGCCACAATTCGGGGGTCCGGCTGGCGGTATGCCGTATAGCCCTCACCGATCGCGCCGTAGTTCGCGTCGCCGGCGCTTCCGTCGGACTGTCGATCAGTCATGCGACCTCCCTGGAAGCGTCGTCCTGCCGTGCCGCCCTCTCAGCGTTTCGGGCGGAGAATCGCAGAGTCCACACACCTATTGTGCCCCGACCCCCGGATTTACCGCCCGAAACGACGCAGCTGGCATCCGCCCCACCTGCGTCACCGCGCCCTATGGGCGCTGACACATCAGAGTGACGGAAGCGGCCGTCGCTCGGCGGCCAGCTGCGAAGACCAGGATCGGTCAACGGGCGACTCCTTCACGCTCACGCAACTCCGCAACGAAACGTCTCATCACTCGCGCGTCGTCGGGGTGGAATGTGCGCCAGTCGTCATCGATGGAGACCCACCGTGCAGGTTGCCCGGGTTCGGGGCGGAGGGCAGCTTGGGTGTCGGCGATCGCCCAGTACGAAAGACTCAGCGTTACAGGCCAATCCGACCTGTACGAGCGAACCGCGGCGAAGGCCGGTCGCTCCCCGAGGTCCAGGTCGAGTCCCGTCTCTTCCCTGAGTTCCCTGCTCGCCGCTTCTCGAGGAGTCTCACCGTCCTCGACCCGACCGCCGGGCGGCACCAGCCCACGCCATCGATGCTCGACAACGAGCACGCGGTCAGAGTCCGGCGAGAAGACCCAGACATCGGCGGCCAGCGGATGCTGGTCAGCCATCCACTCAGATTGGAACCAGGCCAGGACTCCGGCTTCCGAGAGGTGTGCCGCGGCGATATCGTCGCGCGCCGCATCGGCAACGCGCACCGAGCCATCAGCCAAGCCGCCCTCCCCCGTCCGCCGTCGCTCGTTAGCCTAGGGCCCGCACCCGATATGCCGCCTCCTGTATGCAGAGGCAACCCGCAGGATCTGCTGCCACGACCGGGCGGGTGAAAAAGCGGGCGGCGATAGTCTGCTGGGGTGACTCTTCCATCGACCCGGCCCATTGGACCGTCCGCTGCGACGATGGCCGATTTCTGGCGGTTGGCGGCAATTACCATGTCTGCCCAGCTCCTGGCTACCCGGAAACAACGCGCACTTTTCGTTGCCGTGGTGATCGGGGCGGTCGCCCTCGCCGTGCCTTTGGCCTCTCTCGCCCTTTTACTCGACGCGACCTGGGCCCTGGTGATCGGGGCGGTATACATCGCAGTCCTGACCATCTCTATCGTCGGTGCCGTTCTCCTGCACGCGGCGTGGCGACTGCTGGACCCCAAACGTTTAGTGTTCCTGTCCTCCACCCGAGGCGCGTCTCTGGATGTGCGATTCAAACGGAGCGTGATGTCCTTCGACAATCACGGGCGACTTCCAGGTGACTCATCAGCGGCCGCGTTGCGAGCGCAGGTTGCGAACTGGGCTGGCACTCTTCCTCATCACATTGATGTAAGAGCGCAGAATTCGCGGGTCGCCGACCTTTATGCGAAGCAGTTCCCGGCGCTGACACCAGAGGCCCCTGACGCGTTCGGCCGCGTCCAGATGAGCGGCCGTCACACGCGCTGATCTCTTTTTGCAATGCTGGCACCGCTGGCATCCGGACCCCCGTTCCCCTCACCGAGACGCGTCACTACGATCTCGGAGTATGGAAACCCGAATACGCGGAGTCCTCATCTCATACGCCGAGCACGGAGACGGCATCCCCCTGGTCGCCCTTCACGGTGCCGGCGTTGACCACCGTGACATCGAAGCGGCACTTGAAGCCGTCGTCCCTTCGGCTGGTTACCGCCGGATTTATCCCGATCTGCCGGGAATGGGTCGCTCGACGGCCGAGGGCCTCACCAGCAATAGTGACGTGGTTGCCCTGCTCGCCGACTTCATCGACCAGATCTCTGGCGGACCTGTCCTTCTCGCCGGACATTCTTACGGCGCCTACCTGGCCCGCGGACTCGCTGCGGTGCGCCCCGACCTCCTGCTCGGCCTGGCGCTGCTGTGCCCATTTGGTGACGGATCGCTGAACCTGCCCGAGCATCGAGCGGTGCAGCAGGACGCCGACGCATATGAAGACCTCGAACCCGAGCATCGGGACGGATTCGACGGCTACTTCGTCGTCAGGACGCGAGCCACAGCCCGCCGGTATCGGGACCACGTGGCGCTCAGCACCGCGCTCGTCGACCAGACGGCTCTCGAGCGCATCTTTGGCCGATGGAGCGTCGACGTCGGAACGGAACCCTTCCACGTTCCAACCCTGATCGTCGCGGGACGACAGGACGCAACAGCGGGCTACGCGCACGCGACAGCCCTGATGGAGAGGTACCCGCGGGCCACTCTGGCGGTCATCGACGGCGCAGGCCACGCCCTGATGCACGAGCGCCCGCAACTGCTCGGAGTACTCATCGAAGACTGGCTGGACCGCGCCTCACGTCGCGACGCCTGAGGCATCCGTGGGATGAACGAGCACCCGCCTACCACAACCTCGCGCGGGTTACCCAGGGGGCTTCGTTCTCTGGACTCCCTCAGTGACCGAACAATAGACTCGCACCGTACCTCCAACCCCAACCGAAGGTGAGCCGATGCGGGCACGCTCGATCTGGGGCGCTGTGACACTCGCGGTCGCCGTCGTCCTTGGAACCCCAGCTCTTGCGTCTGCAGCTGAGCCCGTCATCCTCGGTGATTCGCGGGTCGTCGATGACTCGGGGGTTCTCGATTCGAGCGGAACCCAGTCGATCGAGACTGCAATCGACACACTGCGCTCCGAAACCGGCGCCGACCTCTGGGTCGTCTACGTCGACACCTTCGAAGACCCGAGCGACGCCGCCGAGTGGGCCAACACCACGGCGGAAAACAACGGGCTCGGTCCGAACCAGTACATCCTCGCGGTCGCCACAGAGGCCCGTGTGTACTACCTCTCCGGTGACTCCGGTGGACCGGTCACCGACGAACAGCTGGGTGAGATCGAACAGCGCCTCGTCCTCCCCGAGCTCTCCGACGGCAACTGGGCAGGCGCGGGCGTTGCCGCCGCCCAGGGGCTCACCAACGCGATCAACGGTGACGCTGTGACGGATGCTGTTGGCACCGGCGGTGGCGGCGGCCTGTCCGGCGGCACCGTCTGGATCATCCTTCTCGTCATTGCAGCGATCGCTGTCGTCCTGGTCATCGTCCTGATGCGGCGCCGCAAGAAGACCCCGGCCGTCGATCCGCGCGCTGGTGAGCCAGCCGAACTCGCGGCGATCTCCACCGAGGACCTCGATCGCCAGGCCGGCAGTGCCCTGATCGAGACCGACGACGCCGTGCGTACAAGCGAACAGGAACTCGGCTTCGCCATCGCCCAGTACGGCGAGGAGTCGGCGGCCAAGTTCCGTGAGGCCATCGCGACGGCAAAGACCACCCTCTCGCAGGCCTTCACGATCAAGCAGCGTCTCGACGACGCCGAACCCGACACTGAGCAACAGGTTCGCGCCTGGAACGCCGAAATCATCCGCCTCTGCGCGAGCGCCAACGACGCGCTCGATCGCGAGGCTGCGGCATTCGACGAACTGAGGCAGATCGAAAAGACCGCACCGGATGCCGTCAAGCGGCTTCGCTCCGAACTCGAGCGTGTCTCTCAGCGCAGGCCCGCTGCAGAGGCAACGCTTTCCACCCTCTCGGGCCGCTACAGTCCCGCCGCTCTCTCGGCTGTCGCCGACAACGTGGAAGAGGCTGACGAGCGGCTGCGGTTCGCAGCGACAGGACTCGATGCCGCGGATCAGGACCTGACGGAAGGCGACCTCTCAACCGCAGCCGTCGGCATCCGTGCTGCCGAAGAATCGATCGAGCAGGCGGGAATCCTCCTCGACGCCATCGACCACGCTGCGGCTGACCTGGCTAAGGCGGAAGAATCGATCCGCGCCCTGGTCACCGAGCTCGAGAACGACCTGCAGCTTGCCCGCTCGCAGCCCGACCCGGAGGGTTCTCTCGCCAACGTCATCGGCGCTACAGAGGGAATCCTCGCCGAGCTCGGCGCCGATCGTTCGGCGGGCCCATACTCGCCTCACGAGCTCGTCCAGCGGCTCGAAGCAGCGGACTCGACCATCGACAGCGTGCTCACCCAGGTCCGCGACGCCGAAGGCCAGCGCCGGCGCACGCAGTCGATGCTCCTGCACTCCCTGACGAGTGCACAGGATCAGGTTGCGGCGGCGCAGGAGTACATCACGACCCGTCGCGGCGCGGTCGGAGCCGAGGCCCGTACCCGCCTCGCGGAGGCTGAACGCAACCTCGGCCTCGCCATGCAGTCGCGGGAATCCGACAGCGAATCGGCCCTCATCTACGCGCAACGAGCCAACGAACTCGCCCGGCAGTCGATGCAGTATGCCCAGACCGACGTCAGTGGCTACGGCACAGGTTTCGGTGACGTGATGGGCGGTGGCGGCAGAGGCTCGAGCGACGGCTCCATGGGTGCGATTCTCGGCGGCATCCTCATCGGCCAGGTACTCGGCGGTGGCGGCGGCGGAATGTTCGGAGGCGGCGGTGGCGGCATGTTCGGCGGGGGCGGCGGAAGCTCGCGCGGCCGTTCCGGTGGCGGCGGCTTCGGCGGCGGCGGCTTCGGTGGCGGCGGCTTTGGCGGCGGCCGGTCAAGCGGTCGCAGCGCGGGAAGTTTCGGCGGGAGCGGTTCACGCTCCCGACGAGGAGGCGGCCGGTTCTAACGGCTCGCTTCATGACATCAATCGATCGGAAGGAAGAACTATGACCAAGCAGTCAATCTTCGGGCGCATCGCCCAGCTGGCGAAAGCGAACATCAACGCTCTCATCGACCAGGCAGAAGACCCGCAGCTCATGCTCGACCAGATGGTGCGTGACTACACCAACAGCATTGCTGAGGCCGAGAGCGCCATCGCCGAGACGATCGGAAACCTGCGCCTCCTCGAGGAGGACCACGCCGAAGACGTGCGTGCGGCAGGCGACTGGGGCAATAAGGCACTCGCCGCGAGTCGCAAGGCAGACGAGTACCGTGCGGCGGGCAACAGTGCAGACGCCGACAAGTTCGACAACCTCGCGAAGGTGGCCCTGCAGCGCCAGATCACCTCCGAGAACGAGGCGAGGATGGCCGAGCCGCAGATCGCGTCGCAGACCCAGGTCGTCGACCAGCTCAAGAACGGCCTCAATGGCATGAAGGGCAAGCTCGAGCAGCTCAAGTCGAAGCGCAGCGAGCTCATCGCCCGCTCGAAGACCGCCGAGGCCCAGAAGAAGGTCGCGGATGCCGTCAAGAGCATCGACATCATGGACCCGACCAGCGAGGTCAGCCGGTTCGAAGACAAGATCCGTCGCGAGGAGGCCAAGGTCCGTGGCCAGCAGGAACTCGCGGCCTCCAGCCTCGACGCCCAGTTCGAGTCGCTCGAGGACATCGGCGAAATGACCGAGGTCGAGGCGCGGCTCGCCGAACTGAAGTCCGGCGGCTCGCGCGCCGTCTCGGGCAACTCAAGCGCACCCGCCGTCACACAGGGCGCGCCGTACACGCCGGGTGAGTAGCACGTCACCCGCCGCCTAGCTCGCGGGATTGACAGGCAATCGCACGGTTATCAGGCAGGTTCTCAACGACCGGTCCTGATAATCGTGCGATTTCCTGTTAACCGTGCGCTGCGGCATCCGTCGTCGACAGCCACCGCTTGCAGAAGAACCCGGTGAGCGGATGCCGGGACGGGCGAGGTCAGGAACGCTGCAGCTGAACGCGGGTCTCGGCCGCGAGACCGTCGAGCAGGACGCGGAGCTGCCCGGTGGGCGCGAGGAGGCCCTCTGGATGCCACTGCACACCGGTGATGGGCAGCGACTCGTGTTCGATGGCCTCGATGTGGCCGTCGTGCGCCCAGCCCACAGCGGTCAGGCCATCGCCGAGCCGGTCGGCGACCTGGTGGTGCGCGCTCTGCACAAGGATGTGCTCGCGACCGAAGCGCTCGGCGATCCTGGACCCGCGCTCAAGGCGGACCGGGTGCTCGACCAGGGCGTACTCCACCGGAAGATCGGTGACGCGGTGTCCCGGCGCTTCAACGTGCTGCAGCAGAGTGCCGCCGAGCGCGACGTTGATGACCTGGTGCCCGCGGCAGATGCCAAGCACCGGCGTCCGCGTTGCGGCGGCGCGACGAACAAGTTCGATCTGTGCGGCATCCGCAATTTCGAAGTGATGGCTTTCGCCCTCGTAACCGCGTTCGCCGTCGTAGAACTGGGGATCGATGTCTTCGCCGCCCATGACGATGATGGCGTCTGCGGAGTCGGCCGCATCGAGCAGCCCGTTGACTCCGAGGTCGGCGGCGGACAGCTGCGTGACATCCCAACCGGTCTCGCGTGCCTCGTGGGCCGCCCGGTCGATCATGGTCCGGACGTAGGCGTCGTACTCGGGAGCGTTCTCGCGGCGAGTGGTGACCTCGACGACAACGAGGCGCGCAGCGGCGTCAGACACGGCGGCCTCCTTCGGGTTGTGGTTCCATTCTGCCCTCTCCCCGACAGAAATACCGTATGCCGGTGCAACACCGCGCAACACACCGGTAAGCGCAGGGGTCTCGGCAAAACCCGATCCGCTGCCGGATACTAAGAAAATGGCGACTTTCATGGTGGTGCCCGCGTGGCAGGGTTCCGGTTCTTCCCGAGCGATGCGACTCATCGATGGTGCCGACGCGATCGGCGGCGACCTGCCATCCACCGCGACGGTTCGAGTCGAGGTTCCCGTCGAAGCCGGCGAATCGCTCGACACCGGGGTACATCGGCTCTCGTCGCTCCTCGTCATCCGTGAACACCAGCTTGCGGCCCTCCGTGAGGCGACGGCGCCCGTGATCACGATCGGCGGAGGGTGCGCTGTTGCCCTCGCCTCGATCGAATACGCGGCAGCGGACGGCGATGTCTGCGTCCTGTGGATCGACGCCCACTCCGACCTCAACGACGCCGTGTCGTCACCATCCGGTTCGTTTGATGGCATGGTGCTGCGCTCGCTGCTCGGCGAAGGTATTCCCGAGCTGGCATCAACCGCTCCGCTCGATCCCTCACAGGTCGTCATTCTCGGCGCACGCTCAATGGACGATGCCGAGCAGGTCGTGATCGACGAACGCGCGATCCGGATGCTGTCTGTCGACGACTGGACGCCGGAATCCGTGCTCGAGGCGGTTTCGGCATCCGGAGCATCGAAGGTCTTCATTCACATCGACCTCGACGTGCTCGACCCCGCTGACATCGCGGGCACATCGTGGGCTGAGCCGTTCGGCCTCCCTGCGGCACACCTCGTGGACCTCATCGGCGCCGTCCGCGGTTCGTTCGAGCTCGCGGGTGCCACGATCTGCGGCTTCGCGCCGTCGAGCCCCGAACGAGCGGTCGACGACCTGCCTACGATCCTGCGAATCATTGGAGCGCTCGCGCGCTGACATTCCGCAGCGTGGGTGGTGACCGGTAGCCTCGGGTCATGACTGAGAAGCAGTACGACCTCATCGTCCTCGGGGCAGGACCGGTGGGTGAGAATGTCGCTGATTACGCGACGAAAGCTGGCCTCACGTGCGTGATCGTCGAGCGTGAACTAGTCGGCGGGGATTGCTCATTCTGGGCGTGTATCCCCTCGAAGGCGCTGCTGCGGCCGCCGTCGGCCCGTGACGCTGCACTGCGGGTGGCCGGGTCGAAGCAGTCCGTCACCGGACCACTCGATGTCGCTGCGGTGCTCGCGCGCCGCGACTCGTTCGTGAGCGACTGGGACGACACCGGCTCACTGCCCTGGCTCGAGAGCGCGGGGATCGACCTCGTCCGTGGGCACGGGCGGCTCACCGGAGTGCGCACCGTCGAAGTGACGACGGATGCCGGCGAGACCGTCGTTCTCGAGGCCAGGCAGGCCGTCGCTGTGTGCACCGGGTCAGACGCCCTGATCCCCCACATCCCCGGCCTCTCCGAGGCGGAACCGTGGACGAGCCGCAACGCGACAAGCGTGAAGGACGTGCCGGAGTCGCTCGCCATCATTGGCGGCGGAGTGGTGGCCGCAGAGATGGCGACCGCGTTCATCGCGCTCGGGTCGACGGTGACCGTCATCGCCAGAAGTGGATTGTTGTCCGGACTGGAACCGTTCGCGGGCGAAGCGGTGACGATGCGGCTTCGCGCCGACGGCGCCACCGTCCTCCACGGTGCACCCGTCGGGGTCAGCCGCGACGACGACGGCCTGGCGGTCATCGAGTTGGACTCCGGTGAAACCGTGACGGCCGCCGAGGTTCTCGTCGCGACGGGCCGCACGCCGCGAACCACAGACATCGGGCTCGAGACCGTCGGACTCACACCTGGTGACTGGATCAGCGTTGACGATTCGCTCCGTGTCGACGGAGTGGATGGCGGCTGGCTGTACGCGGCGGGCGACGTCAACCACCGTGTGCTCCTCACCCACCAGGGCAAGTACCAGGGCCGGGCCGCCGGGAAGGCGATCGCTGCCCGCGTTCGCGCGCCGGAAACGCAGGCCGAACCGTGGGGCGACCTGGCGGCATCCGCTGATCGCGAACGTGTGCCGTCGGTGATTTTCAGCGAGCCGCAGGTGGCGACCGTTGGACTCACCGCTGCCGCGGCGGAGAAGGCCGGCTACCGCACGCGCGTCGTCGACTACGACCTCGGTGCGGTGTCGGGCTCGGGTCTCCACGCCGACGGGTACGAGGGCCACGCGCGGATGGTCGTTGACGAGGACCGAGGCGTTGCGCTCGGGGTGACCTTTGTGGGGCAGGATGTCGCGGAGCTGCTGCACGCAGCCACCATCGCTGTCGTCGGTGAGGTGCCGCTCACCCGGTTGTGGCACGCGGTGCCCGCGTTCCCGACGATGAGCGAGATCTGGCTTCGGCTGCTCGAGACCTACCGGGCCGGAGAGTGACGGGCGTGGGTTCGAATTCGCTGTTCAGCCGCGCCGGTTATCTGTACGCGACCGCCGTCGGTTTCATCTGGGGCTCGATCTGGTCGACGGGAAAGATCACGCGCCGCAATGGGCTCTTCGTCTTCACCGGGATGCCGAAATGGACCTTTGGCCGAGGCGGGTCGTGTGTCGGCGGGTGTTACCTCACCGACCGGAACGTGTCGGCCGATGTGCTCGAGCACGAGGCGGTGCACAAGGAGCAGTGGCAGCGATACGGGATGGTCTTCCCGATCCTGTATTTCTTCGCCGGGCGGGATCCGCTCAAGAACCGGTTCGAGATCGAGGCAGGGCTCGAGAAGGGCGGTTACATCCGGCGTCCTTCGGCCGGGCGTGCCGCCGCCGGACGCGTGGCCGCGGGGAATCCCTCCGGTTCTCGTGCCGGGCGACCCGCCGCTGGCCGCCCTGCTGCCCACGGAAAGTGAGGTGCTGGAAGTGATCGTGGCTGAGTCGACGCCCGTGGTAGTGCTCGTGCTTGCGGCGGTTGCCTCGCACGCGGTTGCGTCGCAGGCGGTTGCGTCGCAGGCGGTTGCGTCGCAGGAAGAGGGATCGTGAGCATGGAGCTGGGCGTCTATAGCTTCGGGGACATTCCGCTGAACCCCGAATCCGGGCAGCTGGAGCCCGCCGAACAGCAGCTCAGGAACACGATCGAGCGCATCAGACTGGCCGATGAGCTCGGCCTCGACTGGTTCGGAATCGGCGAGCATCACCGCCCGGAATACTCGATCACGTCGCCGGCGACGGTGCTCGCGGCGGCTGCTTCGGTGACGAACAACATCAGGCTCTCGAGCGCGGTCACCGTGCTCTCCACGGAAGACCCGGTTCGGGTGTTCCAGCAGTACTCGACGATCGATCTCCTCACGGGAGGCCGGGTGGAGATCGCGGCCGGTCGCGGGTCGTTCATCGAGTCGTTTCCGCTGTTCGGTGCCAACCTTGCCGACTACGACGAACTCTACGAGGAGAAGCTCGGGCTCCTTCTCGAGATCAACGCTCATGAGCGAGTGACCTGGCACGGCAAGTACCGGCCAGCACTCGCCGATGCGCTCATCCTGCCTCGGCCTCACTCGGGCAAGCTCGACATCTGGATCGCCACGGGTGGAAACCCCGAGTCGTCGATGCGCGCCGGGTACCTCGGGCTCCCGATCAACTACGCCATCATCGGCGGTTCACCCGAGCAGTTCGCGCCACGTGCCCGGCTGTATCGCGAGGCGGGAGCGGCGGCCGGCCACGCGGCATCCGCCCTCAAAGTCGCTGTCTCGGGTCCGGGATTTGTGGCGAAGTCGAGCCAGGAGGCGAAGGATACGTTCTTCCCGTACTGGCACAGGTCGATGACGGCGATCGCGGCTGAGCGCGGTTTCACGGCGCCGAGCAGGCTGGGGTTCGACACCCAGACGGCGCGCCGTGGCGCGATTTTCGCGGGAAGTCCGAACGAGGTGGCCGACAAGATCATTGCGCTTCACGGTCACCTGGCGCACGATCGGCACGCGCTGCAGATGGACTGGTCTGGTCTCCCTCACCCTCTGGTGATGACCTCGATCGAGTTGCTCGCGACCGAGGTGCTCCCGCAGGTGCGGGCCGAGCTGGGGTAACGCGTCGTTGGCGGGTCGCCTGAGGTTGTCGCGCGAATTAGTCCAGGTCGTCGGGGTCGCGACCGGTGCGCTCGCCCGACTCGAGGGTCGCGATGCTCGCGAGGTCTTCGGCGTCGAGTTCAAAGCCGAACAGGTCGATGTTGGCGGCTATCCGCTCGGGAGTGACAGACTTCGGAATGACGACGATTCCGAGCTGCACGTGCCACCGAAGCACGACCTGCGCGGCAGTGACGCC
Source organism: Mycetocola sp. Y444 (assembly GCF_059445295.1). Taxonomy (NCBI): domain Bacteria; kingdom Bacillati; phylum Actinomycetota; class Actinomycetes; order Micrococcales; family Microbacteriaceae; genus Mycetocola; species Mycetocola sp. Y444. Next base: position 765,822 of record NZ_JCAIUB010000002.1, on the reverse strand, counting down.
GTGCTTGTCGGCGATGGCGTCGAGGGTCGGGTTCCCGATCACGCGACCGCGCGCGAGCGGCGACCATGCCTCGGTGAGGATGCCGTGGGCCGCGTTGAATTCACGCGTCGCCTGCTGCGGGAGCCACGGATGCAGCTCGATCTGGTTGACCGCGGGGACGACATCCGTTTCTGCGAAGAGCCGCTCCAGGTGGTGCGGGTGGAAGTTGCTGACGCCGATGGACCGAACCCGGCCGTCGGCCTGGAGACGCTCGAGTGCGCGCCAGGTGTCCACGTAGCGGTCCTGGGTCGGCGCGGGCCAATGGATGAGGTAGAGGTCGAGGACGTCCAGGCCGAGCAGGCTCATGCTGGTGTCGAACGCTCGGAGTGTTTCGTCGAAGCCCTGGTCGGTGTTCCAGACCTTGGTGGTGACGAAGATCTCATCGCGGGCAATTCTCGAGCGGCGAATGCCCTCTCCCACCTCGGCTTCGTTGGCGTAGAGGGTCGCGGTATCGATGTGCCGATAGCCATCTTCGATGGCGGTCACGACGGCATCCGCTGTTCGTTCACGAGGAACCTTGTACACCCCGAAGCCCACCTGGGGGATGCGGTGGCCATCATTGAGCGTGAGGGCGGGGACTGTGCGGGGATCCATGGGTCCATTATGGTCGCGCCGGTGTGAAGGTGGGCGGTGGAGGGAGATTCTGTGGGGAGCCTTCGTTCTATTTTTTTCGGCTCTACTTTGAGATATCTTCGAACGTATCTTCCAATTTGGCGGATCGTTTGGTAAAATTTGAGTATGGTTCAGATCTCGGAGCAGGTTCGCCAGGTCGCACTCGACGTGTGCGATCGAATCGCTTCGCTTGAGGCCACTCTCACGCCTCGGTCGGTTAGTGCGGTATCTGACGCTGGCCCTTCCGGTGTCCCCCGCTCGGCGTTGACTGGTGCTGCGCTGCCCGGTGCGGCGCTACGCAATACGGCGCCACCCAATGCGGCGCTGCCCGGTACGGCGCCATCGAACGATGATTCCCCGACCGCCGCTGCCCACCGGTCAGGTTGCGATGAACCCGCACCATTGTCGATCCTCATTGACCGGGCCAGCGACGCCGAACTCCAGGATCTTCTGCGTGATGCGTCACGGTTGCGGTCCGAGGCGGATGCCGTGGTCGCCGCGACCGCCGGTGTGGTCGCGAAGCGTTCCGCTCGTGAGCTCGGTTACTCCGGGTTGGCCAAACGTAACGGCGATCACAATGCCGTCGACATGGTGCAACGACTGACCGGATCCACCCGGGTTGAAGCGGTCCGCCAGGTGAAGCTCGGTGAAGCGATGGGCGAGGCGGATGCCGCCACCCATCCGATCGGCAGCGGCGGCTCGGGCGATGGCCTTTTCGATGGCCTCGGTGGGCTTGATGGCGGCCCGGGCACAGGTGACGGCCTCGACGGCGGACGAGATGGTTCCGTCGGTCGCGATGGTGTGGACGCAGGGCCCGCGGCCACGCGACCGGCACCCGAGGTGCCGTGGCATGAGCCCCTCACCCGTGCGGTCCGCGACCGGATCCTCAAGCCTGAAGCGGTCACGATCATCATGCGAGGCCTGGGTGAACCCAACGAACGGGTCAGCGCCGACGACCTCCGGATCTCGGCGGAACAGATCCTCACCGACGCCGTCGGCACCAACGCCGACGAGCTCGGCCGGCGGGCCCGGTTCCTCCGTGACCAGATCGACCCGGTTGGCGTCCGACTCCGCTGGGATCAACACTTCGAGAACCGCAAATGGCGCTTCTCCCGCTCCGCCGACGGCGTGAGGACCGCGTGGGTCGAGTTCGACGACGAATCAGCGGCATACATCGACCAACTCGTCGGCGCTGGAATGCGACCCCGCCGCGGCGGCCCCCGCATGATCGATCCCGCCGACGCCGAACGCGCCCAGCGCCTCATCGACGACCCCCGCAGCAACGACCAACTCGTGTTCGACCTCCTGATGGCGACCCTCAAAGCCGGTGCCGAAGCCGACCCGAACACAGCATTCGGCAACCGCCAGCCCGGAGTCCGGATCGTGATCACCCAGGACCAACTCGACACCCGCGACGCCGACGGCCACCTCACCGGCACTGGATTCAACGAAGACACCGGAGAAGCCATCCCCGGCAACATCATCGAGCGACACATCTGCACCACCGGCACCCGCCCGGTCCTCGTCGACCAGAACAACAACCCCCTCGATGTCGGCCGCGAACAACGTCGCTTCACCACCAAGCAACGCATCGCCCTCGCCATCCGTGACGGCGGCTGCGTCTTCGAAGACTGCACGAGACCCCCGTCCTACACCGAAGCCCACCACATCAACGAATGGGCCGCCGACCACGGACTCACCAACATCGCCGACGGAATCCTCATGTGCCGCGAAGACCACATGCTCATCCACAACACCGGCTGGAAAATCATCCGCAATGGCACCACCTACTCCGCCATTCCACCCAAAACCCTCGACCCCGAGCAAAAACCACGCCCCCTCCGCAGCCGCTCCGCCCTCAAACAACCCCCGCCCCGCGCACTCGAACAACGAAAGCAACGCGCCATCACGCCCCGGCAACCGGCGAGTAATGACGGCAGCGCAGACGACAGTGTGAGCGGGACGGGAGGTGCGGGACGCGCGGGACACACGCGAGGTGCGGGACACACGGGAGGCACGGCCGACCGGATCAGCTCGAACCGGAGCGTCAGTGCTTCGCCGTCACCGCCGCCGGCATCACCACCGCAAGCACCGGCACCGCCGCCGCCATCGCCATCGCCATCGCCATCGCCATCGCCATCGCCATCGCCATCGCCATCGCCAGAGTTTGCCCAGTCCGAGACACCATCGGTTGCCACGTCGCCCCAGCCTCGCGAACGACCACCGATTCCACCGGCGGCACCATCCCGCCAGGCACCGGGATCACCTGCGGGGCCCATGTCTCCTTCGGGCTCGTCGCGGCCCGCGAACCGAGACCGAACGGCTGATCAATCCCAATCCCCACGCCGCCGCGAATCGAGTCAACGGGCTATGGAGACCTGGTATGTGCCACCGGACTAGACCAATCGTCGGCCGCAGCCATCGACCGAACGCGCTCGAGGCTCTGACCCAGAGCAGGCCAAGCCGAGCAAGCCACGCCGGATTGGAGCAGACGTGACCAAAGCAGACGGACCAAAGCAGACGGACCGGACCAGACAAAAGCGGACGGCCAGAACCCACTCCACTCCGACGCAGACCGGCAGGACCGGGCCGGACCGGACCGGGGATGTTAGCGCGAAACGCCCAGGCGGTACGCGGGTGGCGTCTGAATCACGTCGGCCGCAACACCAAGAGAGGTCGTAAGGTACTCGTGAGCTTCCGCAACACCGCGATAGTGGCCACCGAGCCAAATGTGCGCCTCTTCGGGAGCGCTGCACAGCATCTCGCCAGCCCACGCCCGAACGGCCCGCGAAAAGGCCTCACCCTGAGCACAACCGGCGCCAGATCCGGGAACACCCGAACGACGCGACCGGGGCAACCACGTCACTGTCATCCGCGGCGGAACATCCAGCGAACCGATCTGATCTTCGGATTCGACCTCAACGAACACCCGACCGGTTGCACACAGCGGAAGAGTCGACAGGACCGCCTCAAGCTCGGGAAGGGACGATTCGTCACCGGCAATCAGAAACTGAACACGGTGCTTATGGTTCGATTCGTTCACCTTGTGACCGGCGTGGTCGGTGCGGCGCTGTACTGTCATGTCCCTCTCAGTATAGGCAAGCCTTACCTTAACCACCAGACAGTGGAGCCCGTCCCCAGCCGGTTCTCAGTGGGCTCCGGCGTGAGTGTCGGGCCCTCCGGCCTGACTCCGTTCCGGAGCGGGTTGGGTTGCGGGTGCTTCGCGGGGATTGTCGGGTGAACCAGAGTGAGCCGAGCCCGCCGATTCGGCAGACACCGGATCGACGAGGTAACGACTCGTCACTGCAATTCGGTTGAACGCATTGATCGACACGATCACCCAGGAGAGCGCAGCAAATTCCTTCTCGGAAAATACAGCTCTCGCTGCTTCGTACACCTCATCGGAAACATGACCATCCGAAATCAGCGTCATCGCTTCGCACAGGGCAAGCCCAGCACGCTCACGCTCGGAATACAGGCCAGCCTCCCGCCAGGCGGAAAGAACGGTGAGCCGTTCGGTCGTCTCACCGAGCGCGAGGGCCTTCTTCGTGTGCACCCGAAGGCAATACGCACACCCCGTGATTTGGGATGCGCGCATCTGCACGAGTTCTGACAACAGCGGCTCGATCCCATTGTCCCGAGCGACCTGGCCCACCTCCGTGGACAGCGCCGCCAGCTTTTCGTACACAGACGGAAACGTCTTGGAGAGGTGAACCCGCGCAGCTTTAGTCATCTGTCCATCATGATGCAGGAACGCTGGAGTGTCACAAATGTCACACAAACACCTACCCGCAGCCGTAGGAGCTGCGCACCGCACGTTCCGGCCACGGAGTGCACAAGCGAAGGCGTGGCCAGCGGCTCAGCGGTTCGCGAAAGCCGGACTCCGGTGCTGCCACCGAATCCGGCGCTCCAGCTGGGCTCCGATCGACAGCAGTGTCGCCTCACCGCCAGGCCGTCCGATCAGCTGCACTCCCATCGGCAACCCCTCACTGGTCTCCGAGATCGGGAGAGTAATCGCGGGCAACCCGGCTACATTGACGAATGACGTGAACGGCGAGTACTCCACCTGCTGCCAGAAGTTCTCGTCGGGGTCCTCCAGATCATACGAACCAACCGGCCTCGGCAGCTGACCGAGCGCGGGCGAGATCACTGCATCGAACTGCGAGAACTGCGCAATGACTGAACGCTCGAATCCGCTCATGATCGACAACGTCTCCATCACCTCCCTGGCCCCGATCTGACGACCGCCGCGCACCAGCTCGGCCGTCACGGGCTCGAGCAACTCGAGACTGTCGTCGGACACCGGGATCGTCGCGGCCGAAATCTGCCACAGTCGCCGGAACGCATCGGCGTAAACGCCACCGTGCGAGAGAACAACCTCTTCCATGCCGTGTCCGGTCGACGACAACTGCGCCAGCGCAATATCGAGGGCTGCGGATGCCTCCGGCGCGATGACGATGTCCCTCGCGTCGTCAAACGGGCTGTTTCGAAGCACCCCGATATTGAACCTGCCCTCACCCCGCACCGCAGCACCGAGCAGATCACCGTCGTTGTCGTCGGGCGCCCGCAGGGTGAAATGGTGATCGATGCGGCCATTGCGACGCGCGATCATGGCGTCAAGCAGGAGCGCAGCATCCGCGACGCTGCGGGCGATCGGCCCCTTGACGGCCAGCCCGCCGACAGAATCGATACCGGAACCCGCCGGAACAAGACCGCGAGACGGCTTGATTCCGACCAGACCACAGGCCGCAGCGGGAATCCGAATGGACCCTCCCCCATCACTCCCCGGCGCAAAGGGCAGAAGCCGGGCAGACACCGCAGCAGCAGCCCCACCGCTGGAGCCCCCGGCACCGAGCGACAGGTCCCACGGGTTCCGTGCGGGCGGGGCAACGCGGGACTCCGTGTAGCCGTACATGCCGAACTCCGGGGTATTCGTCTTGCCGAGACTGATCGCTCCCGCGTCGTCGAGCACCTCAACGATCTCGTCGGATCGGTGAGAGATAGTCCCCGTGAACGCCTTGGAGCCAAAGCCCGTTTGTACCCCGCGGCGCTGAGTCAGGTCTTTATCAGCGGTCGGCAGGCCCCACAGCGGACTGGTCCGTGACACGACGGACTCGAGGGTCTCTGCCCGCCGGATCGCGGCATCCGCTGTCACCGTAACGAACGCGCCCAGGTCGGGGTTGAGCCGCTCGATCCGTTCGAGGTAGTGATTCACCAGCTCGCGCGGTGAGAACTCCCCCCGCTGCAGGGCCAGCCACTGGTCGAGCGCACTCATTTCATGAAGTTCGGTCACCCAACGAGCTTAATCCGCCATTGTTCTCGAATTTGCTTGACAAACCGAAAGAAAGGATGTTGGTTAGTTAGTGAAGTAACTAACCGAGCAACCCCGGAGGCGCCGTGATCGACGAAGGCAAACCAATATTCGTGCAGATCGCGGAACAGATCGAAGACGACATCATCGCCGGCTCTCTTCCTGAGGAGAGCCAGGTGCCGTCGACGAACGAATTCGCCGCGTTCTATCGCATCAACCCAGCAACCGCCGGAAAGGGCGTCAACCGCCTCGTCGACGACGGAATTCTCTACAAAAAGAGAGGCATCGGCATGTTCGTAGCCGAGGGCGCCCGCGCCCGACTCATCCAGGTTCGAAAGGACCGTTTCCGCGATGAATTCGTACGACCCCTCATCGCCGAGGCAGCAAAACTCGGGATCGATCCCGACCAGCTCAGCGAAATGATCTCTACGGAAGGCGTCTCAGCATGACTCACACATCAGACTCTCGATCCGACGCTGTCGTCAGCGTGCGGAACCTCACCAAGCGATTCGGCAAGGTCACCGCGGTGAACAACGTCGACTTCGACATCACACCCAACACGATCACCGGCCTCCTGGGCCGGAACGGAGCGGGAAAGACCACGATCATGCAGGTACTTACCGGACAGGAGTTCGCGACATCGGGCGACGTCCGCGTGTTCGGTGAGCCTCCCGCCGAGAACGCACGGGTGCTCAGCCGCATCTCGTTCATCAAGGAGAGCCAGCGCTACCCGGACGACTTCCAGGCGAAGCACGTGTTTGCGAGCGCGCCATGGTTCTTCGAGAACTGGGATGCCGACTTCGCCGAACAGCTCGTCGAGGAGTTCCGACTCCCCGTCGACCGCCGCATCAAGAAACTCTCCCGCGGCCAGCTGTCTGCGGTTGGCGTCATCGTCGGCCTCGCGTCGCGCGCCCCGCTGACGTTCTTCGACGAGCCTTACCTGGGACTGGATGCTGTCGCTCGCCAGCTCTTCTACGACCGGCTTCTCGCGGACTACGCGGAGCACCCCCGCACCGTCGTGCTCTCCACCCACCTGATCGATGAGGTGGCGCAGCTCCTCGAGCACGTCCTCGTGATCGACCAGGGCTCGATCATCATCGACGAGGCCGCCGAGGCTCTCCGGGGTTCAGCGACAACCGTCGTCGGCATGCGGGGCGCCGTTGACGCGTTCGTCGCCGACCGCGAGGTCCTCTCCCGCGAGGGAATCGGGGGCCTGGCATCCGTCACCGTCGGCCCGCTCAGCGCCGACGACAGGCGAGAGGCCGCGAGCGCGGGCCTTGAACTCTCCCCTGTCTCTCTCCAACAACTCATCGTTCGCCGCACCAACGTCACCGAGAAGGAATTCGAGATCCAATCATGACAACAGCATCCTCAACGCAAGGCACACAACGGACCCGACAGGTGGCCGGTACTCCCTCGAACCCGGTGACAGCGAGCAACCCCCAGCCCCTCAACCGGATCTGGAACGCCGCTCGGCTGAACCTCATCAACAAGTGGACGGTGTACTGGATCCCCCTGATGATCCTGGCGTTCATCTGGCTGATCAACATGCTGATCTGGTGGATCATCGCAGCGAACGTCACAGGCGGCGACCGGCAGGACGCCCTGGACGGCACGCAGTGGAGTGGCGCATCCTTCTACATCTTCGTGTACATGCTCGTCGTCGGCGCCCAGGCCATGAATATGACGTTCGCCTATGCGCTTGGGCTCAGCCTCACCCGCCGCGAGTTCTACCTCGGCTCGACACTGGCGTTCCTCCTGCTCTCGGTGTCGTACGGCGTGATCCTCACAGTGCTCTCCTACGTGGAGGAATGGACGAACGGCTGGGGTTTCGGTGGCCACATGTTCACCTCGGTGTACTTCGGCTCGGGTGAGCTCTGGCAACGGCTCTTCGTGTTTACCGTCGCCATGATGTTCTTCGCCTTCATCGGCACGGTGAGCGGAACGATCTTCATGCGCTGGCGCACGAACGGGCTCCTGGTCGCAGGCGCGATCACCATCATCCTGATTGTCGGTGCTGTGGCACTGGTTACCCTGACGCAGACCTGGCACCTCGTCGGCGAATGGTTCGTCGCCTCAGGACCACAGGGGGTCGTTGCCTGGTTGCTCGTACCGACGGTGCTCTCGGCACTCGCGGGATACTTCATCCTCAGCCGGGCGACCTCCCGCGGATAGGAACCGCACACGTCGAACGCACGGTGACCGCGGGCGTTCGGTGCAGGAACTCAGCACAAAGGCCGGTGGGGCGACAGCTCCACCGGCCTTTGTCGCGTGTGAACCACCGCCGCGCACTCCGAGCCGGGGCGACCGTGTACCTCCGCGTGTACGCCTTCGGCGCGGCGAGTTCAACTGTCGCAAATGCCCGGTTCGGCGGCGTTTGCCGTGCACTCGTGACAGTCGAACGCCGAAGCAGTTCAGTGCCCTCGTTCAACTGTCGCAAATGCATGGTTTCGGAGCGTTTGCAGTGAACTCGTGACAGTCGAGCGCCGAAGCAGTTCGGGCCCGTCGCTCAACTGTCGCAAATGGCGGGTTTCAGCGCGTTTGCCGTGCATTCGTGACAGTCGAACGCCGAAGCAGTTCGGGCCCGTCGCTCAACCGTCGCAAATGGCGGGTTTCAGCGCGTTTGCCGCGCATTCGTGACAGTCGAACGCCGAAGCAGTTCAGTGGGCGAGCGGCGGAGACGCAACGACGCGGTGAGCGCCCGACTCAGCGCTCGAGCTCGGCCGCCAGCTCGGTCAGGAGTCGCCCGAAGGCGGCTGGCGAGTCCGCGAGCACCGCGCGTCCGGCGAGCGGCCCAACCCAGTGCACCCTCGGTGCCACGTTGAGCAGCTCGTGCTCGATACGAGCGCCATCGTCGGATGCCATCACCCGGTATTCAGCCCGGTACCACCAGTTGCCCTGCACTGCGATGAAACGCGCGGCGCTGTCGACGGCGGGCGAGACTTCGGTCGAGATCTCACGCAACCGCCGCTCGAGAGCCGCGAAGACGGCATCCGGGTCCGCATGGATCTCCCCGGCGTACGCACGAAGCGGCGTGCTCCTGGCCGGGCGCTCAAGTGGCGCAGATTCAGTCATCGCGCGCCTACTTCAGCGACTTCTGCAGCAAAACGGTGCCGAGCCAGCGCTCAAACTTGAACCCGACCCGCCCCATCCGCCCGATCTCCACGAACCCGAAGGACTCGTGCAGCGCGATCGAGCCCTCGGCGCCCTTGTCACTGATCACGGCGAGAATCTCCTTCAGACCGGCCTTCTTCGAGCGGTCAATGAGTTCGCCGAGCAGCACACGACCGAGCCCCTTGCCCGTCGACGCCGGGCCCAGGTAGATCGAGTTCTCGACGGTGAAGCGGTACGCCCGCTTGTCCTTCCACGGCGACACCAGCGCGTAGCCGAGGATCACCCCGTTCGGCGACTCGGCGACGATGAACGGCAGGCCGAGCTTCTGCAGCTGGGCGAACTTCGCCTTCCACTTCGCGAGCGACATCTTGTCTTCGTCGAAGGTCACGACACTGTTGGCGACGTAGTAGTTATAGATCTCGCGAATGTGCGGCAGGTCCTCCGGCCGCGCCTCGCGAATCGTGTAACTGAACGGCGTCTCTGGCTCGGGTTTTTTGCGCAGGTGCGGCGGCAATCGGCGTCGGGGCTGGTATTCCTCTTCAAGCACGGTTCAAGAGTAGATGACCCGTGTGTCGATCCCGTTTCGTCTTCCGGAATCGTCGGTGCGGACCGGCATCTCTGCGGGCGACGGAGACTGCCGTCGGAGGCGTCTCACCAGAGGGTCGTCGAGTCCAGCCGCCAGTCGATGGGCTCAGCGCCCTGCTCGACGAGCAGTTCGTTGGCCCGGGAGAACGGCCGTGAGCCGAAGAACCCGCGCGAGGCCGAGAGCGGGCTCGGGTGCACGCTCTCGATCCGTGGGGTCGTGCCGAGCAGGGGCGCGAGAGCCTGAGCGTCCTTTCCCCAGAGGATCGAGACGAGCGGCTTGTCCCTCGCCGCGATGGCACGGATGGCGCACTCGGTCACCGCCTCCCAGCCCTTCCGCCGGTGCGAACCCGCGACGCCCGGCGACACGGTGAGCACACGGTTCAGGAGCAGCACACCGCGATCGGTCCACGGGCTCAGGTCGCCGGACTCGGCGGGCGCGACGCCCAGATCGTCGTTCAGCTCTCGGTAGATGTTGACGAGGCTTCGCGGAAGCGGCCTGACGTGCGGATCCGCAGCGAACGACAGGCCGATCGGATGCCCCGGTGTCGGGTACGGATCCTGCCCGACGATGAGCACCCGGATGCCGTCGAGCGGCGACCGAAAAGCGCGCAGCACATTCTCCGGTGCGGGCAGAAATCCCCTGCCCGACTCCGTCTCAGCGTCAAGGAACGCAGAAAGGGCATTCAGCTCGGGCTGCACAGGCTCGAGCGCGCTCGCCCAGCCCGGATCGACCAGACCCTGGGCGGCGAGCTCGGTGAGGGTGAAATTCATCCCGCGGCGAGTGAGGAGACGCGGACACCACCGTCAGTGGACAGGACCTGCCACACGCTGCCGGCGCCGACGACGCGAAGAGCGCCCTCGCCGACGACAAAGGCTGTGTTCTCATCGATCGCGACGCCGCCGTCGACGAGGCCGGCTTCGGTTGCCGCGATGAGTCGCGACAGGTTGCCCCACTGCACGGCGTGCACGTCGACCGAGATATCGAGGAGGCCGATGCCGTTCTCAACGGTGACCTCATCCAGGTGTTCAGAACCCGCCTCGGGGCTGACCTCGACGCCACCGATCCGCCAGCCGCCGACGAGAGCACGCTCGGATGCGATCGAGGCCCCAGCGGAGAAGCCGAGGTACGGTACGCCGGATGCGACGAGCCGCCTGATTTCGCCAAAGATCGGCGTGAGGCTCGCGAGGTACGCGGGCGTCAACCCGCCGCCGACGATAATCCCGTGCACGCCGGCCAGTGCAGCGGGCGTCGCGGTCTCGCCGAACGCGAGTGAGGTGACCACAGGTTCGAACGCCCCGGCTGCTGACGCGGCATCGACCAGCTTCGCCGCGTGTGCATCACCGTCTTCATCGCGGACCACGATCACGGCGATGCGCGGCGCACCATCGAAGGACTCGGACTCCGCGCGTTCAGCAGCCTCCGCAACGAACAGGTCATAGACCGCGGAACTCTTCGATTCGGACCAACCGCCGCCAACCAGGTGCACACTCATACGTCGAGCCTACGGTGCGTCGGCGGTCACCGGCGGCAACGCCGACCACGGGAAGGTGATCCACCTGTCTGTCCTGCGCCAGACGAAGTCGGGTTCGAGGACCGTCCGGGGCTTGGAGTAGAGGGTCACCGTGCGCACCGTCGCGCCGTGCCCGCGCAACAGGTCGACCACCATCGCGAGCGTGCGACCGGAGTCAGAGACGTCGTCGACGAGCAGCACATTCTGGCCGAGGAGCGCCGGAGCGTCGAGAAGCGGCGGCAGGAGCACGGGTTCCGGCAGTCGCTCGTCGACACCGGTATAGAACTCGACGTTGATGCTGCCGCAGTTCTTCGTGCCAAGGGCGTACGAGATCGACCCGGCGAGAAGCAAGCCACCGCGCGCAATGGCAACGACGATATCGGCGGTGAAACCCGAAGTGAGAATGGCCTTCGCCAGCTCGCGTGAGGCCGAACCGAACTCGTTCCAACTGAGGACCTCGCGGTCTGGAGCGGGGGCTGGGGAGCTGGTCTCGGCCGCGGGTGTCATGGGTTCACGGTACCCCTCAGGAACTCCTCCTCAGAACACCAAGGTACGGTTAAGCAGTGAGCAAACACGAGAAGGAATACGAACTCCACGTCTTCGGCGCGGCCGCACCGACCGACGACAACTTCGCCGAGACGGTGGGTTGGATCCAGATCGAGAACCAGGCGTTCCACTACCCCCGCATGACCGACGAGGCCGTCGCCAGGGCAGCCGTCCGCCTGAGGACGGACGACCAGGTCCTCACCGGTGCTTACCCGGTCACGCGCCGCGCGTCCTCGCTTCCGCCCGAATACCCCGTCGCCACCTTCGCCTCGTTCGAGAAGACCGTCAACGTCGGTGGCGGTTGCCTCGTGCCCACCCACTTGATTTCGTCCGTGACCGTGCGTCCGACCCACCGCCGCAAGGGCCTCCTCCGCCGCATGATGACGGACAGCCTCACTCGCGCTCACGAAGCGGGAATGGCGATTGCCGCACTGACGGCAACCGAAGCCACCATCTACCGCCGGTTCGGGTTCGGTCCCGCCACCTGGGCCAACAACGTCTCCGTCGCCACCGACGCGCGCTTCCGGCTGCTCACGACGCCGACCGGGACCGCCGAGTGGGTCGACGCCCGCGATCTCATCGATATCGCCCCCGCCGTGTTCGACCGGTTCCACGCCAGCCAGACCGGCTCCGTCGGCAGGCACGCCGGCATCTGGGGTCGGATCTCGGGGCAGGCCGACGAGACGAAGGACGAAGACCGCGCGATCCGCGCGGCGCTGCACTACGACACCGATGGCGAGATCGACGGTTACGTCTCCTACCGGTTCGGCGGCAAGGGAACAGACGCGCGGTCTGTCGAGGTCCTCGACCTCGTCGCGGCCGACGACAACGCCTACCTGGGCCTCTGGTACTACCTCGCGTCGATCGAACTGTGCGACTCGGTGACCTGGCGGGCAGGTCGGCTCGACGACCCACTGTCCTGGGCACTCGCCGACCCGAGGGCGATCACCGTCACCGCCGCCGAGGACTGGGTCTGGCTGCGTATCCTCGACCCGATCGCCGCGCTCGAGGCGCGCCCGTACGTCACCGACGGCGACATCGTCCTCCGCGTCATCGATGACCTCGGATTCGCCGACGGCGTGTTCCGGATCTCGGTAACGGATGCCACGGCGCGGGTGGAACGCGCGGATTCCGCGACCCCCGACGTCGAGCTCGACGCGTGGGTGCTCAGCTCGCTCTACCTCGGCGGCGCCGATCCCGTTGTGCTTCGCGCTGCAGGACAGCTCATCGAGCACACCGACGGCGCGGCTCGGCGGCTCAAGGGCCTGCTGGCATCAGACGGCCCCGTCTACGGCATCACGCACTTCTAGGCGGACGCCCGGAGAACCGACGCGAGGTATTCGGCGTCACGGTCGTAGGCGAGAGCCTCCGCCCTGAGTTCCGGTTTGAACAGTTCCTCCGCCTTCTCCCGCGACAATTCCGCCAGATCCCACAGCCGGGTCGCCGCAACGCGCAGAACATCGCGCCAGGTGGCATCCGACCCGTACGCCTCGAGAATCAGCTCGACACGTCGCCTGGCGTCGTCGGCACCGGGTGCGCCGGCGGGCGGATGCCGGGTGAGCGGGCAGGCGCGGGTGGCGAAATAGGCCAGGTCCCAGAGCCTGGGGCCCGGCGAGGCCTGGTCGAAGTCGATCGCACCCACGATTGAACCGTCGGTGGCGAAGGCGAGGTTGTGCGGCGCAAAGTCGTTGTGGCAGATCACCTCTGAGGGAATCTTCGTCGGCGACTGCCAGATTGCCGTGTCGACGCCGAATCCGATCGACGCGTCGTGCAGTTGCCTGAGCTTCTTCGCGCCGTCGATGAGCACCGCATCGTCCCAGATCCAGGTGGGAAGCGGATAGACCGGCACATCCCCATGGATGAAGCTCAACACCTCGTTGTCGTCATCGCACCGGATCGGCTGCGGCGCCCAGTCGATGCCGTTGCGCTCGAGGTAGCGAAGGTACCGGTGCACCGTCGGCGTCCACGGCCCCGCTGTTCTCCGAACCGTGTTCCCGATCCTGGTGACGGCATTCATGTTTCCGCCAGCGAGCGCGCCATCGGTATTCGTCATGCCGAAGAACCTACACGCGAGTCAGGCCGTTCAGCTCCGCTTCATCGCGAGTTCGCCACGGATCACCTTGTGCAGGGCTGCCTGGGCCACCGGCTTCACGACGATCGAGTCGATGTTGACGCGCGCGGGCAGTTCGACGGCGTGCACGATGGCCTCGGCGATGTCATCGGCAACGAGCGGGTCCGGCACGTCGTCGTAGACCGCGTCGGCGCGGGCCTGGTCACCGCCGAATCGCACGAGCGAGAACTCCTCGGTGTGCACCATGCCCGGAGCTACGTCGATGACGCGAATCGGCTCACCGGCGAGTTCCAGCCTGAGCACGGCGAAGAGCGCCCGCTCAGCGAACTTGGCGGCGTTGTACCCTCCGCCTCCCTCGTAAGCGATGAAACCGGCGACCGATGTGACACCGACGATCGACGCGGCATCCGGAGCCTCGACCGTGTCGCGCAGAACGGGAAGCAGCGCGGAAATCACCCGTTTGGTGCCGAGCACATTGACGTCGAACATCCTCGCCCAGTCATCGGGGTCGCTCGCCTCGACGGAGTCCATACCGAAAGCACCGCCGGCATTGCAGACCAGGACATCAGCACCACCGGATGCCGCCACCTCGTCCCGCATGCGGTCGACGTCGGCCTGCACCGTGACGTCGGCGACAACGACGTGCGCACCGGTTTCCGCGGCGAGCGCCTCCAGCCGGTCCCGCCGGCGGGCGACGCCGACGACGTCCCAGCCACGGCTCGCGAACAGGCGAACCGTCGCCTCGCCGATTCCTGAACTTGCCCCTGTCACCACTGCGCGTCTTCTCGTCATTGCTCCAGAGTAGCGGCGGGTCCACGAGGGACCGGCGATCCGCTCGACCGCCGTGTTTTGGCGGCTCGACTACGCCATGTTGCGCTGGGCCCGATTACGTCATGTTGCGGTGGGATTGTGTGCCTGCTGTCACGGTGCTTAGTCTCGAATGAGGGCCAAGCCCCAGCCCGCGTGTCCCCCGCCCCCTCACCCGAAAAGAGCTCATCATGGCCGATTCAGCTTCCTGGCAGTTCGAAACCAAGCAGATCCACTCGGGTGCTGCGCCCGACCCGACAACAAAGGCTCGCGCGACGCCGATCTACCAGACCACGAGCTATGTGTTCGACAGCGCGGACCACGCGAAGAACCTCTTCTCCCTCGCCGAGTTCGGCAACATCTACACCCGGATCCAGAACCCGACGCAGGCCGTCGTCGAAGAGCGGGTCGCCGCTCTCGAAGGGGGCAGCGGCGCCCTCCTTCTCGCGTCCGGCCAGGCCGCGTCGACGGCCTCGATCCTCAACATCGCCCAGGCGGGCGACCACATCGTCTCGTCGTCCTCGATCTACGGCGGTACATACAACCTGTTCAAGTACACGCTCGCGAAGCTCGGCATCGAGACGACGTTCGTCGAGGACCAGGACGACGCTGACGAGTGGCACCGCGCCATCCGCCCGAACACGAAGCTGTTCTTCGCCGAAACGATCGGCAACCCACGCATCAACATCCTCGATATCGCGCTGGTGTCGAGCATCGCGCACGAGGCAGGCATCCCGCTCATCGTCGACAACACGATTGCGACGCCGTACCTGATCCGGCCGTTCGAGCACGGCGCGGACATCATCGTGCACTCGGCGACGAAGTTCCTCGGTGGCCACGGCACGGTGATCGGCGGCGTCATCGTCGATGGCGGAACGTTCGAATGGTCGAAGAACGTGGAGAAGTTCCCCGGCCTCACCGAGCCGGACCCGTCGTACCACGGTGCAAGCTACACGACGGCTGTCGGTGATGGCCTCGCGTACATCATCAAGGCGCGCGTCCAGCTGCTCCGCGATCTCGGTGCGGCCATCGCCCCGGCGAGCGCCTGGCAGCTCATCCAGGGAATCGAAACCCTGTCCCTCCGGATCGAGCGTCACGTGCAAAACGCGCAGGAAATCGCGGAGTGGCTCGACAGCCACCCGGACATCGCGAGCGTGAACTACTCGGGACTGCCGTCGAGCCCCTGGTACGCGGCGGCGAACAAGTACGCGCCGAAGGGTGTCGGAGCCGTGCTGAGCTTCGAGCTCAAGGGCGGCGTCGACGCCGGAAGTGAGCTCGTCAACTCGCTGAGCCTGTTCTCCCACCTCGCCAACATCGGTGACGTTCGCTCTCTCGTTATCCACCCGGCGTCGACGACGCACTCCCAGCTCACCCCTGAGCAGCAGCTCACCACCGGGGTCACGCCCGGCCTCGTGCGCCTGTCGGTCGGCCTCGAGAACGTCGCTGACCTCAAGGCAGACCTCGAGCAGGGTCTCGCCGCTGCCCGAAAGGTCGTCGAGGCCGCGCGGGCGTAGCCGGGTCAGGAACCCCTGAGCGGATGCCGGGGCGCCGGACGATCGCCGCAACTGTCGATCGCCGGAGCTGCCGGCGACCGGACGGTCGGCGCGCTCTCAGCAGCCGGAGCTATCCTCGCCCGATGACGAGGCTGGCCGACGCGTGGAAGTCGCATCTCCTGAGCACACTCTCCGGCTCGAGCGAAGGTCGACCCGCCTGGGTGGACCGGCTCGAGGCCGGTGATGACGCCGGCTTCTTCGGTCCGGGCTCGGCGTCGTGGCTGGTGCACGGTGAACTCCCGACGATGGTCGCCGGCATCCGATCGCTCCTGATGCAGGCACTCCATCCGGGCGCACTGGCCGGCGTGCACGACTGGTCGAGGTATCGGGAAGACCCGCTCGGCCGCCTGTCCGGCACCATCCGCTGGCTGATGACCGTCACCTTCGGTGACACGGCCACCGCCGTCACCGAGTCGCAGCGCGTCGGCCGGTTCCACGAACGCGTCACGGGAACGTACCTCGACGCGAACGGCGATGAGCGCGAGTACGCGGCCGACGATCCGGAACTCCTCGACTGGGTGCACTCGGTCTTCACCGATTCGTTCCTGGCCTGCCAGCTTCTCTGGGGTTCAGCGATTCCCGGCGGCGCAGACGCCTATGTCAGCGAGTGGGCGAAGGCCGGCGAGCTCATCGGCGTCGAGCAGCCACCCCGATCGGCCGCTGAGCTGGAGGAACATCTGCACTCGGTGTATGCGGCAGGCACCCTGAAACATGACGAGCGAGTGACCGAGATCGTGCACTTCATCCGCAATCCGCCGCTGTCACGAGCCGTCATTCCGGCCTACCGGGTGCTCTTCGCCGGCGCGGTGGCGTCGATCCCCCGCGAGTACCGTGAGCTCCTCGGCCTTCGCCGACCGCTGTGGCCCGCCATCACGACCACCCGGGTGGTTCTCGGCGGCGTCCGACGCATTCTTGGCCGTCGGTCGACCTCCGAGGATGCCGCGCTTCGCAGAATCGCGCGGATATCGGCATCCGTCTGAGCGAATCAAGCCGCCAGTCGTAACACGACGGCGGCCTGGACTCCGGTTGGGCACAATGGACGCATGGACTGGCAGACACCCGAAGACACGGTCCCGTCCCGTTTTATCACCGAGGCGGACACCAGGCACGTGCTCGGCAAGCCCCCGGCAACGGGCGCGTGGCGTGACGGCGACCCGCGTGGATTCCGCCTGTTCGCCGACCTCGGTCCGCTGGAGTTCGAGAGCGGACAGAGCCTGCCACACGTCCGCATCGCCTTCGAGACTTACGGCACCCTCTCCCCCGAGAAAGACAACGCGATTCTGATCGCCCACGCGCTCACCGGCGACAGCCACGTCATGGGCCCGGCCGGTCCAGGTCACCCCACGGCCGGCTGGTGGCAGGAGATCGTCGGGCCTGGACTCGCGATCGACACCGACGTCTGGTTCGTCGTCACTCCCAACATGCTCGGCGGCTGCCAGGGCTCGACCGGACCAGCCTCCTTCTCGCCCGACGGGTTCGAATGGGCGTCACGGTTTCCGTTCACCACGATCCGCGATCAGGTCAGAGCGCAGGTTGCCCTCGCCGATTCGCTCGGCATTGAGCGCTGGGCGGCGGTCATCGGCGGCTCGATGGGTGGAATGCACGCGCTGGAGTGGGCCGTCGGCTTTCCGGAGCGGGTTGGCCGTCTCGCGGTCCTCGCGGCACCTCCCCTGACCACGGCAGACCAGATCGCGCTCAATTCGGTGCAGATCGAGGCGATCAAGACCGATCCCCTGTTCGCCGGCGGTGACTTCTACGACGCACGCGACGGTGGGGGTCCGCATCGGGGGCTCGCCCTCGCGAGACGGATGGCACTGCTCAACTACCGCAGCCCGACCGAACTCAACGACAGGTTCGAACGCAGCTGGCAGTCCCCGATCAGCCCCCTCGGTGACGGCGGCAAGTACGCGGTCGAGTCCTACATCGACTTCCACGGCAACAAGTTCACTCGCCGCTTCGACGCCAACAGCTACATCACGCTCGTCGAGGCGATGAACTCGCACGATGTCGGTCGCGACCGCGGCGGGATCGAGGAAGCCCTCGGTCGGGTGCGTGCCCCAACGCTCGTGCTTGGAATCGATTCTGACCGACTATTCCCGGTCGAAGGCCAGGAACGCATCGCCGCGGGCATCCGCACCGGTATCGACGGAACCACCCCGGCGGTCATCGAATCCGAGTACGGGCACGACGGATTCCTGATCGAACACGTCGCCGTGAGCTTCCACCTCTCGCGCCTGCTGGAATCGCCTGCCGCCTGAGCGGCAGAACCGGCCGCGTCGACGTTCGCGAACACCGGGCTGGCAATATACTGCCGAACATGGCTGGCACCCTCGATGACGCGCATCCGCTCCTCCAGCGCACGTTCGGTGCTTTCACGGGCGAAGGATGAGCCCGAAACGACTGAGTGCCGAAGAGCGGGATCGCTTCAGCTGGCAACTCGCGCGACTGCTGTACCGCACCACCCGGCTCTTCGGCCTCACGGGTACAGTCACCGCTCTGATCTGCCTGTCACTTCCCGGCGCGATGGAGTTTCCGAATTACCTGACCTGTGTGCTCCTTCTCGCTGCCCTGGCCGCCGCGCAAATCATCATGACCTACCGGCCCGACCCGCTCTGGATGATCCTCACCTACAGCATCGGGCTCTCCACCATCGCCGCGATCTACATCCCCGCAGATGGTCAGCTCAACATGGGAACGGGGAGCGCCATCTCGGCCATCGGTGCCTGGGGTATCGGGTCGATGGCCACGATCCTCGTCTCCACCTGGGGGCAGCTCGCCTGCCTTGCTCTCGCGTTCATCAGCACGATAGGAACCATCCTCGCCCTCAGCACCGGCGTGAACCCCCGCACTCTCCCGCTTCTCGTCTTCATCTCCGTCGGCTGGGGTGTTTCGACGATGTTCGGCCTGTGGCTCCGGTCCAGCTTCCCGCGCATCATGGCCCGCGTTGCGAGCATCGGCCGGGCACACAACGTGGAGCGCCGAGCCACCGAGACGGAAACCCAGCGGCACAGGGACGCCCGGTTGCTGCACGACACAGTACTCGCGACGCTCACGCTGCTCGCTCACTCCGGCGTCGGAGTTGCCCCCGAGGCGCTCAGGTCCCAGGCCGAATCCGACGGGGCCCTGCTCACCAGACTGCGCCTCGGCGAATCCCCCCAGCCCAAGTCGAGCGGCGAGTACACCCTGACCAACACCGCCGAACTCGCCCTCGGCGGCACCCTCGAGGCGCTCAAGAGACGGTTCGGCTCAATCGGGCTCGACATCAACTGGCACGGCTCTGGCCAGCTCGGTCTCCCCGGCACCAAACTCGAGGCTTTCGTCCTCGCGCTCAGTGAGTGCCTCGAGAACGTGCGAAGGCACTCGGGACAAACGGTCGCCCACGTCACCCTCAGCGATGACGGTGAGGTTGTCCGCGGTGTCGTGACGGATGCCGGGGTCGGCTTCGATCCGCAGGCGGTCGAAGGCGGGCGGCTCGGTTTCGCCGAGTCCGTGGTCGCGCGGGTGCGCGACGCGGGTGGAAGCGTCCGTGTCTTCAGCGCTCCCGACGCCGGGACGACGGTCGTACTGGAGGTTCCCAAGTGACCAGAACTGCCCGCAGGCCGAACCGGACCGCCGCAGCGCGAGCCTCGCTCGGGACCCACCAGCTGGGCACGGGACTCGCTGTCGCCGGAGCGATGATCATCCTGAGCTGCCTGTGGCGCTTCTCGCTCCACGTGTCCGAATACCCGAACCTGCCCCTGAATGTCGCCGCCTGGCTGCTCCTCATCGGAGCGTCTGTTGCGACCATCATCGTGGTGCGCGCCAACGGTTTCATCCTCGGCAACTTCGCCTTTGTCATGCTCAGCATCGGGCTCGCCGCTGTCGTGGTGCTCGATCTGGCGGCCGTGTGGGGCCTCAGCGACCTCGGGCTCTTCCCGACCGCCGCTATCGCGGTCGGCGGCGTGCTTCTTGGAATCGCCAGCATCCGTCCGGTTCGGGACCTGATTATCGTCACAACAGCACTCGCCGTGGCGCTTGCGGTGAACTATGCCGTGAATCCCGGGCCGGACACCCTCGCTCTCGGATCGGACATCCTGCTCTGGACCCTCGCGATCATGCCACCGCTCATCGGCGCGGCCATCGTGGGCTCGTACCGGCGAATGGTGATGATGACCCTTGACCGCGTGCTCATCCAATCAACGGTCACAGCGCCCGCGTTCGGCGTGAGCATGCTCGAATCCGAGGAACTCGCGTCAATCGACCTCGAGATCGAGCGGCTCTTCGACGATATCGCGAGCGGCCGCGAGCCACTCCCGCTCGAGGACGAGCGTGCGGCCCGCGCCGGAGCGCTCGCCACCGAACTGCGACTCCACCTCATCGCTGGCCGGCGACACACCTGGCTTCACCACGCCATCAGCGAGTCCGATTTCCTGTCGGGGGCTGTCGACCTGCGCGACCCGGAATCGCTTGCCGGGCTGCTGAACCAGCGCCAGCGCGACGGTCTGCTGTCGGCACTCTGGCTGCTGATGTACGGGGAACAGCGCACGACGCGGGAAGCGATAGTGACCCTCGGTCCTGCGGCTGCCCAGGGCACGGATCGCTCGGGCGGTATCCGCTTCCCGATCCGGATTGAGGCGAAGGGGATGCGGCGCGTTGACGTGGAACCGGCCACATGGCAGCATCTTGGCCGTGCAGGACGGTATGTTGATAGCACTACGCCCGGCGCGCTGATGGTTGTCATAGAGTGCACCGTGGACAATCCGATTGACCACTAGGCCAACGGATGCTTAGAGGGGGAGACAGATGAGCAGTGCAGAGGCACCCATTCGGCTTGCGATCGTCGATGATCACAAAATGCTTCTTGGAGCGTTGACCGAGTGGATTCGCGGCGCAGCGGACGACATCACCATGGTCGCCGCCGTCCCAACCTGGCCGGAGCTGCTCACCCACCCCGAGTTCCCCGTCGATGTCGTGCTTCTCGACCTCGACCTCAAGGACAACATCCCCGTGTCGCTCAAGCTCTCGACGCTCAAGACGACGGGCGTGAAGACGGTGCTCATGAGCACGTACTCGGATCCCGCCGTCGTCCGCGAGGCACTGGCCTCCGGCGCGCTCGGGTACCTCGTGAAGACCGAAGACCCCTCGATGATCGTCGAGGCCATCCGGTCGGCGATGATCGGTGAGTCGTTCATCTCGCACGAGCTCGACATCGCGCTCAACGCCAATAAGAGCGGATCTCCCAAGCTCAGCGCCCAGGAGCGCAGGGTCATGGCACTCTACGCCGCGGGCGAACCGGTCAAGAGCGTCGCCTACGAACTCGGTATCTCTGAGGAAACGGCGAAGAGCTACCTCAAGCGCATCCGCGAGAAGTACCGCGCGTCCGGCTTCGACGTCGGAACCAAGGTCGCGCTCCGCAAGCGCGCGATCCTCGACGGCATCATCCTCGACTGACCAGCACACGACCCGCTGCAGCGGGTCATTTCCGGTACCCGGCCCCAAGGCCGGGTGACCGGGTCACTCCGACGGGTTTTCCTCGAGCGCGCGTTCCAGCCGCTCGACCTTGCCGGTGAGTTCACCGGTGTGCCCCGGGCGGATATCGGCCTTCAGCACGAGTGACACGCGCGGTCCGAACCGCGAGACGGCATCCGTCGCGCGCTTGATGACGTCGAAGACCTCGTCCCACTCCCCCTCGATCGTCGTGAACATCGAATCAGTCGAGTTGGGAAGCCCGGACTCCCGCACGATCTTCACGGCCGCGGCGACGGCATCGTGCAGTGACGCATCGGGGTTGGTGCCGCCGGACGGTGCGACACTGAAGGCGACGAGCATGACTACTCCCTGGCTAGTTCAGCGGTGTGCGGTCTCGTTCTCCATGCTAACTCCGTCGGTTGCACCGGTGACAGGGCCTCTCGGCGGAACGCGTCGGCCCGCCCGAACAACGGCCGTGATCGCCCAGCCGAGCAGAACCGCGTAACCGAGGTTTCGCACCGTCAGGATCGCGACCAGAACCGGGTCAGCCAGAAGAAGGTGCCCGTAGAGATACGGGTAGACCAGATGCGTGAGCGCGGCGATGATCAGGGCGATGACCGCCGGAACGAGATAGCGGCGCCCCCGCCAGACGACGCCAAGCACGACGGGCGCGATCAGCCACGTCACGAACTGTGGCGACCCGACCTTGTTCACGAGCAGGAGCGCGACAACGAGCGCCAGCGCGAGCGGCGGCAGAACGCGGACCACCGGGGCGCCCCTCCTGACCGCCACGACGCCCGCGAACGCCACACCCGCCGCCACGACGGCGCTCAGGGGCGTCAGAACGGCTGCGACCGTGTCGACGTGCGGCCCAGTCACCTGGAAGGTGAGAATCTCGGTGCTGTAGTAGATGGCGCTCGACCCTGATCCCAGCGCCGCCAGCCAGAGATACCAGGATGCCGCGGGAGCTTCGATCTGCAACCCACGATCGGCCTGCTCCGTGACGAAACCGAAGAGGAACTCTGCCCCGCCGGCAGCGACAACGAGAAATACGATCACCGCGCTCGTGGCCAGCCCGGCGGCGACGATGTCCCACCGGCGGCGCGACGCGATCACGAGGGCCGAAATGATCGCCGCGGGCCACACCTTGATCCAGGTGGCAAGAGCCAGCAGGGTGCCGGCCACACGCGGATGCTTCGCCAGAACCAGGAGGGCGATGATCGCGAGCGGCACGGTGATCGAGTCGATGCGAGCGAGGGCGATCGGTCCGAGGGCTGCCGTGAACGCGATCCACCACCACGCCGCAGCGACGCGACGCGGAGAGCTGTGACGCCCGAGCAGCACGGCGAGCGCGGCGGCATTGAGCACGGTCACGAGGACAAGCCACGTGAGCCCGTAATTCCCCGGGCCCGCGGCCATCGCGGCGAACAGCGGCAGGAGCGCCGCAGCCGGGTACACCCACCGCCCGTCGATGCCCGGAATTCCGTCTCCGGCGAGCGCCTGCTCGACCCAGCGCTGGTACACGAGGGTCACGTCGCCCAGCGGGAGCCCGATCGCGTACGCGCCGATACCGGTGCCGGGCATGCCGAGGCAGATCCAGCCGAGGGTGACGTGCACGAGGACGAACGCGCCCCACACCCCGATCGACCTGCTCACCGCATCATCCTAGGCCGCGACACGCTCACACAGTCGCCAATGCGCCCCGTGTACCGCTTCGAGTGACGGTTGGTGCGGGTGCCAGGAGTGCACACCCACAGCAGGTGTCACCCGAACGTAGGCCGCGACACGCTCACTCGGGCGCCGATGCACCCCGTGTAACGCTTCGAGTGACGGTTGTTGCGGGTGCCGGGCGTGCACACCCACAGCAGGTGTCACCCGAACGCGCGACACCGGGCGGCCAGGCACCCACCGGCGAGCTGGTACCCCGATCAGGCACCCACCGGCGAGCTAGTACCCCGAGAAGTAATCCTTGTGAATGCGGCGCACTCCGACGGCGCGGAGGATCGGACGAATGTCGTCGACGAACGCGGGCGGCCCCGACACCCATGCCTCACGCGACCCAGCGTCGGGAACGGCTGCGGCGAGGCGATCGCGATCGATGCGGCCGGCCCCCAGATAGCTGACACCGTCGGCCAGACGGGCGGGAGGCTCCGGAGCGAGCACCAGAACGCGCACGCCCGCCAGGTCGAGGCCGTCGAGAACAGCCAGCTCAGCGGCATCCGCGACGGTGTAGACGAGCACGATGTCGCGCCCGCTCCCACCGGCAGCGGCCAGCTGGCTCAGGAACGGTGTGACCCCGATACCGGCGCCGACAAGCAGCACCGGCCGTGCGGCATCCCGCGGCAGCAGGAAGTCGCCCCAGATCCCGGTCGCCCGCACGCGGTCGCCAGGCTCGAGGTTGCCGAGCGCGGTCTTGAAACTGCTCGCGCTGTCCCGGTACGCGATCGACACGTCGGCGGATGCCGGCGGTGACGCGATGCTGAACACCCTCCGCTGCCCACGCGCATCGGCAGGGCGGTGCGGCACCTGCAACTCGAGGTACTGCCCTGGCTCGAATCTCACCGGCGCGGCCGGCCGGAACGTCATCTCGACGATCGACGGGCCGATCCGGCGACGCGACACCATTTCGAGGCGGATGCCACGGCGCTGGGTCACGACGAAGGCGAGGACATTACCGACGACAAGCGCGAGTTCCGGCGTCGAGTAGAGCGGTCCGATCGAATACGGCAGGGCGAACAGCACTCCGACCACCGCCGCCTCAGCGAGCTGCTGCCAGCGCTTCGGCGGGAGGGTCAGCGGTTCGCTCAGCATGAACCCGGCGAGAAAGACGACGGGATACGAGGTGAACGGCGTGAGCAGTGCCGCACCGACCGACATGCCACCCCCGACCAGCCCAGCGGCGATGACGCCAACGCTCACGCCGACAAAGACACCGGCCATTGCGAGGCGACGCGTGCGATACAGCACGAGGAACGCGGCGACGAGCACGACCGGGAGGAGAACCTGGCTTCCCGCCCACCACCACGACACGCCGAGTCCGGTTACCCCGACGACCACGGCGCCGAAAGCGGCCGGATTGACGATGTGCCTGCCCCGAACGGCGAGGAGGTACTTCGACAGCGTGGCTGCGAGCGCAGCGGCCGCAGTGGCGACGAGCTCACCGGGTTCGGTACTCGGGCGGAAGATGAAGAACAGCAGGAGGCCGGTGATGATCGCCGATTCGGCGTTCGGAACCACCCGGAACAGGCGGGCGACCACGGCGTTGGACAGGTAACTGGCGCCGACAGCGACGAGGAGGCCGCACACCAGTTCCAGCGGGGTGAAGAAGAGCAGTCCGGTCGCGCTCAACAGCATGCTCACCCCGGTAAGCAGGACGAGGAGGACGAGGACCTGCCGGTACGTCGTGACGCGGCCGAGCGCGGTGTCGAACGTGCCTCTCAGCGACGCAGCTCTCTTCGGCACATCTCTCACCGGAACATCTCGCATCGGGACACCTTTCGTCGCGGAATTCGCATCAGCCAGCCCTCATCGGAACAGCCCTTACCGGAACAGCTCGGCGGAGAACCCCGAAGAATACTCGACCGATCCGTCGGTGAACATGCGGAGCCCTTCGATACCGGGCGCTTCGATACCGGGCGCGTCGATATTGGGCGCTTCGATACCTTGCCCCCCAGCGCCGAGCGAAGCACGCAGCGCTGCAGGACTCGTGAAGAACAACGCCGTCGCCGCACCGTCGGCCGTGGCCGCATCCTCGGCGGTCGCCCAGGTGGCAACGACCTCACGCACCGGTTCTCCGGTACGGCCATCGATCACGTGGTGCAGCCCGTTCCCCCATGCCCTCCGGTTCGTTGCGGATGCGGCGAGCGCTCCCCCGGCGAGGCTCAGCACTCCGATGGCGAGGTGAGGGTCGAACGGATGCTCGAGCGCGATCCGTATGGGCGGGCCGCTGTGCACCAGGTCGCCTGACGCGTCGACAGTGAACGAGCTGTGGCCGCCGGCCAGGAGAAGCTCGGCCACGCGGTCGACGAGGTAGCCCTTGCCGGCAGCGCCGATGTCGATCGATACCGGACGGCTCACGGTGAGTACCGTGCCGTCCAGCGTGGCGACGTCGGTCATCACCGGCGCCGGCGCCCGGACGCCGTTCGGGCGAAAAGAATACGACGCGTCGTAGCCGAGCGCGGCGAGCGCATCGCCGACGAGCGGCGAGACAGCGCCACCTGTTGCCTCGCCGAGGCGCCGGTACAGGCTGAACAGTGCGGGAGCATCCGGTCCCAGGTCCCAGGCCCCGCCGACCGTCGAAATCCTCGTCACCGTCGAGTCGTCGCGGAACCGTGACCAGACGCGGTCGAAGTCGTCGATCCGCTTCGTGATCTCTCTCACCAGGCCGGCAGAGATCGGCCGGTCCGAGTCGATCTGCCAGCGGGTGCCTATCGCGTCGAATTCGACAGAGCCCGCCGCTCCCGCGGTCGGGGGCCCGACACCGGGTCCAGCGGACTCATCGTCGATCACGAGCGCGTCAGGGTCACGCGGCATCGCCCTTGATCTCATCGATCGCCGCGTTGAATCCGCCGCTGGTCAGGGACGAGCCGGCGACCTTGGAGACCTTCAACTCGTCGATCCGCTGGCCGACGACGATGTCAGAGATGTTGTCGATGAACTCGCCCTGGAACTTCTTGCCGTTCGGGGTGTGTCCGCTCCCCACCACGTCGAGCGCGGTCACGACACTGTCCTCGAGCGAGAGCGTCACGGTGACCGTCTCCTCACCGCCCGGCGAGGTGTAATCGCCCGTCGCCGTGTACTCGCCGTCGGCGTATTCCGTGCCGGCCTCCGGCGCTGCCTTGGTCTTGCCATCGTCGTTCGCTGCCTGGCCGGACGGCGCCGAGCAGCCGGCCAGTCCGCCGATGACGGCGAGTCCTGCCAGGGCTGCTGCCGCCTGGGATCTGGTGCTTACCTGCATGGCTGATTCCGTTCTCGCGGTTGTCCTAATTAGTTGTAGCTGAAACTAATGGTAGCGAGAAGCGACGAAATTCTGCGCACCGTGGGGCTGGGACATCCCTGTGAGAAGTGCGCGGATGCCGTCAGTCGACGCGGAGGGCAAGCACCTGCCTGACCGCATCGGGCAGCGCCTCAGCGATGTCGAGCGCAACGATCGGGCCGCCGCGTGAGGCGAGGTGTGCCGCAGTCGCGTGCAGCACCTGCGCAGATGCCGCCAGCCGTGCGAGCGTTCCGGGCTCGAACGCCCCGTCTGCGTGCGTCGCGACGAGCGCACCGAGCACACCGCCGAGCACGTCGCCTGCGCCGGCGGTCGCCGTCCAGCCGGGCGCACCGGAGACGGCGATTCTCGCTCCGAGCGGCTCGGCGATGAAGGTGGTGCTGCCCTTGAGCAGCACGGTGACGCGGAGGATGTCAGCGGCGCGACTGGCCCAGACCGACGGCGTTGTCGCGATGGTCTGGGCCGAGACGTTCTCGCCGACGTGCGCGAGCATGCGCGCCAGTTCCCGGTAGTGGGGTGTGACGATCACCCCGGCCCTCGGCGCTTCTGCCGCCATCTCGAGCGCACCGCCGTCGGCAACGACAGGTTCGTCTGACGCGAGGGCATCGGAGAACAGGGTCTCGAGCAGTCCCAGCTCCCCCGAATCGGTGCCCGACCCGATGAGCCACGCCTGCACCCGGCCGGGAAGGGTCACCACTTCGGGGCGTCGCGACAGCACGAGCTTCGTCGCGTCGCCGAGATACCTGATCATCCCAAGCCCGGTACGCGCTGCCCCCTCGACGCCGAGGACCCCGGCACCGGGGTACTCGGCAGACCCGGTGACGACCCCCAGCACGCCGCGGCTGTACTTATCATCGCGCTCAGTGGGAACCGCAACGTATGCTGCTGCATCGCGCTCGGCCCACGGCATCCATTCGCTCTCCATACCCTCACGATAGAGGCCTGTGGGATAGGTTGAACAGCCGTGGTTCGCACACAGCGCGCCGCTCGAAGGAGATCGATGCCCACCCTGTTCGCTCCACTCACCCTGAGGAACCTCACGATCCGCAATCGCGTCTGGATCCCGGCCATGTGCCAGTACTCCGTCGAGGCAAGGGACGGCATCCCGACCGACTGGCACCTCGTGCACCTCGGTCAGTTCGCTGTCGGCGGCGCCGGACTCGTGATCTCCGAGGCCACCGCGGTGAGCCCCGAAGGCAGGATCAGCGACCGCGACACAGGGATCTGGACGGACGAACAAGCGGATGCCTGGGCGCGCGTGGTTCGGTTCATCGAGTCGCACGGCGCTGCAGCGGGTATCCAGCTCGCCCATGCCGGGCGCAAGGCGTCGACCTTCGCCCCGTGGGGCAGCGAGGGGCGTCGCGGCAGCCTGCCCATCGCGGACGGCGGCTGGGAGACCGTCGGCCCGACGACCGAGGCATTCGACGGCTTTGCAGCCCCGCGCGAGCTCGACGAGGCTGGCATCGACAGCGTGGTCGCCGACTTCGCCGCTGCAGCTCGCCGCGCCGTTACGGCGGGTTTCAGCGTGCTCGAAATTCACGCCGCGCACGGGTACCTGCTGCACCAGTTCCTGAGCCCGCTCGTCAACACTCGCACCGACAGCTACGGCGGATCGCTCGAGAACCGCGCACGGTTGCTGCTCAGGGTCGTCGAGGCGGTCAGGGAGAACGCCGGTGACGCCGTGGTGTTCGTCAGGTTCTCAGCCACCGACTGGGCGCAGGGCGGTTGGGACGAGACCCAGACGGCAACAGCGGCCCGCTGGGCGGCGGATGCCGGAGTGGACTTTTTCGACATCTCGACGGGAGGCGCGATCGCCGGCGTCGATATCCCGCTCTCGCCCGGCTACCAGGTGCCGTTCGCTGCCTCGGTGAGGGCTGCTGCCGGCGTCGGCGTCGCCGCGGTCGGCCTGATCACCGAGGCCAGGCAGGCCGAGGACATTGTCGCGTCGGGCAGCGCCGACGCGGTCCTGATCGGCCGCGAAGCGCTCCGTGACCCACACTTCCCCCTGCGCGCGGCGGCCGAACTCGGCGCGAGCATCGACTACCTGCCCGGTCAGTACGAGCGGGCGCCGTACCCGGTTCCGAACCCGGCGCCGGCCGACCGCTAGTGCCGCCTCGTGGCATCCTGAACTTCGCCGACGAGTTCCTCGATGATGTCCTCGAGGAACAACACGCCGGTGTTGTCGCCCTCGCTGTTGAACGCGCGGGCGAGGTGGGCGCCTGACCGTCGCATGATCGCGAGGGCGTCTTCCAGGTCGGTGTCCTCGAAAATCGACACGAGATGGCGGATGCGCTTGGCGGGAACCGGCTTGTCCGACTCGTCCTCGTCGTCATCCGACTCCAGGCTGAGGACGTCCTTGAGGTGGAGGTAGCCGGACGGCAGACCGTTCTCATCGACGATCACGTAACGCGAGAAGCCGTGCTTGGCGACCGCGCGCTCAACGTCGGTCGGTGTCGCGTTCTCGGGGAGCGTGATGAGGTTCTCGAGGGGAATTGCGACGTCGATGACCTTCTTGTTGGTGAACTCGAAAGCCGCAACGAGTGCGCCGGTCGAGTCGAGCAGCAGGCCCTCACGCGTCGACTGGGAGACGATGTTCGCCACCTCGTCGAGGGTGAACGTCGACGTGGCCTCGTCTTTCGGCTCCACCCCGAACAGCCTGAGCACCGCGTTGGCCGCCCCGTTGAGCGCCCAGATCACCGGCTTGAAGACGCGGCCGACGAAGACCAGCGGTGGCGCGAGAAGCAGCACCGCACGATCGGGCACCGAGAACGAGAGGTTCTTCGGCACCATTTCGCCGAACACCACGTGCAGGTAGGAGACGAGCAGCAGCGTCACGATGAATGCGACGGTTCCGACCATTTCCTCGGGGAGCCCGGTGATCGCGAGCGGGACCTCGAGCAGGTGATGGATCGCGGGTTCGGACACGTTGAGGATCAGCAGCGAACACACCGTGATACCCAGCTGGCTGGTCGCGAGCATGAGCGTCGCGTGTTCCATCGCCCACAGGGCGGTGATGGCACTGCGCTTGCCCTGTTCGGCCAGCGGTTCGATCTGCGACCGCTTGGCCGAGATGACGGCGAACTCGGCACCAACGAAGAAGGCGTTGCCGGCGAGCAGGACGACGAGCCAGGCGATTCCAGCCCAGTCACTCATGGTCGGCTCCTTCCTCGAGCGGGTGGGGTGTGTAACGGATGCGATCGATACGGCGACCGTCGAGTCGATCGACCCGCAACGTGCCGGAGTCGATCTCTACGGTGTCGCCCACCACGGGCAGCCTGCCGAGCTCGCTCATCACGAATCCCGCGACGGTCTCGTACGGTCCGTCCTCTGGGACCGTGATCGCGGTGCGTTCGAGCAGTTCGTCTGGACGGAGGTCACCGGGGAAGGCGATGGAGCCGAGCGTGCGGACGACTCCCGCTCGCGTGCGGTCGTGTTCGTCGGCGACCTCACCGACGAGTTCCTCGACCAGGTCCTCAAGAGTGGCGATTCCGGCGGTTCCGCCGTACTCATCGACGACGACAGCCATCTGGAAACCGCGGCCGCGCAGTTCGCTGAGCAGGGCATCGAGGCGCATGGTCTCGGGAACACGCACGATCTCGGACTGAAGCGCAGACACCGGCACGTCCCCACGCTTGGCGCGAGGCACCGCGATGGCCTGCTTGACGTGCACGAGGCCGACGACGTCATCGGCATCCTCATCGATGACGGGGAACCGGGAGTAACCGGTCGTTCGCGCCAGCTCAACCACAAGCCTGGCCGAATCTCCCCTGCGTACCGCCTCGACGCGCGGTCGTGGCGTCATGACATCCGCTGCGGTGTGGCTCGCGAACAGCAGAGTGCGGTTCAGCAGAGTGGCCGTGTCCCTTTCCAGGGTGCCTGCTCCCGCGCTTCGACGCACGAGGCTCGAGAGCTCCTCAGCGGTGCGCGCGCCGGACAGCTCTTCCTTCGGCTCGATCCCGATCGATCGCAGGAGTCCGTTCGCGCTGCCGTTGAGCAGCACAACCGCTGGCTTGAAGACAGCGGTGA
This sequence comes from Mycetocola sp. Y444, assembly GCF_059445295.1. Lineage (NCBI taxonomy): Bacteria > Bacillati > Actinomycetota > Actinomycetes > Micrococcales > Microbacteriaceae > Mycetocola > Mycetocola sp. Y444. Next base: position 735,206 of record NZ_JCAIUB010000002.1, on the reverse strand, counting down.
ACACCGACTGGAACGGGATGACGAGCTTGGCGGTCTGGACCGGCAGTGCGAGGGCGAAGTTCTTCGGAACGAGTTCACCGATGATCATCGACAGCAGGGTGGCGACGACGATCGCGACGGTCGTCGCCACGGGGACCACGGCGACCTCAGCAAGCCCGACGGAGACGAGCGGCTCGGAGAGCAGGGTCGTGATCGCCGGTTCCATCGTGTACCCGGTGAGCAGAGTGGTGAGGGTGATGCCGAGCTGGGCGCTCGACAGGTGCGTTGACGTGATCCTCAGCGCGGCGATCGTCATGCCCAGCCGGGACTCGCCGCGCTCCTGGCGCGCCTCGAGTTCGGAGCGGTCGAGGTTCACGAGCGCGAACTCGCTGGCGACGAAGAGGCCGGTGCCGACGGTCAGAAGCAACCCGACGCCGAGCATGATCCACTCAAACACCGGTCACCTCCCACGCGAGAGGGGCAGATTGTGAGAAGGCGGGCGATTCAGCAGAAGGGGGGTCGTCCATTGTGCTCGCAATTATACGCAGGCGGCCATCGCTCCCGCCGCGAAGTATCTGAGACGGCGGGGCAGAAAACCAGGCCGAGCGGCGAACCGGGTCGTTACCAGGACACCGGCAGCGCCTTGCCCTCGTCGTATCCCGCGGCCGACTGCACACCGACAAGGGCGCGCTCCCGGAACTCCTCGACGCTCGATGCCCCGGCGTAGGTGAACGACGACCGAACTCCCGAGGTGATCATGTCGAGCAGATCCTCAACGCTCGGGCGGCCGGGGTCGAGGTAGATCTTCGACGACGAGATGCCCTCGGCGAACAGTGTCTTGCGAGCCAGCTCATACGGGTCGAGTCGTCCGAACCGTTCCTGGACAGCCTTGGTGGATGCCATCCCCCAGCTTTCCTTGTACAGCCGCCCGTCGGTATCCGTGTGCAGGGTTCCGGGTGCTTCGACGGTTCCGGCAAACCAGGACCCGATCATCACGCTCGACGCTCCGGCGGCGAGAGCGAGGGCGACATCGCGCGGGTAGCGCACCCCTCCGTCTGCCCACACGTGGGCACCGAGGTCACGAGCGGCCTCCGAGGTTTCCAGTACCGCGGAGAACTGCGGCCTGCCGACGGCCGTCATCATCCGGGTCGTGCACATGGCACCGGGGCCCACTCCGACCTTGAGAATGTCGGCCCCGGCTTCGACGAGGTCGTTGACGCCGACCGGTGTCACGACGTTGCCTGCGACGAGCGGGAGTCCGAGTCCGAGTGCCTTGACCGTTGCGAGAGCTCTGAGCATCCCCTCCTGGTGTCCGTGGGCGGTGTCGAGCACGAGCACGTCGACACCGGCGGCGGCGAGGGCACGCGCCTTGGCCGCCACGTCGCCGTTGATGCCGATCGCTGCCGCGACAACCAGACGGCCGGAGGCGTCGAGTGCCGGCTTGTACAGGGTTGCCCTCAACGCGCTCGTGCGCGACAGGGTGCCGATCAACTTTCCGTGCCGCAGCACAGGGGCAAAGTCGAGGTCGGCCGCGACGAGCAGGTCGAAGGCGCTCCGCGGGTCTGTCACGTCCTCCGCATCGATCGACGTGAGCCTTTCGTGCAGCAAATCACCGAGCTTCGCGTCGGGACGCGTCGATCCGAGTGCGGTCGCCGGCAGGCATCCGAGGTACTCCCCGGTCGATGACCTCAGGACGATGCCGTGTCCGGCCAGCGCCGGGGTCATGAGCAGCGCGTCGGCGACTGTGGCGTCAGCGGAGAACTCGATCGGCGTGTCGTATTCGACGGGCTGGTCCTTGACCCACCGGATCGCCGAATCGAGATCCTGAAGCGGCATGTCCTGGGGAAGCACACCCAGCCCGCCGCGCCGCGCGAGCGTTGCGGCCAGGCGGGGTCCCGTCACCGAGTTCATGTTGGCGGAGACAATCGGAATGCGCGCGGCCGTGCCGTCTCCCGGCGCGAGGGAGACGTCGAGCCTCGAGGTCACCGCCGACCGCGATGGGACGAGAAAAACGTCCGAATAGGTGAGATCGAAATCTGGTTTCTGCCCGTAGAACTCCATGAACTCCACGGTACCTCCCGATGAAGGGCCGCAGCATCCGGCCAAAGGGATTAGGCTTGAGAACTGGATCTGACAGCGCTTCCCACGGATGTCGCTGTTGTGCTCAATTCAATGGAGAGAGTGGTGGTCTGGCGGTGTCAAGCCAGTTGACCGGTGTGGGAACTGACGACGGTTCGTCGGGTGAATTTGGAGCTAACGAGTGGCTCGTCGATGAGATGTACGAACAGTACATTGTCGACAAGAATTCCGTTGATCAGTCGTGGTGGCCGATTCTCGAGAATTACTCGCCAGTGAAGGGCGACGCTGCTACGCGTCCTGCCCCTCCCTCGCACCCGCTCACCGCCCCGATCCCTGTCATCGGGTCGCAGCCGGAAGCGAAGACGACGTCTGTGCAGCCGAAAGCCGCGCCGATCCCGGCGGATGCCCCGCGCACCGCGCCGACGAAACCGGCAGCGCCTGATGCCTCTGACGCCGAACGCGAGGAGCCGCAGGACACCGTGCAGCCGCTGCGCGGCATGGCGAAGTCGCTCGCGACCAACATGGAAACCAGCCTGACGGTTCCGACGGCGACGAGCGTGCGGACTATCCCCGCCAAGCTCATGATCGACAACCGAATCGTCATCAACAACCACCTCAAGCGCGCTCGTGGCGGCAAGGTCAGCTTCACCCACCTCATCGGCTGGGCCCTGATCCAGACCCTCAAGGACTTCCGCAGCCAGAACGTCTACTACGACGTCGTTGACGGCAAGCCCAGTGTTGTCGCACCGGCACACGTCGGGCTCGGTATCGCCGTCGACATCCCCAAGCCGGACGGCAGCCGCGCGCTGCTCGTTCCCGCGATCAAGAAGGCAGACACGCTGACCTTCGGTGAGTACCTCGCCGCGTACGAGGACCTCGTGACCCGTGCGCGCGGCAACAAGCTGACCGCCGATGACTTCAAGGGCGCGTCGGTGTCGCTGACGAACCCGGGTGGTATCGGTACCGAGCACTCCGTGCCGCGCCTCATGAAGGGGCAGGGCTGCATCATCGGCGCCGGTGCCCTCGACTACCCGGCGGAGTTCCAGGGCGCGAGCGAGCACACGCTCGTCGAGCTCGCCATCGGCAAGACGATCACCCTCACGTCGACCTATGACCACCGCGTCATCCAGGGCGCAGGCTCCGGCGAGTTCCTCAAGAAGGTCCACGAGCTCCTCACCGGTCAGAAGTCGTTCTACCAGGACATCTTCGCCGCCCTCCGCATCCCGTACGACCCGGTGCACTGGGCACCGGACATCTCGGTCGACCTCAGCGACACGGTCAACAAGACCGCTCGCGTTCAGGAGCTCATCAACTCGTTCCGGGTGCGCGGCCACCTCATGGCCGATGTCGACCCGCTCGAATACGTGCAGCGGTCGCACCCTGACCTCGACATCCTCAACCACGGCCTGACCTTCTGGGACCTCGACCGCGAGTTCGTCACCGGCGGCTTCGGCGACAGGCGCCAGGCCAAACTCCGCGACATTCTCGGCCTGCTCCGTGACTCGTACTGCCGCACCATCGGCCTCGAGTACATGCACATCCAGGACCCGGCACAGCGCAAGTGGATCCAGGAGAAGGTGGAGCGACCGTACGCCAAGCCGACCCACGACGAGCAGATGCGCATCCTCGGCAAGCTCAACGAGGCAGAGGCATTCGAGACCTTCCTGCAGACCAAGTACGTCGGCCAGAAGCGCTTCAGCCTCGAGGGCGGCGAATCGACCATCGCCCTTCTCGACGCAATCCTGCAGGGCGCTGCCGAAGCGGGACTCGACGGTGCCGCCATCGGAATGGCCCACCGCGGACGCCTCAACGTCCTCACCAACATCGCAGGCAAGACCTACGGACAGGTCTTCCAGGAGTTCGAGGGAACGACCAAGAAGGCATCGGGCTCCGGCGACGTCAAGTACCACCTCGGCACCGAGGGAACCTTCAGCGCCTCCGACGGCAGCGAGCTCCCGGTGTACCTCGCCGCCAACCCGTCACACCTCGAAGCTGTCGACGGTGTCCTCGAGGGCATCGTCCGCGCGAAGCAGGATCGCCAGCCGATCGGCTCTTACTCAACGCTCCCCATCCTCGTCCACGGTGACGCAGCGATGGCTGGCCAGGGAATCGTGCTCGAGACGATGCAGTTGTCTCAGTTGCGCGGCTACCGCACGGGCGGAACAATCCACCTCGTCGTCAACAACCAGGTCGGCTTCACGACGACTCCGGGTGAAGGCCGCTCGTCCGTGTACTCGACCGATGTCGCCAAGACGATCCAGGCCCCGATCTGGCACGTGAACGGTGACGACCCCGAGAGCGTCGTCCGTGTTGCGCGACTGGCCCTCGAGTACCGCCAGGAATTCAAGAAGGACGTCGTCATCGACCTCATCTGTTACCGCAGGCGCGGTCACAACGAGGGCGACGACCCGTCGATGACGCAGCCGCTGATGTACAACCTCATCGAGCAGAAGCGCAGCGTGCGCAAGCTCTACACCGAGGCCCTCGTCGGTCGTGGCGACATCACCGAAGACGAGTACGAGGCATCCCACCGCGACTTCCAGGACCGCCTCGAGCGGGCATTCATGGAAACCCACGCCTCCCAGACGGCGTCGACGCCCATCATCCTCGATGACATGGCCGATGACGACGGCTACTCGGGAGAGCCGGAGACCACGGGCGTGCCCGAGGCCGTCGTGCAGCTCATCGGAGACGCTTTCAACAACAAGCCAGCCGGGTTCACTGTGCACCCGAAACTGCAGCAGCTGCTGCAGAAGCGGCTCGACATGAGCCGCAACGGCAACATCGACTGGGCATTCGGCGAGCTCCTCGCTCTCGGTTCCCTCCTCGTCGAGGGCACACCGGTGCGCATGAGCGGCCAGGACAGCCGACGCGGCACCTTCGTGCAGCGCCACGCCGTCCTCCACGACCGCGTGAACGGTCAGGAGTGGCTCCCGCTCGCCAACCTCGCCGACAACCAGGCACGGTTCTGGATCTACGACTCGCTCCTGTCGGAGTACGCGGTCATGGGCTTCGAATACGGATACTCCGTGGAACGCCCCGACGCGCTCGTGCTGTGGGAAGCCCAGTTCGGTGACTTCGCCAACGGTGGCCAGACCATCGTCGACGAGTTCATCTCGAGTGCCGAGCAGAAGTGGGGACAGCGTTCGAGCGTCGTGCTCCTGCTGCCCCACGGCTACGAGGGACAGGGACCAGACCACTCGTCCGCGAGGATCGAGCGTTACCTGCAGCTGTGCGCCGAGAACAACATGACGGTGGCCCGCCCATCGACTCCCGCGTCGTACTTCCACCTGCTGCGCCGCCAGGCGTACGCGAGGCCCCGTCGTCCGCTCGTTGTCTTCACGCCGAAAGCCATGCTCCGCCTCCGCGGTGCGTCGTCGAGTGTCGAGGACTTCACGAGCGGCAGGTTCGAGCCCGTCATCGACGATGCCCGGATCACCGACAAGGCCGCGGTGAAGCGTGTTCTTCTGCACTCGGGCAAGATCCACTGGGACCTCGTCTCCGAACTCGCCAAGCAGCCGAACGATGAGGTCGCCCTCGTGCGGCTCGAGCAGTACTACCCGCTGCCAAAGGATGACCTCACCGCGGTGATCGCCCAGTACCCGAACGCCGAACTGGTGTGGGTACAGGACGAGCCGGAGAACCAGGGCGCATGGCCGTTCATCGCGCTCGAGGCGTCGAAGCACGTCGGAGAGCGCAGCATCCGCGTTGTCTCCCGCGCCGCATCAGCGTCGCCCGCAACGGGTTCGGCGAAGCGCCACGCGTCCGAGCAGGCCGACCTGTTGTCGAGGGCACTCACCCTCTAGGCCTGTCGCAAGCGACCGAGAGGGGTGTTGGCTTCGGCCGGCACCCCTCTCGTGTTCCCTGATTCCGGCCGCGTACCACCGCGGGCGCCCGCCAGCAAGCACTCCACGCGTGACGGCATCCGACCTACTCTTGGGCCATGGAATACGCCATCCTCGCGCTCTTCGGAGTCCTGGCCATCGTCGTCGTCGCGCGCTTCGCCCCCAGGCTCGGAGTGGCGAGTCCGCTCCTCCTCGTCGTCGTCGGGATCGGCGCGAGCTTCGTGCCGGGCGTCCCCGAGATCGTCGTACCGCCCGAGCTGATTCTCTCGGTGGTCCTGCCGCCGATCCTCTATGCGGCAGCGGTCAACGTCCCCCTCGTCGATTTCCGCCGCAACCTCAAGGCGATCACCGGCCTCTCCGTTTTGCTCGTGATTGTCTCGGCGTTCATCACGGGTTTCGCCCTCTACCTCATCCTCCCGGACCTCAGCCTGCCCGCTGCGATCGCTCTCGGAGCTGTCATCAGCCCGCCGGATGCTGTCGCCGCGACGTCGATCGGAAAGCGGCTCGGTCTCCCCCCGCGCCTGGTCACCGTACTCGAGGGCGAGGGACTGGTGAACGACGCGACTGCACTCGTGCTGCTGCGCTCCGCGATTGCCGCGTCTGCCGGGGCGGTTTCGCTCGCGGAGGTGGCCGGGGAGTTCGCTTACGCGGTCGCTGCCGCCATCGTCATCGGTACCGCTGTCGGTTACGCGATGGTCTGGGTCAGATCAAAGTTCGACGACCCGATCCTCAACACCACGCTGTCGTTCACCGTGCCATTCCTGGCCTTCCTGCCCGCAGAGGAGCTCAATGCCTCGGGGGTCCTCGCGGTGGTCGTCGCCGGGCTGATCACCGGCCACAACAGTGCCAGGTACTTCAGCTCCCGTGACCGGATCGCCGAGCGCCTGAACTGGCGCACAGCACAGTTCGTGCTGGAGAACGGTGTCTTCCTCCTGATGGGCGTCGAGCTCCGCACGCTCATCGACCAGGTGGAGGCAGACGACCTCAGCGTGACCGCAGCCATCGGCCTCGGCATCCTCGCCAGCATTCTCCTCATGCTCATCCGCACCCTCTTCGTGATCCCGCTCATCGCGATACTGCGCCGCGACCAGCGACGCGCCGAGGGGCAGGAGCAGTACCTCGACTCCGCGATCAGGAAACTCGACGACCGGGAGTCTGGCGGTGTGCCCTCTCCCGGTAACACGAAGCGTGTTCGCCGGTTCCTCACCCGCCGGCGGGCAGACGTGACCTTCCTCACCTCGGAGGGGCTCGGCTGGAGAGGTGGAGCGGTGCTCGCCTGGTCGGGGATGCGTGGCGTCGTCACTCTCGCGGCGGCGCAGTCACTGCCAACCGACATCCCGTACCGACCGCAACTGATCCTCATCGCATTCACTGTCGCCGTTGTCACACTGCTCGCCAACGGCGGTACGCTGCCAATCCTCATCCGCAAACTGGGGATCGTCGGCACCGATCCCGCCGCAGACCGGGCAGAACTGGCCGGGCTTATCAACGAGATCAGCGACGTCGGACTGGCCACCCTCGACAATCCCGATTTGCTCGCCGAGAACGGGGGCGAGTTCTCCCCCGACGTCATCGAGCGGGTGCGGGAGGACAGCATCATGCGCAGCGAGTCAGTCGCCGAAACCCGCTCGGGTCGACCGGGGCCACACCAGCAGCACCGGATTCTTCGGTTGCGGGTGCTGCAGGCGGAGCGTGACGCGCTGCTCGACGCCCGGGCTACCGGCGCGTACAGCTCGAGGGTGATGGAACGGGCCCAGAATATCCTCGACCTCGAGGAGTCCCGGCTTGCCCAGCTGAGCGGTCGCGTCGGACGGCAGTGACACACACGAAGGCGGTGAACCGATGCCGTGGCATCCGTTCACCGCCTTCTCCCCCGTGCCCCGGTTCTTCCCCGTGCCCCTGTGCCCCCGTTCCCGGGCCCCGCTTCTTCCCAGCCCTCTGGCTAGCTTGTGCGCCCAGCGGCCACGGGCTCATCCACGTCAGCGGCGGGCTGCCGGTCAGTCGAATGGATGCCACGCGAGAGCTTGCTCGGCCACCAGATGGCGCGCCCGATGTCGTAGCTCAACGCTGGTACGAGCAGCGTGCGCACCAGGAAGGTGTCGAGGAGCACACCGAATGCGACAATGAACGCGATCTGGAGCAGGAACAGGATCGGAATGACGCTCAGTGCCGCGAACGTGGCGGCGAGAACCAGCCCCGCAGAGGTGATGACACCACCTGTGACGGCGAGCCCGCGCAGAATCCCCTGCTTTGTGCCGTGGTTCTTCGACTCCTCGCGCACCCTCGTCATGAGGAAGATGTTGTAATCCACCCCGAGGGCCACCAGGAAGACGAAGCCGAACAGCGGGACTGACGGGTCTGCTCCAGGGAAGTCGAAGATGCCGTTGAATACCCACGCAGAAACCCCGAGCGCCGCACCGAACGACAGCACAACGCTGGCGATCAGCAGCAACGGAGCAACGATCGACCGGAGCAGAAGCATCAGGATGAGAGTGATCGCCGCGAGAATCAACGGGATGAGCAGGTTGCGGTCGTGAATCGCCGTCGTGTTCGAGTCGAGCGCGATGGCCGTCGTGCCGCCGACCAGGACCGGCGCATCCTCCGTCGAGATGTCCGCGAGCGCCTCGCGGAGTTCCACGACGACGTTCTCGGCGGCGATCGAGTCGCCGGCGTCGGAGAGGGTGGCCGAGAGCAGCACGTTGCCGTCAACAACTGTGGGCTCCGGGACCGGGGTGCCAGGAGGGCCAAGCGGCTGGACACCGTCTTCAGTGACGGGGAGCGATCCCGACGGCGAGTCCTCTGCGAGCACGGTGAGCGAATCGACGCCGTCGGTGCCGAGGACGATGTCGGAGACGGCTTCGAGCTCGTCCTCTGGGGCGATGATGACCGTCGGCGAACCGGATCCTGCCGGGAAGTGGTCGGCGAGAACCGCCTGTCCGTCGCGGGCCTGCGACTCACCGAGTACGAACTCGCTCTGAGCCACCCCGTCTGCCTTGAGCTGGAACATCCCGAGGCAGAGCACACCGAGAAGCATGACGCTCGAGATCCAGATCACCCGGGGGCGCCTGGCGATCAGGCGGGCGAGCCCGGGCCAGAGGCCCTTCCTGTCGTCGGCGATCGGATTGATGTCGCGGGCCTCGGCCTTGGGGCGGATCGGCCAGAACGCGACCTTCCCCGCCCAGAACAGGAGCGCGGGCAGAAGTGTGAGTGAGGCAAGAAGTGCGAACACGATGCCGATCGACGCGACGGGTCCGAGCGACTTGTTCGAGTTGAGGTCGGAGAACAGGAGCAGGAGAAGCGCGGCGATGACGGTTCCGCCCGAGGCAAGGATGGGCTCCCACGAACCCTTGAGTGCCGCCCAGGTCGCCTTCCATTTGGTCGACTCGGTAACCAGGGCTTCCCGGAACCTCGCGATGTAGAGCAGTGAGTAGTCCGTGGCAGCGCCGATCACCAGGATGAAGAGAATTCCCTGGGTCTGGCCGCTGAGCAGCAGGACGTCTGCCCGCGCCAGTTGCACGACGACGAGGATCGACGCACACAGCGCCGAGAGACTCGAGAACAGGACCAGTACGGGGAGGAGCGGCGAGCGGTAGACGACGACAAGAATCACGAACACGGCGCCGAGGGCGACGAGCAGCAACAGCCCGTCGATTCCGGCGAACGCATCGGTGAGGTCGGCGGCAAGTCCTGCCGGTCCGGTGATCTGTGCGGTGACGCCCTCGATGGGGTCGTCGGTGAGGACTGTCCTCAGGGCTTCGACCGTGTCCGCCGTCTTCACGTCTGTGTCGAGCACCATCACGACCTGCGCGGCATCGCCGTCATCGGACACGATGGGCGGTGAGCTCTCCTCGGCGAGAACGCCATCCACGTCGGCAAACTCGGCGACGGTGGCGTCGATCTCGGCCAGGTCGGTCTCGGTCAGACCGCCGTCGCGTTCGAAGACCACGATCGCCGGGATGACATCGTCATCGCGAAACTCCGCCTGAAGGTCCTGGACTTTCGTTGCCTCTGCGCTTGCCGGCAGTTGCTGCGACTGGTCGTTGGTGCTGACCTCGCTGATCTGGCCGAAACTCGCACCGCCGGCTCCGAAGAGCCCGAACCAGACGAGGATGAGAGCGGCGGGGATGAGAATGCGCAGCCAGACAGGAACGCGCGAGTCTCGACGAGAGGCAGAAGTCTTGATCACACACTCAACGTTACGATCGCGACCAGGGCGACCGCGTCGATCAAAAGTTGGAAATCGAAGGGGGTCAGTTCCGCAGACGGTTGAGGGTCGACGTCACGGAGACTGGATTGCCTGAGTGAGGGCTGCCGCCGTGCCTGAGGCTTCGCCTCAGGAGTGCGACGCCTGCACAGTACGGAGCTTCGCCAGCACCTGCAGCTTGAGGTCTTCCGGCGCTGTCTCCTTGCACGCCCTCTGGACGGCATCCGTCAGCGTGCGCGCGAGCAGAGCTTCTTCCTGGCACGACGCGCAGTGCTCGAGGTGCTCCCTGATGTCGGCGGCGTTCGCCTGGCAGACCTCATTCCGGAGGTACTCCTCAAGGTCGCGCTTGGCCTGGTCGCATCCGCAATCTGTCATTTTCGAGCTCCTGTCGGGCGCGTGTCGATGCCGCGCTCCGTTGCGTAATCAGCCAAAAGGTCCCGCAGCATCCGCCTGCCTCTATGCAGTCGGCTCATAACGGTCCCGATCGGGGTTTTCATGATGTCGGCGATCTCCTGGTACGCAAAACCTTCCACGTCTGCCAGGTAGACCGCGAGTCGGAAGTCCTCAGGGATTGCCTGGAGGGCATCCTTCACCGCACTGTCAGGCATGTGGTCGATGGCCTCCGCCTCGGCCGATCGGGACGACGTCGCCGTTGTCGACTCCGCGCCACCCATCTGCCAGTCTTCGAGGTCATCGATCGTGCCCTGGTACGGCTCGCGCTGCTTCTTGCGATAGATGTTGATGTACGTGTTTGTGAGGATGCGGTACAGCCACGCCTTGAGATTCGTGCCCTGCGTGTACTGCCCAAAAGCCGCATACGCCTTCACAAACGTCTCCTGGACGAGGTCCTGCGCGTCAGACGGGTTCTTCGTCATGCGCATGGCCGCGCCGTACAGCTGGTCGATGAAGGGCAGGGCCTGTTCTTCAAACAGTGCTCGCGGGTCTTCGACCGGTTCAGGGGCTGGGTTATCGTCCACGGTGGTCATCACAGGCAAGTCTACGACCGCTTTGACGAGACCGCCCGTGAGGTCGGGAACTAGCCCGGCGGCGACAGGCATGCTCACCTGTCGTTCAAGGACGCGAACTGTCATTGCCGAAATGCCTCCAAAGCTGTAATGGCCGATACATTAGATAAACAATGCTTGAGTCTCAATATTCCGCACCGGAGTTCGACATCTACGGCGACCGCTCCCAGCCCGCCGGCGATAAGCCGTGGCCTGCACCCGTCGCCCCAGGGCCGATCGAGGCGGTTGTCTCTCTCCCCGGCTCGAAGTCGCTGACGAACCGGGAACTTGTGCTTGCCGCCCTGGCCGAGTCGCCGTCGCTGCTGCGTGCACCCCTGCACTCGCGCGACAGCCAGAACATGGTTGAGGCCCTGCGGTCCCTCGGCACAACGATTACCGAGACGGATGCCACCGGCGAGTTCGGCCCTGACCTTCTGGTGACGCCCGGCGAACTGACCGGTTCGACCACCGTTGATTGCGGCCTCGCCGGCACCGTGATGCGATTCGTCCCTCCCGTTGCCGCCCTTGCCCTGGGCCCGACCACGTTCGATGCCGACGACTCAGCACGCGGTCGCCCCATGAAGACACTGATCTCCTCCCTCCGCGAGCTCGGCGTCGACATCAACGACGACGGACGCGGATCGCTGCCGTTCACCGTTCACGGCACCGGCCGGGTCGGTGGCGGGGAACTCACCATCGACGCATCGAGCTCGAGCCAGTTCGTCTCGGCACTCCTCCTCGCCGCCGCGCGATTCGACGAGGGGCTCACCCTCACGCACGCGGGCGAGCGCCTGCCGAGCCTGCCGCACATCGACATGACGATCGCCGCCCTCGCCGCTCGCGGGGTGACGGTGACTTCGCCCGCCCCTGGCACCTGGCGGGTCGAACCCGGCCCTATCGCCGGTCTCGACGTCGACATCGAACCCGACCTCTCCAATGCGGCACCGTTCCTCGTTGCGGCGGTCGTCACTGGCGGCAGCGTCACCATTCCGCGCTGGCCCGCCGAGACCACTCAGGTCGGCGCCGAACTGCTCGACATCCTCCCCCGCTTCGGCGCGACAGTCTCCATCGACGGTGACCGCGTCACCGTGACCGGAACCGGCCGCATCCTCGGGGTGGACCTCGACCTCACCACGGCGGGTGAACTTGCGCCGCCGCTCGTCGCACTCGCCGCCCTCGCGGAGTCGCCGTCGACGATCACCGGAATCGGTCACATCCGTCACCACGAAACAGACCGGCTTGCCGCTCTCGCCACCGAGATCAACCAGCTTGGCGGCGACGTCACCGAGCTCGACGACGGCCTCTCGATTGTGCCGAAGCCGCTCTCGGGCGGCGTCTGGTCGAGCTACCACGATCACCGAATGGCGACGGCGGGCGCAATCATCGGCCTCGTCGTCGAAGGTGTGTCGATCGAGAACATCGCGACAACAGCGAAGACCCTCCCCCAGTTCCCCGAACTGTGGACGACGATGCTCTCGAAAGCGGTCAGCGCATGAGCTGGTGGGACACCGGCGACGACGACGAGCCTGAATTCGACGAGTCGTCGATCCGCGTTCGGCCGAACCGCAAGGGCAACCGGCCGCGCACGAAAACCCGGCCAGAGCACAACGACGCGCAGACCGCACGCGTCCTCGCCGTCGACCGCGGCCGGTACACGGTGCTGCTCGATGAAGGCACGAAGAAGGAACGCCGGATCACCGCGTCACGGGCATCCGAACTCCGCAAGCACGCGGTCGTCAACGGCGATCGTGTCGACGTGGTCGGTGACCTTTCCGGTGAGCCAGGCACTCTCGCCCGCATCGTTCGGATCGTTCCGCGCACGACGCTGCTTCGCCGAAGCGCCGACGACTCCGACGAGGTCGAGCGCGTCATCGTCGCGAACGCCGACCAGATGCTCGTCGTCGTCGCTGCCGCGGATCCTGAACCACGCGAGCGCCTCGTCGACAGGTACCTCATCGCCGCCCTCGACGCCGGCATCCGCCCCATTCTCTGCATCACGAAGACGGACCTGGCCGACCCTTCTGACTTCCTGAAGAACTTTGCCGGGCTCGACCTGCTCGTGTTCACGAGCGCGGAGGACCGGATGCCGCTCGCCGAGATCACCGACGCCCTGATCGGCCACGACACGGTCTTCGTCGGCCACTCCGGTGTCGGCAAGTCCACCCTGGTGAACGCGCTGGTGCCGAGCGCGCAGCGGGCGACGGGCCACGTCAACGTCGTCACCGGGCGCGGGAGGCACACCTCCTCGTCGACGGTGTCCTATCGGATCGAGAACGAGAACGGCACAGGGTGGGTCATCGACACACCCGGTGTCCGCTCCTTCGGGCTCGGACACATCGACCCCGCCAACATCCTCAAGGCATTCACCGACCTCGCGGAGGCGGCCGAGCGGTGCCCCCGGGGCTGCACCCACCTGCCGGATGCGCCGGACTGCGCCATCATCGAGGCCGTTGAATCCGGCGAACTCGGCGAGACGGGCCCTGCGCGACTCGACTCGCTGCAGCGGCTGCTGGCTACCTTCGCGACCCGCGCGGCCACAAGAGATGCTTAGGCTGGAACCATGACAGATTCATCGACCTCCACCGCTCCCGACGCTCCGCTGCGGCTGCAGCCGGGCGAGACCGCTCCATCGTTCACCCTGCCGAGCTCGGCGGGGACACCGGTCTCCCTCGCGGACTTCGCCGGCTCAAAGGTCATCCTCTACTTCTACCCGGCAGCGATGACCCCTGGGTGCACCACCCAGGCCTGTGACTTCCGCGACAGCCTGAGTTCACTTCAGGCTGCCGGATACACGGTTCTCGGCATCTCCAAGGACTCGCCAGACAAGCTCGCCGCTTTCGCCGAGCGTGACGCGCTCACCTTCCCGCTCCTCAGCGACGAGGATCTCGCCGTCCACAAGGCGTATGGCGCGTACGGCGAGAAGAACTCGTACGGCAGGATCATCACCGGGGTGCTCCGCTCGACCTTTGTGATCGACGAGAAGGGCGCGATCGAGCTCGCCCTCTACAACGTCAAGGCGACGGGGCACGTGGCCTCGCTGCGGAAGAAGCTCGGCGTAGCCTGACACGCGCTGCATCCGCAGCTCGCGAGCGCTACACATCCATGCCCAAGCGGCAGATACTTCTGCAGCGCGGGCATGCAACTGCAGCGCTCGACGCCGCGGGTGCCGGCGCGCGCGCGACCAGGCACGCGCACAGCCCGGGTGGCTCGGGTGGCTCGGGCGGCTCGGGCGGCTCGGGCGGCTCGGGCGGCAGCTCACACCCCCTGCCGACGGCATCCGCACCACGCTGCATCCCGCAGCCGCGCCGCATCCGCCGCCCGCGAGCGCTACACATCCATGCCCGCGCGGCAGAAGCTTCTGCCGCGCGGGCATGCAACTGCAGCGCGCGACGCCGCGGGGGTGCCGGGCTACTCCACCTCGGGGCGCCGGAGCGCTTCCATCACGCTCTTCGTGAAGAGCAGCACGAGCGCGACAAGAGTCGGTGCCAGGATCGCCCAGCCCCACGCCGGTTGCGCTGTCGCACCCTGGAAGGCACCGACCGCGACCGCGAGCTGCACGAGCTGCCAGACCAGAGCGGCTCCACGGCTCCACGGTGAGCGCCTCGCCAGAGCGACGGCGACGGCCGATACGAAGGCAGCGGCGATGCCGGCAAGCACGGTGAGGGCGAGTGCGCTGGCGAAGGATGCCGCCGGCTGGGTGAGGACGTCGAAGACGAGAACAACCACGACACAAATCATGGCCAAAGCCTCGATGAACAAAAGGCCGGTGAGCAGGCGAATCGCGAGAGATCCTCGCGTCTCGGGTGAAAAACTGGAAATTGTAGACCTTTCGTGTGTCCGTTTTGTGTCGGGAGCGTTATTCACAGGTATATCGCACCCAAATCTATTGATTTGACTGAGCCCTTATGGGAACATAATTGAGGCCTCGATCTGCGGTTCACAAAGAGGTGAGCGGATCCCATCGTGTGATCGCCCTCTCAGATCCGGGCCCGTTTCCATTTTCGACCACAGAGGTCGCATACCCGCAATTCAAAGGAGTACCCCCATGGACTGGCGCGACAAAGCCGCTTGCCTCACCGCAGATCCTGAACTATTTTTCCCGGTGGGAAACACAGGCCCGGCAGTCGACCAGATCGACAAGGCGAAAGCCGTGTGCGGTCGGTGCACTGTGACCGAAATCTGCCTCCAGTACGCCCTCGAGACCGGTCAGGACTCGGGAGTCTGGGGTGGCCTCTCCGAAGACGAGCGTCGCGCGCTCAAGCGCCGCGCCGCCCGCGCCCGCCGCGCTTCCTGAGCCGACGGGCCTGAGGCACCGCGCCCAGGCGCCAGACCTCAGGCACTGACAACGAAAAGACCGTTGCCCACTCTCTCCGGAGAGTGGGCAACGGTCTTTTCTGCACTCGTCATTGAGAAGACAGCGGATGCTACGTGCGAGAGATCCAGCGCAGTGGCACCTCGATCGTGACCTCGGTTCCAGAGCCGACGACCGTGTGCCAGTCGATCGTTCCACTGAGCTCACCCTGGATCAGCGTGCGGACGATCTGGGTCCCGAGTCCCGAACCGACCTTGCCTTCCTGGAGCCCGACACCGTTGTCGCGGACGAGGACAGTGAGTTCGTCTCCCGATCGGTCAGCGACGATCTCGACCTCTCCGTCGCGGCCCGCGAGTCCGTGTTCCACGGCATTCGTGACGAGTTCGGTGAGAGCAAGTGCGAGCGGCGTCGCGTATGCACTGGGGAGCACCCCGAACTCACCGGTCTTGTGGGGGTGCACCGTCGTGTTGTGACTGGATGCCACTTCGGCGATGAGCATGAGCACACGCTCGAACACCTCATCGAAGTTGACGTCCTGGGTCAGCCCCTCCGACAGCGTGTCGTGCACGACGGCAATGGCAGCCACCCGCCTCATCGCCTGTGACAGCGCCTCGCGAGCCTCATCGTTGTGCGCCCGCCGCGCCTGGATCCGCAGCAGGGATGCCACGGTCTGCAGGTTGTTCTTGACCCGGTGATGGATCTCGCGGATCGTGGCATCCTTCGTAATGAGCTCACGTTCCTGGTGGCGAAGTTCGGACACATCGCGGCAGAGCACGATCGCCCCGGCGCGTTCGCCACGGTGACGGAGGGGAATCGCGCGAAGCGACACCGTCACTCCCCTGGCCTCGATGTCCGTGCGCCAGGGCGCGCGACCGGTGACGACGAGGGGCAGGGATTCGTCGATGACCTGCTTGCTCGGCAGGATCTTGGTGGTCACTTCGGCGAGCGACTCCCCCTCGAGCTCCTCGGCGAATCCCATCCGGTTGAAGGCCGACAGGGCATTCGGGCTCGCGAAGGTCGTGATCCCGTCGACGTCGAGGCGGATCAGCCCGTCGGAGGCGCGAGGCGCGCCCCTGCGCGGTCCGGTGGGGGCCGAGAGGTCGGGGAAGTCGCCTGTTGCCACCATCTCGAACAGGTCGTCAGCGCACTCGTTGAACGTGAGCTCCTGCCGGCTCGGAGTACGGGCCTCACCGAGGTTGGTGTGGCGGGTGAGCACAGCGATCGGCGTCGGTGAGTTCTCGGGCGAACTCGAGCTGAGCCTCCGCATGACCGGGACGGCTCGGACCCGTGTCGGTGTTTCCTCGTACCAGTCAGGGGCTGTGGAGTCGGCAATGCGCGCGTTCTCGAACGCATCGCTCACCTGTGCTCGCCACTGCGCCTTGATCGGCTGTCCGACGAAGTCACGGTAAAACAGGGTTGCAGCGCTCGACGGCCGGTAGTGAGAGACCGAGATGAAGCCGCCGTCCCGGTCAGGGACCCACAGCACGATATCGGCGAAGGCCAGGTCTGCGAGCAGTTGAGCGTCGCCGACGAGCATGTGCAGCCAATCGACATCGGCTTCGGTGGAGCGCCCCTGGGCGAGTACGAGGTCACTGAGCGTTGACATTCGTCCAGTCTATGGGTGCTGCTGACCGGTACGAGCCCGTGCCGGATGCCGTCGCGCCAGCCCCAGCGGCCGCCAGCGCTGGCGGGTGTCACCCGTGCGTCGAACCCCAATCAGGCCTGGCTCACATGACCGATGCGCTGGCGGGGGCGCTCGCGCCGACGGGACCGGCGCGTGACGGCTTCTTCCGGCGGCGGCAGGATGCGGCTGGCCGTGAACCGGCGCAGCGACGCGAGCGCCGACGACCTCGGACTCGCGTCGTGAAGCGCCCTGCCTGCCAGCAGCGCGGCATCCGTCCCCTTCTCGTCGTGTGGGATGAGCACCGGGTCGCCGATACCGCCGAACCGCTGCAGGGTCGCTTTGACCTGCCCTGACGGATTCAGGCCAACCGAGCCGCTTCGCACCTTGTTGATGACCGTCGTCACAGGGATGCCGGCCGCCCGCTCGAGCAGGTCACCGTGCGCACGAAGGTACCGCTGGAGCCCGATCGGATCGGCCGCACCGACGGCGATGATCTCGTCCGCCGCGTCGATACAGGTGAGCGTCGCTGCGTTGCGACGCGGCGCGAAGAGGTCCGTTGAGATCTCCTCATCGTTCTCCAGACTGAAGCCGGTGTCGACGACGACGTAGTCGGCCCACTCCCGACACGCATCGAGGGTTCGCCTGACCCGCTCCGCGCTGAGTTCGGGCCAGCGATAGGCGCGAGTGATCCCCGTGAGCACGCGAAGCGATCCGCCGCCGACCGGGTAGGTCTGGCTGATCCGCTCCAGCTCGGCCACGCTGAGACCGTCCTTGCCCGCGAGGCGGCACGCTGCCGCGAAGCCCGGCGACTCGTCGAGAAGACCGAGCGCTGGAGCGATGGACGCCGCGTGCGTGTCGGCGTCGATCAGCACGACAGACCTGCCGGCCGCCGCGAGTTCGGTGGCGAGGGTTATGGCAACAGTTGTGCGCCCAGGGGCGCCAGCGGGACCCCAGACCACGAGAATGCGGCCGGGTTCCTGGGTGCGAGCCGCCGGCCGATCGACAAGCCCGCCACGCACCAGGGTGTCGATCTCGTCGAGAGGTGCGTCGCTCGACACCACCTCGAGCAGGTTCAGCGCCCTGGCATTACGAACGTCCCGTTCGGATGCCGTCACGGCAACGACCCGGACGCCGTGCGCGTCGCACCACGCCAGCACCCTTGAGGTGAGCCTGTCTGGCGCCGCAGAGATGAGGAGAACGGTTGCCGTCGCCCCATCGAGCACCGACACCGGGTCGGCGTGCTCTCCAACCCGGACGTCGACCCAGTGCCCGCTCTCGAGAAGCGCGGGGACTACCCGGTCTTCGGTGTCACCGTCGAGGGCAACGGCGAGAGCAACCACCGCCGTCACCTCCCCGTCGCAGGGACAACCGAGATGGCATCGCCTCCAGCGACGGCGGCGAGGACCGCTGCGACTTTGCCCTTCGGCACGAGGACCTCGACGTCCTGTCCCCCTGCCACGACGAGTCCCTGCTGTTCGACCACCCTGACAACTGCTGCTCCCGCCACGAGAACGACGGGCGGAGCGAAGGTTCCGTCATCCTCGACCTGTGCGGTCCACACGTCGACGAGCGAACCGGCCTCCACGGACTCCGGGAGAATCGACGTCGACCCGACGACCAGTGCGCTCACCCCGACGCTGGCGTCGGTTCCCACCGCGGACCGCGGCACGAGCTCCCCCTTGAGCACGGTCCTGACCACGGTAAGTCCTTCCTCCGGGATGCTTCCGGCTGTGACGTATCTCGCGTCTGCGTCTCCGAGGCGCACGTTCTGGACGGTGAGGTCGCCGGCCCGGATCACGTCGCCAACGCTCAGCGTCGTGCGTGCGACGTAGACGCCCGTGGATCGCTCAGCCGACGTGACGACAAACCAGACACCAACGATCGAGCTGACGATGAGCACGATCCCAACGGCGAATCGCGGGTCCAAACCCGCCCGGATTCGCCGGGAAACCGACGGAATGGACGCGTCCATGGGCCCTCCTGTCTCCCTGCGGTCGCAGGGGCGGCCCTGCGGACCTCCATGCTGCCAACTTTCACGATGACGCGAGAAAGTTATCCACAAGAGGGCACCCCGGTGATCGGCAGCCTCATAATCGACGTATGGATACGGTCTCGTCAGACTCCGTAGGCCGCTTCCTCACGGTTGCCGACGCCGCGGACATCCTCAATATCTCGACAGCAGAGGTGACAGAGCTGATCCGAACCGCTGAGTTGCCCGCCATCAGCATCGGCGCGCCCGGAAGATGGCGCATCGAACACCGGGTGCTCGAGGCCTACATCGCGGGCAAGTACGAGGAAGCCAGGCGCATGAGCCTGTGGCAGGAGTCCGACATCGCGAGCCTCCCCGAGATTGCACGCGGGACGATCATCAAGCCGAACCACGACGAGGGCTGACAGGGACTGGGTCACAGGCGAACGTACGCGACCATGTCGAACGGGATCAGTCGCTGGTGCGCCACGTTCCGCTCCCTGCGTGGCGCTCCCGGCTCGTGCACGGCAAGATCGACGTGGTCTCTGCCTACCCTGTCGATGGTGCCGGAATGACAGGCATCAACGCCGCTTGCGCAGTGGACCTCGACAAAGGACCGCCGTCGGCAGAGGTCGCGCAACGCGAAGGCGAGGCCGATTCGATCCGTGAGCCGCGGCGCACCGTCCGTCACCTCCGGAACATCAAGACTCCGCGAGACGGATGCCTTTGGCACGATCACACCGGCGATCGCTCCGACGGGAACCAGAACGGCACTGGCTGGCGCTCCCTGCCCGGCCAGGTCTGCGGAGAACCAGTCCCTGCCGAACGACTGCGGAATCAGGACGAGGACTTCGCCGGTAATGAGTTCGATCGACAGCGGTTCACGCTCCCGGCCGTCGTGACCGCTGAACGTCGAGAGTCGTTCCCTCAGCGTCAGCCGGCCAAGCCGGTGCCGGTATTCCTCAGCGCGGAGGTCACCCTCGTCCGAGTGAAGCTCCTGCTCGAGCTGACTCTCGAGGTCATCGAAAAGGCTGTCCCAGCGCATTCTGGAAGGGTACACATTCCGCGATCGGGAACGTGAGTTATCCACAGATTCTGCCGCCGGGGTTTACATCGATGGTTCGAACCTGCAAAAGTACCGTCTCGAAGCCTCACCCTGCTCGGGACGTTCCGGGCAACTGCTGACGCAGGTCTCGCGTGGACCCGAACACACGTCCTGTCACCGCTGCCGCCTTGCCCCGTGGCGTCATCGCCGGTCCGTCGCCGGTCATCGTGCCCCATCAAGCACCGACAGTCACTCTACGGAGCCACGCATGAGCATTCCGTTCTCAGGCGAGCCAGTTCCACCGTCGCGGAAACCACAGGGGCCTCCCCGGGAGAATGCACCGGGCGATCCCGTCCCCGCCCATGATCAGCGGCAGCGTTCCACCGACCCGCCCGGCCCTGCGGGGCCGCACGGTGCACGTGGGTCTGGCGGGGACCACTTCGACACCGATCGCTTCTTCGGCAGACAGAAAACCCCGACCGAGCTGCTCCCGCCGCCGGAACCGCTTCTGGAGAACCTGACGCGATGCGTCATGGAGGTACTGCGAGGAGCACGTGACATCGATCAACTCGCTCGTTGGATCAGCGAGGATGTCTACAAACACCTCCTCAAACGGCAACTGATTTCGGCGAGGGCACGGCAGATCAAGGGGACACCAGCCACGCGGCCCGTCCTGGTCATCGGCAGGATCACGACCAGCTCGCCGGCAGACGGCGTGATCGAGGCTGTGGTGATGGTTTACGAGAAGCCACGAGCGCGGGCGGTCGCCATTCGGCTCGAGGGTGTCGACAAGCGATGGCGCGCCACCTCCATCGGCATTCTCTAGGCGGGCACCCGGGCAGCCGCGGCGGTGGAACGACGACTGCCGTTACGACTCCTGCGGTTACGACGCCTGCCCTTACGACACAAGCCCCGACACCAAAAGGGCCGGGGCTTGTGTTGCACTGCTTGCGTGTGCCGCGCTGTTACTTCTTCTTACCCTGGGCGCGGCGGTCGGCGCGGTTGCCTCCGACGGGTGGAGTGACCTGGCCCCTCTGACCGAAAGCTCCACGCTCGGCCGTTGCGACCGGTGCTGCGGCCTCCGGCTGCGCTGACCGGGCGGCTGTCGCCTGCCTGGCGCGCGCCGTTGCCGCTTTCTCTACCTGGCCTTTTTGGTTGCGAACCTCGACGTCACCGGTCTCGGTCGCGGCGGAGTAGCTGAGGTTCTCGTCCTCGTCGTCCGGCCGGGTGAGCCCCTTGGCCTCGACGGAGGTGACTTCCTCGCTCGCACCCTTGGTGACTTCGACCTCGAGGTTGAACAGGTAACCGACGCTCTCTTCGCGAATCTGTCCCATCATCTGCTGGAACATGCTGAAGCCTTCGCGCTGGTACTCGACCAGCGGGTCACGCTGTGCCATCGCCCGCAGGCCGATGCCGTCCTTGAGGTAATCCATCTCGTACAGGTGATCGCGCCAGCGACGGTCGATGACCTGGAGCACAACGCGCCGCTCGAGTTCGCGCATCGCCGGTGAGCCGAGCTGTTCCTCACGCCGTGCGTAGGCGAGCTTGGCATCCGACAGGATCTCGCGACGCATGAACTCGCGGTTGATCTTGCCCCTCTGCCCGGCCTCAGCGATAACCTCATCGATGGTCAGGCTGATCGGGTACAGGGTCTTGAGGTCGACCCACAGTGCGTCGAAGTCCCAGTCGTCTCCGTTGCCCTCGCCGACGTGCACATCGAGCACCTCGGTGATGACGTCTTCAAGGAACTTCTGGGTGCGCTCGTGCAGGTCGTCGCCCTCGAGGATGTGGCGGCGGTCAGCGTAGATAGCCTCGCGCTGACGGTTGAGGACATCGTCGTACTTGAGCACGTTCTTGCGGATCTCGGCGTTGCGCGCCTCGACCTGCGACTGTGCGCTCCGGATCGCACGGCTGACGACCTTTGACTCGATGGCCATGTCGTCGGGAACCCCGCCGCGGCCCATGAGGGCTTCAGCGGCGCCGGAGTTGAACAGGCGCATCAGGTCATCGGTGAGTGACAGGTAGAACCTGCTCTCGCCCGGGTCTCCCTGGCGGCCCGACCGGCCCCTGAGCTGGTTGTCGATGCGGCGGGATTCGTGGCGCTCGGTGCCGAGCACATAGAGTCCGCCGGCTTCGATGACCTTGTCCGCTTCCTCCTGGACCTTCTGCTTGACGGCGGTGAAGACGTCATCCCAGGCTGCCTCGTACTCCTCGGGAGTCTCGCTCGGGCTGAGGCCCTTCTGGTTCATCTCCTGGACAGCCAGGAACTCAGCGTTTCCGCCGAGCATGATGTCTGTTCCACGACCGGCCATGTTCGTTGCGACGGTCACCGAGCCGAGCCGGCCGGCCTGGGCGACGATCGCGGCCTCTCGCGCGTGGTTCTTCGCGTTGAGAACCTCGTGCCTGATGCCCTTCTTCGCGAGCAGGCGGGAGAGGTATTCGCTCTTCTCGACGCTGGTCGTTCCGACGAGGACGGGCTGGCCCTTCTCGTGGCGCTCGGCAATGTCTTCTACGACCTGCGCGAACTTCGTCTCCTCGTTCTTGTACACGAGGTCCGGCTGGTCGATTCGCCGCATGGGCTTGTTCGGCGGAATCGGAACGACGCCCAGCTTGTAGGTCGAGACGAACTCAGCGGCCTCGGTCTCGGCGGTACCGGTCATGCCGGAGAGCTTCGAGTACAGGCGGAAGTAGTTCTGCAGCGTGACCGTGGCGAGGGTCTGGTTCTCGGCCTTGACCTGAACGCCCTCTTTCGCCTCGATCGCCTGGTGGATTCCCTCGTTGTAACGACGGCCCATGAGAATACGGCCGGTGTGCTCATCGACGATCATGACCTCGCCGTTCATGACGACGTAGTCCTTGTCTTTCTTGAACAGTGCGTTCGCTTTAAGCGAGTTGTTGAGGAAGGAAATCAGCGGCGTGTTCGCGGACTCGTAGAGGTTGTCGATGCCGAGGTAGTCCTCGACCTTTTCGATACCTGGTTCGAGCACACCGACGGTGCGCTTCTTCTCGTCGACCTCGTAGTCTTCGCCCTCGACGAGGATCTTCGCGAGGCGGGCGAACTCATTGAACCAGCGGTTTGCCTCGCCTGACGACGGGCCGGAGATGATGAGCGGCGTCCGCGCCTCGTCGATGAGGATCGAGTCCACCTCGTCGACAATGGCAAAGTAGTGGCCACGCTGTACGAGGTCTTTGGACTGCCACGCCATGTTGTCGCGGAGGTAGTCGAACCCGAACTCGTTGTTGGTCCCGTAGGTCACGTCGCAGAGATACTGCTCGCGCCGCTCAGCCGGGGTCTGTCCGGCGACGATGACACCGGTGGTCATGCCGAGGGCACGGAACACCCGGCCCATAAGCTCAGACTGGTAGGTCGCCAGGTAGTCGTTCACCGTGACGATGTGAACACCCTTGCCCGCAATCGCGTTGAGGTACGCGGGGAGCGTGGCGACGAGCGTCTTGCCCTCACCGGTCTTCATCTCGGCGATGTTGCCGAGGTGAAGAGCCGCTCCACCCATGATCTGCACGTCGAAGTGCCTCAGCCCGATGGTGCGTTTTCCCGCCTCGCGTACGGCGGCAAACGCCTCGGGAAGCAGGTCGTCGAGGGTTTCGCCCTTCTCGAACCGGGCGCGGAGCTCGGCTGTTTCATTGCGAAGTTCCTCATCGGTGAGGTCCGCGAAGTTCGGCTCGAGCGAGTTAACAGCTTTGGTCAGGTTTTCGAGCTTCTTGAGGATCCGGCCCTCGCCAACGCGAAGAACCCTCTCTAGTACTGAGGCCACGAATTGCACTCCACTTTTATCTAGGGCACGCGAGTATCGCGCCACCGTGCCGTGTGCACGGTAATCAACGTCAGTCGACAACGCTACCCATGTTAGCGTCCAGTCCGGTGAGAGCGCCCTGATAAAGGCGGCGAAAACACCCGGAACACACGAGCGGGTGCCGGATCGCTCCGACACCCGCTCGCAACGTGCCTCACGGCATCCGTTGCGGGTTACGCCCGCTTCTTCGACTCCGCCGCTTCGTCATCGAGACCGATGACACCGTAGTCCCAGCCCTTGCGCCGGTAGACCACGCTCGGCCTGTCGTTTTTCGCGTCGACGAACAGGAAGAACGGATGCCCGACCAGCTCCATCCTGTCGACCGCCTCGTCGACGGTCATAAATTCTGCGGGGAACACCTTCTCGCGAATCACAACCGGCGAGTACTCCTCCTCGGATTCGCTGTCGCTGTCATCCACCGTCGTCAGCACTCCTGTCGCGACCCGGTCGATCACGTCAGGGTCAGCGGGCTGGAGGTCGATGCCGCTGAAGCCCTCAGCGCTCGCGGTCGACAACGACGTTCGCCGTTTTCCCCGCAGCAC
The DNA here is from genome assembly GCF_059445295.1 of Mycetocola sp. Y444. Lineage (NCBI taxonomy): Bacteria > Bacillati > Actinomycetota > Actinomycetes > Micrococcales > Microbacteriaceae > Mycetocola > Mycetocola sp. Y444. Next base: position 710,791 of record NZ_JCAIUB010000002.1, on the reverse strand, counting down.
TTTCTTGCGGTCCTTCGCCCTGCGTACCTGCTCGAGCAACTTTCCCATTGCCAGATCAAAGGCAACGTACTTGTCTGAGCCCGATGCCTCAGCCCGGATGAGCGGGCCTGGACCGATGAGCATCAGCTCGACCCGGTCGTCTCCGGGCTTGCCACTCTTATCATGATGGCGGCTGACCTTGACCTCGAATGCGAGGGCACGGTCTGACAGGTGGGCCACTTTCTCTGATTTTTCCTCGACGTAATCGCGGAAGCGATCAGTGAGTCCCAGGCCTTGTCCGACAATGTTAATTTCCACGTCAACCTCCCAGATCTGCGCGAACCGCCGCATATTCATGGGCGGTCCTTTCGCGCCTTTAGACCCCACGCTAGTCCGCGCCGCATGAGAAGTCACTCGGCAAACTGTGTGGTTGGCGCGTTGCTATGATGCGCAGTGGCGTTGCCGCGATGACCACGGCACCGACAGTCCGTGCCCCGGCGGAGTCGAGCGCCCTGCGTGCTTCCCTGAGCGTCGCACCCGTCGTGACCACGTCGTCGACAACGAGGAAACTCCCTCCGGCAACACGCTCCGAGGCCCGAAGCGACCCCACAAGATTGCGTTCTCGACCCGCTCGACCGAGGCCAACCTGGTCGGCAGGCTGTCGGACCAGCCTGAGCGGATGCTCCGCCGCGAGTCCTCCCTTTCTGAGCACCCTGTCGACCGGCCGGTATCCCCTTCGTCTGTAGGCCGCCCTGCTCGACGGGAGAGCGGCGAGCCTCAGGTCGGTGACCGTTCCGGCGTGGCGCGGAAGTTCGGCGAGCGCCAGGTCGAACGCCGTCCTGAGGATCTGGGCGAGTACCGCGGCGACATCGGTTCGCTGGTCATTCTTGAGCGCGAGGATGGCGCGCCTCACGGCACCGTCGTATTCGGCGCCAGCCCACACCGGGAACGCATCCCCGATGTCACGCACCGCCGGGGGCTCGCCGACGCTCGCAACACACCCGGCGCAGAGCGCGACGTCCGGTTCACCGCAGCCGACGCACGCAACAGGAAGGAGAAGCCCCATCGCCTCGCGGAACGCCGAGCGCACACCTGCCGCCACGACCCCCGAGTCCGAGCCCAAGTCCGGGTCGGAGTCCGGCTCCGCGTTGCCGCTGTGATTCATCCGCCGAGCATGTCCCGGCCCGCCACTGACGGACAGGGTGGCAACGGAGCGGTGGAGAGTTCGCGCGTTCCCCCGAGCTGGTGAGGACTAGTCCGGGCTGCCGAGCTGGGTGGCCAGGAAGAACACACCCTTCGACGTCGTCTGCCATACGGAGGTTCGCAGCACCTCGACACTTCCGGTCGACGAGAGTGCACGGAGTTGCCTGACCGTGTTGCCACCGACGATCTGCACCGCGTCATCAACCATGGCGAGTGCTCCCGATTCGCCACCGATCACCTGGGTCACGACCTCTCCCCGTCCGTCGGACGCTCCGACGAGCGAGGCGACGGTGACGTCGTCGACCCAGGTCGCCGACAGCCCGACGCCGGCGCCGGCCGCGAACCCGAGAGGTTCACCGAGGCTGACCGGTGTGCCGTCCGCGGCGCGGGTGATCCCGGCCACAAGCAGCCGGGGCTGGCCCACCGTGTGCACAAGCGCGAGTACCCGTGTTCCGTCGCGTGACACCTGAATCGACTGGATGCTCGAGGCATCAGGCCAGCTGGACGCAACCGGCGATTGGGAACCGTCCGCCCTGAGCGCAAGCAACGCTCCCGGCTCGTTCTCGGGAACCGACCACAGGAACCCGAACCTGTCGAGTGACGGCGCGATCAGGTCAGCTCGTGCGTCGACCCTGAGCCCGGCTTCCTGTGATTGGCGCACCGCATAGACGCCGCCCGGCGTGAGCACTGCGGCGAGCGAATAGTTCTGGTTCACGACGGCCGCTGTTGCCCCGAGCGCTTCGATCTGCGGGCTGAGGCCAGGAATCCGCTCCACGGTTCCGCCCCCGAGGAACCCAAAACCGTCCTCGGTCAACGCGAGCGCCCGGGGGTCGACGCGGGTTCCAGCGAGGGTCAGCGCCGGAATGTTCTGCACGTTGCCGTTGACGGCGATACTCACCGAGGTGATGGTGGACACACCAGAGAGGCTCGCAGACAGCTGGGCCTGCATCCGCTGAAGCGTTACCTCATCCGCGTCGAATGCTTCACTGGTGAGGTCGACCTGTGCCACGTCGTTGACAACGGGAACCGCCTTGCTGGTCAGCTTGATCCCTTCAGGGAAGGCGGAGCTCACCGCACCGCTCAACCACTCGCTTGGGCCGGCGAGAAGAGCGGCGACGATCTGGGTACCTGTCGACGCCCGCGACGGGAACCAGCGCAGGTCAGGCACGAGGTGCGTCCAGGTCGGGTCGAAGAAGCTGAGCGAATACGGGTTGAACACCTCGCTGAACTTCTGCTCGTCGAGCACGACGCCGTCCGGCGCTGAATTGATCCGCCACTGGCCGTCGATCTGTACCAGTGAGTACACGCTGCTCGTGGTCTCCGGATCTGTGAACTCGGTGAACTCTCCCGCGGCGTCAACGGATGCCACAGGCTCGAGCGTCACCAGCATGTTCAGTTCATCGACGGGGGCGAAGACGCGCTGGTTGGCCAGGTCCACCAGGACGCTCGCATCCGGGTTCCACTCGGACCGGATCGACGGTGAGAGGTATTCGCGCGCCGTGGCGTAGTCGTCCCGTGGGCTGGAGGCAGCGTCGATGAAGCCGCTGACGATCTGCTCCTGGGTCGCGTCCTTCTCCGGTCCGACAGCGAGGAACTCGACCTCCGGATCTCCGTCGGCTGGCACCACCTGGCCGATTTGCGGAGCGCCTGACTGAGGGATGCCGGCGCAGCCGGAGAGCAGGACGGCGAGGGAGAGCGCCAGGCCGGCCGCGATCCTCGATGTCAGCCGCCTCGTTGCCAGCCGCCTCGGGGTCATGACCGCTCCCCTGACACCGTGCCGTCGGCATCCGTCGGTGACAGTGTATTCACGGGACCAGGACCTTCGGCGTCGTCGGGCGGGAGTGGGAGGGGCGAGACGGTGAAGCTGCCACCGCTGACCCTCGGCAGGGTCAGGCGGAAACAGGAGCCGTGGCCGACCCGCGACCACAGGTCAAGGGTACCTCCGTGGAGTTGAGCGTCCTCGAGGGCGATGGCGAGGCCGAGGCCCGTTCCGCCGATCGTCCGCTTTCGGGAGGGGTCAGCGCGCCAGAACCGGTCGAAGACCCGCTCGGCATCCGCCTCGGTCATTCCGAGCCCGTAGTCGCGCACCGTGAGCGCTACGGCTCGCTCGTTGCTGTCGACAGTGACGATGATCGGACGTCCCTCACCGTGCTCGATGGCGTTACCGAGCAGGTTGCGGACGATCCTCCTGATGCGCCGCGGGTCCATTTCCACGGGCGAGTACCCGCCGGGAGCGACGAGCCGGATCTCTGATCCTTTTTGCTCGGCGAGCGCAGCAACACCCTCGATGGAATCTTCCGCGAGATGCACGAGGCTCGATGGTTCGATCTCCAGCTGAACAGAGCCGGCGTCATACCTCGAGATCTCCAGCAGGTCGGCCAGAAGAATCTCGAACCGCTGGGTCTGCGTGTGAAGCAACTCGGTGGTGCGCGCCATGGCGGGAGGGAAGGTCTCGCGCTGGTCGTACAGCACATCGCCAGCGAGGCGGATCGTGGTCAGCGGCGTTCGAAGTTCGTGCGAGACGTCGGAGACGAATCGCTGCTGCACCTGCGACAGGTCAGCGAGTTCCTTGATCTGAAGCTGGAGGCTGTCCGCCATGGCGTTGAACGACTGGGCGAGCGTGGCGAGTTCGTCCTCGCCCCTCTCCGGAATGCGCACCTCGAGCTCTCCAGCGGCGAGCTGCTGGCTGGTTTCGGCGGCAACCCGGATCGGGTTGGCCACGAGCCGAACAACCACCCAGACCACAGAGCCGAGCAGCAGCAACTGCGCGAGTCCACCGATGATCAGGGTGCGCTGGACAAACAGCAGCGTCTCCTCAGTGTCGCTGAGGTTGTACCCGATATAGATTTCGTACCTGCTGCCCTCCGGCAGTGTGATCTCGGTGCCAACGACGATGCCGGGTGCTGTCCCGCCATTGGACGTCGGAAGCGACACGGATTGCCACCACTGTTCGTCGGGGTTCTTCTGGACGCTCGCCCTGAGCGCGTCGCTGATCACCCCGGTCAGCTGCGGGCTCTCGAAATCCTGTGGGGCCGCTGCGCTCGCCGGCTGGCCGGGTGCCCGGTAACCGGCGATGAGCGTCGAACTCGAGGTCCTGGCAATTTCGGTGCGGGCAGCGCTCATCAGCTCCTGGATCCCGGCACGGTCCTGCTCGCTCGACGAATCGAGAAGGTTCTGGGCCGAGGTCGTGGCGCGGAAAGAGTCCTGCTGCACCTGATCGACCCTGGAGGAGAAGAGGTCGTTGCCGATGGACAGCGACATGTACACGCTCGAGATCAGCACGGCCGCGAGCGAGAGACCGAGCGTCACAACGACGGTGCGAAACTGGAGCGAACGCCGCCACGATCTGGCCGCTCTCGACGGCCACGTTCTCCAGTTGGCGAACCTGGCCCCGGCGACACCGGTGTTCGGCCCCGAATGACCCTGGCCCTGCTCGTCAGTTTCCCGGCTGAACACCATAGGGCGCTCTAGAGCGGGACGCCGGAACCGGCACGATAGCCGACACCGCGAACAGTCATGACGATGCGTGGGTTATCCGGATCAAACTCGACCTTCGCCCTGAGCCTCTGAACGTGCACGTTCACGAGCCGGGTGTCAGCCTTGTAGTGGTATCCCCACACCTGCTCGAGAAGCATCTCGCGTGTGAAGACCTGTTGCGGTTTGGATGCCAGCGTCAGCAGCAGGTCGAACTCAAGGGGGGTGAGGTTGATGGGCACGTCACCACGTCGCACTTCGTGGCCGGCCACGTCGACGACGAGGTCACCGATCTGCAGGGTGTCCTGCGCCTGCTGGGGCGTCGGCCTCAGGCGGGTGCGAATCCGGGCGACGAGTTCTTTGGGGTTGAACGGCTTCACCATGTAGTCGTCTGCGCCGGACTCCAGTCCCTTGACCACATCGGCGGTGTCGGTCTTGGCCGTCAGCATGATGATCGGCACGCCGGATTCGGAACGGATGCGGGTACAGACTTCGATGCCGTCGATACCTGGAAGCATGAGGTCAAGAAGCACGAGGTCCGGCTTTACCTCGTGGAAAGCGTCAACGGCGCCGCTGCCATCGGCGCAGAAGTGCGGCTCAAACCCTTCGGTTCGCAGCACAATGCCGATCATCTCGGCCAGCGCTGTGTCGTCGTCGACAACCAGGATCCGTGCGTTCATACGCCTCGTTCTCGTTTCTTCGGCTGACGCGGGGGGACGACAGCCATGGGTACTCGAACAGATTACTGGCTCCAGCCGGGGACTTTGCGTATTGCACCGATTTCGCCCGACCGGAGTAAGGTTCGCGGGGCGCGGATCAGATGTGCCACGATGAGCACGGCATGTTTTCGCGACGGAGGGGCCGCTGAATGACACACGACCAGAATTGGCAGGCACCGGGCCAGCCGGAGGAGCCACCACGCTACGGTGAGCGCGTGTCGCCCTCTCCTTCCGGGCAGCAGCCGTCGCCGCCATCCGGCCAGCCGCAACAGCCTGCCGCCCCGAACGACTACGACCCCAGTGTTCACGGCTCGAACGGGTACGGCCAGGGCAACCAGTACGGTCAGGACACCTACGGTCAGAACCCCTCCGGCCAGGGCCAGTACGGTCAAAACCCGTACCCATATGGGCAGGCTCCATCCCAGCCTGGGTACGGCCAGAATCCGTACGGCGCACCGCAGTTCTCACAGCCAGGGTGGACCCCTCCCCCCAAACCGGGGCTGATTCCCCTGCGCCCGCTCGGGTTCGGCACTCTGCTCTCCGCTCCGTTCCTCGCCCTCAAACGAAACCCGAAGGCGACGTTCGGCAGCGCGCTCCTCGTGCAGGCCGTCACCGTCATCATCAGCCTTCTCGTCATCGGCGTGATCACGTTCTTCTTCATCTCGCGCATCACCGCTGCCGCCCCGGAGGATCAGGATGCCGTCGCGGCCGGCGGGATCGCCGGCATCATTGTCGGTTCACTCGTCCCGTTCCTGATCACCCTCGTTGGCACAGTTTTCCTCCAGGGCGTTATTGTCACCGAGGTTGCGCGCGCGACCCTCGGCGAGAAGCTCACCCTTAAGGCCGTGTGGAAGGCAACCTGGCCCCGCCTTGGCAGCCTGCTGCTCTGGGTCCTCGTCGCGACCGGTGCCGTCCTGGCCGTGGTCGCTGTCATCGTCGGGATCGTCTGGCTCCTCGTCGTCCTCGGCGGCGGGTTCGTCGCGGCCGGCATCATCCTCGCGATCCTCGCCGCTATCGCCCTCGTCGTGGTCGGCGTGTGGGTAAGCATCAAGCTGTCGATAGTGCCGAGCATCATCGTGCTCGAACGGGCGACGATGGTCGCCGCGATCCGCCGGTCCTGGCGCCTCACCGACGGCTACTTCTGGCGCACCCTCGGCGTGCAGTACCTCATCGCCTTCATCGTCGGCACTGTGTCGCAGATCGTCATCAGCCCGATCAGCTTCCTCTACATCATGGCTGTCTCGGCGATCGACCCGACCGGAACGTCGGCGGAGAGCTGGATCGGTCCGGTCGTGCTCTACGTGATCATGATCGTGCTCTCACTCCTGATCGGCTCGATCACCTCCGTCGTGTCGTCCGCAGCGATCGCCCTCATCTATGTCGACCTTCGGATGCGTAAGGAGGGACTCGATCTCGAGCTCATCCGGTTCGTCGAGGCGCGGCAGACGGGCGACCAGACGGTCGAAGACCCCTACCTCGTCCGAGCAAACCCTCCCCAGACGCAGGCAGGGACCGGTCCGGGATCGCCGTGGGCCTAGGCGGGCTCGCGGTAGCCGGCGGCCGGTTCACCGGAATCACGCATCCGACGGCGGATGTGCCCGTCGATCCGTCAGCGCCCGAGGCACGGGACTGGCTCATCGAGGAGTTGAGTAAACCCGAGTACGCTGCGGCGCAACCCAGCCTCTTCGACAGGCTCTCCCAGGAGTTCTTCGACTGGCTCGGGCGCCTGTTCCAGCCCGGTGAGGCAGTACCGACCGACTGGATACCGGTTGCCATCGTCGCGGCCGTCATACTCGCGATCGCTGTCGCCCTGCTGGTCTGGGGCGTCCCGCGACTCAACCGCAGAAGCGCAGCGGTGAGCGGCCTGTTCGGTGATGATGACACCCGGTCCGCCGACGAGCTGCGGGTGGCGTCGGACCGGTCAGCGGCGGCCGGCGACTGGACCGCCGCCATCCGGTACCGGTTCAGGGCCATCGCCAGGAGCCTCACCGAACGCACCGTTGTCTTCGTCTCACCCGGCACAACCGCGCACGACTTCGCCGAGCGCGCCGCCGACGCCTTTCCTGACGCGCGCCTCCGGCTCGCCGACGCCGCACGGACATTTGACGGCGTCCGTTACCTCGGCGCGGAGGGCACCGCGGAGCAGTATCGCCAACTTGCCGCGCTCGATGATGAACTTGACGCGCGCACGCCAGCCCGGCTTGAGGCCGTCAGCGAGGAGAGCTCCGCGTGACGGCCAACGACCTCAAGGAGCGCACAGCGCACGCCGCGGCATCCGACGTCGCCGGAAATCAGGTGACGACGCCCCTCGCTCGCACCGTCCTCAGGCGCGCGGTGTTCTGGATCGGTGTCGCCCTGGTCTCCGCCGTCGTCGTCGTTGCCACCCTCATGCTCACGCGGGGCGGCACATCGAGCGGAATCGAACTCGACCCGGCGAACCCGGCGCCGACCGGGGCGAAGGCCACCGCCGAGGTCCTGCGGAGCCAGGGCGTCGATGTGCTGCTGCCGGAGTCCTTCAGTGAAGCGATGGTGGAGGCCGACCAGGCCCGAACCACCCTCGCCGTCTTCGACCCGTCCGGCTACCTCTCCGACGCGAGGCTGTCCGAGCTCGTCAGCGCCGCGGATTCGGTGGTGATCCTCGGACCCACCTTCACCCAGCTCCAGTCGCTCGCGCCCGGCGTGTTCGCCGCCGGCAGGAGCGAAGAGTCGGTCGCCTTGACGGCGGACTGCGACCTGCCTGCCGCCGAACGCGCCGGGAGCATCAGCGCCGGCGCCACCTTCCGGATCACGGGCGATTCGGATGCCGTGGGCTGCTTCCCCGCGGACACCGATGGTTTCGGTGTGGTGCAGCTGCCGACTGAGAACGGCACGCTCACCCTGGTGGGACCGGTCGACCTGCTCAGCAACGACCGGGTGATCGAGAACGGCAACGCCGCCCTCGCCCTCGGGTTGCTCGGCGAGACCGAGCGACTCGTCTGGTACCTGCCGACGATTGCCGATGTCGAAGCATCCGGCCCGCCCAATGTCGCCGAACTGACCCCGATCTGGCTCGTGCCGACCACGTCTCTCCTCGCGATCACCGCGCTGGTCGCCATGTTCTGGCGCGGGCGCCGGTTTGGTCCGCTCGTCGCCGAGGACCTCCCCGTGACGGTGCCCGCCGGCGAAACACTCGAGGGCAGGGCACGGCTCTACCAGCGAGTGTCGGCGCGAACGCGCGCGATCGATGCGCTTCGGATGGGCGCAACCGCACGACTCGGCGGGGCACTCGGCCTCTCCAGGCACGCGACGGTGTACGAGGTAGCGGATGCCGCTGCGGCTCTGCTCTCGCGTCCTCGCGACCAGGTCCGCGGCATCCTCGTCGACACCGTGCCGAATTCGGAGCGCGACGTTGTCGCCATTTCCGACGCTCTTGCCGAACTCGAGCGGGCAACGGCAGCCGCCGTGACCCCGCGACCACCCGCCCGCCCGTCGTAACGTGGAGGCGGCGATCGTGCCGCAGCCGTTCCGACAGATCCCCACTCGCAACCGGAAGCAGAACTCAGATGTCACAGCAGCAGCCAGTCGAGGGCAACCAGTACCCGCAGCAGCCCCTCATCGAGCACCCGAGTGCGGCGGTTCCACCGAACCCGTATCCCCTCGCGGCTGACGGTACCCCGACACACGGCGGACCCGCGCGGGTCGCTGAAGTCAGGGAGAAACTCGTCCAGGTGCGGCGCGAGGTCGCCAAGAGCGTTGTCGGGCAGGAGGCGGCGGTCACCGGTCTCATCATCGCGCTGCTGGCGAAGGGCCATGTTCTGCTCGAGGGTGTTCCCGGTGTCGCGAAAACGCTGCTCGTTCGCACACTGAGCTCGGCGCTCGATCTCGACACGAAGCGCGTGCAGTTCACCCCGGACCTGATGCCGGGTGACGTCACAGGCTCACTGATCTACGACGCCAAGGGCGGTGAGTTCGAGTTCCGGCGCGGCCCCGTCTTCACGAATATCCTCCTCGCCGACGAGATCAACAGGACTCCCCCGAAAACCCAGTCATCGCTGCTCGAGTCGATGGAGGAGCGCCAGGTGAGCGTCGACGGGGTCACCCAGCCGCTCCCCACCCCGTTCATGGTCGCCGCGACCATGAACCCGATCGAGTACGAGGGCACCTACACGCTGCCCGAAGCGCAGCTCGACAGGTTCCTGCTCAAACTCGTCCTCGACATTCCCGAGCGGGAACTCGAGGTCGAGGTGCTTCGGCGCCACGCCGCGGGCTTCAACCCACGCGACCTCTCCGCTGCAGGCGTCACGGCCGTACTCGATGCCGATGACCTCGCCGACGCCCAGCGTGCCGCCGCGGCCACCGGGGTGTCTGCTGACGTGCTCGGCTACGTCGTCGACCTCGCACGGGCGACCCGGCAGAGTCCGAGCGTGCGCATGGGCGTCAGTCCCCGTGGAACAACGGCGCTGCTCGCGGCGGCGAAGGCGTGGGCCTGGCTCAGCGGTTACCCCTCGGTCACCCCCGACCACGTGCAGGCCATGGTGCTTCCGGTCTGGCGGCACCGGCTCCAGCTCCGGCCGGAGGCGGAGCTCGAGGGTGTCGCATCCGACGCGATCCTCCGGTCGATTCTCACGCAGGTGCAGGTCCCGATCTAAATGACCATCTCGGGGAGGTTCGTCGCGCTCGTCGCACTCGGCGTTGTTCCGGTCATCGTGCTTGGCTCGATCACCGGCGAACCGGGCGTCGTGCTCGGGCTGTGGCTGGTGTTCTGCGTGCTCGCGGCCCTCCTCGATCTCGTGCTCGCGGCATCCCCCCGCCTGGTCTCGACCTCGAGGTCCCTGCCCTCACGCACCCGGCTGGGAGAGAGCGTCACGAGCGAGCTCTACCTCACCAACCGGGGTCGGCGCACGCTCCGGGCGACGGTGCGGGATGCCTGGCAGCCGTCGGCGGGACCGGCGACGAACCGCACGCGGGTCACCATTCCCCCGGGCGAACGCCGGGTCATCACGGTGCAACTCACTCCGTCACGTCGCGGCGAACGGCGGGTCGAGCAGGTCACCGTGCGTTCGCGGGGCCCCCTCGGGCTGGCGGCCCGCCAGGCGACACTCGCCTCGCCCGGCCGGATTCGCGTGCTCCCGCCGTTTCACGCCCGCAAGCACCTGCCATCGCGGCTCGCGCGACTGCGTGAACTCGACGGCGCGACGAGCGTGATGGTTCGCGGCCAGGGAACCGAGTTCGACTCGCTGCGCGAGTACGTCCGCGGCGACGACGTGCGCTCGATCGACTGGCGCGCAACGGCACGACGGCGCGACGTCGTGGTGCGCACGTGGCGACCCGAACGGGACAGGCGCGTGGTGATCGTGCTCGACACCGGCAGGACCTCGGCGGTGCGGGTGGCCGACGAGCCGCGGATCGACACCGCATTCGAAGCCTCACTGCTGCTCGCCGCACTCGCTATCCGGGCGGGCGACCGGGTCGACTTCGTCGCATACGACAGGCGCGTCAGGGGACGCGTGCAGGGGGCAACCGGGGCCGACCTCCTGTCGAAGCTCGTCGACACCATGGCGGGGATCGATCCTGAGTTGCTCGAAATGGACTGGAAGGCGGTGCCAGGCCAGGTGCGCAACATCACCACCCAGCGCTCCCTCGTCGTTCTCCTGACCTCGATCGACGCGCCGGGGGCGTCGACGGGGCTTCTCTCGGTACTCCCCCAGTTGACGGCCCGCCATACGGTCGTTGTGGCATCCGTCACCGATCCCTTTGCACTCGAAGCGAGCCAAACCAGGGGCAATCGCGACGAGATCTACCTGGCGGCTGCAGCCGAGCGGGCACTACTCGACGTGGCGCGCGTGTCCGCCGCCGTTCGTCAGCTCGGCGCTGAGGTGGTGACAGCCTCGCCCAATGAGCTGCCGCCGGCCCTCGCTGACCGGTACATCGCGCTCAAGGCTGCTGGCCGGCTGTAACGTCCGCCTGCCTCGACTCCAGCAGCGCACGCGCCACGTCGCGCGCGAGTTCAAACGGGCTGTCGAACGTTCCCATCCCGACAGTCACGATCGCACCGTCGTAGAGGAGCATGAGCGTACATGCTGCGCGGTCGGGGTCAGGAACTCCCGCGTCGCGGCACAGCTCGGCAAACAACCCGAGCAGCCACGCCTTCTGGCCGGAGACCTCAGGAAACACGGCCCCGTCCTGGCTGTCGTCGAGCTCTGCGCGAGCGTTGATCGCGCTGCACCCCTTGGGGCTGTTCGTGCCCGACCAGGAGATCGCTGCGTCGAAGACGCCGAGAATACGCTCGACTCCTGGCTCAGGCGTGCGTGCAAGACAGGCAGCGAGGTGCTCTCGCCAGCGGGCTTCCCTGTGCCGGAGATACGACACCACGAGCGCCTCTTTCGACCCGAACCGGTCGTAGAGGGTCTTTTTCGTCACACCGGCGGCCGCGGCGATGGTGTCGACGCCGACAGCGTGGATGCCGCGCTCGTAGAACAACTCAGAGGCCGCGTCGAGGATCCGGCGCGCGGCGGGCGTCAGCGAGGGCTGGTCCGGAAGAGTGACCGTCATGCGGCTTACTATACCGTCCTGTATAGTCGACCGAATGAGTAAACAGGTCGGTGTACTGGGAGCGGTGGTCACCGTGCTGGCCGCTGCCGGATTCGTCACCTCCTGGAGCTCGGGGTTCGTCATCGCGGCGATGGCAACCGTCGACGTCGCTCCGGCCACCGTGCTCGTCTGGCGATTCATTCCCGTCGCGCTCCTCCTCCTGCTCCTTGCCCGGACCCGGAAACTGTTTCGCGGTGTGTCTGCCGCCGACATCGGACACCAGGCGGTCGTCGGCCTGTTCGCGCAGTTCGGGTACTGCGTCTTCGTCTACGCGTCGGTCGCCAGCGGCATCACCGCGGGGACCACCGCGCTGATCGACGCCGTTCAGCCGCTCATCGTTGCGACGCTGGTCGGCCCGCTGCTCGGGCTGCGGGTGCGGATCGGCCAGTGGGGAGGACTCGTCCTCGGCGCGCTCGGGGTGCTGCTCGTCGTCCAGACGCAGATGACGGGGTCTGACGCCCCTCCCCTCTCCTACGTCCTGCCCGCACTCGCCATGGTCTGCCTCGTCGGGGCCACCTTCCTGGACCGGCGCGGCGCGGCACAGCTTCCTGTGCTGACCACGATGACCATCCACGTCACGGTGACGGCCGTCGCATCCCTCGTCCTCGCTGCGGTCACTGGCACACTGCTGCCCCCGGCCTCACCGGTGTTCTGGCTCCAGATCATTCTGATGGCGATCTTCCCCACCCTGGCCGCCTACGGCCTGTACTGGTGGCTGCTTCGAAGAGTCGGCATCACAGCACTCAACGCCCTGCTGTTCCTCGTCGCCCCAATGACGGCGGTTGCGGGCTTCCTGCTTCTCGGCGAGCCACTGACAGCCCTCACCCTCGTCGGTTTCGCCCTGTGCGGCGGCGGCGTTGCCCTGGTCCTGACGGGCGAGCTGAAGAACCGGCCGACGGATGCTGTTCGCGGCGAGCACGCGACGAAGCAGGCGGCGAGGCAGGCGGAAGCCCCGGCGCGCGAGGGTGCGCGCCACTAGCCGCTCTCGCCGCCGTGATTCCGACGGTGGCGGCCTACGGCCTTTACTGGTGGCTGCGCCGGGTCGCATTACCGCCCTGAACGCGCTCCTCCGCTAGTCGCCGGGAAAGGCTTCTTCGTACCCGTCAGGTTCAAATGTCGTCGGGTCCTGCCACGCCCCGGTATTGGTCATTGTCCATTCCACGTTTCCCATCGTCCCCTTGAGCAGGCACCCGGTGGCCATTTCCTGGCCGTCGTATCCCGCCCTGTTGTTGATGACGTGCAGGTAGACGAACCAGTTTCCGTCCGACCGGACCGTAACTACGGTGCGCGGGTCGTCGAATGAGGCGACCTCGACCTCCATCGGGTGCGCGGAATAGCCAGTCGCCCATGGGAGGCACATCACGTAGGCGTCGATGGCCTCAATTGGACTATCCGGGCCACGTGGCTCTGGCTTTGCTGGCTCAGGAGTCGCCGTCACCGTGACGGTCGGAACCGGCGATGCGGCAGGCGGCTCTGCAGCCGCGCAGCTGGAAAGCGCCAACACCACAGACGCGCCGATCAAGATCGACAATTTTTTCACGAAGACCCCCGGATGCTCGAATGAAACCGAGCATATCGATGGGTGGGGTCACCCGCCGGCACGGTCCCACAACTGGGGCCACGCCGTTCACGTGCCAGCGTCAGCGCGGTCGACACGCCGCGCGCGCCCCTTCCGCCGGCAGAACCGCTCAGTTCGCGTAGATACGCCGCGCCCCGGCTTCGAAGGCAACGAGGTCGCCGGTCTCGCCGGCTCGGTAGGCACGTCGCCCGATCACGAGCATGTAGAAGAGGAACGCGCCGAGGGCAAGAGCCCCCAGCCCGATCTTCACGGGCCACGGCCACGGCTGCGGTGTCACGAATCCCTCGAGGATGCCGGCGACGAGCAGGACGAAAACGAGGCCGATCGCCACGGTGAACAAGGCACGGGCGTCTTCGGCGAGCGCCTGCGCCCTCGTGCGGTTGCCCGGCGACACCCACGCCCAGAAGATCCGCAGCCCACCGGCGGCGGCAACGAAGATGGCGGTCAGTTCGAGCATGCCGTGCGGCGCGATGTAGAGAAAGAAGGTGTCGCCGTGGCCGAAGCTGAAGAGAACTGCGGCGTTGAGCCCGAGGTTCTGGGCGTTTTGCAGGATGACATAGGGCACCCAGATTCCCGTGATTCCGAACGCGATGCACTGCGCAGCGATCCACGCGTTGTTCGTCCAGACCTGCCCGGCGAACGAGGCGGCGGGGTTGTCTGAGTAGTAATTGGCGAAATCTTCCTCGGCAACCTGCCGAAGCTCCTCCGTGTCACCGAGGTTCGCGAGCACCTGAGGGTCGTTCAGCACCCACGCCGCCCAGAGCGCGGCGACGGCGACGGTCGCGAGCGCAACGGCGAGCGTCAGCCAGCGCAGCCGGTAGAGCGCAGCGGGCAACTGGAGCATAAAGAACCGTGGCAGCTGGCTGAGCACGTTGGTCGACGCCGAGGTGAAGCGCAGTCTCGCCTTCGACAGGGTGACGCTCAGCCGATCGCCCTGTCTGGTCGATCCCGCTGTCGTCTTGATCGCAGACAGTTGCGTTGCCCCGGCCTGGTACCGATCGATGAGTTCGTCGGCTTCAGCGCCCGACAACGACCGCTTCGACGCGAGCGAGTCGAGGCGGTCCCATTCATTTCGGTGCGCGGCACTGTAGGCGTCGAGATCCATCTGATTAGATACTATTCATGACTGACTCCTCCGGCACACACATGTCGGATCTGTCTGACTCTTCGCTCCTGATCACCGGTGAAGCCGTCGCCCTCGACGTTCAGTCCGCGAGTTTCATCCTGCGTGCTGCGAGCGCCATCATCGACTTCCTGCTGTCGGTCCTCGTTGCGGCAGGCCTGTTGTGGCTCCTGCTCGTCCTCGCGACCCAGGGCGTCATCGACCAGTCAGCGACAGCCGCATTCTCAACGGCAATCATCGCGTTCTCGACCGTCGCGCTGCCGACGACGATCGAGACGCTGAGCCACGGTCGTTCCCTCGGCAAGCTTGCGATCGGCGCGCGCATCGTCCGCGACGACGGCGGTGCGACGGGTTTCCGGCACGCGTTCATCCGCGCCCTCGTCGGGTTCTTCGAGATCTACATGACCCTCGGTGGCGTCGCAGCCATCACCGGCCTGCTCTCCGCTCGCTCGAAACGGCTCGGCGATCTTCTTGCGGGCACCTACGCGCAGCAGGAGCGGGTGCCGAGGGCTGATCACTCGGTCTACGGCGTACCACCGGCGTTGCAGGGCTGGGCAACCATCGCCGATGTGGGGCGGATGCCTGACCGCCTGTCACGCAGGATCGCCCAGTTCCTCGACCAGGTCGACAAGCTCACGCCGGAGACCCGCGCACGGCTGGGTCGGAACCTGGCCGCGGAGGCCGCAGCGTTCGTCTCCCCCGTTCCTGACACGGACCCCGTGCTGTTCCTCTACGCTGTCGCCGCGGTGCGCCGCGACAGGGAGTACGCGGCACACATGCTCGAGCAGCAGCGGCTCGCGGCGCTCACGCCCGTGTTGACGGGGCGCCCGCACGGGTTCCCCGAGAGGTAGCGATTCGCCTCGGCGCGTCCCCCTTCGTCCGTCGCGAATGCCGACAACCGGCACAGAAGCCCGACATCCGTGACGGACGAAACTCCTGTCGCCAACTGCCGACCGGCTCATCCGTCGCGAGTGCCGACAACCGGCACAGAAGCCCGACATCCTTGACGGACGAAACTCCTGTCGCAACTGCTGGCCGGCTCATCCGTCGCGAATGCCGACAACCGGCACAGAAGCCCGACATCCGCGACGGACGAACCGTGGCCCCACGCAAACGGCGCCGCCCGGCCGAAGCCAGGCGACGCCGTCGCTCACACGTAAGACCTAGTAGCGGTAGTGATCCACCTTGTACGGACCATCGACCGACACTCCGATGTATGCCGCCTGCTCCTCGGTGAGTCGCGTGAGCTCAACGCCGAGTGCGTCGAGGTGGAGGCGGGCGACCTTCTCGTCAAGGTGCTTCGGCAGCACGTACACGCCGACCGGGTAGTTCTCGCGGTGCGCGTAGAGCTCGATCTGCGCGAGTACCTGGTTGGTGAACGAGTTGCTCATGACGAACGACGGGTGCCCGGTGGCGTTGCCGAGGTTCATCAGGCGCCCCTCGCTGAGCACGAGGATCGACCGGCCGTTCGGCAGGCGCCACTCGTGCACCTGCGGCTTGATCTCGACGCGCTCGGCGCCCTCGATCTTCTCGAGTCCGGCCATGTCGATCTCGTTGTCGAAGTGGCCGACGTTCGCGACGATGGCGAGGTGCTTCATGTTCAGCATGTGGTCGGTGGTGATGACGTTGAGGTTTCCGGTGCCGGAGACAAAAATGTCGACCTGGTCGACGACGCTCTCGAGCTTGGCGACCTGGTAGCCGTCCATCGCTGCCTGCAGTGCGCAGATCGGGTCGACCTCGCTCACGATCACGCGAGCGCCCTGGCCGCGGAGCGCTTCAGCGGCACCCTTGCCGACGTCGCCGTAGCCGACGACGAACGCGACCTTGCCGCCGATGAGGACGTCGGTGGCCCGGTTGAGGCCGTCGGGCAGCGAGTGGCGGATGCCGTACTTGTTGTCGAACTTGCTCTTGGTGACCGAGTCGTTGACGTTGATCGCCGGGAACCGCAGTTCGCCGTTCCTGAACAGCTCGTACAGGCGGTGAACACCCGTGGTGGTCTCCTCGGTGACGCCCTGGATCTCCTCGGCGATCTTCGTCCAGCGGTCGGTGGACGAAGCGAGCGAACGGCGCAGCAGGTCGAGGACAACGCGGCCCTCGTGGCTCTCGTCGTCGGCGGTCTCGGGGACGGCACCCGCGAGTTCGTAGCTGCGGCCGTTGTGCACGAGCAGCGTGGCGTCTCCACCGTCGTCGAGGATCATGTTCGGGCCGGTCCAGCCGGCACCGGCAGCAGCGGCTTCAGCGCTCCAGTCGAAGATCTGCTCGGCGCACTCCCAGTACTCCTCGAGCGTCTCACCCTTCCAGGCGAAGATCGGGGCGCCGGCGGGGGCGTCACCGGTTCCGGTCGGGCCGACGGCAATGGCCGCGGCAGCCTCGTCCTGGGTCGAGAAGATGTTGCAGCTCGCCCAGCGCACCTGCGCACCGAGGGCGACGAGCGTCTCGATGAGAACGGCGGTCTGCACGGTCATGTGCAGCGAACCGGCGATGCGGGCTCCAGCGAGCGGCTGCGATTCGCCGAACTCGGCGCGAAGGGCCATGAGCCCAGGCATCTCGTTCTCGGCGAGGCGGATCTGGTGGCGGCCCGCCTCTGCAAGCGAAAGGTCACGGACCTTAAACGGAAGAGCGGTAGCGGATGCTGCGGGCGAAGAAAACGTCATTCCTCCATTCTCGCAGACCCGGCGTGAACAACCCGGTGAGCTAGCTGTTATTCAGCACCTGATGCCTGACGACCTGCCAGCCCTGCGGGACGCTCATCCGTTCGGCGTGGAATGAGCAGAGATCGTAGGTGTGCGGCTCGCGCGCAAGGCTGAGCGGCCCGACGACAGCCATCGAATCGCCGTAATCGTAGGTGAGCGTCGAGACCGCTTCGCGCGAGCATCCGACTTTCGTACATGGCCTGTCCAACATTCCATTCACGATACATCCGCTCGAAGGCGCCAGAGGTCACCTCGCCGATCTCACCGGCGAATAGGATGGCTGCATGGCACGACGCGGTTCACGAAGCAGCACCTTTGAGCGGCGAGCGGTGAGGCACGACAGGCACGGCCGGGCCGGGCGAAGCGCGGCGACGGGCCCACACCTGCCGCCGCTCAAGAACCGCATCGACACGTTCGATATGACGGTCGCTGCCGCCGCAGACTTTCTGCGCGCGACCTGGCCGGAGGAACTCGCGGCCGTGCGTTTTGAGGTGGGTTCGATGCCGGCCGGCAGTCAGGACACGGACGGCGTTGCCCGCTGGTGGACCAGCCAGTCCGAGCAACGGGTTGTGCTGTATCGGTTGCCGATCCAGCGCATGAGCAAGCTGCACCGCGACGATGAACTCCACCAGCGGATGATGATCGAGAGCTGTGTTTTCCGGGCGACGGCCGAACTGATCGGCAAGGACCCCTGGGATCTCGGCCCCGACCGATTCCACTTCTGACTCCCGCGCTGGTTCCGTGCCGGGCCCGCGAGGCCCGACACCGGAGTCCGTTAGCGCGGGTAGACCGTCACCGGCGTCGCGGAGGGGTTGGCTGGCTGCACGGAAAAAGCACTGAACCCTGTCGCTGTCTCGAGACTGAGCTGGGCGAACGCACCGTCAACACCGGTGACCTCGTACGAGGTCCCGCCGGATACCGGGATCGCAACAGACGAAGAACCCGGGAGTGTCTCGGTCAGGATCCCGCCGGCCGAGACAAGCTCGATGTCCAGGGTGTCGGTTCCGGGGTTGGCGAGGTGCAGCACAGGGCTGTCTCCCGCGGGAACCGCGATCATCACCGTGTCAGGCAGCGCCGTTGAGGCCTGGAACCAGGCGAAGTCGCTCGATTCTCCGACGGCGGCGGAAGTGCGTGCTCCAGCGACGACAGGCTGGTCCGCACGGATGTCGATGGTGTAGCTGCCAGCGGTCAGGCCGCCCAGGCTGATCTCCGTTGCGACACCGGGTTCGAGGTCGTACTCGAGGGGTTCAGGCGATGAGGCATCCTGCTCGCTCGTGAATGTCACCGTGACGTGCGCGGTCTCGGTTCCGGGCGCGATCATCCGAACGGCCGGGCTGTTGTCGTCGTAGTCCTCATCGGAGACGGCCGGAGCGTTCGACGGAAGCACGACCCCGCTCAGGACCTGGCGATTGGCCGCCGGCGCCGTCGGAGCAACATATTCCACTCCGCTCGGCGTGAGGCCTCGAATGACACTGTGCTGGATCGCGGCAGCGACCTGCCCTCCCCTGCTCTCGATGTGCACGATCGGGCTGATCAGGTTCGGCGCGAAGGCCGCGAGGGACAGCAGTTTCTGCTCACCGCCCTTGACGATGATTCCCTGTGAACCCGGAGCGTCGACGACGCCGGCTTCCCCGTAGATGGTGAGGTCGACGATGGCGTCTGAGCGCGTCGGGTTGGTGAGGGTGATGACGCTCGTTCGGCCAACGTCGGTCGAACCGCCAACCAGCCAGCTCTCGGCGCTGGCTTCGGTGCACGAGCCCGCAGCGAAGCCGGCCAGTTCATCGAGCCCGGCAGACTGCGATTGTGCCGCCGCGAGCAGGGGCGCCGTCTCAGCATCCGTACCGCTCGGCACGCTCACCACAGTGGGCGACCCGAAGGCATCCGCTTCGACATTATGGGGTGCGGCAAGCGGGCTGAGCGTCGGCTCAGAACCGGATTCAGATCCGACAGTGAGTTCCGCGGCTCCGAAGGACGAAGCGCTCGACGACCCGTCGCCTGCGAGCTGGAGCAATGGCCCGGCGCACACCCGCGCCTGATCGGCGGCCGTCGGCGTGATGACGGCGCTCGGGACCGCTGCCCTCACGCGCGGCAGGTCAAGGGTGCCGACGGCGAAGACGGAGGCACCCGCGATCGCGACACCGATGACGCCCGCGATCATGCGGCCGCTCGTGGCAGCCCTGGTTCTGCTAGCGGCCATGGCTGTACTCGCTTTCGGTCCCTGGTGTTGCGTGCGGCCGGGTCTCGGCGTCCTCCGCGGCGGCGGCGGATGCGTCGGCGTCAGGATCCGCGCTGGCCTGCGGCTGGTCCGTGTCGGCGGGTGCGTCCGTATCGGCGTATGCGTCGGTTTCGGCGGGTGCGTCCGAGTCAGCGGGGGCGGTCGTGTCGGCAGCAGCGTCCGGCGAGGCTGCGGCGGCGGCGTCAGCGGCTTCGCGTTTCTCCTCGGCTTCCGCCTCCGACGCGATGCCGGCGGCGAGGCTCGCTTCGGCTTCTGCGTCGGCCTTACGCTGTGCGCGTTCGGCGCGGCTGAGACGGCGGACCGGCTCGCGGACCTCGCGTCGGCCCACGGTTCGGGGGGACTCTTCGGCGGCGCGACGCGATGCGGCCGTCGGGACCGAGAGCAGCAGGGCGAATCCGAAGACGATAGCCCAGCCGATCAGGACCGGCGTCGAGAAGACGGAGACGGGACCGACAGCGGCAGAGCCGCTGGTTTCACCCTCGAACCGCCAGAGGGTTCCGCGGTCGGTCGGTCCGATGTGGGCGAGCACGGGGCTGCTGTCGAGGGCTGCCGACGCGCGGCTCGTCGTCGTTGTCGCTTCGGGACTGACCTGCTCACCCATCTCGACGACGGCGGGAGGGAGCAGAACGTACTGGACGTCGAGCGCGGCGAGCGTCGGAGCGGGATCGTAGCCACCCTGTGAGACGAGGTTGCCCGCGAGTACAGTCACCTGCTCGTCGTTACTCGTGAGATTCTCACCGGTCGTGAGGATCGTCGATTGGTTGTCGAGGGTGTCACCGGCTCCGCGGACGATCCGCGCGGAGATTCCGCCGTCCGGCTGGGGGGTGACGATGAGCGTGCCGAGCGAGGGGTTCGTGGCGGCTGCCGCCGCGACGTATGCCGGCAGCGTGCGGCCATCGCTCGCCACAATGGCACCGTGCCCCAGCGGAAGCATCGCTGCAATGGGAACGGCGACCACGAGTGCGAGCGTCGAGACGACGATTGCGGGAACGACTGCCGCCCTGCGCATGCTGTCGAAGCCGACGACCGCGGCACCGGTGAGACCGAGCCAGTAGAGACTCAGCCCAGACCCGGCCCAGACGCTGGTGGCCGTCGCCCCGTTCAGCGAAATCTCGAGTTGGGTCGCACCGAGAGCCGTCGCCAGGCCAAGCAGGCCGACGAAGAGCAACACGGCAGCCCTGGCGCTGCCCGGCAGGAAGAGCGCGATGAGTGCCATCGCGGCGATTGGCGCGAGCAGGGCCGGCACGACGAGGTGAGCGGGCAGGCCGGAGATCCCCATGGCTGCGGTGATCGAGTCCCAGGCAGGGTTTCCGCCCGGCAAGCCGAGGGCCAGCTGCCAGCCCGTTGTGGGGAGGGAGCCGAGTACGGCGCCGGGATCCGCGAGGAGGAGGAGCCACCGGCCACGAACGATCCCCTGCTGCCAGATGAGTGGCGCGAAGAGAGCTGCGGTCGGGATGATGAGCCAGACGATCCTGGCGATGTGCCGACCGCTGACACAGAGGGCGAGTACCCAGATCACGAGGAACGCGGGAGCGAGCGACGGCGCAGCAGCTACGGTCATCGCCAGCAGCATCGACGCGACAGCGGATGCCGCCCAGGAACGCGCGGCGACGCATCCGGCGTAGAACAGCCACGGCAGCAGAAGGTGCACAAGGATCGCGCCGGGTCGACCGTCAATGAGCGCGGTGAGGAACGGCGGGGCAACGGTCCAGAGAACCGCTGCGGCAATCCGGTAGCCGCTCGACTCGGTGAGCCTGGTCGCAGCGAACCAGCCGCCGAGCGTTGCCAGGGGAAGCGCGAGGAGTGTGAGGGCCACGAGAGCGTACGACGGGTCCCAGAACGTCACGGATCCGAGCAGGGCCATGACCACGGAGAAGGGGTCGGCTGCGCCGGTGAAACCTATGCTGATGTCCCGCCAGCCAAAGCCGATGTTCTGCCACAGTCCGGCGACGGAGGCCGAGAGCGGAAGCATCCCTCCCCCTTCAACGGCCGGGGCGGCCAGGAGGGAGAAGAAGAGGCCGACACTGGCGAGCGCCGAGGCAATGACGAGCCAGCCGCCACCGCCGGTGAAGAAACGAAGATCGCTGCGCTCGACCGTGTAGACCGGAGCGCCAGCCTCCCGCCTGAGCAGGCGCCTGCGCCGCACCTCGGCGAATGGGATGCGGAGGGGCGAGATAGCTGACCAGCCGATGGTCTTCGCGTTGTGCAGATTCTTCCTGGACCTGGCGACCCGAATCGGGCTGAATGCGACCTGGAACGCCGCGGCGAACTCGCCACCGACGAGGCCCGGATTCTTCGTGGCGATGCGCCACACGCTGCGGGCAACGGCGAGCGGAACGAGTGACAGCCAGTGCAGCAGAACGAGAGCTGCCGGAGCGTAAACGAGTCGGCGATACAACTGGGCTCCGCGCGACTGGCGCACCCTCCTTCGGTACGCCGCGGCGCGGCGCGACCGCGACGGTCCGGCGATTCCGTCGCCGGCGGTGAAGACCACGGCTGTTGGTACGACAACGACGCGGTGTCCTGCCAGGCGAACCCGCACGCAGAAGTCAAGAGAATCGTCGGTGGCGCCGAAGGACGTGTCGAACCCACTGACCTCTTCCCAGACGGCGTGGCGAACGAGCACGCCAGCCGGGGCAACGCCGAGCACGTCGGAGATGCTGTCGTGCTGGCCCTGGTCGAGTTCTTCCCCGACGAGCGACACTGTGGCACCGAGCGGCGTGAGGGCCTGGCCGAGAGAGACGATTGTCGCGCCGTCCCTGGCATCCATGACCTTGGGGCCGGCAGCGGCGACGGAGGGGGCAACCTCGAGCGCCCCGACCAGTCGCGCCAGTGCCTCCGGCGCTGGGGCCGTGTCCTGTGCGAGCAGCCAGAGGAACTCGTCCTCGCCCCCCGCGTGCGGAATCACCCGCGCGCCCTCGGCGAGGGCCTGTGCAAAGGTCAACCGGACATCGGCCTCGACGATCCGATCGACGCCGGCTCGTTCGAGGGCTTCCGTGACGGAGGCGGGCGACGAACACGCAACGGCGACTATCGCGTCTGGCTGTCTGGTCTGGGCTGCGAGGGCATCAAGCGTGTCCTGCAGGTGGCTCGAGCCAGTGGGGCCAGTGCCATCGTGCACAACAAGGATCGCGGTTACTCGGGGAAACATCGCGTCCAGACTATGTCGACCTGGTCATGACACGGCTGACCGTGTCGGCGTGGCACGGAATGGCTGGCCCGAGCGGGTGCGTCACGGGCCGCAACCCCCGCGCGCGAATTACTGAATAGCGCAAGCTGAACCGCGAGAACTCAGCGGCGGGAACTTAGCGGCGCGAACTTAGCAGCGCAGAGCTAAACGGCGGGAACTTAGCAGTGCAGAACTGAGCAGTGAAGAACTAAACGGCGCGTTTCTTGAGCTTCCGGCGCTCGCGCTCGGAGAGGCCACCCCAGATGCCGAAACGCTCATCGTTCTCGAGCGCGTACTCCAGGCACTGTGTGCGCACCTCGCAACTCGTGCAGATGCGCTTCGCATCGCGAGTCGAGCCGCCCTTTTCGGGGAAGAATGCTTCGGGATCCGTCTGCGCGCAGAGCGAGTCGGACTGCCACGCAAGCGGGTTGTCGTCGTCGACAGCCTTGCGGACACCAGGAACTCCGAGCTGTACCGGATCGACGAACCAGTCCTCGGGAACACCGGAGCGATATTCAGGCGCCATATCCCTCTCCCCACTTGTTACCCGTGCGCCACGCGGCGCTATAGCTAATTACACCCGTGTAATTCCGCCACGTCAAGTCGCAGATCGTAAACCCTCAACCCCCCATGGAGGGTTCATCCCGCATTCACCGGCGTGTCGCGGGCGGCTCAACTTCTCTCGAAAACCGGGGTCCGGGGAGAGAATCCACCCCACCGCGCGGGGCCGTCCGCGATGGACGACCCCGGCGGAGGCAGGTGTCTCAGACCGTCGAGCGAGCGCTCCACGCGCTCGACACCATGTCGCTGAGCGTGTGGCGCATCGTCCACTCCAGGTCGCGTGCCGCGAGTTCCCCCGATGCCACGATGCGAGCGGGATCACCGGGACGACGGGGCGCGAGCTCGGGCTCGAACTCGATCCCGGTGACCTCGCGCATGGCGGTCATGATCTCGCCGACCGAGACGCCTTCTCCCGAGCCCAGGTTGTACACGGGCTCGATCGGTTCGCCGGCGTCGAGCCTCCTCGCGGCGGCGACGTGCGACAGGGCAAGGTCGGCGACGTGGATGTAGTCCCGAACGCACGTGCCATCAGGGGTCGGGTAGTCGTTGCCGTTGATCCGCGGCGTCCGACCATCGATCAGAGCGTCGAAGACGAGGGGAAACAGGTTGTGCGGGCTCGTGTCGTAAACGTCGGGATAACCGGAGCCGACGACATTGAAGTAGCGCAGGGAGGTGTGTGCCAGCCCCTGGGCGACACCCTGGTCGTGCAGGAGCCATTCCCCGATGAGCTTGGACTCACCGTACGGAGACTGAGGGTTCTTCGGCGTCTCCTCCGTAACGATGTCGGTGTCCGGCGTTCCGTAGACGGCCGCGCTCGACGAGAACACCAGGCGGTTCACACCGGCGTCCTCCATGGCGCCGAGGAGCGCAAGAGTCCCCGTCACGTTCTGCGCGTAGGTGTGCAGCGGCCGCTGGACGGAAACGCCGGCGTACTTGAAGCCAGCGACGTGCACGACGCCGGTGATGTTGAACCGGCGCAGTGTGTCGAGCACGAGGTCCCTGTCGAGGATGTTTCCCCGAACGAAGGGAACGTCGCGCGGAACGAACGACTCGTGACCGCTGGACAGGTCATCCAGGATGACCGCGTCGATGCCCTGTTCGGTGAACGCGCGAACGACGTGCGCTCCGATGTATCCGGCTCCGCCGGTGACCAGCCAGGTCATGTTGCCTCCTCTGTGTGGGCACTGTTCGTGCCCACACAGAGCCTATGGCACCCGAAAAAGCCGAAGAGAACCGGCGAGCGAACTAGACGATGAACCGACGCCTTTCAGCTGGACCGGGCCGACGCGTCGGAACGCGACGGTAGCCGTCGCGGGTGAGGGCAATCGCGCAGGCGACCGTTGCAATCACAACGGCGGCCAGGACGAGGAAAAGAAGAAGGATCATGGCTGTAAATCTATGCATTGCTGTTTCCTGCCAACAGTGGCAGACTCGCCATTGTTCGATTCTTTTCCGCCAGCCGGAGGTCCCAATGTTGAAGAAAATCGCTGTGGTCGCCCTGCCCGACATGGCGCCATTTGAGTTCGGCGTGATCTGCGAGGTCTTCGGTATCGACAGGACCGACTCGGGCGGACCCGGTTTCGACTTCAGGATCGTGACAGCGGACCCTGGCCCCGTGAAGACCAAGCTGGGTTTCGACATCGTCGTCGCCGACGACCTCAGCGCGGCTGCGGACGCCGACCTGATCGCCATCCCCGCGTACTCGGTGACGGGTGGCGACCCTGACCAGCGGGTCCTCGACCTCCTGAGGGACGCCGAGAAACGGGGCGCCTGGATCCTCTCGGTCTGCAGCGGTGCTTTCGCCCTCGCCGAAGCAGGAATCCTCGACGGGCGCCGGAGCACGACGCACTGGATGTACACAGACCAGCTCGCCCGCGAATACCCCCTGACCGACGTCGACCCCGACGTGCTCTTCGTCGAGGACCGCGGCGTGATCACCGGTGCAGGCACGGCCGCGGGAATTGATGCGTGCCTCCACCTCGTCCGAACGGAGCTCGGCGCAGCGGCCGCGAACGTCATCGCTCGCCGCATGGTTGTTCCGCCACAGCGGGACGGCGGGCAGGCACAGTTCATCCAGGCGCCGGTGCCAGAGCGTCGGAGCGACTCCTTTGCCGCTGTCACGGACTGGATGCTCGAGAACCTCGCCGAGGACCTCACCGTCGACGTGCTCGCCGCACAGGCACTGATGTCCGAGCGCACCTTCGCCCGGCGGTTCCGCGCCGAGCTGGGAGCGACCCCGGCAGCCTGGCTCAACAGGCAACGACTGATGCGGGCGCAGCAGCTGCTCGAGCGCACCGATTACGGACTCGAGCAGATCGCCGCCGAGAGCGGTTTCGGCTCATCGGCGGTGATGCGTCACCATTTCCTCAAGGTCCTGCACACGACCCCGAATTCGTACCGCCGTACCTTCAGCTGCACAGCGAGCGACGAAGAGATGGTCGGCTGAACTCAGCTGTCGGCCGACAACCTGGTCGTCGCGAGGAACATCTCGCCAGGACCGGAGATTGTGAGCGGACCCTCGTCCGGTGTGATGTACAGCACGTCGCCCCGTTCGACAGAGCGGTGCGCGGATGCCCCTCGGACGGTTGCGCTCCCGTCAGTGACCAGGGCGATGGCCGGCCCGGTCAGCTCGAGCTGAGTTGACCCTTCTCCCAGCCCTGAGACATGGATGAGCTCAAAATCGGGCACGTCGGGAACGAAGGCCTCGGTGCCATCGCCGACAGGGCGCGGCTCGAGGTACGGGACGGGCAACGGCGTAAAGTCGAGAACGCTGAGCAGTTCGGGGACGTCGATGTGCTTGGGAGTAAGGCCACCCCGCAGCACATTGTCGCTCGCGGCCATGAGTTCGACCCCGAGGCCACCGAGATAGGCATGGATGTTTCCCGCCGGCAGGTACAGCACCTCTCCACGCTTCAGGGTGACACTGCGCACCAGGAGCGAGACCACGATTCCGGGGTCGCCCGGGTAGAACCCGGCAAGCCGCCGCACGGTGTTCACCGCGGGCGTTTCGGGCGCGGACTGAGCGGCATCCGTGACCGCCGTGACCACAGCCGACACATCATCGGTCAGCAGGTATTCAACGACTGAACGCAGCACATCGGCGTCAGTACCAACGCCGTCGGCACCGGCCGCGAGGCGGTCGCGGAACGCGCGCAACGCGGTGATGGCATCGGCACTGAGGCCCGGCGCAGCGAGCAGGGCGTCGACGTCGACGAGCGAGTCAGCGACCGGACGGAATCCGCAGAGCGCATCGAACGTCTCGCTGAGCGCGTAGATCAACTCGGGTTTGTGGAAGGCGTCGCGGTAATTGCGGTTCGCCGCGTCCAGCGCAACGCCAGCGGCGTTCTCCCGCTCGAATCCTGCGCGGGCTTCAGCGGGTGTCGGGTGGGCCTGCAGCGAGAGCGGAGCGTCTGCGGCGAGGACCTTCAGGAGGAAAGGCAAGCGCGGTTCGGCGAGCCCCGCAGCGGCAGGGTCGCTCTCGATCCAGTCCGCGAGCGTCGCCGCGCCACCGGTCATCGATGGATCGAGCACGCGCGCCGGTGACCCGGGGTGGGCGCCGAGCCAGAGTTCAGCCTCAGGCCCGCCGGATGGCACAGTTCCGAGGAGATCGGAGATGGCCGTTGTCGACCCCCACGCATAATCACGAGGGTCGTTGCGGAGGGGAATCAACACGGGCTGGTCCTTATCCAAGTGGTCGAGCGTCGACGTTTCGAAGCCAGACACGAGCGGTGAGCGTTCATTGACACCCTACAAGAGCCGTCCACGGGCATCCGTTCTCTCTTGCCCCAAACGGCAAGCGATTGTGCGGGAAAGCCGCGCGTCCGTAGGCTTCATTCGAGTCCGGTTCACCCGGATGACCGACCCCAACGCAACGGAGCACGAATGTCGTTTGAACCACTCGCCAGCGATTTCTATGGATTCGAAAGCCTCGTCTCCGATCGGGAGAAAGACGCGCTCATGCGAGTGCGCAGCTACATGGAAACCACGGTCCGGCCGGTGATCAACGACTACTGGGAGCGCGCCGAGTTCCCCCACGACCTCATCGCGTCGTTCCTGGAGACCGATGTCGCTCGCTACGGGTTCGAGGAAGTGCGGCCGTTCGAGAACTCGGCAGTGTTCCGTGGACTCGTCGCCATGGAGATGGCACGGGTCGACGCGTCGATGGCGACCTTCATCGGCGTGCAGGAGGGTCTCGCCATGGGATCGATCAGCGTGTGCGGATCCCGTGAGCAGCGGAGCGAGTGGCTGCCGAAGATGGCGAGCGGCGAGGTCATCGGTGCATTCGGCCTGACCGAGCCACTGTCGGGAAGCGACAGCGCGCGCGGCCTGCGCACGACGGCGACGCGGGACGGCGACTCGTGGACGCTCAACGGTTCAAAACGCTGGATCGGCAACGCCACCTTCAGCGACATCACGGTGATCTGGGCCAAGGACACCGAGGACGGCCAGGTCAAGGGCTTCATCGTCCGGACCGACTCCCCCGGCTACACCGCCACGAAGATCGAGCGCAAGATCGCGCTTCGCCCCGTCCAGAACGCCGACATCACCCTCGACAACGTCGTCGTCCCCGAGAGCATGCGGCTGGCGAACGCCAACTCGTTCCGCGACACAGCAAAGGTGCTTCGCCTCACCCGCGCCGCCGTCGCGTGGTCGAGCGTCGGGGTTTCGGTCGGCGCCTACGAAGCCGCCGTTGCATACGCAAAGGAGCGCGAGCAGTTCGGCAAGCCGATCGCCGAGCACCAGCTGATCCAGGACCTGCTCGCCAAGTGCCTCGGCAACATCACAGCGTCGATGGCCATGTGCGTGCGGGTCTCCCAGATGCTCGACGAGGGCACCCAGCGCGACGAACACTCCGCTCTCGCCAAGGGTTTCTGCACCGCGAAGATGCGCGAGACCGTCGGCTGGGCCCGCGAGGCGATGGGCGGCAACGGCATAGTTCTCGACTACGAGGCTGCGCGGTTCTTCGCTGATGCCGAGGCACTGTATTCGTACGAGGGCACTCGGGAGATGAACTCACTGATCGTCGGGCGGGCCATCACCGGCAAGGCGGCGTTCGTCTAGCCTCCACCCCGGCCGGGCGCGGGCGGCTGAGCCGCCCCGCCCGATCGGAGGCGAGCGGATGCCGGCGCCCGCCTTTCAGGCAATAGTGCGTTGTTCAGGTCGCTTTCCGCGATCCCATCCTGATCAACGCGCTCTCTCCTGCGCATCGCGCTGCCCGCGGGCGAGGAGCAGTGGCGGGCGCGCCCGCTCTACTCCCCTACGGGTACGCTTGAACGTGCGGGGACGCTCCCGCCCATGTGTTGCGACGGGAAGGAGCGCGAAATCTCACGCGTTCGACTGCGCCAGGGCCGACATTTCGTCGTCACCTGGGGAATCTCCGACACCTTCGGCGGCATGACCGGGGCGTTCCTCCACCGCTCCCGTGCTTTCGTCCGCCTCGGCGGGACCGACGTCGACGTCCTGACCTTCGATGCGCGCCCGGACTACCCGGACGTCGAACGCCGCCTGCGCCAGGGCGGCAGGCTCATCGACGGCATGAGGCTGGTCAACCTGTGGGACTGGATGCGCGATCACCCGTCACCCGGGCAGTTTGCCCGCACCAGGGCATCCGCTTGTGAAAATCTCACCTCAGCGTTCGCTCCCCTCGACCGGAGCGAGAAATACTTCGCCGGGGT
The DNA here is from genome assembly GCF_059445295.1 of Mycetocola sp. Y444. Taxonomy (NCBI): domain Bacteria; kingdom Bacillati; phylum Actinomycetota; class Actinomycetes; order Micrococcales; family Microbacteriaceae; genus Mycetocola; species Mycetocola sp. Y444. The sequence goes on along the minus strand of NZ_JCAIUB010000002.1, from coordinate 681,810 downwards.
CCGCGACGGCGTGATCATGAGTCTCACTCGATACGCCGAGGACGGTGTGACCGAGCTTCAGGTCGATCACTACCGAGCGGACGGCACGCTCGCGGTCAGCGACCGCCGCGACGTGAGGCACCGCGGGACGGTCGGCGGTCGCAGCATCGTGCTGTGTGACACCTCCGGCGAGCCCGTGCGGGCGTGGGACCGGGCCTGGGCGCTCTACCGCTGGTGGCTGGACCAGATGCGCGGCAACGGCCCGGCGACGATGATCGTCGACAGCAAGACGAGCGCACGGTTCATGGTCGGTTACGTGCGGCCGCAGCTGCTGGTCATGCACGTCATCCATGCCTCGCACCTCGCGGGATCGGACGAGACGACGGTGCGCGCATCGCGGGCGGCGGTGTTCGATGACCCCCGCTCGTTCGACACCCTGGTCTTCCTCACCGAACGCCAGCGAACCGAGGCGGAGCCGCTCCTGGGCGATCGGGTGAACACCGCCGTAATTCCCAACGGCCGCGCAGTGCCACGAGCGACCGCGGCACCGAAAGACCGCCCCGTCACGTCGGGGATCATGCTGTCGGCGCTCGAAAAACGCAAGCGGGTCGAGCACTCAGTGCGTGCGATTGCCGGGGCACGGGCCGCCGGCGCGGCCGTCACCCTCGACATCTACGGCGACGGGCCCGAACGAGGTCGCGTTGAGGCGGCCATCGCGAAGGCCGGGGACGGGATCACGCTGCGCGGATATGACCCGGATGCCAGCACTCACCTTTCGGAGAGTTCGTTCCTTCTGCTGAGCTCTCGAAGCGAGGGGTTCCCCCTCGTTCTCGTTGAGGCGATGGCCGCTGGTTGCCTGCCGATCTCCTACGACATCGCCTACGGGCCTGCGGACATCATCCGGGACGGGGTCAACGGATTCCTCGTTCCGCCCGGCGATGTCTCCACTCTCAGCGCTGCGATCGAGCGGCTGGTAAGCCTCCCAGCGGCAGAGGTACTCGCGATGAGACGTAATGCCGTGCAGACAGCGTCGCGGTACTCCGACGAAGCGATTACGAAACGATGGGCGTCGGAACTCGATCGCGCCGCGAAGCGACGCGGTTTCCCACCCGCCGCGCCAGTCGATGCGCTGGTGTTTCGACTGCGACGTGGAATAGCCAGGCGATGGCAAAACTGGCCGGGAACGCGATCAGCGCAACCAGCCACCACGCGGCGTCCCCAATGAGAAAGGCCACGCTCGCCAGCACAGGCACGTGCACGAGATAGAGGCTGAACGAGACACGGCCGAGCCAGAGCGGCAGGCGGGCTGACAGCATCCGTTCGGCGAAGGGCGACCCGATCGCCACGACGATGAGCCCGGCAGCACCCACACCGGCGAGCCCCCACAGGGCGGCGCTCGCGCTGGAGCCCGCCGGGGCGATGTCGCGGGTGAGCCAGCTCAGGACGAGGAGAACGACGGATGCCAGCGCAAGCGTCCCCCAGGTGAACCTGCCGCCGCGTCGGTTCACCCGATCGGCCCATGCCCGGATCTGGGGCAGGTGAACGGCCATCATGGTGCCGAGGAAGAACGTGGGCAGGTAGACGAGCGCGTCGACCTGCAGCACCCGGCCAGCGATCATGAGGGCGACCGACGTGACAGCGGCGAGCCAGGGCCGGCGGCGCACCGCGAGCCCGACGACGATGAACACCGGCAGCAGCACCGAGAACACCACCTCCCAGCGGAGCGACCACAGCACGTTCACTATCGTGTAGGTCTGCGGGAGGAGCGACGATTCTTCGATGATCCGCCCGAGCGAGACACTCGACGCCACCCGGTTGTCGAGCCAGCTGTCCGGGGTGATCGCGCCGGGGAACCGGGGAACCACGAGGATCAGTACGACAGCGAACAGCACAGCACCGATGACGGGGAGATAGAGGCGAATGAGACGGCTCGGGTAGTAACGGAGCCAGTCGAAGGTGGCCGAAAGCGCGGGGATCGAGACGACGAGTCCGCTCAGCACGAAGAAGACGAGCACCGCTTCGCTGCCGGCGGTCAGCGGCCTGAGCGGAGACTGGGTGATCCACTCCCAGAGCCCGGCGGTCTCCTCCAGTCGCGGTCGCGCCATGAGCGTCAGGTGGTAGAGCACGACAACGACGGCGGCGACGCCGCGCACGCCGTCGAGCGCGTGCATGCGTTCGGTTTGCCCTGTTCCCATTCGTTCCACGTTAAGCGGACGCGGCTGGGAGTTCCCGGAATCGAGCCGTTCAGTGAGGGGCGCCTGCCATCAGTCCGGCCGACGGGCGTCGCGCCGAGCGCGCGTCCTCCTCACCAGCAGGAGGAAAACACCCGCAACCGCGAGCGCCGCCCCGATGCAGGCGATGGCGAGGACGGACGTCAGGTCGGCACCGGATTGCGACAGGGATCCCCTCGCCCTCGCATCCGCTCCCGGGGCACCAGCGAGCGGGTCTCCGGGAACGACCGGAGCCGCTGTTGCGTCTGGACCGGGAACGGCCGGCGCGGCAGGAGTCGGTACGACCGGTGGCTCGGCGGGGTCCGTCGGCTGCGCAGCGAGCGTCGACACTCTGACGTAGTCGAACGTGCTGGTGAACCCGGCGCCTGCCATCGAGACCAGCCCGATACGGGTGGTCGCACCGAGCGGTGTCGTCCAGGTCCCCGACTCCTCCCACGTCACCGAATCGAGGCTGGTGTAACCGGTGTAAAGGTTTTCGGTATCGCTGTGCTGGCGCACAATCCGCAGGTAGGTGTATTCACCGACCGGCCCCCCGACGCTGTTCCCGTAGACCGGGTATCCCTCAGGCACCGGGCTCTGCCGCTTCGCGAACTCGGTCTGCCTCGTCTCAAAGATCGATGAAACGGCGTGCTTGATGAAATTGCCGTCGTCGGCATAAATCACGATTCCGCCCTGGACGTAGTTCTGACAGCAGCCCTCCGCTGGCACCGACACCGACAGTCTCGTCTCGAGAACATAGTCCCCCTCTGGTGCCTCTTCGGTGAGGAGTCCGGCGGCGCCGGGGTCAGGGCCGAGGTCCGCTGCCTGCGTGTCGAATCGGAACTCTCCGTCCCCGACGCTGTACGTCGACGGGTCTGGCTGGCGAATCCACGACCACTGCGGCGAAAGCGCATCACCGTCGAAGTCATCCGAGAGCCCCGCGATCAGGTCAGCGGGTTCCGGTTGTCTGAGCGCATCCGGCGAGGGGGACGGCGGCACACCCGCCTGCGTGACGGGCGCGGGTTGCGGGGTGTCAGACGGGCCGCGTCCGCCCCGGACGGTGGGCCAGCCATCCACCCAGTCGATCCGATCCATGAGCACCGGGCGCTTCGTATAGGTGCCACCTTGGACCAGATAGGGGTCATGACGGTCGACCGCGTGGTACACAATCCAGTCAGTACCGGCAACATCCGTCACTACCGAGTTGTGACCTGTGCCGATCCAGCGGTTGCCGTTCTGGTGCAGCACAGGGGTACCCCCGACACGCCCAGCGAGCAGGGAAGTGCCTGTGCGGTCGACGAACGGCCCGGTCGGGCTGGTCGATCGACCGGCGAAAACGCTGTAGCCCGTTGCCGGCCCTGCGCAACAGTTCGTGGCCGAACCGAGGAGGTAGAAGTAGCCCTCGTGTTCGACGACGCTGGTTCCTTCGTAACGGTTCGAGATCGCGATTTCGACCTGGCTCGCTGGATCCGTGCTCAACCCGTCGTCGCTCAATTCGCGCACCGAAAGCCCGCCGAAGTAGCTTCCGAAGTAGAGGTAGTTCTGGCCATCGACGGTGATCACTTCCGGGTCGAAGACCCAGCGCCCAGCCATGGGTTCGACGACCGGCCCACCCGCGTCGGTCCACGGCCCGGCCGGGGTGGCTGCGGTCGCAACCCCGATGGCAGGGCCGCCGCCGGGACCCGTCGTCTGGGTCGCCGTGTAGTACAGGAAGTACGTGCCGTTGAGGTAGACGACGTCCGGAGCCCACATGTCGCCGTCGCCGATCCACGCGGGCTTCTCCGGCAACGCTTCTGCCACGAACGTCCAGTTCACCAGGTCGGTCGACCGGTAGCTGGGGATGCTGTAAAAACGCAACGACCCGTCATCGTTGGTTTCCCCCGCATCGAGCGCGTCCCTCGTGCAGAAGAGGTACCAGGCGGGGTCAGCGGGATCCGCGGACCGGATGACGTCGGGGTCTGCACACTGCTCAGCGAGGCGCCCGTCAGGCAGCGTGAGGGTGAGAGGGTTCGAATACGTTTCGGTGACGGCGGCAGCCGTGGCGACGGTCCGCGCACCCGCCGACACCTCGCTCGCTCCCACTGCAGTGGCCGGCACTGCACCGAACATGACGGTGGCAGCCGCAAGGCCTGCGACCAATGGCGTCCTTCTCATGGTGCCTCCACGGTGAGGTGAGCGAGTCCCCCGAGTGGACCACGACTGTGCGGGCACTGTCCACCCCCGTCGCCGCATCGCGTCTGCGCCAGTTCGCATCGTCGCCGATTCGCTTTGTCGCTCTGGCTTCGTCTGGGGCGGCTCTGTCGCGTGCCTTTTCCCGGGGTTACTATTCCGGACCCGGGTCGCACGCCACCCGGGGTCAAGTCAGGAAGGGAGCGCCGTGCCAGCTCGAATTGCCATGCGAAGGGGTCACCACTACGCGGTCACGTGGGGAATCTCAGACACATTCGGCGGCATGACCGGAGCTCTGCTGCATCGCTCGAGGGCTTTCGTCCGGCTGGCGGGCGTGCGAGTCGACGTCCTCACCTTTGACACCCGCCCCGACTACCCCGAACTGGAGCAGCGGCTTCGCGCGACGGGAAAGATCGTCGGGGGTATGCGCGTGGTGAACCTGTGGGACTGGCTCCGCGAGTACCCGTCCCCCGACGACTACGCCGGCGTGGCGGCCGCGGTTCCCGGTCGAAAGCTCGTCGAAGGATTCACCCCGCTCGACGACGCCGGGGCATACGTCGGCGGCGAACGAAACGGCCGGGTAATGAATCGCACGAGGTACAGCGATGACGCTTCCACCCCGCTGCAGGTCGACCACTACAGGCTCGACGGTTCCCTCGCTGTAAGCGATCGGCGGGACGTCACGGAGCGCGGGACGACCGGCGGGCGCACGATAGTGTTCTGCGATCGCGCGGGCAATCCGGTGAAGGCGTGGAACGGCGCCTGGTCCCTGTACCGGTGGTGGCTCGACGAAGTGCGCGACAGCGAGCAGGCAACGATGATCGTGGACAGCAAGACCAGCGCACGGTTCATGGTCGGGTACAAGCGATCGAATGTCGTCTCGGCACACGTGCTCCACGGTTCACACCTCGCATCCGACGGCCACACAATTCGAGCGTCGAGGGCCGCGGTCTTCGAGAATCCCACCGGTTTCAGCCTGCTGGTCTTCCTGACTGAACGGCAACGGGCTGAAGCGCTGCCGCTGCTGGGGCCGAGTGCTCGTACCGCCGTGATCCCGAACGGGAGAGAGGTTCCGCGCGGGTCAGCCGCACCCCCGGCGCGGAACGCGCACTCGGGCATCATGCTCTCGGCGCTCGACGACCGCAAACGGGTCGACCACGCTGTCCGTGCCATCGCTGCGGCTCGCGCCGCGTCCACTCCCGTCACTCTCGACATCTACGGTGACGGACCGAAACGTGGCCAGGTCGAGGCCGCCATTGCAAAAACCGATGGTGGCGTCCAGCTGCACGGTTACCAGCCGGATGCCAGGAATCACCTGCGTGAGAGTTCCTTCCTTCTTCTGACCTCGAAAAGCGAGGGATTTCCGCTCGTTCTCGTCGAAGCAATGGCTGCCGGTTGCCTCCCCGTCGCGTACGACATCCCGTATGGCCCGGCCGACATCATCCGCGACGGGGTCAACGGTTTCCTCGTTCCCGCCGGCGACATCACCGCGCTCATGGCGGTGATCCAGCGACTGGTCGGCCTCCCGCCGAAAAAGCTCGATGCGATGCGCCGCAACGCAGTGAAGACATCCGCCGCGTACTCGGACCAGGCGATCACCAGACGCTGGGCTCTCGAACTCGATCGAGCCGCAGCCGGCGCCGGTCCACGGCGCGCCGCTCCAGATGAACCGCTTGATGCGCTGGCGCTCCGGATCCGCCGGGGACTCGCCAGGCGGTGGCACCGGTTGCGCACGGCCGGTACAGGCGGCCGCCGTTCACGGTGAGGACGCCGGGACGCCCGGCGACGAGGATGCGGCCACGCGTCCGAGGCAAGCTCTCCGAACCGCGATAACCTGTAACCCATGACGACGTCCCCCGTGCTGCCGCCGGTCGAGCTCTCCACCGAGCGACTCTGGGCGACGGGAATCGGCACGCTCGCCCTGTTCGTCGCGTTCGCGGGTGACGGCATCCGCAACCTCATTACCATCTGGGGGTTCTCGGCGGTCGCGATCATCGTCGCTCTGGCGTGTGCCGTGACCATGATCAAGTTAAGGCCGCGGCTCGACAGGTCGCGACTGCCCAAGGCGCTTATCGCCTTTCTCGGGTTTGCAACCATCTCCACCGCGTGGTCGGCGTACCCGTCCGCAACTCTCCTGACGCTCACCGGAACGCTCCTGACGACGATCGTCGGCATCTACCTCGCCCTCGTTCTCACCTGGACCGAGTTCGTTCGGGTGCTCGCGGTCGCGCTCAAGTGGGTGCTTGGCCTGTCGATCCTGTTCGAACTCTGGGTCGCGCTGATCGTGCGCGCCCCGGTGCTGCCGCTGTTCGTCGACTTCGGCGGTGAGGAACCACCGCTGCTGGCGATGTGGTCGCGCAACCTGCTGTTCGAGGGCGGTCGGATTCAGGGCATCCTCGGCAATTCGAACCTCCTCGCCGTGCTCGCGCTGCTCGGCATCATCGTGTTCGGCCTGCAACTCGCCGCGGGAAGCGTCCGTCGCAGCTGGGGCATCGCCTGGCTGGCGCTCGCCGTCCTGATCTTCGGCCTGACCCGGTCGAGCACCATGATCCTCGCCGCTGTCGCCGCCGCCGTCGTACTCGGTGCCGTGCTGTTGATCCGGCGAAGCACAACTCCTCGCGCCCGCACCCGCGTGTACCTGGGCATCGCCGCGATCGCAGCGGCCGGCATCCTGTTTGTCACCGTCTTCAGCAACCTCTTCCTCGCCCTCTTCGGCAAAAGCAGCGACATGACCGGCCGAATCGGGATCTGGAACGCTGTCTCAGAACTCGCCCAGCAGCGCCCGTGGTTCGGCTGGGGGTACTCCAGCCCGTGGATTGGCTGGGTGGAACCGTTCGACGGGCTCGTCGTGCGTAATGGCGTGGAGCAGCTCCACGCCCACAACGCGTGGCTTGACGTCTGGCTGCAGCTCGGCGCCGTCGGCGTGGTGTTGTTCGCCGCCGTGATCGTGTCGATGCTCTGGCGCTGCTGGTTCGCCGCCGTCGATCGTCCCCGGTTCGACCTTCGTGCCGACCGCCCGTACACGGTGCTCTCGATCCTGCCCATCCTCATCGCCGTCGCGCTCGTCGTCCAGTCCGTTGCCGAGAGCCGCATTCTCGTCGAGTCCGGGTGGGTGCTGGTCGTTGCGCTCGTACTCAAGACCAAGCAATATCCCGTGATGGATGCCGTCGCGCGGCCCAGTCTCAGCCCCGTCACCGCTGCTGAAACCGCTCGATGAGCTCACCACGCCCTCTGCCGCACCATCCGGTACTCGCCGCGCTCATTCGGGGCCTCGCGAGCGCCCAGGCGACGGCTGCGCTGAGCATCACGATTTTTGGTGTTGCCTTTACCGCCCCCCTGATCCGATCCGTCCTCGGCTGGAACGGGCTCGTCGGGGTCCTCCTCGCCCTGGTTCCCCTCGCCGTGCTGGTCGTGATCGCGCGATGGGACACCATCGAGTGGCACGGTCTTCTCCCCATCTCGATCCTGGCCTTCATGGGGTGGTGCCTGTTGTCGGTGTTCTGGACGGACCACGAGGTGGCAACGCTCTCGAGTTCGCTCTACCAGATCGCCATTGCGTTCCTCGGTCTGACCGTTGCGCTCACGAGGGACATGATCCAGATCGTACGCTCGGTTGGAAGTGTTCTTCGGGCTCTGCTCACGATCTCGATCGCGGTCGAGGTGCTCGCAGGGCTCGTCCTCGACATGCCCTTTGCCTTCATGGGCGTGCAGGGAAACATCGCGTTGGGCGGTCCGATTCAGGGCGTGTTCGGTACGCGCAACATGCTGGGCTTCATGGCACTCATCGCGCTCGTCACCTTTGTGGTCGAGTGGCGCACCCGCTCGGTGCCGAGGGTGGTTGTGACGTATTCACTGGTTGTCGCCGTCGCCGCGCTCGGTCTCAGCCAATCCCCGGTCACCATCCTCGTCGCGATAGCGCTCGGAATGGCCGCACTGGCCCTGTACGGCCTCCGTCAGGCACCGAGGGACACCAGGAGGACTCTGCAGTTCGCCCTCGCCGGGTTAACGATCGTCGTCCTGTACGTCACTTACCTGTCGCGGCTTCGGGTCCTCGCGCTCCTCAACGCGGGGAGCGAGTTCGAATACCGCTACCTTCTCTGGTTCCAGGCGTGGAAGCTCGTCCCTGTACACGACATCGAAGGGTGGGGCTGGACAGGTTTCTGGCAGGACGTTGCTCCGTACAGCTACATCAACAACGCGCTCATCCGCGATCACGATTCCGCGCTCAACGCGTTCCTCGATGTCTACCTGCAGGTGGGCATCGTGGGTTTGTGCCTCTTCGTCAGTCTGCTGGTACTTGCCTTCGTGCGTTCCTGGCTCCTGGCCTCCAACCGACGAACCGTGACCTACGCCTGGCCGGCACTCGTCCTCGTCGCCCTCGCGGCGACAAGCGCCGCCGAGAGCTTCGTTCTCGTCGACGCCGGCTGGCTTCTCCTGGTTGTGTGTGCGGTGAAGGCGTCACAGAACATGAGCTGGCGCACACGCCTGCGGACATCCACACCGCCGGTTCCGATCGAATAGAGGCGGCTGCCTCTGGCCCTCAAGAGCCCCTGACCTGGCTAGCCTCCGAAGCTCTCCCGCAGCGCAGCGATGCCCTCGACGGTCGGGCCGTCGTACACCACCTTGCCGTGGGAAAGAACGACAGCGCGGTCGCACAGTTCGAGCACCTGCTCTGCGGAGTGCGAAACGAGGACTATGGTGCGGCCCTCCGCCTGGAACTCCCGGATTTTGTTCATGCACTTGCGCTGGAACGGTTCGTCACCGACCGCAAGGACCTCGTCGACGAGAAGGATGTCAGGATTCACGTGTACGGCGATGGCGAACGCCAGCCTCACATACATACCGGACGAATAGAACTTCACCTGGGTATCGATGAAGTCCTCGATTTCTGAGAAATCAACGATTGACTGGAAGTACTCTTCGGTCTGCTCGCGGCTCAAGCCGAGAATGGACCCGTTGAGAAATACGTTTTCCCTGCCCGTCAGGTCGGGGTGGAAACCGGCGCCGAGTTCGAGCAGCGCGGCGAGCCGCCCGCGTCGCTCGACGTAGCCGTCGGTCGGCTCGATGATGCCGCCGATCACCTTGAGCAGTGTGCTCTTGCCCGAGCCGTTGGCACCGACCAGACCGACGGTCGTGCCAGCGGCGATGTCGATGGTGACGTCTCTCAACGCCCAGAAATCGTCCTTGTGGAGGTTCGAACGACTGAAGTTGACGACCCGCTCCTTCAGCGACTTGTCTTTGCGGATAACAAATCTCTTAGACACGTCGCGGACATGGATTACGTCCGGAACCGGTGTGGCCGCCATTAAATCTCCTGCGCAAAATTACCCTGCAGACGGGCAAATACCCGCTGCGCGAACCAAAGGAATACCATTCCGACAATCGCCATGATGACGAGCCGAAGCGCCATGTCATCCGGATAGATCGCGCCTGCCTCAGCTCCCGCAACCCAGAAAGCCTTCTGGAATGCGACGACCGCGAGGCTGAACGGGTTGAGCAGGTAAAGCTCGATCGCCCAGGCCCCGATTCCTGCGTCACGGATCGCGCTGACGACGAACCCGAACGAGTACACGATCGGCGACAACCAGAAGAAGACGAGCAAGGCAACCTCGACGAGGTACTGCACGTCCCGGAGATAGACGTTCACCGCGCTCAGCAGGAGACTCAGCGCTGTTCCATAAATCAGCACAACACCGACCGCGAGGGGCGCGTAAAGAATCTCCATATGCAGGGGCGGTTGCCCGAGCACGATCGTGGCGAGAATCAACACGCACAGCTGGACAGCGAAGTTGAATATCGATGCGCCCGTTGCCGCCAGCGGGAAGATCTCCCGCGGGAGATAGACCTTCTTGATGAGCCCGGCGTTGCTGAGGATGGACATCGTCCCCGACGTGATGATCTCAGAGAACAGTCCCCACAGGGTCAACCCGGCGAAAACAAAGATTGCGAACGACGGGATCCCGCGTTCCGCTCCGAGGACCTTGCCGATTGCAAAGTAGTAGATCGCCAGCATCACAAGCGGGCGAATGAGGCTCCAGACGAACCCGAGTGAGCTGTCCTTGTACCGCGCCTTCAGTTCGCGCCTGATGAGGAGGTCGAGCAGTTCGCGGTGCGCCCACGCTTCGCGGGCCGCGCTGATCACGCCGGTCAGCGCCGAGAGCTTCGCGGCGCCCGAGCGATCAAAGGGAAGCGCTGCGAGACGCTGCGCCCTTTGCGAGGCAGTTTCAGTCATGTTATCCGTCCAGATTTTTCAGGCGCGCGTCGGCGGGCGACGAGTCGAGGACCGACTCGTTGTCGAAGTACTCCCTCAGTTCGGCCGCATAGGTGTCCCAGGTGCGGACAGGAACCGTTGCCAGTTCCGCTGCCAGGCGCTGCCTGGTCTCGGGGTCGAACATTGCCTTGCGAAGTCCGTCCAGGAGGTCGTTGTCGTCTCTCGGGTCGACGAGAACCGCGCCACCGTGGCGGGCGATCTCCGCCATGCTTCCGAAGTTGGAGGTAACGGCCGGCGTACCCGCAGCGATGGCTTCAGCAACCGGAAGACCGAAACCCTCATTGAACGACGGGAAGACAACGGCTCGAGCGATTCGGTACCCGCCCCACAGGATTGCATCGGGGATGCCGCGGACGCTCTGTACCGGGCGTCCCTTGGCCTTCAGCTCCTTGATCTGCTGGACGGTTGCCTCACTGTTCCAGGCGTTTCCGCCAACAAAAGTGAGACAGAACTCGTGTCCTTCGCGCCAGAGGACCTCGGCGGCATACAGCACCGCCAGGTGGTTCTTGCGCGGCTCGTGGCTGCCGACACAGAGCAGAAGCGGCAGATCGTCCATGACAAGCCGCTCGCTCGCGAGTGCGATGTCTTCCGGGGTTGAGTCCGTCGCTTCGCTCGCGAGTATGACCTCGCGCACATCGGGACCGCTGAGGCCAGCGCTGTTCAGCATTCGCCTCCAGCCCTGGTACTCCACCTTGGCGGCAACAGAGATCGTGGCCACCCGGTCGAAGTTGCTCACGGCAACGAGGTTCCTGGCGAAGGCAGCTCCCATTCCCATGCCCGTGGTTTCCCCCGAGGTCAGCGGGACACAGTCGTAGCCGATGACCGAGGTGTGGTTGCCGGAGAATTCCGCCATGGCCGCGATGCGGTCGGTGCGGTCGGATTCAATGGCGAGCTCAGGAAGGATGTACCTGCTGCGCCACGGTATGGCGACTTCCCTGGCGTCCTGACGTGTCGCGTGAGGAACCTCGCCGTAGAGGGCGTTCTGCTCTTCATCAGCAGACAGGCGCCTCATCGCCTTCATGTTGTCGGTCCAGCCGACCAGTACGGCGGCATCGCCCGATGACCATCGCTGAATGGTCATCCTGACGACCCTCTGGATGCCGGTGGCCAGTTCGGTTCGAGCCGTGTGGTGGACATCGACGATCGTCGACTCCGTCATGAGGCGAACCGAGTTCCTGGCGTTGAGAACCAATCCAAACGGCCCGCGCGGCAGGGCGAGGAGGACTTTTCGGGCATCCTCGGTCTGGAAACTCCGCCTGGTCGCGACCACGGAACTCCGCGTGGGAAGCTCCGCCTGCAACACCGAGAGGGCAAGCCACACGGTGTCGAATCGAGGCTCAACAAAGTGTTCGGCCACGGCGGCGAGCAGGTCCTCGGAATCGGCCCCGCGGTCGGACACGCCGAGTCCGCTCGCCAGGATGCGAAGGCGGGAAAGCACAGTTGTCTGCATTACTTGTTCCGTCCCGTCAGTGGCTCGACCAGACCAGCCCACAGTTCTTCTGCGTAGTCATCCCAGGTCCGGGTCGGGCGCTCGGCTATCTCCTGCCGCAGGCGGTCACAGAGTGCGTCGTCGGTAACGAGCTCTCGCATCGCCGAGACTATAGCGTCGTCGTCACGAGGGTTGACCAGAACGCAACCGCCGTCCCTGGCGATTTCCGCGGTGCTCCCGTAATTGGTCGTCAAAACAGGCACGCCGAGCGCGAGGGATTCGGCCACGGGCAGGCCGTAACCCTCGTGAAGCGACGGGAAGGCGGTAAACCGGGCCTCACGGTATGAGGCGATGAGAACGTCGTCACTCACGCCGCGCAGGACCTCGACCTGGTATCCCTTTTTCTTGGCATTTCGAATTGCACGGTCAAAGCCACGTGTGTACCAGGCGCTTCCGCCACCGATGAAGCGCAAGCGGAAACTGATGCCCTCGCGCCAGAGGCGCTCGGCCGCGAACAGGAGCGCGTAGTGATTCTTTCGGGGCTCCTGGCTCCCAACGACGAGCACCAGTGGGATGTTCGACGTCTCGACGTGCGGACGAAGTGTCACATCGGGAATATCAACGGGTAGAGCGACCGTGGCGGTCTCCGGCCCAGCGAGCCCCTGTGCGCGAGCGGCATCGGCGAAGCCGGCAAACTCCTCGGACGCGGCCTCGCTGATGCCGACGACGCGGTTGGCGTGCTTGACGATCGCCAGGTATCGGGTAAACCGCTCGGTTTCGCCCTCTGGAACCGTGTCGGCGCTCACAATCGGGATGGCGTCGTAGCCGACCATTCCGACCTGGTTGCCGGAGAACTCGGCGAGGGCCGCGAGCGGCTCGCACAGTCCGAGCTGAGCGACCTCCGGGAGGATAACCGTAGAACGGTACGGGACAACCAGCATTGTGCCCTTTTCGGCGTCGGCGGGGTTCTCGTCGGCGCTCTCGTCGGGAGGGGTCCCCCAGCTGACGACACGGGCGCGCTCAATATCGGTCAGCGTGCGCATCCCGACGTCGCCGGTCATCCAGGCGGCAAACGTCAGCTCGCGAGTCCTGCTCCATCGGGCCATCGTCTGCCTGACAACGCGCTGAACTCCGGTGTTATGGGCGTGGCGGGCGCAAAAGTCAACGTCAACCACCACACCGCCGACAACGAGCTTGAGCTCTTTCTGGAGACCGAGCCCCCGCCCCGCCGTGCTCTCAACGACTGCCTCAAGCAACGCGACCCATGCTCGTTCAGGCGGCGCAAGGCGCAACCGGCGCTCGCACGATTTCAGTGCAGCTGGCGTGGGCATGCCTCCGCTCACCGCGACGGTGAGAAGCCACACATCCTCGTTCGACCCGTGACGTGCGACGTGCTCGGCCAGGAATTCCAGCAGGATCGCTGTTCCCCTGTCGTAAATCTCCTGCGGGACCCCGTCCGGGTACAGGTAGGGTGCAACCGCGGTCAGGCGCTGATCAAGAGCGGCACCGAGGAGTTCCTGTTTCTCGAGCGTGCTCAACGTTTTCTGCTCAAGCGACGTGAAACATAGGTCAAGCCTGCGCGACTGGCCTCGCCGAGTCCCCGTTCAGCAGCCATCAACTGGAACCGGCGGGCGGCGCGAAGCGGCTTGGTGACCTTCCACGAGATGGTGTTCTGCATGTCGCCGAGAATCCGGTTCTCCGTGTGGGCAATGACCATCCAGTCGGTGAGCGACGCCTGCTTGTATTCGTCGAGTTCCTTGCGGATGCGGTCCCTCTCGGCGCGGAGCTCATCCAGCGATTGCGACGTGCCAGCGGTCTCTGATGTGCCGGCTTGAGACGATTCGTTCACGGCGGGCTGGGAAGCATGTTCCTCGCCGGGGGTCAGTTCAGGCATTGTTCAATCATAGCGCCACCGAAGATTGGCCCGAAGGGAACCCAATCCCCTCGGGTGTTCCACCCTGATGGCCGACCGAAAAGCCGTGCAGGCGCTGGTTTTCCTCAACCGATTCGTCGATGATCGCGTTCAGCTCTTCTTCACCGGGCGCCGACTCATAATCGAGGATGTCGTATTCCGGGCAATCGATCGTTCGTGCGGGAGCTCCAAGGATATTGACGACCTCTTCTGCCTCGCTTTCCCGCTGCACGAGAACGAAGGTGAAGTCGCGATCCTCGTATGCGGCAAGGTTGACCATCCACGGCTCGATCTCGAGGTCTGACTTCACCTGGAGTATGGCGCCGTCCGAATCCTGATAGAGCTCAAGCTGCCGCGCCAGCCAGAACGAGGCCACCCCGTTCACCGGTTCGTCTCCGCGGAACTCGTCGAGGCAGTCCGGGATGGAATATGGCGATTCGGCGAGCGACCGGGCGGTCGACGCGGAGCCCCACACGCCACCAGCGGCTATCGCCGCGAGCACAACGCCGACAGCAATCGGTCTGATTACCGGGTAGCGCTTCGAACGGGGCACCCTTCTGACGACCGGTATGGCCACGGTGAGTAACGCAACGATCAAGCCAACCAGGGGAAAAACGAGGAGGGGCAGGAGGTACCTGGTGGTCATCGATCCCGTGACGACGAAACCGAAGATGAGCGCGATCGCGGACAGGGCGCCAAATCCGTACGTGAACAATTCCCCGGCGGATGTCCCGGTGCCGGTCCGCCGGCGCGCACGCCGGTAGAGACCCCTGACGAACATGTGGCAGCTCAGGTACAGCACCGCGACGCTCAGAATGAACTCCAGAGTGCCGCGCTCGGTCGCAAAGCAGGCCAGGATGATCGTCTTGATGTACTGGACGCTCTCCCCCATCAGGTCGAACTGGAGATAGTCAGACACATCGGCCGAGACGAACGAGGAGAGCAGCGAACGCCCCACCAGCGAAATCGGAACGACGAGGAGATTGGCAACGACGAGCGTCACAAAGGCGCGCCAGGAAAGTGCCCGAAAAACCAGGAGCACGACGAACAACACGACGGCGGGGGCAACGTACTGCAGGAGAAAGAGCGGGTTCGATGTCGCGGACAGCCCACCGACAACGAGCGTCCCCGCCACGTAGAGGACGGCGCGCTTCGCGCTGAACCCGGCCTCATCGATCGACCGACCGACGAACCACAGTGTCAGGCTGAACAGGGCGAGCCCGGCAAGCACAGTTCCGTAATAGTACGTGGTCATCAGGGAGAGGGACGCGAGCGTCGTTCTGTTGATGTCAGGTACTGGCTCGAGCACGACGTAGAAGAGGAACATCGCTGTGGTCGCGACGGTCGCTGCGACCTGCCAGCGTACCGGCGTCCCGACCCGGCGGCCGATCTGCGCCGCAACGCTCCGCAGCAGACCGTAGAGCACCAGAATGTTGACAAAAGCGTTCGCGAGCAACGCGATCCGGGGATCGTCGGTGAACGCACTGCTCACCGCGAATAGCACGGCCTCCGGAAACAGGAAAAGCTGTGACGAGAACACCCACTCAAACTCATCGCCGGCCGCTATCGATTTCTCGATGAGCGGCAGGACGACAGAATCACCGTTGTAGAACAGGTAGTTCGCCCACGGCCCCCGAAGCATCTGGGCGATCACGACGGCTGAGAGCGAGAGAATCGCGAGGAGTCCGAGAGCCTCCGCGAGAGCGCGGGCCGGGCGTTTCACCGTCGGCCCCGGTGAGGATGTGCCGGCTCCCGCCTCAGACGACACGGCCGCTTCGCGCCCTGATCTGCGGAACGAGCGCGAAGTTCTTCCACAGGGTGCCCGTCGGCATCTTTGAGGTTCCGTGCGTACGGTCCACGAAAACTATGGGGATTTCGCTGAAACTCCGGCACTTCAGAAGGGCCCGGTATTTGAGCACCAGGAGGAAACCGTATCCGTTGGCGCTGATCGGGTCGCGAAGGATCTCCGAGAGCAGCCGCGAGGAATAGAGGTTGAACCCGCCCGTGTAATCGGTGATGCGGCGGCTGAGCACCAGCCGCGCGTACGTGTTTCCGCCGCGGCTGAGGAACTTACGCTTCCACGTCCAGTCCGGCGTCCCGCCGCCCGGAATGTACCGCGATGCCACGACGAACTCTGTTCCCGCCTGTGCGGCCTTCACGAACTGTGGAATGTATCCAGGATCGTGTGACATGTCGGCATCCATCTGAAGCACATAGTCGTAGTCGCCAGCGAGAATTATGGTGAAGCCGTGAATGTACGCGGCGCCGAGTCCCGCCTTGTCTTTCTTCACGACGACTTCGATCCGAAACCTGCTGGTCTCGTAGCTCGGCGCGACGGAGCGCACGACCTGCGCTGTACCGTCCGGCGACGAGTCGTCGAGAACGAATACCGTGAAATCCACGTCGTCCACCGTCGCGCAAGCGGCGCTGAGTCCCTTGAGCAGTGTCTCGATGTTGCCCGCCTCCTGGTAGGTGGGCGTGGCGATGGCTATGCGTAACATGCAGTTGTCCCTTGAGTGAGCGGCAGACGGCATGACGGAGCATGACACTACTCAGTCGTTGTAAAAGTCTCGGACGACTGTATCACCGCGAATCTGGAAGAACGGGGGCCGACGCGTGGTGCGGCGTGCCTCCACGGGGTCCCCCCGGATATAGATTAAGCAGAAACGTCCTTCCGCGCACGCGTCGCGATATCTGATTAGGTAGCAATGCTCAAGACTTCCCGTAGGAACCTCGCCATCCGCATAGTCGCGGTAGCTGCTGCGGCGATCTTCGCCGGTGCCACGCTCAGCGTGGTCAGCCCGGCAGACACGAGCGAGGCTGCCGAGGCTAAGAATTTTCAAGCCGGCAACATCATCAGCGATGAAACATTCTTCAACAGTGCGGCCATGTCAACAGTGCAGGTCCAGTCATTCCTGAACTCTCAGCTCATCACTTGCAAGGCCACAACCGGTCCCACCTGCCTGAAGAACTACACCGAGAACACCACAACTCGCGCTGCCACTTCGTACTGTGCCGAGTACACCGGCAGGGCCAGCGAATCGGCGGCGTCGATCATTCAGCGCGTCGGGGCCGCGTGCGACATCAACCCCCAGGTGCTGATCGTCCTGCTTCAGAAAGAACAGGGCCTGATCACCGAAACGAGCCCGACCACCCGTCAGTATCAGGCCGCAATGGGCTACGCCTGCCCTGACACTGCTCCGTGTGACACGAAGTATTACGGTTTCTACAACCAGGTATTCAACTCGGCACAGCAGTTCCAGCGGTACACGAAGACCAGCTCACAGTGGAGCTACCGACCCGGCCGATGGAACAACATCCAGTGGCACCCGAACGCCTCCTGCGGAGCCGCGCCAGTGTTCATCGAGAACCAGGCGACGGCGAACCTCTACATCTACACCCCGTACCAGCCCAACGCCGCCGCGCTCGGAAACCTGACCGGCACCGGGGACTCGTGTTCGGCGTACGGCAACCGCAATTTCTGGCGACTGTTCACCGACTGGTTCGGCAACCCGACGAACTGGATTCAGTCCGCGTCGTTCGAGGGCGGATCTACCTCCGGCTGGGGCTCGAGCAACGGTGGCATCAACATGGCGGTCTATCAGAACCCGTCGGTGGCGCAGAACGGGAACTGGCACTTTGCCAGCAATACCCCGGTCGCCGGGCGCTCGTTCACTCAGGACATCACCCGCCCGACGAATATCGGTGAACAAGCAGAAGCCACCATCTGGCTCCGGAGTTCGAGTTCGACCCCGATTAAAGGCCGGGTGGCGCTGTGGGGCCTCGATGGAAAGCTCGAGAACGCCACACAGCAGTTCTCGGTGGCCGGAGCATGGCAGCAGATAACCGTCCAGCTGCCTGTCACCAAATCGAACCACAACCTCATCCGTCTTGACGTTTATATGGACACGCCAAACGAGACCATCTTCGCGGACAACGCGAGCATCTCCTTCGGGAAAGCGCCAATACCCAAGAACATGATGGTCGAACCGTCATTCGAGGGCAGCTTCGACGGCTGGGTCCACGGGAACGGTTTCGTCAACCAGCAGGTATACCGGGATCCGGCCGGAGCGCAAAACGGCGAGTGGTACGCCGCGACGAACACCTCGGTCGGTGGCCGCTCGCTGGCGCAGGACGTTCGTGTCGAGCCCCTGCCGCACGACAGGTACACGGCGAGCATCTGGGTCAAGGCCGCGGACGCGTCCAAGCGGTCGACAGGCACACTGGCACTCTGGGGCATGGGCAAATCCGGAAACCATTTGGCAAAAACCACGTTTGCCGCAACGGGGGCATGGCAGGAAGTCAGTGTGACCTTCAGCGCCGGCACCGCCCCTATCTCCACGCTCCGGGTTGAGCTCTATATGGCCGACACCGGGACGACATTCCTCCTCGACAATTCCCAGCTCAGCCGGAACCTGCTCACGGCCGGATCTTTCGAAGGCAACCTCTTCACCGGATGGGGAACGGGGAACGGCACCATCGAGCACGCCGTCTATCGCAGCAGCGGCGCGGCCACAGCTATCGAGGGCGAATACTTCGCCGCGACGAATACGCGAACGAACAACAGCTCCCTCGCGCAGGTCGTCGAGAGGAAGCCGAAGGTCGGCGAGACGTACACCGCGGAGGTCTGGCTCCGCTCGTCGACCACAACGCCATTCACCGGGAGCCTCGCCCTGTGGGCTCTTGGGGGAACGGCCGAGGTTGCTTCTGTCCCGTTCACCGTTGGTTCGACCTGGACGAAAGTCCAGGTCCGGCTCCCGATTTCACAGACCGGGCACACGTCTTTCAAGTTCGAAATCTACGAGAACAGCACAAACGCCACCCTCTGGGTCGACGCGGCGCAGCTCTACTGAAATCCGCCGACGGGACCCGGGCCTTTTAGGGCCACCACCTGAGTCCGGCTATGCTTTAGTCGGCAACTACACCGACACGAAAGACGACAAATCCATGAAGCGCGCACTCATTACCGGAGTAACTGGCCAGGATGGCATGTACCTCAGCAGGCTTCTGCTGAGCAAGGGATACGAAGTTTACGGTCTGGTCCGTGGCCAAAACAACCCGAAGATGAAGATCATTCAGGAGTGGGCACCAGAGGTGAAGATCCTCACCGGTGACCTTCTGGACATCTCCAGCCTGGTTCGCGCCCTCAACGCTTCCCGCCCGGACGAGGTCTACAACCTCGGCGCGATTTCGTTCGTTGCCTACTCGTGGGAGAACGCACAGCTCACCAGCGATGTGACCGGCATGGGCGTGCTCAACATGCTCGAAGCGATCCGCCTTTACGCGGGCGATGCAGCCGACAAGGTGCGCTTCTACCAGGCGTCGAGCTCCGAAATGTTCGGTCGCGTCCAGGAAGTCCCGCAGAAGGAGACGACGCTGCTCTGGCCTCGCTCCCCGTACGGCGTCGCCAAGGTCTTCGGTCACTACATGACCATTAACTACCGTGAGTCCTACGGTATGCACGCGTCGTCAGGCGTGCTGTTCAACCACGAATCTCCCCTCCGTGGACCTGAGTTCGTCACGCGGAAGATCAGCATCGCCGTTGCGCGCATCGCCCTCGGCCTGCAGGACCAGCTTGCGCTCGGCAACATCGATGCGAAGCGCGACTGGGGCTTCGCCGGCGACTACGTCGAGGCGATGTGGCGGATGCTTCAGCAGGATGAGGCTGACGACTACGTCATCTCGACCGGCGAGACCTACTCCGTCCGCCAGTTCCTCGACATCGCGTTCAACCACGTGAACATCCCCGACTGGGAAAAGCACGTGTTCCAGGACCCCCGGTTCTTCCGCCCGGCCGAGGTGGATCTCCTCATCGGCGATGCCACCAAGGCTCACGAGAAGCTGGGCTGGCAGCGAAAGGTCATGTTCCCGGAACTCGTGACGATGATGGTCGACGCTGATCTGGAGCGCCAGAAGGAAAACCCAGTCCAGGGAGCATAGTGCCTCGCGCGCTCATCACAGGAATTCAGGGCCAGACCGGCAGCTACACAGCCGAGATCCTGCTTGGGCAGGGCTGGGATGTGCACGGCCTCGTGCACGAATCGGCCCTGCAGCGGGCGGGCGGCGGAACCGGTGCCATCAACCATGTTGTGGACCTCACCGACCACGCCACGCTGACGCGCACCATCGCCCAGCTGCGCCCGGACGTCCTGATCAACCTCGCGGCGATCAGCTCGGTGGCCCGTTCGTGGGCTGAGCCTGTGTTGACCGCCGAGACCAACGCATTGTCGGTCGCCGTGATGCTCGAGGCGATGAGTTCCCTCGAGCGTCCGGCGGACCGCCCAGCCCAGTTCGTCCAGGCCTCGAGCGCTGAGATCTTCGGCCAGGCAGCGATTTCGCCGCAGACCGAGGAGACACCGATCAATCCGGTGAACCCGTACGGTGCTTCCAAGGCGTACGCACACGCGCTGACGAAGGTGTACCGCAACCGTGGCCTCACGACCGCGAACTGCATTCTGTACAACCACGAGTCCCCGCGTCGACCCACGGCCTTTGTTACCCGCAAGATTACGGAAGCCGCCGCGCGGATTGCGCTGGGTAAGCAGGACACCCTGACGCTCGGGAATACCGAGATTCGCCGGGACTGGGGATGGGCGCCCGACTACGCCAGGGCGATAACCATGGTTGTCGAGGCGCACGCCTCTGACGATTTCGTGATTGCCACCGGGGAATCCCACACGATCGGAGATTTCGTTCGCGCCGCATTCAGCGCCGCGGGAATCGACGACTGGGAACGGCACATCGAGGTCGACCAGTCACTGGTCCGCCCGGCCGACGCTTCCGAGATGCGGGGCGACCCGACGCACATCACCTCCACCCTCGGCTGGAAGCCAACGAAGACGTTCGAGGAAATCGTCGCGGCGATGGTCGAGAACGATCTCAAGCTCAACGCGTCGTGAGCGTGACAGGGGAGACGGCGGGAAGGACCACCACCGGCTCGCGTCCTGAACGAGGGCCGCGTTGGGCCCGAGTACTCCGCGAAGCAGTGTGGGCATTCTCTGTCGGTACGGTCGGACTGATTCTCGGTGTGGTTGCGCTCAGAATCAGTCCGGGCGACCTCGGCCAGCGATGGCAGTCGGGGATGGCGGACGACGAAATGCTGCACTACATGGTGGGCACCGCAGCCTCTGACACTTTCTTCTTCTCCACTAACCCGTTGCTGGGTTTCCCCGGCGGGCAGAGTCTCTTTTTCGCCCCCATGTATGACCCGGCGTCAGCGGCGATCATGGAGTTTCTCTCCCTCTTCGTGCGCGACGGCATCACCCTGATCAACGTCTACCACCTGCTCGGGTTCTTTCTCGTGAGCGTGGCGAGCTATGCGTTCATTCGTGCGCTGCGGACACGACGCATAACCGCCGCAGTTTTCGGGCTGGTCCTTGCGCTCGCCCCGTTTCACTTCCAGCGCGTCGGTTTCGGCCATGCGTTCGTGGCGAACTACTGGGCGGTGCCGCTCGTCGGGATTCTTCTCCTGATGGTATTCAGCCGCTCAAGCAACCCCTTTGAGCGGTGGAGCGAAGACGCGCCGACACGCAAAGCGCGCGTTATGCGTCGCTTGATTCCGATTCTTTCTCTCACGCTCGCCGTATCGCTCTCGCTGTCGTACTACTTCGTGTTTGCGCTTCTGATTCTCTTCGGCCTGCTCGCCCTCCGCGCGATACGCATACTGATCGAGAAATCGTCGTGGGCACCGCTCCTGTGGCCGGCAGTGACAGTTGTGTCGCTCATCGGCTTCGTTGTCATTCAACTCGGGATTCTCTCCCTCAACTTCGGCGAGCGGTACAGCCGATACTTTTCTGATCGGTCCAGCTTCGAGTCCGAGTTCCACGGTGGGAAGATCACGAGCCTCATCTTCCCCTGGACGGGGTCCGGGTTCAGCCCGCTGGCGCGGTTTTCGGCGGATTACGCCGCTGGAACCAACGTCGCCGCAACCGCAGAGCCAACGGGAACTCCCTTGGTCGCGCTCTTTGGCTTTGGGATCGTTCTGCTCATGGTCATGTTGCCATTGGTCTCCCGCCAGGGCTCGTCCCCTGGTGGGCCGGTGCTGGCTCTCCTGTCCGACGCCCGGCTCCGCGCACTGTCCTTCGCCTTCCTGTGGGCGCTGCTGTTCTTCACCGTTGCTGGATTTGGCAGTCTCTTTGCGATTCTGGTGAGTCCTGAACTGCGCGCATGGGTACGGATGAGCATCGTGCTCATCATGCTCGCGATCGGCGCTCTCGCGCTCGTCGTTGACCGATTGGCGCTGCGGGCGTCCCGGCTAATCCCCACTCTGGTTTTCTTTGCGGCGATCGCCGCGGTCGACCAGCTCGCGGGCGTATCGTCAGCGATAAACCTCGCGCCAACCGCCGATCGTGAATACCGGCAGTTCTTCAGCGACGCCGAACAGATGCTCGATGAGGACTGCGGTGTTGTTCAGCTCCCGCTCAAACGGTTCCCTGAGTCGGGCCCCATTGGCGAACTGGAGGACTACTCCGAGTTCCTCCCCTATGTCCTCTCATCGCCCACCAGCACTCTCAGGTGGAGCTACGGAGCGGTCGGCGGCACCTATTCCGGTGACTACTGGGCAGACGTCACAACGCCCGCAGACTTCGCTGACCGGGTCGAGGAGTCTGGAGCGTGCGCCGTCCTGGTCGACCAGCTCGGGTACACCGGTGACGTGGACGGCTGGAAACCGTACGTCGACGCCGTCGATGACGCTGGATCGCCCGACCTGATCTCCTCGGATGACCGGCAGAGATATCTTCTCTTCGAGCTGGAAGAGAACGAGACACGATGATCTCTGCGCCGGAACACTCCGATGCGACACGTGTCCTCGTCGACGCCACCGCCGTCCCGGCAGACCGGGGCGGGGTCGGGCGCTATGTCGACGGGGTTGTCGGCGAGCTGACCGGGAATGTCGTTGTCGTGTGCCAACGCCGGGACGCCGAGCACTTCAAACGGTTGGCCCCCCGCGCCACGATCGTGTCCATTGCACCTCGGTGGCAGCATCCGGCGGCCAGGCTGATCTGGGAACAGGTCAGGCTTCCACGGATCGCGCGGGCAACCGGCGCTACTGTGATTTTTTCGCCCCACTACACGATGCCGCTGTTCACGCGGATGCCGCGGGTCGTCACCCTGCACGACGCGACGTTTTTCAGTGACCCGCAGGTTCACACAGCACTGAAGCGACGCTTCTTTCGATCCTGGATTCGATTCTCCTCGAGGCACGCTGACGCACTGATCGCACCGAGCGCGGCGACCGCAGATGAAGTGTGCCGCTTCGTTGACGCCGATCGGGCTCGATTCCATGTGGCCTATCACGGAGTCGATCCCACAGAATTTCACGTACCGCGCCCCGGCGAGATCGGCGCGATGAGAGCCAGGCTTGAACTGGGTGACCGCGAATACATCGCCTTCCTTGGCACACTCGAGCCACGCAAAAACCTGCCAGAGCTCATCGACGCCTACGCCACCGTGGTAAAGAGACTGGGTGCCGACGCGCCCGACCTGGTCATCGCCGGAGGCGCCGGCTGGAATACCGACCTGGAACGCCACATTGCCGCGGTGCCCGAGGACGGTCGCGTGATCCTGGCGGGATACCTTCCCCTCGAGATGCTCAGTGCCTTCCTCGGAGGTGCCCGGGTCGTGGCCTACCCCAGCCTTGGTGAGGGCTTTGGCTTGCCTGTACTCGAAGCTATGGCGTGCGGGTCCGCTGTTCTCACAACGCGTCGGCTGGCTCTTCCCGAGGTGGGAGGCGACGCCGTCGCGTATGCGGATGTCGACGCGGCCAGCATCGCTGCGCAACTGGTCGTGATGCTCTCCTCCCCCGACGAGCTTGAGGCGTTTGCGGCCAAAGGCGTCGCCAGGGCCAGTGAGTTCACCTGGAGGCGAAGCGCCGCGGTGCACTCGAGGGTCTTCGCATCAGTTTCTTCACGGATCTGACGGAGGTAACACTGTGCCGAACTTCTCAATTGTTCTTGAACAGCTCACGGCGAAAACCCCGGGCGGCATCGGGCGATATACGGCCGAGATCGCCAGTGCGCTGGTCACGTCGAAGCCAGACAGCGTCACGATCAATGGGATAGTGTCCACGGTGTCCAGACACACCAGCGCGTCTGTCGCCGCTGCGGTTCCTGGTCTCGACGCAGTAGTACGGATCCCCGTCGGCCGCCGCGGCCTCGCGCTCGCGTGGCAGTACGGGTTTCCTCTTCCGCTGCCGGGCGGGCCGATCTTTTCCCCGAGCGCGCTGGCCCCGCTCTCTCGACGGGCACCGGCAAAATCGTCACGGCTCGTCACTTTCCACGACGCCGTTCCCTGGACGCATCCTGAAACACTGACTCCGCGGGGGGTGTCCTGGCACCGGGCAATGGCCGAGCGGGCTGCCCGGTTCGCGGACGCCATTCTCGTTCCCACCCACGCGGTAGCTCATGAACTGACCGACTTCGTCGATTTCGGCGACCGGATGCACGTAGTTCCCGGGGCACCGAGTTCCGCCCTGCGCACGCCCCCGGACGCGGAAGCCAGGGCTGACCGGCTCGGGCTGCCCGAGCGATTCGTGGTGAGCGTCGGCACGCTCGAGCCGCGCAAGGCAATCGGCTCGCTCATCGCCGCGATGCCGATGGTCGCTCACGACGTTCACCTGGTGATCGTCGGGCCGACCGGCTGGGGCGGCGTCGACGTCGCCGGTGTCGCAGAAGCCCATGGTGTTCCGGCCTCCCGCGTGCGTGTACTTGGCTACCTCACGGATGCCGATCTCGCCGTAACGATGTCTCGGGCCGTTGCCTGCGTGATGCCGAGCCTGGCGGAAGGATTCGGACTGCCAATCCTCGAGGCGTTTTCGCTCTCGACTCCCGTCATCCACTCCGACGTCCCTGCCCTGGTGGAAGTGGCCGGGGGCGCCGGGCTCTCCGTGGCGCGCAACGGTCAGGCGACCTATCCGGAACGGTTGGCAGAGGCGATCAACCGACTCTGCATCGACCGGTCGTTCGCTGCGGAACTCACAACCCGCGGCGCAGCTCGGGCCAGGGACTTTTCGTGGTCCAGCTCGGCGGAAAAGATCTGGCGCATCACCGAATCGCTCGGGCGATGAGGAAACGCCGCATCGGTGGCCACCCAGACGGGCGCGCTACTATGGATCCGATGCCCGATCAGAACCCCGTACACGTGCCCCCCAGAATCGGCGTCGTTACCGTCACCTACGCATCAGCGTCAGTTTTGTCCACGCTGATCGACAGCCTCACCGCTGCCACGTCATCGAACGTAGAACTGGTCGTCGTCGACAATAAGCCCGGCGTCGATGACGCAGAGGCGATCGCGAGCCGTGCCGGTGCAACCTACCTCCCGTGCCCGGACAATCCCGGCTACGGCGGAGGGATGAACAGGGGCATCCAGGCCCTCGATCCGGGAATCGATTGGATCCTCGTCGTCAATCCCGACGTGGTCCTTGACCCTGGCGCGATCGACAACCTGCTCGCTCGCGCTCTGGATGACCCACGCATTGGTGCCGTTGGGCCACGAATTGTCACCGACGGCGCGACCTATCCGTCGGGAAGGCGCATTCCATCGCTCCGCACGGGAATCGGTCATGCTCTCTTCGCGAACGTGTGGAAAAGCAATCCGTGGAGCGCGGCCTACCACTCCGACGAGGCAGATCCTCCGCGTGTCCGAGACGTTGGATGGCTCTCCGGAGCCTGCGTGCTGCTCCGACGGAGCGCATACGACGAAGTCGGCGGATTTGACGAGTCGTACTTCATGTACTTCGAGGATGTCGACCTTTGCTACCGCATGGGACTGCGCGGATATCGCAATGTGTACGAGCCGGCCGCCAGCATCGAGCATCACGGTGGGCACTCTACCCAGGGCGCCTCGGTTGCGATGATCGCTGCCCACCACAGAAGCGCCAGACAGTTCCTGGATCGCAAATATCCGGGCCCCGTTCTCCTGCCCCTGCGACTCGCGCTCCACGCCGGCCTTCGGGTTCGATCGTGGCACGAACAACGGCGCGCCGTGGCGCAAAGCAACCGCCCATCGGCAGTTTCCCCCGAAAGCGCCCCTCCGCGCGCGCTCTAGGATTTACCCCCGGGGACAGATACTGTTTCCAGTTCCAAGCAAGAAGGGCCAGAAATGGCGACCACCCTTAAGACCGCGATCGATTACGTCTGGAACGGCATCGCGCGGTACGCGCTCAAGTTCGGCGTTGTCGGCGGTATCGGCTTCATCATCGACGTTGGCATCTTCAACCTGCTGCGGCTTGGTGTCCTCGGCGACGACACCTGGTGGCAAAGCCCGCTCGGGGCCAAGACCGTCAGCGTCACCGTCGCGATCATCTTCAACTGGATCGGCAACCGCTACTGGACGTTCCGGGAGCACAGGCGCAAGAACTTCATGCTTGAACTGTTCGAGTACGCGGCGGTGTCTGTCGCCGGGATGCTCATCCAGCTGGCGTGTCTCTACGTCAGCCACTACATCCTCGGGTACCAGTCCCTTCTCGCCGACAACATCTCGAGCAACATCGTCGGGATGGCCATCGGCACCGTCTTCCGGTTCGTCCTCTACAGGTACTGGGTATACGGTCACCACCGTGCGGACGGCATCAACGCCGGTTCGAAGCTGGAGGAGGCAGAACTCGCCCTCTTCGAGGAGCCCCCTGCAAGTACCGCGAGCACTCCCCTGCCTGACAAACGCTGACTCTGCGTTCGTCAGTCTGCCTGATCACTCAAGCAGCTTCGCGAGGTACTTCCCGTAGCCTCCCTTGAGCAGCGGCGCTGCGAGCTTCTCAAGCTGCGCATCATCGATCCAGCCGGATCGCCAGGCCACTTCCTCAATGCAGCCGATCTTGTGGCCCTGCCGATCCTCGATGACCCGAACATACTCTGAGGCCTGCATCATGGACTCAAACGTCCCCGTGTCAAGCCACGCGGTTCCGCGATCCAGCACCTGAACCTGCAGCTTCCCCGCGTCGAGGTACCGCTCATTGATCGTGGAGATCTCCAGTTCACCACGCGCGCTCGGCTCGATGGTCTTTGCGATCTCCACAACCGAGTTGTCGTAGAAGTACAGACCAGGCACCGCATAATTGCTCTTCGGACGTGCCGGCTTTTCTTCGATGGACACCGCGGCGAAGTTGTCGTCGAACTCGACGACACCGTAGGACGTCGGATCCGCCACGTGATACGCGAAGATCAGCGCCCCATCCACGTCGCCGTGGTTCCTCAGCGCGGTGCCAAGGCCGGTTCCGTGGAAGATGTTGTCACCGAGGACGAGGGCGACGCTCTCGTCACCGATGAACTCTTCGCCGATCAGGAAGGCCTGGGCGAGGCCGTCGGGCGATTCCTGGACCGCGTACTCCAGTGTGATCCCGATGTCGGACCCATCGCCGAGCAAAGCCCTGAACTGGCCGTTGTATTCGGGCGTCGTGATGATGAGGATCTCG
The DNA here is from genome assembly GCF_059445295.1 of Mycetocola sp. Y444. Taxonomy (NCBI): domain Bacteria; kingdom Bacillati; phylum Actinomycetota; class Actinomycetes; order Micrococcales; family Microbacteriaceae; genus Mycetocola; species Mycetocola sp. Y444. Next base: position 654,432 of record NZ_JCAIUB010000002.1, on the reverse strand, counting down.
GTGATTCCCGCCATCATGAGCGTCGACAGCGGATAGTAAATCATCGGCTTGTCGTAGATAGGCATCAGTTGCTTCGAAATGCCCTTGGTAATGGGCCAGAGCCGCGTGCCGGATCCCCCGGCAAGAATGATTCCTCGCAACGGTCAGTTCCCTTTCCGCAGGTTTTCGTAATACGCCCGCGTTTCGTCCCAGCTCGGCAGCAGCCCGCGGGCGGCGGCTTCGGTCAGACCCGGGGCGTCAGTGTCCTTGGGCGAGAGCAGCGGGACACCGGCTTCATCCGGGAAGACCAGGCCGATCTCACTGTCGAGCGGGTTGATTCCGTGCTCGCGGTCTGGTCGGTAAATGTCCGTCACCAGGTAGCTGACCGTCGCACCCTCGGTCAGGGCAACGAAGCAATGGCCGAGCCCCTCCGAAAGGAAGACAGCCTTTCGCTCCCGATCGTCGAGGAGCACCGAATCCCATTCGCCGAAGGTCGGGGAGCCGACGCGAATGTCGATGACGTAATCGAGTACGGCCCCGTGGGTTGTGGTGACGTACTTCGCCTGGCTCGGAGGAAGCTGCGCAAAATGGATGCCGCGGACCGAGCCTCGCCTGGACACCGAAGTATTGGATTGTGCCAGGTCCACGGAACGCCCGGTTGCCTCGGCAAGCGTGTCGTGGCGATACCACTCAAGGAAAGTCCCGCGGTCGTCATCGAACTGGCGCGGGGTGATTTCGTAGCTGTCGGGTATTTTCAGTTCACGGATCTGCACGCGGGCAGTCTACCAACGGGCCGATGGCTCACCGGAACAGCCAGCCAGAGCAAATAGACTCGATCCGAACCTGACAAAGGACGTACTGTGCGCTATCTCATCGCCGGAGCAAACGGCATGCTCGGAACCGACCTCCGAAAGGCTCTCGCGGGGCGCGACGTGGCCGCGCTCGGTCGCGCCGACCTTGATGTGGCCAACCTCGGCGCTGTCCGGGATGCCGTACGGGGCAACGACGTCGTCATCAATGCCGCCGCGTACACCCGGGTCGACGACGCCGAGACCGAGGAAGATGCTGCCTGGGCTGTGAACGCGCGTGGCGCCGAGAACCTGGCGATTGCTGCCGCCGAGTCGGGCGCGCGGCTGGTCCAGATATCGACGGACTACGTCTTCAGGGGAGACGCGAACTCCCCGTACCGTGAGGACAGTCCGCGGGAACCGCTGTCAGCGTACGGGCGAACCAAGGCCGCCGGGGAGGAACTGGCACTCGCCGCGTATCCGGACGGCACCTCTATTGTCCGCACGGCGTGGCTCTATGGGGAGCACGGACCGAACTTCGCTGCCACGATGGTCCGGCTCGCCGGCTCCAACCCGACCGTGACGGTGGTAACCGATCAACTCGGCCAGCCGACCTGGACTCGCGACCTGGCGCGGCAGATCGTCGCTCTCTGCGACTCGGATGCCCCGGCCGGAATTTATCACGGCACGAATTCCGGCGAAGCTTCATGGTTCGACTTCGCCCGGGCGGTGTTCGAAGAGGTTGGGCTCGACCCGGACCGTGTGCGTCCGACCGATTCGTCAGCGTTCGTGCGTCCGGCGCCCCGCCCGGCATACTCGGTGCTCGGCCATGACGCGTGGACTGCAGCAGGCCTTGAACCCATGCGGCAGTGGCGGGATGCCCTCGCCGAAGCGGTCGCCACCGGCGCCGTTCCGCGTCCGTCAGTGATGAACCAGGAGACCTCATGACAACAACGCTTCGCGTCATCGTCGACCAAATGGTCACGCCACTTCCCAACGGCATCTCCCGTTACACCGAAGAACTCACTCGGGCCCTCATCCAGACCGCCCCACAGGGCTGCGCGGTCGAGGGCATCGTCTCGGCGCTGCCACCCGAGAAAATCACCGCCGTTGAGGATGCCCTGCCCGGGCTGGCCGCGCTTCACCGCACGACGCTGCCCCGCAGGGAGCTCGCGACAGCGTGGCAGCTTGGCATCGTTCCGTCGTTCGGCACCGGCATGATCCACTCTCCGAGTCTTCTCGCGCCGCTTCATCGCCACGACCGCGATTTCGACGCAACGCAGATGGTCGTCACGATTCATGACACCCTCCCGTGGACGCACCCCAAGTCCCTCACTCCGACGAGCGTCGCGTGGCACAAGGCCATGCTCAAACGGGCACGGAAACACGCCGATGCGGTGGTGGTGCCCACGCACGCCGTCGCGGAGCAGTTGGCCGAGATCGTCGATCTCGGCGCTCGGGTGCGTGTGATCTCCGGAGCCGTCGCATCCGAGCTGCGGCTGCCCGCCGACGCGGAGTGGCGCGCCAGCAAGCTCGAGCTCCCCGCCGAATACATCCTCACCGTTGGATCGCTTGACCCCCGTCGCGGTATCACGTCGCTGATCAATGGACTTGGCGCCGCCGGCGCCCCCGATCTTCCGCTCCTCGTCCTCGGCCCGGACACGTGGGGTGAGTTGTCCCTCGCGGTGGTCGCGGATGAAGCCGGGCTGCCCGAAGGACGCGTACGGGCGCTCGGTTACCTCGGCGATGAGGATCTGGCCGTGGTCCTCGACCGAGCGAGCGTGTTCGTATACCCCAGCCTTCAGGAAGGGTTCGGCCTGCCCCTCATCGAGGCGTTCTCCTTCGGCACACCCGTCGTGCACTCCGATGACCCCGCCCTCATGGAAGTCGCCGGAGGAGCCGGCGTTGCGGTGGAGCGCGGCAAGAAGGGCTACGGCGAGCGGCTCGCGGACGCCATTGCATCCGTCCTCACGGACTCTGAGCGGGCGGCCCGGATGCGAATCGTGGGTCAGGACCGGGCGCGAGCGTTCAGCTGGCGTGATTCGGCCGAGCGGGTGTGGGCGTTACACGCGGATCTGTAGAAAGTACCGATCGCTCGACTGCCAGCTTGCCGGGAATGACGGTGCGCCCAACGCCCAGAGCGAATCGCAAACCCCTCGGCCAACCGTCACCCGGACCCCGTCTTCGAGTCCGGTTCCGAGCAGCAGCGAACCGATACCTTCCCCACCCGACGACTCCCCCCGTCCCCTGCCCACCGACTGCAGGGCGATTTACACGCAGACATTCCTTGACACTTACGCTGAGGTCGACCTGAATATGCCCGAAGTAATGGGTGCGGGTCCGTCCAGGTTCCCCGAAATCGAGGCCATCCGACAGGACTACAGCGAGGTTCTGGAACCGGACGCCGACAATCCAGACCGATGGATTAACGCTGAACAGTATTACTTCCGCAACGGCTGATGGGTAACGGCCTGGCAAGCGAGCGTCGGCCGGTCGATCGACGAAGACACGATGCCCCTCTACGAAACGCTCTGGCCCTAAGGGACCCCACGCGTCTAGCCCGCCGGCGTCTCCGTCGGCTCAGGCGGATACAGGTCCGCGCGGATGAGAGTGCGAATCGCATCGAAATCCGGATCGTCCTGATCGATACCGTTCGCCGGCGTCAGCTCGACCGACGTGATCGGCTGCTCCTTCGACTTCATGGCCAGGTTCGTGAAATAGCCGAGCATGTCCTGCGGAACGTCGGTCTTGACCACCTGGGATCCGGCCTGCGCAATAGCCTGGAACTTGGTCAGCACGTTCGCCGGGGTGAACTGCTGGAGGATCGCGGCCTGCAGCTCGCGCTGCCGCTCCATCCGGTCGAAGTCACTGGTGTTGTGCCGGGACCGTGCGTACCACTGCGCGTGGTAGCCATCGAGCGTCTGCGTGCCCGGTTCGATCCACTCGGTGACTCCCTTGAGATTCTCGTCACCCTCGATGGGCAGTCGCTTCTTCACGGTGACCTCGACGCCGCCGAGCGCATCGATGAGGTCGGCGAAACCCTGCATGTCAATGAGCGCGTAATACTGAATCGTGAGGCCGGTGATGCCCTCTGCCGCTTCCTTCGTCGCTTCGATCCCCGGAGTCGACCCGGTCAACGTGGCATCCGGGTACAGCTCGCTGTGCCGCAGTTCGGCCTCGGTGTACACCGAGTTCAGCTTGCACACGCTCACGTCGCAGTTGCGGTATCCGTTGGGGTACAGCTCAGCCATCGGCGACTCGTCCGAGAACGGCACCCTGCGCATATCGCGCGGAAGCCCGATCATCGTCACCCGGCCGGTGTCGGCGTCGACGGACACCACGGAGAGGCTGTCGGGTCTGAGCCCGTCACGGTCAGGGCCAGCATCTCCACCGAGCAGGAGGATGTTGTAGCGGCCGTCGACCGGCGGAACCGATGCGGCGCCCGCTCCGAAGATCGAACTGAGCGTCCCGCGCGCCACGCCGGCGTAGTACGCCCCAGCGCTTGCTGTTCCGACGGATGCCACCAGCAGGATCACCGTGAACGCTGCAATCCAGAAGCGTGAATTCGGCCGAGCTCGCACGAGTCGTACCAGCCTGAGGGTGTCGATGGTGAGCACGAACCACAGCGCGGCATACCCGACAAGCAGCGCCTGCGCACCGGTCAGGGCGAACGAGTTGGTCACGATGGACAGCGTCGCCGTGCGCCAGAGGGAGTAAGCGACGATGGCCACCGCCACGATCAGCCAGAGGACGAGCGTCGCCGCGAGGCCGATTCTGCCGAGCTTGCGGTTGCCGGCGAGTACCTGCGGTGAGCCGGGGATGAGAAAGTTGAGTACGACGAGCCACCAGGCGCGCCGGGTCATCAGTGCTGGGGCGCCAAGATCGGGATAGCGGATCGGGCTCGCGGTGTAAACGCTCATAGTTTCTGTTGAAGAGCCTGATTCTTTGCTTCGACCTGGACGGCCAGGTCCGCCTGGTACTCCGTCATCCGGTCGAGGAGCGCACCGTCAGACGTTCCGAGGATCCGAACGGCGAGGAGCGCGGCGTTCTTCGCTCCCCCGATCGACACCGTCGCGACCGGCACGCCGGCGGGCATCTGCACGATCGACAGCAATGAGTCCATACCGTCGAGCCGCGCGAGCGGCACAGGGACACCGATGACGGGGAGCGGCGTAACTGAAGCGAGCATGCCGGGCAGGTGTGCCGCGCCACCCGCTCCGGCGATGATCACCTCAAGGCCGCGAGCGCGGGCATCCCGCCCGTAGGCGATCATCTTTTCGGGGGTGCGGTGTGCACTCACCACCTCGACCTCGTGATCGATACCGAAGAGGCTGAGCACCGCGGACGCATCGGCCATGACAGACCAATCCGAATCGCTGCCCATGACCAGTCCGACACGGGGGCGCTCTGAAGCGGAGAGTGACATGGGTTCCATGCTATTTGTCAGTCCTGAAAAAACGCCGCTGCGGCACGCGCCTGGTAGACAACGTCATCAAGGTCGTCGCCTCCCGCGTTGACGTGCCCGACTTTGCGGCCGGGCCTCGGCTCCTTGCCGTAGTTGTGGAATTTCACCGTTGGGTGGATCTCCATGGCATCCGCATAACGATCGGCCAGTGTCCCCACACTCGGGCCGCCGAGAATATTGACCATCACGGTGTGCGGGTCGCGACAGCCCGTGGCCCCGAGCGGCAGATCGAGCACAGCGCGGAGGTGCTGCTCGAACTGGCTCGTCGTCGAGCCGTCCTGGGTCCAGTGCCCCGAGTTGTGCGGGCGCATCGCGAGTTCGTTGACCAGCAGCCTGTCATCCGTCGTCTCGAACAGTTCGACGGCGAAGACCCCGGTGACCCCGAGACCGGATGCCACGTCGCCCGCGATCTGCGCGGCAACGTCAGCGACGCGGCCGGCCGACGCGGGGGCCGGGGCGATCACTTCGGCGCAGACACCGTCGCGCTGCACCGATTCGACGACGGGCCAGAAGACGATGTCACCGGACGGCCTGCGGGCAGCAAGCTGCGCGAGTTCGCGTCGGAATTCGACGAGCTCTTCGACGAGCAAGCCGTCATCCGATCCGCTTTCCGCGACGGCAGCGAACCAGTCGGTCGCCTCGTGAGCGGCGGACACGACACGGACACCCTTGCCGTCATAGCCGCCGCGCGGCGTCTTGAGCACCGCCCGCCCGCCGTTCTCGTCGAGGAAGCGTTGAAGCTCGTCCTCCGTCGTCACCCGCGCCCAGATCGGCACCGGGAGCCCAAGCTCGGTGAGCTTCTCACGCATCAGCAGCTTGTCCTGGGCGTAGAGCAATGCGTCGGGCCCCGGATGCACCGAGACCCCTCGGTCGATGAGCTGCCTCAGAATCTTCTGCGGGACGTGTTCGTGGTCGAAAGTAACGACATCGACATCCTCGGCAAACCGCAGAACAGTCTCAGCGTCACGGTAGTCGCCGATTTGCGTCGCCGCAATGTGGGCTGCCATACCCTCGGTTTCGGCAAGCACCCGGATGTCGATACCGAGGTTCACCGCGGGCGGGACCATCATGCGGGCGAGCTGCCCGCCACCAATTACGCCAACACGGACCACGGGTCATCTCCAACGAACGGAACAGGATCGGACGAGAGCGAGCGGGAACGCCCGGCGGTTCCTAGTCACCGGTCGCATTAACTGCCCGCGCGAGTCCATCTTCGCGCATCGGTGAGCCAGCGCCCAACCCGTGGGTTCGATGGCACCAGCGCCACCGTCGGTCAAAACGCCGTTGTGACGGTTCCCGCTGCGCCGGCGTGAGGCGAGAGCACAACCTGGTTCTTTTCGACCAGGTCCTGCAGCGCCTCGAGCACGGCGTCTGCCCCGGGGACATCGCGGAGCACTATCGGCTTCTCCACCCCCGAGGTGATGACGATGTCGCCCGAGCGAAACGCGCTCTGCAGCCAGCTGCGCTTGAGCGCGACGTGATAACCACGGCTGTGGAAGATCTCCCTGCGCTCGCGGATGAAAAAGCCCCGGCGCACGATGATGCGGCGCGTCGTGATCGTGCTGCGGCGGTTGAGCCAGAACACGTAAGGGAGCAGGACCACGACAGCGAAGATGAGAATGGCAAGGATGACGATGAGCGTGCGGATCCAGGCTTTGGAATAGGCCGTGAACAGGAAGACCGTCCCGCCGGGAAGGGCGATGAAGACGAGCGCTGACCAGAACAGCGCGCGGGCATTCGACCGCAACCGGGCGACAACGCGCTCGGTGGGAACGCTCGCGCGTCCGGCGTCAGTGCCGGGCAGGGCGCGCGTCTCATCGGTCATGTTCTATTCCTATCATTCCGCGTGAGCGGTGAAAGACAGCACCGCCGCGACCGGAAGCATCACCGTCCCCCGTTCGCGGCACACCGTCAGGCGGGCGCTTGTGTGCGCAGGTGCGTGACGTCTCCCGCTGCGATCGGCGTGACGTCTGGTGAGCCGTCCGCCTGCACCACGATGCGCCCCGAACTGTCGATGCCTCGCGCTATGCCGGTAAGGACGTTTCCACCGGGCAGTTCCACCCGCACACGCTCACCGAGAGTTGAGCAGGATTCCGTCACCGCTTTCTGCAGGCCGCTCGCCGCGGCATCCCCCCGGGAATCCAGGAAATTCTCAACGAGCGAGCGGAGCTCGGTGAGGTAGTCGGCCAGGATCCGGTCGGGGTCGGGGTCAGGCACTCCCTCGACGGCAAGCGATGTCGCTGTTGGAACCGGCAGGTCCTCATCGGAGATCGTCAGGTTGACCCCTGCACCGATCACGACAGCCCCGGTCTCGGCATCGACGAGCTCGGAGAGCACGCCCGAAATCTTGCTCGAATCGACGAGAATGTCATTCGGCCACTTGATCGTTGCCGTCCCCAGCGATCCGAGAGCGTTATTCACGGCGCGGGCCATCGCGAGTCCGGCGGCGAGCGGCAGCCAGCCGAGCGAGTCAAGCGGGAACGTCGGGCCGGGCCGAACGAGCACGGAGATGGCGAGCGATGCCCCGGCGGGCGCCGTCCACTGACGCCCGAGGCGCCCGCGGCCCGCTGTCTGGTTGTCCGTCACGACGACAGAGAAGCTCGGCCAGACAGCGGCGCCCTCTCGTGCTCTCGCGACGAGTTCGTCGTTCGTCGATGTACTTGTTTCGAGTACGTCGAGTCGTGAAGCGACGGCAGATGCGAGCGGAAACCGGGCCGGAGTGTTCGTCATGCGTTTCAGGGTACGCGGCGTCCGCGAACAAGACGACAGCGGCGGCTCTGTAGACAATCACCAACGGTATGGCGCTATCCCTGCACACTAGAGTGAAAGAGTGACCGAAGACGCAGCAAAGTTCGACGATTCCGACGCCCCAGACATGTACACAACGGCCGGCAAGCTGGCCGACCTCAAGCGCCGCTACCACGAAGCAGTGACGGCATCCGGTGAGGCCGCGATCGCCAAGCAACACGCCAAGGGCAAGATGACCGCCAGGGAGCGGATCACTGAGCTGCTCGACCAGGGCAGCTTCGTCGAACTCGACGAGTTCGTCCGCCACCGCACCCACGCCTTCGGGATGGAGAAGTCCCGGCCGTACGGTGACGCCGTCGTCACGGGGACAGGCACCATCCACGGGCGCCAGGTGGCCGTCTACTCGCAGGACTTCACAATCTTCGGCGGCTCGCTCGGCGAGGTCGCCGGCGAAAAGATCATCAAGATCATGGACCACGCGATCAAGACCGGCGTACCGATCATCGGCATGCTCGACTCCGGCGGAGCTCGGATCCAGGAGGGCGTCGTCGCCCTCGGCAAGTACGGTGAGATCTTCCGGCGCAACACAGCGGCATCCGGTGTCATCCCGCAGATTTCGATCATCATGGGGCCTGCCGCCGGTGGCGCCGTCTACTCCCCCGCGCTCACCGACTTCGTGATCATGGTCGACAAGACGAGCCAGATGTTCGTTACGGGACCCGATGTCATCAAGACGGTTACCGGCGAAGACGTCGGCATGGAAGACCTCGGCGGTGCCCTCACGCACAACACGCGGTCGGGCGTCGCCCACTACCTCGCGAGCGACGAGTCAGATGCCCTCGACTACGCCAGAACCCTCGTCGGCTTCCTGCCGGACAACAACCTCGCGGAACTTCCCGAGTACGAGAGCGAGGTCGAGCTCGAGACTACGGATGCCGACCGCAAGCTGAATACCGTCATCCCCGATTCCCCCAACCAGCCGTATGACGTGAAGACCGTTATCGAGCATGTCGTCGACTCCGGCGATTTCCTCGAGGTCCAGCCGTTGTTCGCACCGAACATCGTGATCGGCTTCGCGAGGGTCGAGGGCCGCACGGTCGGAATCATCGCGAATCAGCCCAACGCGATGGCGGGCACCCTCAACATCGAGGCCGGCGAGAAGGCGGCACGGTTCGTCCGCTTCTGCGACGCCTTCAGCATCCCGATCCTCACCCTCGTCGACGTTCCTGGCTACCTGCCGGGCACCGACCAGGAGTGGACCGGCGTCATCCGCCGCGGCGCGAAACTGCTCTACGCCTACGCCGAGGCGACGGTTCCGCTCGTCACCGTGATCCTGCGCAAGGCGTACGGCGGCGCGTACATCGTCATGGGCTCGAAGCAGCTCGGTGCCGACATCAACCTCGCCTGGCCGACAGCGGAGATCGCCGTGATGGGCGGCCAGGGTGCCGTCAACATCCTCTACCGCGGTGAGATCAAGCGTGCAGAGGCCGCCGGTGAAGACGTCGCCGCCGTGCGCACCAGGCTCGCGAACGAGTACACCTACAACGTCGCGAGCCCCTTCCTCGCCGCCGAACGCGGCGAACTCGACGGGGTCATCGAGCCGGCGGCAACGCGCGTCGCCGTGATCAAGGCCCTGCGCTCGCTCAAGGGCAAGCGGGCAAGCCTGCCGCCCAAGAAGCACGGGAACATCCCGCTGTGACCGGCGAGAGCACCCGCGCGGGTCGCCGTGATCGGGCAGCACGCGATTCGAGCGCGTTCTCGACGGATGTCGGCACGGAAATCGGACTCAGCGTGCGCGTCGAGCGCGGGTCACCGACGCCGAGCGAGATCGCGGCGGTGACCGCGGTGCTGAGCGCTGCTGTTGTGGAAGAACTCGCGAAGGCACCAGAACAGGCCGCGACGCAGTCTGACTGGCAGCTCTCGCAGCGTTCGATGCAGGACGAGCGCTCGTTCCGTCCGGGCAGGCACGTCAGGTAGCCTGCTGCCCGCCCAGCGTGTCCCCCAAAGAGCCGACTGGTGGAGGCATCCGAAGCATTGCAGAATGAATAACGCAGGTGTCTCTCCATTCTTGAGAGTTACACCACCAGATAGGTCGCCGAACTAGGGTATTGGCGGGTATTTGGGGGCGGGTCAGGTCGCTATTCGGGTTAGCGCCCTGACCCGGGGCTTCAGAAGGGCCGGCTCGGAAGAGCCGGCCCTTCTTCTGTTAACGCTGCGTGTTCTGTTACCGCTGCGCTGCCGGATGCCGTCAGTCTGCGTCGGCGGGCACCGATCGGGGAATCTCGAGGAAGAGCCTGACTGAATCGCCGGGCTCGGCGGGGTCCGTCGACGGCCCGAGCGCGACGAGGGTCACAGCAACGCCGGTGTCAGCGGGAGCCGTGCGGATGATCATCCGTGTCGCGTCGGTCGCGTCGATCGCATCCGCCACTCGGTTGAGGATCGCGTCGAGTTCAGCCTCGGGGAGGTCGTCGATCGTGCCCTCGTCGAGCACAGAGACCGTCATCCCCCGGCGGCGTGCCGCCAGCACACTCTCGCGAACCCGTGAGTTCAACAGCCTGCGGCCGCGGATCTCGTCCCTGAGCCCCGCTTCGAGCACCCGGCTCTCCATCCGCTGTTCCTCGCTCAGCTCACCGCCGGAGAGGATGATCTCGCGCAGCATCGGAAGCGCGCGCACAGCGGTCTGCTCGAGCCGCCGTCGCCGTTCACCCTGGTGTGCATCCTGCGCCGCCTGCCACTTGGCTGACTCGCGCTCTGCAACCGCCAGGTTCTCGGCGTCGCGTGACACCTTCACGAGTGACCTGGTGAGCACGCTCGCGACGATCACCCACATGATGCTCCCGGTGACGCCGATCTCGACGCTCGTACCGATACCGCACCACAGCACGGACTGGACGGTGAGGAAGAGCACGCCGATCCAGCCAATGAGTTCCTGCCGCCGCACAACCGCGATCGTCATGAGCGTTCCGATGGCGGCGACGTGCCAGGTCGCATAGCCGTTGTTGACCTGCGGGTTGAGCTCGCTCGTCACGAGCAGCGGCACGCTCACCGCGGTGGCGAGGTCCAGCGCGGCCAGCCAGCCTGGCATGGCCGTCGGGCTCGTCGGCCACAGGCTCAGGACGGTCGCCACGAGATAGAGGACCATGGCTGCGATGCTCGGCCAGGGTGACTCTGCCTGGCCCAGGGTCATCAGGCCTCGCACGACGTGGTAGAGCGAGAAGGCCGCTGCGAGCGCGAGCATCACCCAGCGGTTCAGACTGATCATGCGCGCACGCCTTCCGCCGCGCGGGCTGCGACCGGCGTCCAGCGGATGCTGATGGTCGTCCCCCTGCCCGGGGTGGAGTCGAGTTCGACAGAGCCACCGACGGCAACCACACGTTCGATGATCGAGACGCGCAGGCCGAGCCGGTTCGGCTCGATGGCGAGCCGGTCAAAGCCAACCCCGTCATCGGAGATATCGATAGCGACACCGTCCGCGTCGCACACTGTGACGAGGATGCGCCTGTGCACCTCAACCTCCGCGTCCGGAACCCCGCCAGCGGCGTGCTGGGCACTGTTGGCCATCGCCTGGGTTGCAGCGAGGTACAGGTTCTGGGCAACGGGATACGGAATGGCGAGGTCAGTGGCCGGGTCGAGAATGACCTCAAAGTTCGTGTCGAGGGCGCCAGCGTATGCCTCGAGGCCACTGACCAGGCTGTGCAGCGAGGCTGTCTCCGCAACGTCTGAGAGTGGGTCGTCGAGGGTCGCGAGCCGCTTGATCGCATCACTGGCCATCGACACAGCGAGGGACGCCTCCTCGGGGCGCCGCGCGCGGTCTGCGGCCTGGAGCGACGCCAGGACCGTATCGTGCACAAGCGCGTCGACCTGGATGCGCTCGAGCTCCGTGGCGTGCTGCCGCACCGCGTCGTCGTAGCGTGCGAATGCTGCGGCGCGTGCCTCGTCGACGCGCCGCGCTGCATGGCGGAAGGTCATGATGAGGGCGAAGATGACGAGTCCGATCATCGAACCGTACAGGGCGTTCTGCAGCGCGATCTCGCCGCGGATCATCTGACCCGAGCTGTCGATCACACCGGTGATGCCGTACACCGCTGGAGTCACCACGATGTACGCAACCGCGAGAACCGGCCGAAAGGCCTGGGCGGCCGCACCGCACGCGATGGCGCAGAGGTACCACGTCCATGGCTCAGCGGGGCTCGACGCGCTGGCCCCGTCGGTGGCCACGGGCCAGTACGCCAGCGCGGCCAGGTAGAGCAGGGCGAACGCCGTGTTGGCGACGCGCTGGAGCCTCGGGCTGAACCACAGCAGAATGACGATGCCGAGTGTGCCGAAAAGCACACCGATGTACACGCCGCCGAGGATACCGGGCACCACCACGCCGGCGCCGAGCGCGATGCTCAGCGTCTGCGCGCCAAAGACCAGCCCGATGACGCTGATCGACGTTGCAATGAGCTTTTCAATCCGGACGAGGCTGAACCGCGAATCGGTGATCGTCCGGTTGAGCGTGCTGCGGTCGAGGCCGTCGAGCACGGCACCGCGCGGGACCGGCGAGAAGAGCGGTCCAGGCCTGCTCGCTGGCTCAGTTGTCATCGCCGGTGTTGAGTTCGGGCAGGATCCCGTCTTCGACGGCCCTGCGCAGGAGGTCGACCTTCGTCGGTGCCGGTCGACCGACCTCCACGTACTTGCCGCGGATCCGGTCGAGGTATTCCTTCACCGTGGACTGCGCGATCCCGAGCTGAACCGCGACGTCCTTCATGGGCAAACCGGACGCGTACAGGTGCAGCACGTCCCGTTCGCGACGACCGAGCTGCGCCCGCGAGAAGTCACCGTCGGCGTCAATGGCGCTGGCCCACTCCAGGTTGTTGAGTGCCTCACCGCTCGCGACGGTTTCGATAGCCGCGACAACGGCATCCGTCGGCGCGGATTTCGGGATGACGCCTGCCGCCCCAGCGGCGAGCGCCTCACGAACCGATGCGACACGGTCCGCGATCGAGTGGATGAGCACCGCGGATCCGGAGCCGTGCACCGCGCGAACGTTGTCGGTGATGTTGCTGCCGTCGCCGAGGTTCAGGTCGAGCACGACGACGTCGCACGGGACGCCGTTGGACTGCTCGAGGAACTCCCCGACGCTCGAGGCGCTGTGCACGACAGTATGACCGGCCGACTCGCACACGGCGCGAAGGCCCATCCGGACCGACTCATGATCGTCAATAACGGCTATGCGCAACGGAGGTGCCAATCCTAGGAGGTAACGGAAAACCAGTGGGTCGAGCTTAGTCCCGCGTGAGCAGCGCGACCGACTCGATGTGGTGAGTGTGCGGGAAGAGGTCGAACGCCCGGAGCGAGGCGAGCGAGTACCCCTCGGCGGCAAGCAATCCGATATCGCGTGCGAGGGCGACCGGGTCGCACGCAACGTACACCAGCTGTGCAGGACGGAGCTCGGCGAGGCTCGCAACGACCTCCTTACCCGCACCGGAGCGCGGCGGGTCGAGTACGACGGTTGCGGCTTCGAGCCGTGAGCGGTCAGCGGCGCTGGAGTTGGCGACGAGACCACGCAGGTACGCATCGACGCGCGCCGTGATGCTCTGGGCCCCGATCCAGTCCGAGAGGTTCTCCGACGCGTGATCGGTTGCCCGTGCAGACGACTCCACACTGGTGATCCTCGTGGTGCTGCCGAATTTGTCACCGATCGCCGCTGCGAGCAGGCCGACACCACCGTAGAGGTCGAGGTTGGCGGCACGCGGGTCGAAGAGCGCCTCGTCCACCGTCGACTGCACGACGTCGGTGAGCAGCTGGGCCGCCGACCGGTGCACCTGCCAGAATCCGCCCTCGTCGAGGACGAATTCACGGTCGCCGACGCGCTCGACGATGGTCTGCTCACGCCGGTTTGCGGGGCTCACGCCCTTCTTCGCTGGCTCGCGGACCACGACCCGCGCGGTCCCGGTGCTGCTCGGGGCGATGATGTCGACCGACTCGGCACCTCGGAACTTCTGGTCGAGGGGGGCGGCGGATGCCACGGCGTCGACGGCGAGAGGAAGGTCACCGACGGGAATCACCCGGTGGCTGCGCGCGGCATAAGGGCCGACAGTGCCGTCCGCGTCGACGTGGAGGCTGACCCGGGTGCGCCAGGCAAGACCCTCGCGCTCGTCATCACCGGGAGCCGCTTCGACCTGGACGTCGCTCTCGACGCCGGCAAAGCGCTGGAGCGAGTCAGTCAGCACCTGGCGCTTGAGCTCACGCTGGTGAGAAAGCTCGATGTGGCCGAATTCGGCTCCACCGGCACGGTCGGCGGGGTCGACGTCGATCGACGACGACGCCCAGACGTGCGCCTGCCGGTGCGGCGATGCCTCGAGCACCTCAACGGTTTCCGCGCGCCAGAAGCTTTTCTTCGAACTCTCGGTGATCCGGGCACGCACCCGCTCGCCCGGCAGGGTATCGGCGACAAAGACCACCCGGCCCTCCAGCCGGGCCACGAACACACCGCCGTGGGCTACGTTTGTTATCTCAAGCTCGACATCTGCTGGGTTGTTCGACTGCGCATTCACCTATGAATCGTCCCATGGATGAGCACACCCCGCACACTCGCGCGACAGCCGCCCACCCCGAACCGCAGGAGTCGCCGTGCAGTTATACCTCGCTTCCACCTCTCCGGCCCGGCTGATGCTCCTCAGGCAGAGCGGTATCGAACCGGTGATCGTACCGTCGGACGTCGATGAAGACGCCGCGGTGACCGCCGCGTCGGGACAGGGTGCGCTGTCTCCCCAGGACACGGTGCAACTCCTCGCCAGGGCCAAGGCCGAGGCAGTTGCCGCGCTCAACCCGGAGTTCGACGGCCTCATCCTCGGCGGAGACTCAGTCTTTGTCGTCGACGACGTCATCTACGGCAAACCTCATACCCCCGAGGTTGCACTCGAGCGGTGGCGCAACCAGCGCGGAGCGACAGGGCGGCTGCACTCGGGACACTGGCTGATCGAACAGCGCCCTGGTGCCGAGCCGCGCGGTGTTGGAGCCGTTGCGCACGCGGATGTCACGTTCGCCTCCGACATCACCGACGAGGAGCTCGAGGCGTACATCGCCACCGGAGAACCGCTCTTCGTCGCCGGCGCGTTCACGATCGACAGCCTCGGCGCCGCGTTCATCGCTCACATCTCCGGCGATCCCTCGACGGTCGTCGGCCTCTCACTGCCCACTCTGCGACGTCTGGTGCGTGAACTCGGCCACGACTGGACGTCGCTGTGGAACCGAAGCGGCGCGCTGTAGGCATCCGCCGCTCACGACATCCGCGGACCTTTGTAGGAATCCCTGCTTTTGTAGGCATCGCCAGTGCTTCTCGGTGCATTTTTGTGTGCACCAACCAAATCACCTGGGCGGTTCGCACTTAGGCTAGGGAACTGTGTCGCGTATTACGAAGGTTCTCATTGCCAACAGGGGCGAAATCGCCGTTCGAGTGATTCGCGCAGCGCGCGACAGCGGAATCGGCTCGGTGGCGGTGTACGCCGACCAGGACCGCGACGCCCTCCACGTCACCCTCGCCGATGAGGCATACGCCCTCGACGGCACGACGAGCGCGGAAACCTACCTCGTCATCGACAAGATCCTGTCGATCGCTCGCCGCTCTGGCGCCGACGCGATCCACCCCGGCTACGGCTTCCTCGCCGAGAACGCAGACTTCGCCCGCGCGGTGATCGGTGCGGGTATCACCTGGATCGGTCCGTCACCCGAGGCCATCGAGCAGCTCGGCGACAAGGTGTCGGCTCGGCACGTCGCCCAGAAGGTCGGTGCCCCGCTCGCGCCGGGCACACTCAACCCGGTCTCTGGCGCAGACGAGGTGCTCGCGTTCGTCGAAGAGCACGGCCTCCCTGTCGCGATCAAGGCCGCGTTCGGCGGCGGCGGTCGCGGACTCAAGGTCGCCCGCGAACTCTCCGAAGTGGCCGAGGCGTTCGACTCGGCGACCCGTGAGGCGATCTCCGCGTTCGGCAGGGGCGAGTGCTTCGTCGAGAAATACCTCGACCAGCCGCGCCACGTCGAGACCCAGTGCCTCGCAGACGTCGACGGCAACGTCGTCGTCGTTTCGACCCGCGACTGCTCACTGCAGCGCAGGCACCAGAAGCTCGTCGAGGAAGCACCTGCCCCGTTCCTGAGCGATGAGCAGAACGACCTGCTGTACAGCGCGTCCAAGGCCATCCTCAAAGAGGTCGGCTACGTCGGAGCGGGAACCTGCGAGTTCCTCATCGGCAAGGACGGCACTGTGTCGTTCCTCGAGGTGAACACCCGACTTCAGGTCGAGCACCCCGTCTCAGAGGAGATCACGGGCATCGACCTGGTCCGCGAGCAGTTCCGTCTGGCGGAGGGTGGCATCCTCGACTACGACGACCCCCAGCCGCTCGGGCACTCGATCGAGTTCCGCATCAACGGTGAAGACCCCGGTCGCGGGTTCCTCCCTCAGCCGGGCCCTATCCACGTCTTCAAGACCTTCGGCGGCCCCGGCATCCGCCTCGACTCAGGCGTCACGGCCGGAGACGAGATCTCGGGCGCGTTCGACTCGCTCCTCGGCAAGATCATCGTCACGGGCAAGGACCGCACCGAGGCGCTTGAGCGGTCACGCCGTGCGCTTGACGAGTTCGAGGTCTCCGGGCTGCCGACAGTCATCCCGTTCCACCGGAAGATCGTCCGCGACCCCGCGTTCACCGCGGAGGACGGCACCTTCGGCGTGTACACCCGCTGGATCGAGACCGAGTTCGTCAACGACATCGAGCCATGGAACGGCGAACTCGACGCCTCACGCCCGTCGGCCACGCGCCACAACGTCGTCGTCGAGGTCGAGGGCAAGCGCATCGAGGTGAGCCTGCCCACGAGTCTCATCCCCGCTTCGGGAACCAGCCGTCGGCTCACCAGCGCTCCCCGCCGCAACTCCGGTGCCGGCACCGTGAGCTCCGCGACCGGCGACTCGGTCGCATCACCGATGCAGGCAACGATCATCAAGCTGGCGGTCGAAGCCGGTCAGCGCGTCGTGAAGGGCGACCTCGTCGTCGTCCTCGAGGCGATGAAGATGGAGCAGCCCATCACCGCCCACAAGGACGGGACGATCGGCGACATCAGTGCGGCCGTCGGCACGACGGTGTCGAGCGGCCACCAGCTCCTCACGATCTCCGACGCGTAGGTTCATTCCGCGCAGCCCTTCGGCAGGACGACGAAAACGGATGCCGTCACGCACGTCGTGCGTGACGGCATCCGTTTGCCGAGACCCGCTGGGCCTTTGTGACCGGGACGCCCTAGTGGACGATGTGCATTGCCTTCGCTGCGTCCGTGATGCTGCCGGACAGCGACGGGTACACGGCGAACGCACGCGCGATCTCATCGACATTGAGCCTGTGCTCCACGGCGATAGCGAGCGGGAAGATCAACTCGCTCGCGTTCGGCGCAACGATAACGCCGCCGATGACCGTGCCACTCCCGGTGCGCGCGAACAGCTTGACGAAGCCGTCCTTGATGCCCTGCATCTTCGCGCGCGGGTTCCGTGACAGCGGCAGTTTGTAGATCTCGCCCTGGGCGAGGCCCTCTTCGATCTGCTTCTGGGTCCAGCCGACCGTGGCGATCTCGGGCTGGGTGAAGATGTTCGCGGCGACGTTGCGCAGCTCGGTGGGGTTCACAGCGTCACCCATGGCGTGGAAGATCGCCGCGCGGCCCTGCATGGAAGCGACGGATGCCAGCGGCATGAAGTTGGTGCAGTCACCGGCAGCGTAGATGTTCGGAACGCTCGTTCGGGCGACCCGGTTGACCCGGATGTAGCCGGCCTCGTTCATTTGCACGCCGGCCTCTTCGAGGCCGATACCCGCCGTATTGGGGATCGCGCCGACGGCCATGAGGCAGTGGCTTCCCTCGACGGTGCGCCCGTCGGAGAGGGTCGCGACCACACCGTTCTCGGTGCGGACGACACTCTCCGCCCGCGACTTGTTGAGCACCGTCATTCCGTTGCGCTTGAACACCTTCTCGATCACGGCGGCCGCATCGACATCTTCACCAGGGAGCACCTGGTCGCGGCTGGAGATAAGGGTGACTTCGGAGCCGAGCGCCCGGTATGCCGACGCGAACTCGGCGCCGGTGACCCCTGAGCCGACAACGATGAGGTGCTCGGGGGACGCCTTGAGATTGTAGAGCTGGGTCCAGCTGAGGATGCGCTCGCCGTCCGGCATCGCCGACGGCAACTGGCGGGGGCTTCCGCCGACGGAGACGACGATGGTGTCGGCTTCGATCCGGTCGAAGTCGGTGCCGCGGCCGCCGCCCTCCGTCGAGACGATGATGGCGTCCCGACCGTCGAGTCGGCCGTCACCCTGCACGATGCGCACGCCGGCCTGCTCAAGGTTGGCGCGCATGTCTTCCGACTGCTGGCGGGAGAGGCTCAACAGGCGCTTGTTCACCGCAGCGAGGTTCACCGTCACCTCGGGCTTCACAGCCTTGCCGGCGTCGTTCCTGCTGAAGAACTGCACGCCGAGGTCGCTCGCGCTGCGGACGGCGTTGGTCGCCTCTGCGGTCGCGATGAGGCTCTTCGATGGCACGACGTCGGTGATCACCGCTGCGCCGCCGACGCCGGTGCGCTCAATCAGCGTCACGTCGGCGCCAAGCTGGGCTCCGGCCATTGCGGCGTCGTACCCGCCTGGCCCTCCTCCGAGTACAGCGATCCGTTGTTTGCGCTCGAACTCGTAGGTCATTGCTCCATTCTCTCAGGTGAGAGGGGCCAGCCAAAACCTGCACGGCGCCGCGCGGCGGAGTTCCTCCGGTCGCTGCTCATCCGCGCGGCGCCGGGCGGCACCCTTCGGATGCGGGACGGCGCAGGCCCCGGCGAATAGGATGGCGGAATGTCAGAATTCTTGAACCCGCTCGACGACCCGAGCGCGAACCCCTTCGACGTCGCCGCAACGGCCGCCGCGGAAATCGCCGTGGCGACAGGCGTCCCCCAGCACGACATCGCCCTGACCCTCGGCTCCGGCTGGGGCAGGGCCGCTGATCTGCTCGGCGAGACGGTAGCGACCATCCCCGCCGACGAGATCACCGGCTTCTCAAAGCCGGCGCTCGACGGCCACGTCGGCACGCTCCGCTCAATCCTGCTCGAGAACGGGAAACGCGCCCTCGTCATCGGCGCACGCACCCATTACTACGAGGGCCACGGCGTTCGCCGGGTCGTGCACAGCGTCCGCACCGCAGCGGCGACCGGCGTGACCACCATGATCCTCACCAACGGCGCCGGCGGCATCAAGGAGACCTGGACACCGGGCACCCCCGTACTGATCAGCGACCACATCAACCTCACGGCCGACTCGCCGCTCGAAGGTGCGACCTTCGTCGACCTCACCGACCTGTACTCCTCGGGTCTCCGCGACCTGGCACGCACCATCGACGCCGACCTCGATGAGGGCGTCTACTGCCAGTTCCGCGGCCCGCACTACGAGACCCCGGCTGAGGTCCAGATGGCGAAGGCGATCGGCGGCCACATCGTCGGCATGTCGACCGCCCTCGAGGCAATCGCCGCTCGCCAGGTCGGCCTTGAAATTCTCGGCATGTCGCTCATCACCAACCTCGCGGCAGGCATCCAGAAGACTCCGCTCAGCCACGAAGAGGTCATCGAGGCCGGCCGCAACGCCGAGACCCGCATCTCGGGCCTCCTCGCCAGGATCGTGGCGGCGATCTGATGGCCGACATCCAGACGACGGATGCCGCTGGCACACAGGACGAGGACGTCTTCCGGTCCGCGCGTGCCTGGCTCGATCAGGACCCCGACACCGAGACCCGCGCGGAGCTCGAGGCACTGCTCGACGCGGCCGACGCGGGCTCTGCCGAGGCGATCGCCGACCTGCACAGCCGGTTCGACACGAGGCTCGCCTTCGGTACCGCTGGGCTCCGCGGCCGGATCGAGGCCGGTTCCGCCCGGATGAACCGCGTCCTCGTCTCGCAGGCCGCCGCCGGCCTCGCCGCGTTCCTCCTCGAGCGCGAGTCACAGCCGAGCATCGTGATCGGCTACGACGGACGCAAGAACTCAGCGGTCTTCGCTCGCGACACCGCCGAAATTATGGCGGGCGCTGGCGTTCGTGCCGTTCTTCTTCCGCGGCTTCTACCCACCCCGGTCCTCGCCTTCGCCGTTCGGCACCTGGATGTGTCGGCCGGTGTCATGGTCACGGCAAGCCACAACCCGCCGGCAGACAACGGCTACAAGGTCTACCTCGGCCGGGACAACGACGGATCCCAGATCGTCTCGCCGACCGACGCCGAGATCGCAGGCCACATCGCTCGCGTCGCGGCCGAACAGAACGTGCTCGAACTGCCTCGCAGCGACTCATTCGAAACCGCCGGCGAGGATCTGCTCGATGCTTATGTCGACGCAACGGCGCGGGTCATGACAACCGCACCGGTCGAACTCACCGTTGTCTACACGGCGATGCACGGCGTCGGCTGGGAGACGTTCTCCCGGGTCGCCGACAAGGCGGGGCTGGCACCCGCGATTCCTGTCGCCGAGCAGCAGTTCCCCGACGCAGCGTTCCCCACGGTCTCGTTCCCCAACCCGGAGGAACCCGGCGCGCTCGACCTCGCATACGCCAAAGCCCGCGAAGTCGGTGCTGAACTCATCGTCGCCAACGACCCCGACGCCGACCGGCTCTCGATCGCGATCCCCGACGCCTCGCGGGAAGAGGGCTACCGCCAGCTCTCGGGCAACGAGGTCGGCTGGCTGCTCGGCTGGCGTGCCGCACGGCAGAACGCTGCCACAGGAACGAACGATGGCGCACTGGCCTGCTCGATCGTCTCCTCCCCCGCCCTCGGTGTCGTTGCCCGCGAGTACGGGCTCGAGTTCTCTGAAACCCTCACCGGATTCAAGTGGGTGTCTCGCGTGCCCAACCTCATCTTTGGCTACGAGGAAGCCCTCGGGTACCTCGTCAACCCGGAAACGGTGCGCGACAAGGACGGCATCTCTGCCGCGATCGATTTCCTGGCACTGGCGAGCGAGGCGAAGGCGGCCGGTGGAACCATCGCCGGCATGCTCGACAACTTCGCCGAGAAGTTCGGTTACTTCGCGAGTGACCAGCTGTCGCTGCGAGTCACCGACCTCGGGGACATCTCGAAAATCATGGCCTACCTCAGGGCAGAACCGCTCCAGCAACTCGGCGGCGTGAAAGTGGACGAGATCGATGACCTCATCACCGGGTTCGGCCGACTGCCCGCGACCGACGCGCTCAGGTTCGTGCTCGCTGACGGGTCACGGGTGATGGCCAGGCCGAGCGGCACCGAACCGAAGATCAAGTTCTACCTGGACGTGAAACGTCCGAACTCGAAGCGGTCAGAGGCATCCGGCGTCCTCGCGGCGATCAAGGCAGACCTGGCCGAGGTCGCCAGCCGCGCCACGGCCTGAGAACGGGCGCTGCTCGACAGGGCGCTCTAACCGAGCGCCTTGTCGAGCTTCTGCTCGAGCTCCTCGAGATCGAAGTAGTTCTCGATGACGACGATGTCGGCGAAGGTCTTGCCGATGTGCTCGACCAGTTCCGGCGACGTGAGAATCACCTGCGCCGTCGCTGCTGACGTCGCGATGCTCGCAATGTCGGATGCCGTGACATCCGCGTCGATGCCGAGTCGCTCCAGAACCCGCTCAGCGTTGACTTTCAGGATGCCGGACGTTCCGACGCCGGCTCCACAGATCGCGACAATTTTCATGCGGCTTCCTCCTGGGTGGCTCCGAGAACCGCGCGCACGGCGTCTGGCGTGGTTGCGGCGGCGACGGCGGGAATCGCCGCCGCGTCGTTGAAGACGTTGGCGAGCGCTGCGACACTCGTCACGTGGCTTTCCGGAGTTGTCACGGCAAGGCCGAGGATGACGTTCACCGGATCGTTGTGTGGGTGCCCGAAAGCGACGGGCTCAGCGAGGGTGACAACGGCGATGCCCTCGCGACGAACGTCGTCGCCTGGCCGTGCATGCGCGAGCGCGAGGCCCGGCGCGATGACGATGTATGCCCCGAACTCCTCGATCACATCGATCATGCGGTCGGTGTAGCCGGGTGTGGTGACCCCGCTCTTCACGAGGGCATCGCCGGCGAGACGGATGGCCTCGCGCCAGTCGCGGGCGACCCGGCCGAGTTCGACCGCTGAGTCAGGCAGAGGGGGCAGTGTCATCGTTGGCTCGTTCGTTCGCGGTGAAAGTCGATCGGAATCGATCTCAGGCTACCCGCACAACCTGAACGTGGAGGTTTCAGGTTCGTTTCCGGTGTGTCAGATCTTCATTCAGCCGCGTGCGGCGTCGAATCCGGCTGCGATGACCTCGGCGAGTTCCTCCCGGTCTTCCAGCGGGAGGAAGGCCGCAGATGCGGCGTTCTGCTGGAACACTTCGAGGTCATCGAGGTCGTACGCGAAGGCATCCGCCAGGAGACCCATCTCGCGGGTGAGGCTGGTGCCGCTCATCGTGCGGTTGTCGACGTTGATCGTGTTCTTGAAACCGAGCTGGTAGAGCAGGTCGAACGGGTGGTCGACGAGGTCGGTCCCCCACTGGGCGATCGCCCCGGTCTGGAGGTTGGACGACGGGCTGAGCTCGAGCGCGATCTCACGGTCCTTGACCCACTGGGCGACAGGTCCGAGCGAGACGTAGATGCCGTCATCGTCGCTCCGCTCGACGGTGACATCCTCGGCGAGTCGGACGCCGTGTCCGAGCCGGAGCGCCCGGCCATCGAAGAGTGCGCTGTTGATGGAGTCGATCCCGTCGGCTTCGCCGGCGTGGACCGTGACGGGCATGTGCTCGGTTGCGAGGTAGTCGAAGGCGAGCCGGTGGCGGCTGGCCGGGAATCCCGCCTCTGCGCCGGCGATATCGAACCCGACAACCCCACGGTCGCGGTGGCGGACGGCGAGTTCGGCGATTTCGAGGGACCGGTCAGCGTGACGCATGGCGGTGATGAGCTGGCCGACGAGGATGCTGCTTCCGGCCCGCTCGGCGTCATCGATGGCCTGTTCGATCCCGTCCTGCACCGCTTCGACCGTTTCGTCGAGGGAGAGACCGCGGCCGAGGTGCTGCTCGGGTGCCCAGCGGACCTCGCCGTAGACCACGCCGTCGAGAACGAGGTCCTCCACGAACTCGCGAGCGATGCGGGTGAGCCCCTCCTTCGTCTGCATGACGGCTGTGGAGAGGTCGAACGTCTTCAGGTAGTCGACGAGGTTGCCGGCGTCGCACTGGGTGAGGAACCAGTCAGCGAGCCTGTCAGGGTCGGACTCGGGAACGTCGTAGCCGATGGCATCAGCGAGTTCGATGATCGTCTGAGGGCGCACGCCTCCGTCGAGGTGATCGTGGAGCGAGACCTTCGGGAGGCTCGCGATGTCGATGCCGCGGGGCAGCTGGTACTCGTTCGCTGAATTCACTCGCCAAGACTACCGCGCACGCGGGCCAGGCACACGGTCCGTCCGGCTCCCGGATTGCACGAGTGCCGCCCGGTGCACCCCGCCTAGTCTGGGAGGATGCCAACCAAGATCATCCTGGACTGTGATCCCGGCCACGACGACGCGATCGCACTGATGCTGGCCCACGGGAATCCCGAGATCGACCTCCTGGCGGTCACGACCGTGGCGGGCAACCAGACGCTCGAGAAAGTCACCCGCAATGCGTTGTCCGTCGCTCGCGTCGTCGGAATCACCGGGGTGCCGTTCGCGGCGGGATGCTCACACCCGCTCGTGCGACCGGTTCAGACGGCCCAGGCGATCCACGGCGAGTCCGGCCTTGACGGTCCCCGACTGCCGGAACCCGAGCTCACACTCGATCCGCGGCACGCCGTCGACCTCATCATCGACACGGTGATGGCGCACGAGCCCGGCACCGTCACGCTGGTTCCAACGGGGGCGCTCACCAACATCGCGATGGCCGCTCGGAAGGAGCCACGGATCGTCGACAGGGTCAGGGAGGTCGTGCTCATGGGAGGCGGCGTCGGGACAGGCAACTGGTCAGCGACCGCGGAGTTCAACATCGGCATTGACCCTGAGGCCGCCCACATCGTCTTTCACGAGAGCTGGCCGCTGACGATGGTCGGCCTCAACCTCACCCACCAGGCGCTCGCGACAGACGCTGTCTGCCGGAGAATCGCCGACGTTGGCACCGCCCCGGCCCGGTTCGTCGGCGAACTCATCGAATTCTTCCGTCGGACCTACCGCGAGGTGCAGGGGTTCGACGCTCCCCCTGTCCACGATCCGTGCGCCGTTGCCTTCGTCATCGACCCCAGCGTCATGACCGTACAGAAGGTGCCCCTCGACGTTGAATTGACGGGGACACTCACCCTCGGGATGACGGTCGCCGACGTCAGGGCGCCTGCCCCCGCTGGCTGTACGACACAGGCAGCGATGGGCCTCGACACGGCGAAGTTCTGGGACCTGATCGTGGATGCCCTCGAGCGCATCGGCGATCCGGCGTAACGCGTTCGGGGCGACGCTCCGGGGTTCTTGGTAGTCTTAGCGGGACTGGCCCTGATTGCGGGGCATTTTTTCTGTGTATAAGGACTCTCGGCTCATGACAAAGACAACCCTCGTGGCATTCGACCTCGATGACACCCTTGCTCCATCGAAGTCCCCGATGGACCCCCGCATGTCCCAACTGCTCAGTGAACTGCTCGAGGTCGTCGAGGTGTGCATCATCTCCGGCGGACAGTTCTCGCAGTTCAAGATGCAGGCCATCGACAACCTTCCCGACCCGAGTTCCAGCCACCTCGAGCGGTTGCACCTCATGCCAACCTGCGGCACCCAGTACTACCGCAACGAGGGCGAACTGTGGAAGCAGATCTACGCCGAGAACCTGACGGAAGACCAGAAAGCCCGCGCACTCGCGGCTGTTGAGACCCGCGCCAGGGAGCTCGGCTACTGGGAAAGCGACACCTGGGGCCCGATCCTCGAAGACCGTGGGTCGCAGATCACCTTCTCCGCCCTGGGCCAGGCAGCGCCGGTCGCGGCCAAGCAGGCCTGGGATCCCACCGGTGAGAAGAAGAACACACTCCGCGAAGCGGTCCAGCAGGACCTGCCGGACCTCGAAGTCCGTTCCGGCGGTTCAACCTCCGTCGACATCACCCGTCAGGGCATCGACAAGGCCTACGGCATGAAGAAACTCGCCGAGCTCACCGGCATCCCACTCGACGACATGCTGTTCATTGGCGACCGGCTCGACGAGAACGGCAACGACTACCCGGTCAAGGCCCTCGGTGTTCGCACCCACGCTGTCGAGGGCTGGGAAGAGACCGCCGCGTACGTCGAGAAGCTCATCCCCGAGCTCCGCGCGCAGGCCGCGCACCGCTAGAACCCTCGCGACGCGCGCTGGCACGCGCCCGGATCACTCGATCCTGGCGCGTACCAGCGGCTCCGGCGTGAACGCCGTCGTCGGTGCCGCCAGCTCGAACGCACCCTCGAGCGCTTCGAGCGCCCGCGGGAACCGGCCAGCGTCATCGGCTGAGAGCGTGAACAGCGGGTCGCCCGCGCGAACCACGTCTCCGGGTTTGGCGTGCAGGTCGATGCCCGAGGCGTGCAGCACCGGGTCCTGGGCACGAGCACGGCCTGCCCCGAGGCGCCACGCGGCAATCCCGAACGGCAGCGCCTCCTGGCGGATCAGGATGCCGTCGGCTTCGGCCGTCACCGTGTGCGTCTCACGTGCAACCGGCAGCGCGGCATCCGGGTCACCGCCCTGGGCAATGATCGACCGGCGCCAGGTGTCCATCGCTCGACCGTCCTTGAGCGCCTCCTCGACGTCGGCATCGGGCTGGCCGGCGAGCGTGAGCATTTCGCGAGCGAGCGCGACAGTGAGTTCGACGATGTCGGCCGGACCGCCGCCCGCAAGCACCTCAACAGATTCGCGCACCTCGTTGGCGTTTCCGATCGCGAGCCCCAGCGGCACACTCATGTTGGTGAGCAGTGCAGAGGTCTTCACTCCGGCGTCCTGGCCGAGCGACACCATGGTGCGGGCGAGCTCCTCCGCCTTGTCGTAGTCCCGCATGAACGCGCCTGAGCCGAACTTCACGTCGAGGACGAGGGCGCTTGTCCCCTCGGCGATCTTTTTCGACATGATGCTCGACGCGATGAGCGGGATCGCCTCAACCGTGCCCGTGATGTCCCGCAGCGCGTAGAGCCGCTTGTCTGCGGGAGCGAGTCCCTTGCCAGCGGCGCAGATCACGCCTCCGACATCGCGGAGGATGCTGAACATCTCCTCGTTGGAGAGGTCTGCCCGCCAGCCGGGGATCGACTCGAGCTTGTCGAGCGTCCCACCCGTGTGGCCAAGGCCGCGCCCGGAGAGCTGTGGAACCGCGACGCCGAACGACGCAACGAGCGGCATGAGGGGAAGCGTAATCTTGTCGCCGACCCCGCCGGTGGAGTGCTTGTCGACGGTGGTCTTGCCGAGGCCGGAGAAGTCCATGGTCTCGCCAGACGCGATCATCGCGAGGGTCAGGTCACGGATCTCGCGGCGGCTCATCCCGTTGAGCAGGATCGCCATGGCCAGCGCGGCCATCTGTTCGTTACCGACGTACTCACGCGTGTAGGCGTCGATCAGCCAGTTGATCTCATCCGTCGACAGTTCACCCTTGTCACGCTTGGTGCGGATGAGGTCGACAGCGTCGAATGCTTCGAGTGGTGCTTCAGTCATTGCGCGTTTCTCCCGCGTACTCGTTCAGTGTGCGCGGGCCGAAGGCGTCAGGCAGTACTTCATCAATGGTTCGGATGCCGGAAACGGTTTCGAGGAGCATCCCTGGAACAGCGTGCTCGAAGAGCAACTGGCGGCAGCGGCCACACGGCATCAGCGTGTTCCCCTCGCCGTCGACGCACGTGAACGCGACGAGCTGGCCGCCACCGGTGAGGTGAAGCATCGAGACGAGTGCGCACTCGGCACAGAGGGTGAGGCCGTAGCTGGCGTTCTCGACGTTGCACCCGGTGACGACACGACCGTCAGTGACAATCGCGGCGACGCCGACCGGGAACTTCGAGTACGGGACGTAGGCACGGGTCATGGCATCCGTCGCAGCTTCGCGCAACGCACCCCAGTCAATTGAATCTGTCACGGTTACGCCTTTACGTATGGTTTGCCGGATGCTGCTGGCCCGCGTGCGTGCCCAACCAGGCCGGCGACGGCGAAGATGGTCACGACGTACGGGAGCATGAGGAGGAACTCGCTCGGCACGCCGGAGCCGATGGCACCGAGCACGTTCTGCAGGTTCGTGGCGAACCCGAACAGCAGTGCGGCGAGTGTCGCACGGATGGGGTGCCAGTGGCCGAAGATCACCGCAGCGAGTGCGATGAAGCCCGCGCCGGCCGTCATTTCCTTGGTGAATCCGCCGACGCTGCCGAGGGTGAAATATGCGCCGCCGAATCCGGCGATCGCACCGGCGAGTGCGACATTCCAGAACCGGGTGGCGTTGACCTTGATGCCGACGGTGTCTGCGGCCTGCGGGTGCTCACCGACGGCCCGGAGCCGGAGGCCCCACTTCGTGTGGAAGAGGGCCCACCAGACGACGAAGACGGCGATGTACATGAAGTAGATGATGACCGTCTGGCGAAACAGCACTGGACCGAGGATCGGGATCTCGCTGAGCAACGGGATGCTGATGCGCGGGAACCGCGGCGGCGAGTTGAACAGCGGGGTGTTGCTCGTGAGCACCGTCGAGTAGAGGAAGCTTGTGAGCCCGGCGACGAGCACGTTGAGCACAACACCGACGATGACCTGATCCACGATGTACTTGATGCTGAACGCCGCGAGCAGGAAGCTCACGAGCACGCCCGCCACCATCGCGGCGATCAGCCCGACCCACGGATTGCCCGTGACGGATGCCACGAACGCGGAGAGGAAAGCGC
The DNA here is from genome assembly GCF_059445295.1 of Mycetocola sp. Y444. Classification (NCBI taxonomy): domain Bacteria; kingdom Bacillati; phylum Actinomycetota; class Actinomycetes; order Micrococcales; family Microbacteriaceae; genus Mycetocola; species Mycetocola sp. Y444. Next base: position 626,629 of record NZ_JCAIUB010000002.1, on the reverse strand, counting down.
CGGCAAGGAGCTGGCCCTCGATGGCGACGTTGACGACACCGACACGCTCGGAGATCACGCCGCCGAGAGCACCGAAGATGAGCGGGGCGCTGAGAGCAACGGTTCCGAGCAGCAGGCCCGTAATCGGGATGGTCTCGCCGGCAGCGGCCCAGGTGAGGAACGCCCACATGAGCGCGGCGGCGAAGACGATCGTGAGCCACAGCGGCACGCGTTTGGCCTGGCTCGACAGCCAGGTGGCGTATGCCGTGATCGCGAGGAGCAGGACCACAACCACAACGCAGGTCAGTCGTGTCGGTGCGTCGATCACCGGCAGCTGGATGACATCTGCATCGCTCGACAGGCGGAAACGGCTGGTGCCGTCGCGACCGTTGACCACGAACAGGAGAATGGCGATGAGGGTGAAGATCGCGTACGCGATCGGCGTCTTCCAGCTCTTAATGGTCGCCGTCTCGAGGCTGGCGGAGACGGATTCTTCAGCGGTTGTCGTTGTCACTTCGCCGCCACCTCCTGTGAAACGTTGAGCTTCAGTCGCTTCGGTGCGCCCTGCTTCGGCAGGAAGAACACGGCGCGGATCAGCGGTGGTGCGGCAATGAACAGCACGATGAGAGATTGCACGACGGTGACGATGTCGATCGGGATGCCTTCGGCCGCCTGCATCGCGAACCCTCCGGCCTTGAACGCTCCGAAGAGAACACCGGCGGCGAAGATCCCCAGCGGGCGGCTTCGACCGAGAAGCGCAACAGTGATCGCGTCGAAACCGATCCCGGCGTCGATACCGGCCGAGAAGCCCGTTGTCACGGTTCCGAGCACCTGCATCACACCGGCGAGACCGACGAGCCCACCGGAGATGAGCATCGCCTGGACGTAGGTGTTCTTGACGTTGATACCCGCGACGCGCGCGGCGTTCGGGTTCTCACCGACGGCACGGAACTGGAACCCGAGACTCGACCGGTTGAGCAGCCACCACGCGAAGATCGTCGCCGCGATGACGAGGAGGAATCCGACGTGGAGGTTGTAGCGCGGGCCGAGGAGCTCGGGAAAGATCGCGGTCTCGAGCATCGCGGGAGATTTCGGGTTGACCGAATCGGGTGCCTGGAGCAGGCCGGGGGTCCGGAGCATCCACGAGATCAGGTAGAAGGCCACGTAGTTGAGCATGATCGTGAGGATCACCTCGTGGGCACCGGTGCGGGCTTTGAGCAGACCGACGAGCCCTCCCCACAGCGCACCACCGACGATACCGGCGATCACCGCGATCGCGAGGTGCACGCCCCACGGCAGCTCGAAGGAGAAGCCGACCCAGCCGGCGCACGCGGCGGCGATGAGCATCTGCCCGCGTCCGCCGATGTTGAACAGGCCGACACGGAAGGCAATCCCGATACCGAGCGCCGCAACGATCAGAGGCGTTGCGAAGGTCAGCGTCTCGGTGAACGGCTTGATGCCGTCGAGGAAGGAGTCACGTCGGAAGTTGTAGATCGAGCCCTGGAAGAGCGCGCCGTACGCGCCGGACACCGCGTTCCAGATCGCCGCGAACGTGTCGCCCGGTGCGGCGAAGAAGTAACCTGCCGCCTCCTGCACGTCTTCGTTGGTGACGGCGATGAGCACGGCGCCGATGATCAGGGCGAAGAGAACGGCGAGGATCGAGATGACGACGTTGCCGTTGAGGATGTCGTTGAGGACCTGATTCGCGCGCGGCGCGTCGGGCCTGACCGACCGCTGGGGGGTGTTGTCACCCGGCGCGGTTGGTGCGGTGGTCTCGCTCACGCGGCAACTCCAGCCGGGGTTTCGCCCGCCATCATGAGGCCGAGTACGTCCCGCGGGGTGTCACCGGGGACGATGCCGACTATGGAACCTCTGTACATCACTGCAATCCTGTCTGCCAGAGCGACGACCTCGTCGAGCTCCGTTGATACAACGATGACCGGGATGCCGGCATCGCGAGTCTCCACCATTCGCTTGTGCACGAATTCGATGGATCCGACGTCGATTCCCCGCGTGGGTTGCGAGGCAACGAAGAGTTTGAGGTCACGGCTGAGTTCGCGTGCGAGCACAACCTTCTGCTGGTTACCGCCGGAGAGCCTGCCAGCGTGCGTGGTGATGGACTCGGCGCGAATATCGAACTCGTCCTTTTTCTCACGCGCGAATTCGGCGAGGTAACCGAGCTGGAGGTTGCCTCTCCGAACGAAGGGCGCAGAGTCTGCACGGTCGAGCATGAGGTTCTCGGCGATCGTGAATTCACCGACGAGCCCGTCTTCGGTGCGGTCCTCAGGAACGAACCCGACGCCGGCGTTGAGGATTTTCCGGACGCTGAGCCCGGTGAGCTTTTCGCCGTTGAGGGTGATGCTGCCTGTGACGCGCGGTTGCAGACCCAGAATCGCCTCGGTGAGTTCGGTCTGGCCGTTGCCCTGAACCCCTGCGATCGCAAGAATTTCGCCGGCGTGCACATCGAAACTGACGTTGTTGACGACCTTGAGCCCCTGCGGGTCGATCACATCGAGGTTCTCGACGACGAGGCTCGCCGCTCCCGGGTGCGCGGGTTCCTTGTGCACGGTCAGCTCAACGGCACGGCCGACCATGAGCGCCGCAAGTTCGGAGTTTGATGCCGTTGGCGACGCTTCGCCGACCACTTTTCCGTGGCGGATGACGGTGATCCGGTCAGCGACCTCCCGCACCTCTCGCAGTTTGTGGGTGATGAAGACGATCGAGGTGCCGTCGCCCTTGAGCTGGCGCATAATGCCCATGAGCTCGTCGGTCTCCTGTGGGGTGAGCACAGCCGTCGGCTCGTCGAAGACGAGCACCTTCGCATCACGGGACAGCGCTTTGATGATCTCGACGCGCTGCTGCACACCGACGGGAAGGTCGCCGACGAGCGCGTCGGGGTCGACGTGGAACCCGAACCTCGCGGAGATTTCGCGCACCTTTGCGCGGGCGGCGTCGAGGTCCAGTTTTCCGGCGAAGCCGGTCTGCTCGTGTCCGAGCATGACGTTCTCGGCGACGGTGAAAACGGGGATGAGCATGAAGTGCTGGTGCACCATGCCGATGCCGGCGCGCATGGCGTCACCGGGGCCCTGGAAGTGCTGGACGACGTCGTCGAGAAGCACATGACCTTCCTCGGCCTGGTAGAGCCCGTAAAGCACGTTCATGAGCGTGGATTTGCCGGCTCCGTTTTCGCCGAGGAGACAGTGGATTTCTCCCGGCTGGATGACCAGGTCGATGTGGTCGTTGGCAACGAGAGAACCGAACCTCTTCGTGATGCCGCGCAGTTCGAGCTTCATGGGTGAATCCTACGTTCATGCAGAGCGGGGAGACCAGCCGAAGCCGATCCCCCCGCGCTGGGAGTGGGTTGAGCCGAATTACTACTCAGCCGCAGGTGACGACGGCGAGTTGACCTCGATGGACCCGTCGATGATGCCTGCCTTGATCTCGTCGAGCTCAGCCTGCAGCGTGTCGTTGACCTTGCCCTCGAAGTCGTGGAACGGCGCGATGCCAACTCCGTCGTTCTCAAGCGTCCCGACGTACGGGGTCGCGTCGAACGCGTCGTCGCCCGCTTCGAGGACGACGTCGTTGACGCCGGACTTCATCTGCTTGAGGATCGAGGTCAGGAAGAGCTCGTTGCCCGAATCAGCGGTTTCGTAGAGGTCAGCGTCGACACCGATCATCGCGACATCCTTGCCCGAGTCGTTGATTGCCTCGATGGCGCTGAGGAAGATCGGTCCACCGACCGGAAGCAGAACGTCTGCGTCCTGCCCGATGAGCGTCGTCGCCAGCTGCTTGGCTGTGTCATTGGCCTCGAAGCCGCCGGTGAACGAACCGGTCTGGCTTTCGACATCCCAGCCGACAACCTTGACGTCGGTCCCCTTCTGCTGGTTGTAGTACTCAACACCCTCGGCGAAGCCATCCATGAAGATGGTGACCGTCGGGAACTGCATTCCACCGAAGGTACCGACGACGCCGGTCTTGGAGTAGTCCGCCGCCGCGTAGCCGGCGAGGAATGCCGCCTCGGCCGTGTCGTAGATGATCGGCTTGACGTTGTCAGCCTCGATCGAGTTGTCATCGAGCATGATGAAGTTGACGTCGGGGTTTTCCTCGGCAGCGGCCTTCGTCGCGTCGGCGAGGGCGAAGCCGATGGTCGCAATCAGGTCGCAGCCCTGGTCGACGAGGCTGGTGATGTTCGGAGCGTAGTCATCTTCGGTATCGCTCTCGACCTCTTTGATTTCGACGCCGAGCTCGTCAGCCGCCTCGACCATGCCCTCATAGCTGGACTGGTTGAAGGACTTGTCGTCGAATCCCCCTGCGTCAGAAACGATGCAGGGGAGGAAGTCGGATGCCGCCTCGTTTGAGTCGCCGCTCTCGGCGGGCGCCTGACCACAGCCGGCAAGCAGGGCGATAACGCCTGCGCTGGCAAGGCCGACAAAGGCAGCCTTACGGGTGTTGATTGTCAATGTATCCTCCAGGATGCTGCCCTGCGGGGCTCGCGAGGGCGGGTATCCGCCACGTTACCGAAAGTATTCAGCCCACGACGCCGTGAGCATCTCTCGAAACAGAAGCGTTACATAGCTGCTCCCGTGAGCCTAAACGGAACCCCCCGTGCGAGGTTCGTCGTGCTCTTATGAGCACCGATGAGCGCGCATGCGCACAAATGTGCAGCGTCGGGACTGTCGCGCAGGGACGCCCGGATCACCTCTGCCCGCATCGCCCAGTGCCAGAATCGACTCATGACCGGACCATTGATGCTCCTCGACACGGCCTCCCTGTATTTCCGTGCGTTCCACGGACTGCCTGACACCCTCCGTACACCGGACGGTACTCCCATCAACGCCGTGCGCGGGCTTCTTGATTTCATTGCGAAACTGGTCACCGAGTACCAGCCGGCCGAACTCATCGCGTGCTGGGACGACGACTGGAGGCCGGGGTGGCGGGTCGACCTCCTTCCCAGCTACAAGGAGCACCGCGTTGCCGAGGTCGTGCCAGACGGACCCTATGTCGAGGAGACACCGGAACTTCTGCTCGCCCAGATCCCGATCATCAGGCAGGTCCTCGACGCCTTCGGGATCGCCGTCATCGGCGCACCCGAGCACGAAGCCGACGACGTCATCGGCAGCCTCGCGACCCAGGCAACCGGCCCCGTCGACGTGGTCACTGGAGACAGGGACCTGTTCCAGCTTGTGGACGACGCCAGAGGCATACGTGTGATTTATACCGCGCGCGGAATGAGCAAGCTCGAGGTCGTCACCGAGAGCGTTGTTCGGGATAAGTACGGGGTTGAGGCCTCCCAGTACGCCGACTTCGCCGCCCTTCGCGGTGATCCCTCTGACGGATTGCCGGGCGTCGCCGGCGTCGGCGACAAGACCGCAGCCGGCCTGATCGGGACCTTCGGCGATCTCGACGCGATTATCACGGCAAGCGCTGAACCCAATGAAGGGATGTCTGAGTCGGTCAGAGCAAAAGTTCTCGCCGCCGCCGACTACCTGAAAGTTGCGCCAACCGTCGTCGGCGTCGTCCGCACCCTCGACCTGGAGGTCCCCGAGGCGAGCATCACCCCACTGCCGATTGAAAAACTGGCTGCAGCGAGGCAGCTCGCGGTCGACCTCGGCCTCGGGGGCGCGGCGGACCGGGCGCTCAGCGCGCTCGGAAATCCGACAGCAGCGGGTCCGGCCGACGCTTCGGAGTGAGACCGCGCCCTGAGGGAACGGCGCCCGGAGTGAACGGTGGCCAGAGGGACCCACGCCAGGTTGGGGGCTGTCACTCATCCGGGGGAGGATGGACGCATGGACCGTTTTCGTTACACAGTCGCCACGCTGCTCTTCAACCGCCCGGAAGAAACTTCCCGATTCCTCGATTCTCTCGCCAGGCAGCGGCTTCAGGTCTCGCCGGACGACATGATCTTTTCGATCGACGGGTACAGCGGGTCCAAGGACGAGCACCTCGGTCGAGTTGACCGGACCGGCGAAATCGCGGAACTCGTGCGCGACAGATTCCCCGAAGCGACGGTCATGTCGCAGCCGGTCAACCTCGGCATCGCCGCGCATTTTGCGGCGGTCGAGGCTGCCGCTTTCGAGCGGCCTGGCGAATGGGCGGTCTTCCTCGAAGACGACTATGTCCTCTCCCCCCTGTACACCGAGGCGCTGTCTGCTCTTCTGGACTACGTGACGCCGTTCGGCAGGATCGCGATTGCTTCAGCAACCGGTGACACCCGGGTTGCACGGAACCGCGGACTCGACACCCTCTATCCCATGGACCACGCCTGGGCATTCGCGCTCCGCCGGTCACACTATGAGGAGCGGCGGCCCATCGTCGACCGCTATCTCGGCGCCATGGCTGACAGCAGCTACTTCCAGAGAAGCGGAGAGGCCATCAACGCGAGCCTGGCGCCGTCAGGAGTCTTCCCGCTTGGCACGAGCCAGGATGCCGTCAAACAGGCAATTCGGAGGAGAACGGGCAAGCTTGCGGTCACGACCGCCCTGTCGTTCGGTGAGTACATCGGGGTCACGGGCGAGCACTTCACGCCCGAGGTCTTCGAAGCACTGGGCTACGACACCCCGAGAGAGGAGTCGACCGTCATCCAGCACTTCGAAGAGCCGCTCGAAAACCTCATCCCGATCCTGGACGACGAGGAACACGCGATGTGGGCCGCCCAGGCCGGCGATAGCCTGGCCTCGATCCTGGCGGCGCGCGATGCGGCCATCGAGGCACGCGATGCGGCCATCGCCGAGGTCACCTCAGTCACCGAGCACGCGGCGGGGCTGAAGGCGCAGCTCGACGATTCCGAGAGGGAGGTCTCGCGCCTTCGCGCCGACCTGGCCGCGAACATCGAGCGCGCCGTTGCTGCCGAGACCCGGGCGAACGCCGCCGAACGAGACGTGGCCGAGATTCGCAGCACGAAGTCCTGGAACCTGACGGCGCCGCTGAGGTGGACGGAATCGCGGATTCGGCGCCGGGGCTGAGAAGGGTCGTCGGTTCCTCGGGAGGCGACGACCCTTCAGCGGGGTGCTACAGGACGTCGTCCCGGCCGGAGAGCTTGAGTGCGTCGACAACGCTCTTGACCCTCTGAGCATTGGCACTCGTCGTGACGAGCAGGGCGTCCGGTGTGTCGACGACCACAATGTCCTTGACACCGATCAGGCTGATCACCCGGGTGGTCTGGCTGACCACAATGCCGCTCGAAGCATCCGACAGGACCCGGGCGTTCTCGCCGAGAATCGCGAGTTCCGCTTTACGTCCGCCAGAGTTCAGTTTCGCGAGCGACGCGAAATCTCCGACATCGTCCCAGTCGAAGTATCCGGGGATGACCGCGAGTCGTCCTGCCGCCGCCGCGGGCTCCGCGACGGAGTAATCGATCGCGATCTTGGGCAGGCCTGGCCAGATCCGATCGACCGCTGGTCCGCGCGCAGCAGGGTCGTCCCAGACGTCAGCGAGCGCGAGCAGGCCCTTGTGCAGTTCCGGCTGATTCTTCGCGAGTTCTTCGAGGAGGACGTCCGCGCGACTGATGAACATGCCGGCATTCCAGAAGTAACCGCCGTCGGCGACATACGCCTTCGCCGTCTTGAGGTCGGGCTTCTCGACGAAGGAATCGACGAGCATGGCGGAGCTGGCACCCTCAACCGCGAGAGGAGAGAGGCAGTGGATGTACCCAAAGCCGATCGCCGGCTCGGTCGGCTGGATACCAATGGTCGTGATGTATCCGGCATCCGCAGCCATGATCGCCTGGCTGACGGTTTCACGGAACACCTTGTCGCCGTTGATGACGTGGTCGGCAGCGAATGAGCCGATGATCACGTCCGGGTCACGACGGAGCAGGATTGCGGCGGCGAGACCGATCGCCGCAGAGGAATCACGGGGCTCGCTCTCGAGTACGACGTTCTCGTCGAGGAGGTTGGGCAGCTGCGATTCGACGGCTGCGCGATGCGCGCGACCGGTGACCACCATGATGCGGTCTTCGCCGGAAAGGGGGGCGAGCCTGTCCCACGTCGCGCGAAGAAGAGTGCTTCCCGACCCAGTCAGGTCGTGCAGGAACTTGGGTGCATCTGCTCGCGACAGCGGCCACAGTCGTGACCCGATTCCGCCGGCAGGGATAACGCTGAAGAAGCGTTCGAGAGGACTTGTCATGGAACTCAGGGTACCGTGACGGGCTGAACGGGCGCGGGAGCCTCGTCGTTTGTCTTGATGTCGAGACACTTAGGTTCGCCTAACCGGCGAACCGGCGACGGTGAACGTAGACTGTCAGAACGCGCCGTTGTGACGCACGACCGCCGAAGTCGGTGGTTTCTTGGCTTCGATCAGGGAGGGCCGTTCGTGTCAGTGCAGACTGAAAAAAGAACACCACCATTGAGCACGACCACCTCCCGACGCCCGGCAGGAACCCTGTACCGGGGCCGTGAAGGCATGTGGTCGTGGGTCCTGCACCGCATCACCGGTGTCGCTATCTTCTTCTTCCTCCTCGTTCACGTCCTCGATACCGCGCTCGTGCGCGTGTCACCCGAGGCGTACAACGCGGTCATCGGCACCTACCAGACGCCCATCATGGGCCTCGGTGAGGTCGCACTCGTCGGCGCGATCGTTTTCCACGCCTTCAACGGTCTGCGCATCGTGCTCATCGACTTCTGGCAGAAGGGCTCGAAGTACCAGAAGGTGATGTTCTACGTGGTCATCGCGCTCTGGGTCATCACGATGCTCGGCTTCGTGCCCCGCCACCTCATCAACGTCTTCAGCCACTAGAAAGGGGAGAACCTCATGTCGCAAACAATCGAAGCTCCCCGTACCCCGGTACGTCCCGCCCGCAAAAAGGGAGTCAACTGGGAAAAGTGGGGCTGGATCTACATGCGCGCCTCCGGTGTCATCCTGGTCGTGCTCATTTTCGGACACCTCTTCATGAACCTCATCGTCGGCGACGGCGTCAAGGCGATCGACTTCGCGTTCGTCGGCGGCAAGTGGGCCGATCCGTTCTGGCAGTGGTGGGATGTCGCGATGCTCTGGCTCGCCCTCATCCACGGCGGTAACGGCATGCGCACCATCGTGAACGACTACGCCCGCGGAAAGATGACGCGAGGCATCCTCAAGGGTGCGATCTTCGCTGCCGTCGCCATCCTCATCCTCCTCGGAACCCTCGTGGTCTTCACGTTCGACCCGTGCCCCGTCGGCCAGCCCGCCGATCTCCTCCCCTCGTTCTGCGCCGCGTAACGAACAACTGAACATTTTGGATGCATCTGTGACTCAGGACCCAAGCGACTCCACCATCATCGATGGAGTTCACTACCACCAGTTCGACATCGTCATCGTTGGCGCCGGCGGCGCCGGCATGCGGGCAGCCATCGAGGCAGGCCCCGGCGCGAAGACCGCTGTGATTTCCAAGCTGTATCCGACCCGCTCGCACACCGGCGCGGCTCAGGGCGGCATGGCGGCGGCCCTCGCCAACGTCGAAGAAGACAGCTGGGAGTGGCACACCTTTGACACGGTCAAGGGTGGCGACTACCTCGTCGACCAGGACGCTGCGGAGATCCTTGCCAAGGAAGCCATCGACGCGGTGATCGACCTGGAAAACATGGGTCTGCCGTTCAACCGGACGCCAGAGGGCAAGATCGACCAGCGCCGGTTCGGTGGCCACACCCGCGACCACGGCAAGGCCCCTGTTCGCCGTGCCTGCTACGCCGCCGACCGCACCGGCCACATGATCCTCCAGACGCTGTTCCAGAACTGCGTTCGCCTCGGCATCAACTTCTTCAACGAGTTCTACGTGCTCGACGTCATCATGAGCGAGGTCGACGGAGTCGAACAGCCCGCCGGTGTTGTCGCATACGAATTGTCCACAGGTGACCTGCACGTCTTCCACTCGAAGGCGACGATCTTCGCCACCGGTGGATTCGGCAAAATCTTCAAGACCACCTCGAACGCGCACACCCTCACGGGCGACGGCGTCGGCATCATCTGGCGCAAGAAGCTCCCGCTCGAAGACATGGAGTTCTTCCAGTTCCACCCGACCGGGCTCGCCGGTCTCGGCATCCTCCTCACCGAGGGTGCCCGTGGCGAGGGAGCCATCCTCCGCAATGCGAGCGGCGAGCGGTTCATGGAACGCTACGCCCCGACCATCAAGGACCTCGCCCCCCGCGACATCGTTGCGCGCTGCATGGTCAAGGAAGTAGCTGAAGGCCGCGGCGCCGGTCCGAACAAGGACTACGTCTACCTCGACTGCACCCACCTCGGCGCCGAGGTCCTCGAGACCAAACTCCCCGACATCACCGAGTTCGCGCGCACTTACCTCGGCGTCGACCCGGTCACCGAGCCGGTGCCTGTGATGCCGACGGCGCACTACGCGATGGGCGGAATCCCGACCAACAACAACGCAGAGGTGCTCCGCGACAACACGACTGTCGTTCCCGGCCTCTACGCCGCCGGTGAGTGCGCCTGTGTCTCGGTGCACGGCTCGAACCGGCTCGGCACCAACTCCCTGCTCGACATCAACGTTTTCGGCAAGCGAGCCGGAAACAACGCTGTCCAGTACGTGCAGACCGCCGAGTTCCTGCCGCTGCCCGAGGACCCCGCCGCCTTTGTGCGCGAGATGATCGAGGGCATGCGCAGCAACCCGGGAACCGAGCGAATCTCGGTGCTCCGCAAGGAGCTCCAGGAACAGATGGACATGAAGGCGCAGGTCTTCCGCACCGACGAGTCGCTCTCTGAGGTCACCGACACGATTCAGCACCTTCGCGATCGGTACATGAACGTCGGCGTCCAGGACAAGGGCCGCAGGTACAACACCGACCTGCTCGAGGCCATCGAGCTCGGCTTCCTGCTCGACCTAGCCGAGGTCGTCGTCTACTCCGCCCGTAACCGCAAGGAGAGCCGTGGCGGCCACATGCGCGACGACTTCCCCGACCGCGACGACGAGAACTACATGAAACACACGATGGCGTACCTGACCGGCGACCCGCATTCTTCGGATGCCGCCGACCACATCCGCCTGGACTGGAAGCCCGTCGTGATGACCCGCTACCAGCCGATGGAGAGGAAGTACTAGACATGTCAACAGCCACTCTTGACGCTCCGGCACCGGTGGACGACGCCCTGAAGCCGTTCATCGTCACCCTCATCGTTCGCCGGTTCGACCCGGAAGTTGACGACGAGCCCAGGTGGGTCGACTATGACGTCGAAATGTTCTCGACCGACCGCATCCTCGATGCGCTGCACAAGATCAAGTGGGAACAGGACGGGTCACTGACCTTCCGCCGCTCCTGTGCACACGGTATTTGCGGTTCGGATGCCATGCGCATCAACGGCCGTAACCGCCTGGCGTGCAAGACGCTCATCAAGGACCTCGACATTTCGAAGCCGATCTACGTCGAAGCGATCAAGGGACTTCCGCTCGAGAAGGATCTCATCGTCGACATGGACCCGTTCTTCGAGTCGTTCCGCGAGGTCCAGCCGTTCCTGATCCCGTCCTCGAAGCCGGGTGCAGGCAAGGAGCGGATCCAGTCCGTCGCCGACCGCGCTCGCTTCGACGACACGACCAAGTGCATTCTCTGCGCAGCGTGCACCTCGTCCTGCCCGATCTTCTGGACCGATGGCCAGTACTTCGGTCCGGCAGCGATCGTGAACGCGCACCGGTTCATCTTCGATTCCCGGGATGACGCCGCCAAGGTTCGCCTCGACATCCTCAACGACAAAGAAGGCGTCTGGCGTTGCCGCACCACCTTCAACTGCACGGATGCCTGCCCCCGCGGCATCCAGGTCACGCAGGCGATCGCAGAGGTCAAGCAGGCCATCATGCGCGGCAAGGCGTAACGCTCGTCACACTCTCCTCGAAACCCTCGCTCTTGTGAGCGGGGGTTTCGTCGTTGCTGCGCCCCGATGCCCCGTTTAGCCCGATGCCGGTTAAGTTGATGCGCTCCCGTCGGTCCGGCTGAGCACCCATCGCACGCCGCCTCTGGCAAGCATGAGAACGATGATCAGTGCGGTCACTTGAAAGAATCCGCCGAGATGGACGGCGTCGCCGAATACCAGGGCAACCAGTTCAAGCACCGCGAACTTGCTCCCCGGCAGCACGAGCAACAGGGTGATCGCGCTGACGATTCGAACCAGAAGACTGTCAGCCGACCGGATCCGCGCGACGATTTTCTTTTTCGCCCTCAGCACGACCTCAAGGACGACTTTCAGGAGGACTGCCGTCAGGAACGCCAACAGGAACGTTTCGGATATGACGTCGGGAAACAGCTGGATGAACACCCCAAGCACCACGAGATAGACCAGGACGTCGACGAGATCTACGGGGCGGATCCGCATGCGGCGAGTATATCGATCGCCCCCGGATTCCCTCTCTCCCGTCCGCCCAGCGTCAGTCGCGGACGCGTGCCCGGGCTTCAGCGCCCGTCGACGCGCCGAGCGCGGCAACCGCGAGCGCCCTGGCATGCTCGAGCGTGTGCTGCCGCAACTGGGTGCGCACCGCGTCGAGTGCCGACGGCGCCATCGACAGGCTGGAGACTCCGAGCCCGACGAGGACAACGGCAAGCATCGGATCTGCCGCCGCTTCCCCGCACACCCCCACCGGGCGGCCTGACTGGGTCCCCGCATCTCCGAGCATCTTCACCAGGCGAAGGACCGCCGGGTGCCACGGGTCCGAGTATCCGGCAACAGCGGCAAGCCTCCGATCAGCGGCGAGTGTGTACTGGGTGAGGTCGTTGGTGCCGATCGACACGAAATCGGCGATCCCGAGCACCTGCCCCGCCATGAGCGCGCACGAGGGCACCTCTGCCATCACGCCGGCAACACGGATGCCGAGAGAGCGCGCGAGGGCGACGAAGTAACCGGTCTCATCGGCATCCGCCACCATCGGAGCCATCACCCAGACATCGGCATCGGTTTCGGCGTCTGCGGCGGCCAGGGCAAGGAGCTGGTCGCGGAGCACGGTTTCATGCGCGCGAAGGGCACGGATGCCGCGGACCCCGAGTGCCGGGTTCTCTTCAGCGCCCGTTCCGAGAAAGGACAGCGGTTTGTCGCTGCCGGCGTCGAGGGTTCGTACGACCACCCGTTTGCCCTCACACGCCGCGAACAGCCGCCGGTAGACAGCCTGCTGTTCAGCCACTGTCGGCGCGGTGCGCGCGCCGAAGAACAGGAACTCGGTGCGGAACAGCCCGATCCCCTCAGCGCCCTGCTGGAGGGCGGCTTCCGCCTCGTCCGGGCTGCCAATGTTTGCAAGCAGTTCGATTCCGGTGCCATCGGCGAGGGTGCCAGGCCCGACCGGGACGGCAACCCGTCGCGCCAGGAGCCGTTCACGTGACGCGGCGATCTCCTCCGCGGTCGGCGCCACTGTGACGGTTCCCTCCCCCGCGTCGAGGAGCACCGTCGCCCCGTCGTCGATCCCAGCGGCATCCGCAACACCGACGACGGCGACGATCCCCTTCGACCTCGCGAGAATCGCGGTGTGCGACGTTGGCCCTCCCCCGAGCGTGACGAGCCCGAGCACCTGCCCGATGTCGAGCATCGCAGCGTCTGACGGTGCGAGGTCCCTGGCGAGGAGAACGAACGGGTAGTCGACACTGGGAACACCGGGCGGCGCGACACCTCGAAGCTGTGCGATCACACGCTGGGAGACATCGGCGACATCGACAGCGCGGTCTGCCGGGCTGCCTCCCATCGACAGCAGCAATTGCCTGACGCTGTGAAACGCCTCGAAGACCGCCCGTTCCGCGGTGGAACCGGCATCGATCCTGGATCGTACGTCATCGAGGAGCGCGGGGTCCTGGGTCATCATCGCCTGTGCGTGAATCACTCCCTCGGCTTCGCCGCCCGCTCGTCCGGCACGATCCGTGAGATCGGCAGCGACTGTTGTCAGCGCGGCCAGCGCCCGCGAATACTCGCTGTCGGCGTCGGTCGTCCGCCTCTTCTCATCGGGCTCGGACAGCGGGTCCGGCATTCGGACGACGGGTCCAATCGCAATACCCCGGCCGACTCCAGTGCCGCGCAGCAACATGTTGCACCTTTCTCCGGTGCATCCGACCATACCTCGCCCAGGCTCCCGGCTACGGTGCCGAACGGCGGGGCCTGATCCTGAATGAGCGCAGCGACGTCGCCGCCCTGAGGCGTTCGCGGCGCGTACGGGCCCGGCCGAATGAGCGTCGCAGATCGTCAACGGCCGTCCACACCAGATCGGCATCCTCGTCGCTCGGCTTCTGCACCGAGAAGGTCGCCCGGTCTGCGACGGATGCGAGGGCGATGGCCCGCTTGCTGCCTGCAGCCGCCGCCACCTCCCGCCGGGTCGCCGATGGCGGCGGTTCGACGCCGTAGTCAACAGCGGTGTCCTGAAACTCCTGCCAGCCGGCGCGAATGCGTTCCGACGGTGTGCGGCGGGAGCGCCGGAGCGCGCGCCGCCTGGCCTTTGCCGCGATCACCGCGAGGAAGGGCGAGGCGATCACAGCGGCAACGAGAAGGAGTACGCCGATGACCTGTGCCGCCACAAGGAGAGCCGCGAGCAGGGGGTCAAGCGGTTCGTCCTCCTCGTCGAGGCTGTCCTCGGCGGGAATCTGCTCGGTGTCGGCGTCGCGTTCCTCGACGGGTGGCTGAACGACGGACTGCGGCCGGGACACAGTGGTCGGCTCATCCGGCTCCTTTTCCGGGATCTCCCTGACCGGCGGGGTGGTGTCGACCGTCAGCCAGGTACCGTCACTCGACTGCACCTCGATCCACGCGCTGATGTCATCGCCCGACACTGTCACCGTCGCGTCCTGCCGGACCGAGGGCTGGAACCCGACGACCACGCGGGCGGGGAACCCGAGCTGGCGGGCCATGAGGGCGGCGGCGACCGAGTACTGCTCCTCATCACCGACCATCGGTCGCTCGGTGAAGAGCGTGGTGATGCGGTCGATGCCGTGCCCGGACAGGCTCGTCGGCTCGTTCTCGCCGACGCCGTGGCTGATGTATCCGTCGCTCTTGAGTCCCTCGATCATCGCGACGAGCTTGGCCCCTGCGCCCGAAATCCCCGCGGTGTACGCGTCCAGCCGCTCGGTCATGGCGCGGGGCAGCTCGATGGCGCTTCCGGTGCCAACTGCACCCGGGCGGATCCTGACGAGTTCGGTCAGCGATGGGGCCTGGGCGACAACGGATTCCAGCTGGTAGCTGTCCGCTGGCGCGAATCCGCCGACCACCGCCGAGCTTCCCGTGATGTCGTTGTAGAAGAATGAATCGGCCAGCCCCGCGGCGCGTGGTCCGTCGAAGTCGATCTGCCTGAGGTGTCCAGCACCCGGCACCCAGATCGAGGAGTAACCGGCTATCGTCACATCGAGGGTGACGATCCGGCCGCTTGCCTGCTGGTCGAGGCGATACGGCACCCGGACAAACGTCCCAGAGCCCGCCGTCACGTCCTCCGTCCCCGCCGAGAAGACGACGCCGTCGTATGTGTCGAGCGTCGCCATCCGCAAGCGGCCGCCCTCGGGAAGGCCGGCAACCGTGAGCATTTCCATCCCGGCGGTGTCGGGCTGGTGGAAGCTCCGGAAAGCGGAGAGCGGGCTCGGGTATGCGCGTGGATCGAATGGTTGCTCGATGTGCGAGCGAACCACCTGGCGTTCCGCTGCCGGTGGAAGAACGGATGCCATGACGGCGCCGCCGCACGCTGCGAGGGCGATGATCACCGCAGCACTCACCCCGCTCACGATGGCGGCACGGCGACGCTCCCGTGACGACGTGCGAACAGCCGCGACAGCATCCGTCCGATCCCCCTTGCCCGGCGACTGCCGGCCGATCCAGACCAGCCAGACCAGCGTGATGACCGCCACCGCAAGTCCGAGCGGCACGGACTCCCAGCCGATCTCTCCGCCGAAGACGATGCCGAGCACGCCGAGGAGCATGGGCAAGGCAACGGCGAATGCGGGCCGGCTGGTCCTCACGGCGATCGACAGCGTGATCACTGTCACGGCCAGGATGCTGACGAGCGGCGGAATGAGCAGCCCCTGGTACGCCCCGACCGGAAGCAGGATCGTGACCAGTTGTTTCCAGCTCCGCCCCGTGCCGACAACGAGGTCGACCAGCCCGTGCCAGGTCGGCAGAACGCCGAAGAGTGTCTCATCGGGGAGGGCGAGCGGGACCCCGACGAGCAGGTACACGAGCACGCTGATGAGAACGACGGCGAAGCCAGGCAGCCGCAACCTCCGGGCGATGAGGACGATCGCGACGCCAAGGGCTGTCGCGACGACCGCGACGAGCACGAACCGCGTCACCTGGTAAATCGGCCACCACAGTGCCGAGGCCGCGGCGACGGCGAGGACGGTGAACGCGGTGTTCCACAGCACGCTCCTGGTGGCCTTGCTGAGACTTGTCACGCCGTGGTTCTCGCCATCGCCTGCTGGAGGTCCTCGAGGAACCCGATGGTGAGGACAGACAGCTCACCGGCGGTCCGGAAACTTGGCACGATCTCGGGGTCGCAGACAACGGCGATGACCTCGACGCCCGCGGGGAGGTGCCGAGACGCCTGTCGAAGCGTCGCCGGAGTCACCGCGGAACCGCAGACGAGGAACGCGAGCGAAATGCCCGCGATCGAGTCTGCGGCGACCCTGGCGAGGTCGGAGACGTCCAGGGCTGTAGCTCCCGGTTCTACCCTGCTGAGATCGTCGAGCAGCCGCGACGGGCTGATTGCGGCGAGAGTCTTCATCGCGAACAGCTTGCGCCGCGCGAACTCGGGGGTCGACTCGCTCGCGACGACCGAGACCGTTCTGGCGTCACGGATGGCGCGCACCCCGAGGGAGCCGGCGACACTCACGGCCATCTCGAAATCATCCTCGCCGGAGTAGTCGCTCTCGGCGAGACTCAGCGCCACCATGAGATGGCTTCGGCGCGTCTCTTCGAACTGCCGCACCATGAACTGTCCGGTTTTCGCGGTGCTCTTCCAGTGAATCGACCTGCGCTCGTCGCCCGGCATGTACTCCCGGATGGCGTGAAAAGAGACGTCTGTCGCGGTGAGGTCGCGCGTGGGGTTGCCCTCAAGGTCGCGCACGAACCCGGTGCTGAGACTCGGTACCGGGATGGTCCTGGGGTGTACGAACAGGTCGATCTTCTCGTCCCACTGCTTTTCGCGCCTGACCAGTCCGAGCGGATCGGTCCGGACGACCCGGACCGGGCCGACGGGGATCACGCCGCGGTGAATGCCTGGCACCGTGAACACGTCCTCGAACGTGCTTCCCTGGCCGAGCACCGGGATCTGAAACGCGGCGATTTCCTCGCCGACAGGCACCTCGAGCCGGACACCCGGCAGCAGCCGTCGCGACGGGTTGTGGACTTCGACCTGCACCGCCGCCCGCTCGCCCGCGGTGATCCGGCTGACGGGCAGCGTCAGCGCGGCCTCATGGCTCATCCGGCCGATGAGGAAGAGAGCCGCGACCGCGAGCACAACAGCACCTGCCCACGCGCCGGCGACGAGTTCCTGCCAGCCCAGGCCGTAGCCGGTGAGAAACGCGAGCACGACGCTCGTGATGACCGCCCAGCCCAGCGGGGTGACAACGTCCGTCACGCCGATCCAACGGGCGAACACAGTGCGGGCAGCCCGACCGAACCGAACCGCACCGACCACGCCTTCGGCCAGCACTCCTTCTCTCGAGCCGACGAGTCGCATCCTCGCGTTGTGAACGTCCGGTTGTGCCGGTGCGACGGCCGACACCGATCGCGATGGTTGGATCTTCTTCTGTGCGGCCGTCACCACCCTGACGCCGCCCGGACCGGCCACGCCGCGGTCCTAGGCCGCAGCCGCGTCGCGCGGTGGTGGGGTATCGATGAGGACCTGGGCTATCACGTTCGACGGATTCACCCCGTCGAACTCCGCTTCGGCGTCGAGAATGAGCCTGTGCGCGAGCACCGTGTCCGCCAGCGACTTGACGTCGTCGGGGATGACAAATGACCGGCCGGATGCCGCAGCGAGCGTTTTCGATGCACGCACCAGGGACAGCGCCCCGCGCACGCTCGCCCCGAGCCGCACCTCTGCGGCCTGCCGCGTGCCCTCAACGATCCTCGCGACGTAGTCGTGGAGTGACGCGTCGACGTGCACTGTTGTGGCGAGTCGGGTCATCTCGGCGATGGTCGACGCCGGAACAACCGGAGTCAACTCCACCGCTTCCGATTGGTCTGAGCCCTCGAGAATCCGGATCGTGGACTGGTGGTCCGGGTAGCCGATCGACGTCTTCATCATGAACCTGTCGAGTTGCGCTTCCGGCAGGCGGTAGGTGCCGGCCTGCTCGACCGGGTTCTGCGTCGCGATGACCATGAACGGGGTGCCGACGGGGTGGGTGATCCCGTCAACTGTGACGTGCCCCTCCTCCATGACCTCGAGCAGCGCTGACTGGGTCTTGGGGCTTGCGCGGTTGATCTCGTCGGCCAGCACGATGTTCGCAAAGATGGGGCCGCGGTGAAAGTCAAAGCTCCCGCTGCGCTGGTCGTAGATGCTGACACCGGTGATGTCACCCGGCAGGAGGTCCGGCGTGAACTGCACACGGCTGGCGACACCGGCGATGCTCTCGGCCATGGCGCGGGCCATGGAGGTCTTTCCCGTGCCTGGCACGTCCTCGAGCAGGAGGTGCCCGCGGCTGAGAAGCACGACGAAGGACAGCCGGATCACGTGATTCTTGCCGAGGAGCACCTGCTCGACGTTCTCGACGAGCTGGTCGCACACGCCCGCAAACCAGGTGGCCTGCTCGGATGTCATTGTCATCTGGGTTGTGCCTTTCGTGATGCCGCGGTTCACGCGGTATTCCGTCGACTCCATCATGGCCTGAAGAAGGATTTCTTGTAGTCGACCTCGTCAACCTTTACAACGACGTCTATCCACACCTGGCTATCGGCGGGATGGGCGCTCAGGACACAAGTGTTCCCGGTCCGGGTCCCCGTGATTGTCGCGTCGTTCACTGCCCCGCATGAATACGAAACAGGAAGTGAACCGTTATCAGGATCGGCTGCCCAGCTCCACGTAGCGAGGGTCGCATCGTATGACAGCGCTGACGGAGTCAGGCTGATCGATGGCTCCGGCGCCGTGTCCAGCGATACCGGCCCGCAGGCCTGGTTGCCCCAGGTGTTGCACGCACGGATCTCGAACGACACGGGCTGGCCGAAGCCGAGTCCGAGGAGCTGGCGCGGGTAGCCGCTTCCGCTGAACGCCTCCCAGTTGCCGCTGCCGGGAATGCTGATCTCGTAGGTGAAACCGGCTGGCGCGACAGACGTGACGGCATAATCGCGTTCGGTCTCAGAGGGGTCGGTGAACCGCATGGTCCCGGTCACAGAAACGGCGCCGGGCAGCGGCCGGACAATGTCGGTTTTCACCTCGGTCGCCGCACACCCGGCCCTGTTGTATCCCCAGACCACGAACGAGTAACCCGAACCTTCGTTGGTCAGGTTGTCGAAAGTGTGGCTGAACGTACCTGGCGAGACGGCAACGACGTCCTCGATGGCGCCACCTGTTGTGGGTGCGGACACTTGCCCCGGCGGCGGCGATGACACCGTGCAGGCGTCGGACGGTGCTGAGCCGGAACTCAACCGCCCGACGAAGTATCCACCGATCGGGTCCCCGTTTCCGTCGAACTCGCTCCAGCTGACCGTCGCGCTGGCACTCGCGGCGTCACTCGATACGGCGATTGCGCCGCCGCGAGGAGCACCGAAAGGCTTTGCCGAGTCCGAAGCGGCATTCCAGGTGGTGAGCGCCGGAATCGCGTCGTTGCGGGCGGACACCGAGAACTCGACGCTCGATCCATTGCTGAGGCCGCCGATACGCGTGGAGCACGTCGATGAGCACGAGGACGCGCTGATCTCACCACGGGATACTCCCCCGACGGTCACCTGATAGTTCCGCACATCGCTGCCCTGCCCCGGCCGCGGAACCGCGTTCCAGCTCAGCAGCAGGGCCCCGTCGAGCGGCGTGGCCGACAGGCCGGTCGGAGCGGCGGGGATGACGTCGGACCAGACCGGTTCGCCAAATCGGACCGGGTCTGACTCGCCCCTCGCGTTGCGTGCGCTGACCTCAACGCGAACCGCGTTCGCCCTGCCGTTGCCCGCTGTAGGGACCTCGCAGGACGTGGATGCGCAGGTCGTGACACCGAGCGAGGTCTGGGTTCCCGCCCTGAACAACTCGACGTCGAAGCCGGAGAGGGGTGAGTTGTTGGCCGCGCCCGGTGTCCAGTTCAGCGAGATTTTCCGATCGCCGAATCCGGTCACACGCAGGTTGGACACAGGGTCAGGGCGGTCCTGGACCGAGATTCGTACCGCGCCCCACGTGTACCGCGCCGGGTCGCCAGTGGCATCAGCAACCTGGTACTGGAGTGAGGTATCGATGGCCGCGGCATCCTGTGCGACGGTGACCGTCAACCGGGAGTTGTCTGCGCTCGGCACGACGCTGACCCCGGCGGGGAGGTTTCCTCCATCCAGGCCGCGAACCGCGACCACGCGGAGCGGTGAGCCGGGGAACGGGTTGGTTGCGCTGTCGTTGGCGAGCACGTCGACCGGTGTCGACGTGCCCCGCTGGGCGATCACCGTGTCGGCGGCCGGCACAGCGAGCGGCCGCGTCGACGGCACGACCGCAAGCTGGATGCGACCGGCCACCCCGTCATTCACCGCGTCGCGGACACCGATGAGAATGCTCGGCGATGCGCCGCGCTCGATGTCGGCTGCAGCGGTCACCGTGAGCTCCTGCCCCCGGATCGACACAGTGAACCCGGACGGACGAGGGTCAAGCACCCGGTATTCCAGTTCGTCCACATCATCCGCGTACGGATACGTCGTGAGCTTGACCAGGTCGATGGTCTTCACCTGGCTCGGCTCGAAATCGATCGAACCCCCGGTGAAGACGGGCGGCTGGTTATCGCGGGACGCCACCTCGATCGGAAGAACGAGCGTTGCGACCTTGCCGTTCGGATCGCTCGCGCTCTCGCCGTCCGTGACCTCGAACGAGATCGACGCCGGCCCGAAATACAGCTCGGTGCTCGTGTATCGAAGTGTTGACGCGTCGACGACGAGGTCAGAACCATCGGAGTTCGTCGCCCGCACCCTGGCGGCATCCGTCAGCCGCACCGTCTTCCCTGCGGCCG
Source organism: Mycetocola sp. Y444 (assembly GCF_059445295.1). Taxonomy (NCBI): domain Bacteria; kingdom Bacillati; phylum Actinomycetota; class Actinomycetes; order Micrococcales; family Microbacteriaceae; genus Mycetocola; species Mycetocola sp. Y444. Next base: position 605,597 of record NZ_JCAIUB010000002.1, on the reverse strand, counting down.
CGATGACATAGTCGTTGAGCGCGATAACGACGGGCTCTCCGCTGACCACACTGATCGGTTTGATTCCAGGCCGCAGCTGCGGCAGGGCGGCATCGAGCCCTGGCACCCAGATGAACGCCAGGGCACCAACCGAGGGATCATCGGGGTTGCTCACCCGGAACGGCACTATTTGCGACTCGGTGCTGAGCGTCACCCGCACCCGCTTGGACGGCGTCACCGAGGCGAGCTCGCTGAACCCCGTCGGAACTGAAACGTCGAGCTCCGAGGCCGGTCCGTCCGCCCAGAAGACGTTCTTCAGGACGTTGACATCGATGACCACCCGATTGCGGATGTCGTCGATGGTAAGGACGACGTCGGATGCGATGGGGCGCGCGAGTGGGGCATCGTCACGGGCGACCACGGTGAGGAAGTTACTCGAGGTGTTGCCGCCCTCATTCTCGATCTCATAGATGAAGCCGTACCGTCCCTCCCCCTTCGGAACGGTCACGCGAACCACGTCGCCGTCGATGGCCGCGGTCGCGCCCTCTCCCGTCGGCTCGACACCGATCACGGTCAACGCGCCGCCGTCGGGATCTGAGTCGTTCGCCAGCACGCGAACGGCAACAGTCGATCCCGGTCGGGTGAGCACCTCGTCAGGCGTGGCGACCGGCACACGGGAGCCATCGAGCTTGGCGCTGATCCCGATTCGCACGAGTCCCGTCGCCTGTTTTCCGAGAGCGTCGACGACCGTGTACTCGAAGCTGTCGGTCCCCGCCGAGTATGCCCCGGCCTCGTAGTCGAACCAGTCATTTCCGGCGCCGACGACGGCTCCCTTGCCCGGGTTCGAGCTCTGCCCGATGAGCTGAACGGAGTCCCCGTCCGGGTCTATCCCGGTGAGCGGGACGGTAATGCGGACGCGTTCGCCCGAGAACACCCGGGCGACGACCGTCTTGGGCACGGGTGCCGCGTTCGAGACGAGGTCGGCTTCGCGCACGGTAAACGTGACCTGCGCGTCCGACCATTGCCCGTCGGGTGCCGTCGTCCGATAGACCGCCGTGTAGTTTCCCGGCGTCTGCGGCGCGAGGTACCTCAACATGTTTCCCGCGGTGAAGAGCAGCCCACCGCGCTCGGGCAACGGGCTCGCGAGCTCGGCCGCAAGCGTCAGCGGGTCGCCCTCAGGGTGAGTGTCATTCGCGAGAACAGGAACATCAATGGCATCGCCGACGCGCACGGAAACGGTATCGGGAAAGGCCACTGGCGGTTGCCGCTTGACCGGGTTGGGGATCTCCACCACGGTGACCGTGCCATCGGCAACGGCAACACCGTTCGACACGCTGTAGTTGAACGAGAGCGGAGCCTCGAGCGGCGCGGTCAGGGTGATGCGCAGCATCCGCTGTTCGAGGATCTCCACCCGAACGCCGGAGAGCGGCGCGATATTCGACACCCCGGTCAGGACCAGGACGCCACCGGCGGGGTCGAAGTCACCGGCGAGCACATCGACGGTCTCGCTGCTCTGCTCGCGGACGAACACCGTGTGTGGAACAGTGACCGGCTTCGCCCCGGCGTCGGGCGGGGCAATCACCTGGATCCGGACGACCCCTGTTGCTGTCACGGTCCCGTCCGTGACCGAGAAGTCGATGTGGTGGGTGCGCGTCTCGGTGCTGGTGAACCGAAAAGTCCCGCTGTCGTAGTCGGGGGTGATCGTCGCGCCGTCCTTCGCCGGCACGTTGGCGAGCCGGAGCGGACCGGAGCCGCCGCGGGCGTGCACGAGCGGCGCGACCTCGACCTCGCGACCCGCGAGTGCGATGACGGGGAACGATTCAGCGATGATGGGGACGCTTCCCGCCGGTGCCACGGTGACCGCGAGGGTGCCGGTGCCGTCGAGTGAGCCGTCTGACACGACAAGGCCAATCTCCTTGAGCGTGCCGCCGAGGCCTGCGTCGGTGAAGATCACTGTGCCGTCTGGCGTGTGCTGGACGAGGTCGGGAGCAGCAACACTCGCCTGGGTCAGGTAGAACGGGTCACCGTCAGGGTCGACCCAGTCGCCGAGGACGGCGAGCGACAGCCGGGCCCCGCTCGCAACCGACGCCTTGGTCGTCCTCATCTGGGCCGGCGCTGCATTCTCCGTCGGTTGGCGAACCGCAACTGTGACAGTGGCCGTCGCGGTTCCGCCCCTGCCGTCTGAGATGGTGTAGTCGAACTGGTGGGTGCCTGTCGCGCCCACCGTGAGCGTGACCTGCAACTGCTGGGAGTTGTTGACGATATCGACCCGCCCGGCGCTCTCCGGGAGCGATGTGACGGAGTCGATCATCAGCACGTCACCGTTGGGGTCGAAGTCGTTCAGGAGAACGAGCAGCGGCGATGTCCTCCCTGGCCGCGCGCCGAAGTCGTCGGCGACGGCCGTCGGCGGCTGTTGCGTCTCGTCGTATTCGGGGGGCGTGTCTTCGTTGTTGTCCTCGACCGTGAGCTCGTCATCGTCGAGGGCGACGAGATCGTCCCAGTTGTCGATCACCCGGTTGCCCGCCTGAACCGCCCAGGAATTTCCGCCGACGACGTCGTTGAGGAGCACGTGCGCACCATTGGGCTGGAAGACGAGGTTCGCGGCCGCGGAGAGCCCGTCGATCTGCGCGGTGTCTGCGCTGCCGTCACACTCGGTGAATACCGACCCGTCCGACCACGCGCCGTACGCGCAGTCCCCGGCGATGATCGGCCGGGTCGCTGCCCCCGCCGCCCCGTCTCTCAGCACGGCTACATCGTCGGAACCACGCGGAACCGCGACGATGCCACCGTCGAGTCCGACCAGGACGCGGTCACCCGACGTGGACGGATGCTGCAGCCTGGCACCTGTCGCATCCGGAAGCTGCACGATTCGACCATCGAAGCTGATGCTCGACTCTGCCTCGTCGAGCAGAACAAAATCCGGGCCGACGGAGCTCAGCTGCACGCCACCGGTCGGCTCGGGAACCTCGGTGACGTCGGTGGCCGCGTCGGAGTCCGCCGGCACCCGATAGACGCTGCTGGTTTCCGGCGCGAAGACGAACAGGTCCCCGTCCGCATTGACCGACGTGACGGCATCCGCCCCGAGAGAGAGTGCCGGTGCTGACTCAGCATCGAAGGTCGCGAGGTCGACGAGCGGGACGAACCAGATGTCGCCGCCGGACTCGACCACCAACCGCTCGGTGCCGAGCGCAACCTCGGTATCGCCCGGCGGCAGAGGGACGCTCTCGGTGACCTCGGAGGTCGTCGGATCGATGATGTCGAACGAGCTGCGCACCCTGTCGACGAGGAGCACTGTCTCTCCGGACTGCAGCACCTCGATCTGCGTCGAGGTTGCGCGGACCGCTGTGTTCAGCTCAAAAACCTGGGTGTTGGCGCGGCCGATGGCCTGTCGCTCCTGGTTGACCACCCAGACCGCGCCGTCGCCCAGATCGAGTTGTTGTGCCCGGTATCCGTCAGAGATCACCGCAGCCGTCGCAATGAGGGCACAGATTACGGTGCCACTCGTCAACGTCGCGATGAGCGACCGGCGCTTGCGAATCCAGGCCCTGATCATCAGCCGGATCCAGTCGGCACGTCGACGCACTTCTCGCTGCTCGACGGACCGAGAGCACCGTCCCGCATCACCCGCACCGTGATGCACGCACGTTCGCCCGGCTCGGCGTCCACGGTGAATTCGGTGGATTTCTGGATGGATGCCGCGCCGTCCGGCATGCGGATCTGGAAGGAGTCCCTGTCTCCGATTCCCGGGTCTGGCCAGCTGAACACCACGATTGACCCGCGAAGGTCTGCGGCCACATTAGCGACCGTCGGGATGGCGTCGGATGCCGCGGTCCTGATCAGGACGAAGACCGTGGTCACGGCGAGGAGCACAACGAGGACACTGCAGATAACGATGGCGGTCACAAAAGCGGGGCCGTGCGTGAGCGGCGCCTGGCCCCCCGAGCTTCGGTCAGCGACGGGCGTTGACCGGGAGTCCCTGGCCGCGCCGCGGGTGGCGCCGGGGCTCTGGAAGGCGTCTTCGGCCGTGCGACGGCGCCGTCTGCCGGGATCCACCGTGCGGATCGAGTGGACGCGGGTGCTGTCGGCGTTATCCACCACGGCGGCCTGCGCCCAGGCGTGAACGGCGACATCTGGCTGGGTTTGGGCGAAGCCGAGTTCGGCTTCAACGCCCTGCAGCTCGCGAATGAACTCCATGGCGGACTGCGGACGCTGCTCAGGACGCCGCGACATGCTGCGGGCCAGGACGCGCTCGAGCTTGTCCGGAACGTCTGTGCGGCCGAGAGGCTCTGGCTTGCCCTTGCTCGCACGGGAGATCAACGACGCCGAGGAGTTGTCCTGTCGCGGGGTCTCGAACGGCGCCCGGCCGGCGAGCAACGAGTACGTCGTCGCTGCGAGTGAAAACACCTCGCTCGCGATCGTCCCGTTCGTCTCACTGTGCAGCACTTCCGGCGCTGACCAGGGGATACTCATTCCGACTGTGTCGTCGATCACCGACTCGCCGAGGGTTCCGGCGATCCCGAAGTCGCTGAGCACGGGGTTGCCGTAGGCGGTCATGAGAATGTTGGCCGGCTTGATGTCGCGGTGCAGCACACCCGCCTGGTGCGCCGTCTCGACGGCGCTGGCGATCTTGATGCCGATGCGAAGGGCTTCCGAGACCGACAGGGGGTCATCACGGTATGTCTCGCCGATCGTCGCCGAGCACAGTTCCATCACCAGGTATGGCCGACCGTCTGAGGCGACCCCCGACTGATAGACGGTGAGGATCGCCGGATGAGGGCTCAGCTGCGCCATCAGGTCTGCCTCCGCCTGAAACATCCGGCGCACTTCCACGTTGACGTACTCGGAGAGCATCACCTTGACGGCGACCTGTCGGCGCGGGCTGTCCTGTTCGTACAGGAAGACATCGGCGAAGCCACCTGAACCGAGAATCCGCACAAAGGAGAAACCCGGGAGAGCGGGAGGCAGTGATGGCAAGCGGCGCAAATGGTCCTCCCAATCTGGAAATTGCGCGTCGAGAGGACGGCTCACGGGCACAAGGAAAACAACTACCGCAATCCCCTCGGCCTCTCTCCCATTCTAGGGAGAAACCAAAACTTCTATACCCCCGGCCAGGGGGGCAGTATTTCGATGACGTTGCCGTCGCCGATGTCGATAAACGTGCCTGGGATAACGACGACGCTCTCCCCGGCGCGCAAGCGCTGCCAGTGGCTCTGCGGTGCGATCACCGACGTACCATTGGTCGATTTGAGGTCGGTGGCGACGATGGAGTCGCCGATCTGCTTGATCTCGAGGTGCGTCGCAGACACCGACTTCGACGCAGAGACAACGGGAACGAGGCGTGACGGGTCCGGGAGCGGGATGCGGGGCTGCCGTGGGTTTCTGCCGAAGTAGTGCACCGCGTCCAGCGGGTACGCCTGGCCACCGTTGATGCGGAAACCGTACAGGAGGGTTTTGGGGTCATCCGGCACGAGCGGGGCTTCGCGCAGCACCGTCTCGTCCTCGATCGGCGGTGCGATGTCGCGGCGAAGCACCGTCTGGCCGTCGTGGCGCATCTGGGGATCGTCCTGCGCCTTCACTCGCTGAACCGGCGGGCGGATGATGGTGTCGGTCTCGGCCGGCGAATATTGCCTGGCGGCAGCGGGACGGTGCGTCAGGGACGGCGTGTCGGCCGGGGGCGCTGACGGGGATGGTGGAACGGGCGGGAGCCCCGCCGCCGCTGCGAGAGAAACATCCGCTGGCGTAACCGATGATGCGCCTGGCGCGGCTGCCGACGCCGGAGCAACTGGCGCAGGGACTGCTGAAGCATCAGGGGCCTGGGCGCCCGCCGGTGTCGCGGTCGTCTCGGTCTGAGCTGAACTCGGGGCGGGAACCGCGTCATCCGTCGGCGCTGCGACAGCTGACCAGTCGATCCGGTTGGCGACGATGACTCCGGCCCCGAGCGGGAACGACACTCCCCCGGCGGGGGAACCGGAACCCGGGGAGAGCGCGCCAGTGGCGAAAGCCGAGACACCGGTGACCGAGTCACGCAACCAGGCCTGACCGGCCGGAGGGGCGATGCGCTGCCACTCTTCATTCACCCGCAGGTCGAGCACACCATCGCCGTGGACGAGCAGGGTGAGCGCTGACCCGCTGTCGCCCTCGTCGGCGCGCTCGACGACGACGAAGGACGCAGGCGCTCCGTCGCGCGTGTTCGGCACTGTGGCTGTCACTTGATCGAACGTCGCAGAACCGCCGTGGACCAGGGCCCAGAGGGCCTCGACCACAGCCGGCTCCGACGGAGTGCGAATGGCCACGAGTATCGAGTCCCCGGCGATGTAGATCCACGGCTGGCCCTGGTTCGTCATGGCATAGCGGTAGTCCGGTCGTATGCGTGTGCGCTGCAGTGTCGTCACTTCGTCCCTCAAACCGTCTCAAAACAGTACAGGCCGGGTACCCCTCAGCCCTCGGAGCGCGCCTGTCGCACCATTCTGCCCCTTCACCCGCCCAATATGGTATTCCCTTGACGCGGGGCGCCCACCTCTGCAAGTCTCCGCGGCCGCTCAGGGGCGTGCCACCGCCCTGATCTAAACTGGAGGAATGTCAACTTCCTCCCCGCTTCGCATTGCCTCGGTCAACACAAACGGAGTACGAGCGGCGTTCCGCAAGGGAATGGGCGACTGGCTCGACGCCTCGAACATCGACATCCTCGCTCTTCAGGAGGTCCGGGCAGCGACGAGTGACCTCGAAAACCTGCTCGGCTCGGAGTGGGACATCCTGCACGACCCGGCGACGGCCAAAGGACGTGCCGGTGTCGCCATTGTGAGCCGCGCCAAGGCACACATTCACCGGGTCGAGTTCGGTGCCGAAGACTTCGACAGCGCGGGCCGCTGGCTCGAAGCCGACTACGAGGTCGGCGACCAGATCATCACAGTGGTGTCCACCTACGTTCACTCCGGCGAGGACAACACACCGAAGCAGGTGGAGAAGTACAAGTTCCTGGATGCCATGACCGCGCGCCTTCCCGAGATTGCTGCACACTCGAAATATGCGGTCGTGCTCGGCGACCTTAACGTCGGGCACCGTGAACTCGACATCAAGAACTGGAAGGGCAACCGGAAGAACGCCGGTTTCCTCCCGAAGGAGCGTGCGTACTTCGACAGGTTCTTCGGCCAGCGCGGCGAAGAGGTCGAGTGCGTCGACGGAACAACCGGTCCGGGACTCGGCTGGGTCGACGTCGGCCGCACCTGGGCCGGTGAGGTGGAAGGACCATACACCTGGTGGTCGCAGCGCGGGCGCGCGTTCGACACCGACACCGGTTGGCGACTCGACTACCACGTCGCCACTCCCGAGCTCGCCGCAACGGTGAAGGACTACCGGGTCGACCGGGCGGCCAGCCACGCCGAGCGATGGAGCGATCACGCCCCCGTCGTTGTTGACTACGCGATCTGACAGCCTCTCGCAGCGCAGGCGGCGCGATATCGTGAGCCGATCGATTCGAGCGCCCAGCGGCATCCGTTCTACCGAAGAAAACTTTCGCCCACACCGGGCACAGCTACCAAAGGACCCTCATGACCAAGCCCGTACTGTTCTCCGGAATGCAGCCGTCGAACGACTCACTTCACCTCGGCAATTTCGTGGGGGCGCTGCAGCAGTGGGTTGCGCTGCAAGCCGAGTATGACGCCTACTACTGCGTCGTCGACCTGCACGCGCTGACCAGCTCGCCGAACCCCGACGAGCTGCGGGCCCGCACCAGGTCGACGGCCGCGCAGTACATCGCGGCGGGAATCGACCCGTCGAAGAGCACGCTGTATGTGCAGTCGCACGTGCCGGCGCACGCGCAGCTGTCGTGGGTGCTCAACAACATCACCGGCTTCGGCGAGGCCGGGCGGATGACGCAGTTCAAGGACAAGTCGGCGCGCTTCGGTGCCGACTCGACCACGGTGGGCCTGTTCACCTACCCGGTGCTCATGGCGGCCGACATCCTGCTGTACCAGACCAACGTGGTGCCCGTCGGAGAAGACCAGCGGCAGCACCTCGAGCTGACCCGCGACCTGGCCGGGCGATTCAACAGCCGGTTTGGCGATACCTTCACGATGCCTGAGCCGATCATCCTCAAGGAAACGGCGAAGATCTACGACCTGCAGCACCCGGAGTCGAAGATGTCGAAGTCGGCCGAGAGCGAGGCTGGATTGATCAAGCTTCTCGACGACCCCAAGGTGAACCAGAAGAAGATCATGCGCGCGGTAACCGACGACGAAGCGTCGATCCGGTTCGACCGCGAGGCCAAGCCTGGTGTGTCCAACCTGCTCACAATCTTCGCGGCGATGTCGGGCTGGACCATCGACGCGATAGTGGACGAGTACGCCGGACGGGGGTACGGCGACCTCAAGAAGGGCGTCGTCGACGCCGTGAACGCCGTCTTCGAGCCGGTGCGCACCCGCACACTGGAACTGCTCGACGACCCGGCCGAGCTCGACCGGCTACTCGCCCAGAACGCCGCGAAGGCCAACGAGGTCGCCGAGAAGACACTCGCGGCCGCATACGAGCGCGTCGGGTTGCTGCCGCGCTCGTAGCCTCCGATCAACGCAGGCCGTCGTCGACACAAAGCTCGCCGGTAGGCTGACTCCATGGACGTTGTGCGCATCGAAACCGACCGGCTGATCCTCGACGAGCCGGCGAAGGCAGACGTCCCGTTCATCTTTGCGTACTGTCAGGATGATCTCATCCAGGACTTCACGACGGTGCCGCAGCCGTACCGGTTGCGCGACGCGGAGAACTTCCTGACCAGGGTGGTCCAGCCGGGCTGGACGAGCGGCAAGGAGCTGACCTGGGCCCTCCGCCGCCGGAACGAGCCGACGATCCTTGGCGTGGTGTCCCTGCGCGACTGGAACGACTCCCAGGCCATGATCGGGTTCTGGCTCGGCGCGCCGTGGCGCGGCCAGGGCTACATGCCCGAGGCCGTCGCCGCGGTCTGCGACTGGGCGTTCGAGAGTGAGTGGTTCGCTGACAGCGCCCGGCCGAAGACCACCATCGTCTGGGAAGCGCTCATCGGCAACCCTGCGTCGGCGCTCGTCGCCCGCAAGGTCGGGTTCCGGTACACCGGCGTCAGTCGTGCCGAGGTCGCCCGGTTCGGTGAGTTTGCGCCGAGCCACCGCGCTGAGCTCACCGTCTCCGACAGGCCGGGCCCCGCGGCGGGCTGGCCAGCAGAGGTCCTCTCACGGTGAGCGCTCCTTCCGTCGTTCTGTTCGACCTCGATGACACGTTGCTCGACCATCGCGGTGCTGTCTCCCGTGGCATCCTGCGCCACGTCGATCTCGTTCCCGGGCATCTCGAGGTCAACGACCGCGACGCCGCCGTGACTCTCTGGCACTCGCTCGAGGAGCAGCACTATCACCGCTACCTCTCCGGGGAGCTGACCTTCGCCGGCCAGCGCCGCGCGCGTGCCCGGGACTTTGCAGCCGCGCACGGCGTCTCACTCGGCGACGCCGAGGCCGATACCTGGTTCGACACCTACTTCGACAGCTACCGGATGAGCTGGCGACTGTTCGACGACGCGCTCCCCTGCCTGGATCGGTTGGCGGATGCCGGAACCCGCGTCGGCGTCATCACCAATGGTGAACCGGACTACCAGCAGGTCAAGCTCGACCGCACCGGCCTCGCCGACCGGTTCGAACACGTCATCGCGTCGGGCGCTGTGGGATTCGCGAAACCTGACCCGCGGATCTTCCACGAGGCATGCCGCCTGTTCGGTGTCGCGCCATCGGACGCCGCCTACGTTGGCGACCGCCTGGAAACGGATGCCATCGGCGCCGCTCATGCCGGACTCACCGGCGTGTGGCTCAACCGGTTCGGCGAGAACGTCGTCGCCGGGGCACTCGGGCACGGGACGCCGGTGGGAACCAGTGCGATCGCTGCGGCCCGGGAAGCGGCAGCTGCCGCCGGTGTGCGCATCATCGGGTCACTCGACGAGCTGTAGCCGCGCCGCGGCAAACGCGAACGGGCCCGCCCTCCGGAGAGGACGGGCCCGTTCGACCGTGAACTACTGGACGTCTTCGTCCACCCAGTCGAATGACTTCGTCACTGCCTTCTTCCACAGACGGAGCGTCCGGTCGCGCTCCTCGGCGTCCATCTTCGGCTCCCAGCGCTTGTCTTCCTGCCAGTTTCCGCGCAGGTCGTCGAGGCTGTCCCAGAAGCCGACGGCGAGGCCGGCGGCGTATGCCGCACCGAGCGCGGTGGTCTCAGCGACCACCGGTCGGACGACGGGAACGTTAAGGATGTCGGCCTGGAACTGCATCAGTGCGTCGTTCTGGACCATGCCACCGTCGACCTTGAGCTCGCTCAGGTCCACACCGGAGTCAGCGTTGACCGCGTCGAGGACCTCACGGGTCTGGAAAGCCGTTGCTTCGAGCGCTGCCCGAGCGATGTGACCCTTGTTGACGAACCGGGTGAGGCCAACGATCACGCCGCGCGCCTCGGGGCGCCAGTACGGCGCGAACAGTCCGGAGAACGCGGGCACGATGTATACGCCACCGTTGTCGTCGACCGTCCTCGCGAGCGTTTCGACCTCGGGCGCCGAGTTGATGAGACCCAGGTTGTCGCGCAGCCACTGGATGAGTGACCCGGTCACGGCGATCGATCCCTCGAGCGCGTAGTGCGGTTTCGCGTCCCCGAGCTTGTAGCCCAGCGTCGTGAGCAGCCCGTTCTTCGAGTGCACGATTTCCTCGCCGGTGTTGAAGATGAGGAAGTTACCGGTGCCATAGGTGTTCTTGGACTCGCCAGTGTCGAACGCGGCCTGGCCGAACGTCGCTGCCTGCTGGTCGCCCAGGATGCCGGAGATCGGCGTCTCGCGGAGGAGGCTGTGGCTGTGGGCGTGCCCGTAGATCTCGCTCGAGGACTTGATCTCGGGGAGCATCGACCGCGGCACGTCGAACGCCGCGAGGATCTCGTCGTCCCACTGCAGCGTCTCGAGGTCCATGAACAGGGTCCTCGACGCGTTGGTCACGTCGGTGACGTGAACGCCGCCATCGGTTCCGCCGGTCAGGTTCCAGAGCACCCAGCTGTCGGTCGTCCCGAACAGCAGGTCGCCGGCATCCGCCTTCTCACGCGCACCCTCAACGTTCTCGAGGATCCAGACGATCTTCGTTCCCGAGAAGTAGGTGGCGAGCGGGAGGCCAACGGTCGGCTTGAACCGCTCGACTCCCCCGTCAGCCGCGAGCCGGTCGACGATCGGCTGGGTGCGCGTGTCCTGCCAGACAATCGCGTTGTAAACAGGCTTTCCCGTGGTCTTGTCCCAGACGACGGCGGTCTCACGCTGGTTGGTGATGCCGACGGATGCGATGTCGTGCCTGGTGAGGTTGGCCTTCGAGAGCGCCTGACCGATCACCTCACGCGTGTTGTTCCAGATTTCTGTGGGGTCGTGCTCCACCCAACCGGCCTTCGGGAAGATCTGCTCGTGCTCGAGCTGACCCGTCGAGATGATCGATCCTGACTTGTCGAAGATGATCGCCCTGGTGCTCGTGGTTCCCTGGTCGATTGCGATGATGTAATCCGCCATGTCGTACTCCCTTGTATGTGTCGTGTCTTCGTAGTGAACAGATGTGTGCAGCACGGCGGTGCGAGCTCCGCCGTGCTGGGGGCCCGGCTAGATCACCGGAAGCAGAACGAGCGATGACCAGCCGGCGATCGCCCCACCGAGAAGCGGACCGACGACCGGCACCCAGGCGTAGCTCCAGTCGCTTGTGCCCTTGCCCTTGATCGGCAGGACGGCGTGTGCAATCCGGGGGGCGAGGTCACGGGCTGGGTTGATGGCGTATCCGGTTGGTCCACCGAGCGAAATACCGATGGCAACAACCACGATAGCAACGGGCAGCGCGCCGAGAGCAGCGAGCCCCGGCGTCTCACCCTGTCGACTGAACGAGATCACGGCGAACACGAGCACAAACGTGCCGACGACCTCGGTGATGGTGTTCCACACGTAGCCGCGGATGGCGGGGCCTGTCGAGAAAACAGCGAGCTTTGCAGCCGGGTCATCCGACTCGTCGAAGTGCTGCTTGTAGGTGAGAAACACGAGAACCGCTCCGAGGAAGGCACCGAGCATCTGCCCACCGAAGTAGGTCAGAACCGACAAGAAATCGACAGGAATCCCCGGCACGAATTCCTCGGTCCCCGCGGCAGCCAGACCGACAGTGACTGCCGGATTCAGGTGGGCACCCGAGAGGTAAGCGGCGAGCACACCGATGAAGACGGCGAAGCCCCAACCGAAGTTGATCAGCAGCCAGCCGCCGTTGAACCCCTTCGTCTTCGACAGCACAACGTTGGCGACGACTCCGCCACCGAGAAGGATGAGGAGCGCCGTTCCGACGACCTCCGAGAGAAAGACCTGTCCTAATGTGATGTCCACGTTGACCTCCTTGTTTAGCTCCGAGCCGAATGCCCCCGGATAGGGGTGTTTTTCGATTCACAGTGAAACGTACAGACGAAGTACGGGGCGAGACAAGGGCACGAGGTGAGAATACGGACGGTTATTCCACGGGTTCCGCCGTCGCTGTTACCGGCTCGAAATCGACTCGTCGGTCGCGAGGGCGACGCCGTGCTCCGTGCGGAGAACACTGGCCGCGGTCGTGATCTGCCGCAGCGTCTCCTCTTCGGTCCAGGACAGCACGGGAGCAAGGATGCCGGCCAGTTCCGTCAGGAGGCCCATCGACGCACCCCCGGTGAAGGCGATGCTCGTCCGGCGCTGGACAACGTCGGTCAGGTGAACCACCGACTCGGTGCGCGCGATCCGCTGGATCTCCTGGACGCTGTAGTCGGGAGCGAACCGGAGAGGGGTGTCTCCCGACTCGGCGAACTCTTCGATAATCGCACTCGCGTGCATTCCGTAGCGCTCGAGCAGCTGCGTCGCGCGCACCCTGCCGACCTCGCGCGAGTTGTCGGCGATCCAGACGCGCATCGCGGCATCCGTCCTGGGGAATCCGACTCCGCCACCGATCGCGGTACCGAGCGTGGACACGGAGCGGCTGGCCCCGAGCAACGCGAGCGCATCGTTCGCCAGGTGCTCCGCGAGTGCGCGGAACGTCGTCCACTTGCCGCCGACCAGGCTGAGCATCGTCGATGTGCCGAGCTGAGACGACACAATCCGGTAGTCACGGGAGACGAAGCCGGGAGCGAGGTCGCCGTGACCCGGGAGCGGTCGGATGCCGGAGAACCGGTACACGATCTCGCTGCGATTCACGGGAACATTCGGGAAGACGTGCTCGATGAGTTCGAAGAAGTAGTCGACCTCTTCTTCGGTGCACACGGCCTTCTCGCGCGGGTCGGCCTCGAGATCGGTCGTTCCGACCATGACCTTGCCCTTGAGCGGGTAGATGAGGACGATGCGGCCATCCTTGTGCTCGAAGAAGATCTCGCGACCGCCGGTGGCCGCGAGGAGTTCCGGGTTGTCGAGGACGATGTGCGAGCCCTTGGTTCCGCCCATGAGCGCGGTCTCCTGACCGAGAGCGGCGTTGGTGAGGTCGGTCCACGGACCAGACGCGTTGATCACGACGTCGGCCGCCATGACGAACTCTTCGCCGGAGACCGTGTCGCGGAGGCGAACCGAGCCGCCGTCCAGTCCCACTGCCTCGACGTAGTTCGCTGCCCGCGCGTGGGGGCCTGCGGCGAGTCCGTCGTGCAGCACGTCGAGTGCGAGGCGCTCAGGGTCGTGGACCGATGCGTCGAAGTAAGTCGCCGTGTACTTGATGCCATCGTTGAGCTGCGGCAACGCCTTGAGCGCCTTCTTCTTACCGACGAAGCGGTGGCGCGGCACGCTACCGCCGTCGCGGGAGAATGCGTCGTAGAGAGTGAGGCCGACCTTGATCAGGAGCGCACCGCGTTCCTGCGGCTTGCCCTGCTTGTGGGTGAGGAAGCGCATGGGGGCGCTGATGATCCCCGAGAAGGTCGAGAAGATCGGCACCGTGGTCTCGAGCGGCTTGACGTAGTGCGGCGCAATCTTGATGAGCCCGTTGCGTTCGGTGACCGATTCCTTGACCAGGCGGAACTCGCCGTTCTCCAGGTAGCGGATGCCGCCGTGGATCATGTGGCTTGACGCTGCGGATGCTCCGGAGCAGTAGTCGTTGCGCTCGACGAGCGTGACGTCGATACCCTGCAGAGCGAGGTCGCGGAAGGTCGCCAGACCGTTGATCCCGCCGCCGATGATGAGCACCTTCGAGTTGGGGTGGGCGCGAAGCGCTTCCACGGCTTTCCTGCGCTCCGGCCGGCGGGCGTCGTGGTCGTTCATCGTGTGACTCCTTCTTGTGGTGCGGGTCGGCACACTGCTGCCGGGAAGCTCGTTGGGGTGTTGGTCGGCGCGCTGCTGCCGGCGTGGGGAACGTATTGGCGTCGAGAACGTCGCGCTCTCGTGGTCCCATCAGATTCTTCGGCTATATTCACTTCTGTGCAAACTCAGTGCACAGATGTGCAAGGAGAGTTCATGAATCAGTCACCTGCCGTTTCACTGTCCCCCAAGACCAGGGACGCTCTGACGGCCGCCCAGCTGTATTACCTGCAGGACCTGACGATGGAGGCCATCGCTCACGAACTGCATACCTCCCGCTCGTCGGTATCGCGGCTCCTCGGGCACGCCCGCGAAACCGGCCTCGTGGAGATCCAGGTGAAGTCCCCCCTCGACATGCCCCGTCAACTCGAGGGCGATATCCAGGCGGCGTTCGGTGTCGTTGCACACGTCGTCCCTGTCCCCGACCAGACGAGCGACGTTGACCGCCTCGAGCGGGTGGCGATCTCCGCTGCACGGATTCTCGGCGGGTTCTTCGACTCGAACATGTCGATGGGAGTGGCCTGGGGATCGACCATGAGTGCCCTGTCCAGGCACCTGCTCGCCAAGCCGACGCACAACACGTCGATCGTCCAGCTCAATGGCGCCGCGAACCCGCGCACAACGGGTCTTCTCTACGCGAGCGAGATCCTTCAGCGGTTCGGTGCCGCGTACGGCGCAACAGTGCAGCAGTTCCCGGTCCCGGCAGTCTTCGACGACCCTGCGACGAAGGCAGCACTCTGGCGGGAGCGGAGTATCAGCCGCGTCGTCGAGCTGCAGAACAGCCTCGACGTCGTCGTTTTCGGCTTGGGCTCGCCGTTCTCGGGCGTTCCAAGCCACGTCTACATCGGCGGCTACCTCGACGACGACGACTTCGCCCAGCTCCGCGCGGCCGGTGTCGTTGGCGATGTCGCCACAGTGTTCTACCGCGAAGACGGCTCGACCGACGGCATCCCGCTCAATGACCGCTCGAGCGGTCCAAGCATCGACGTGCTCGCCGCCACCGCGAGGCGTGTGTGCGTCGTCGCCGGCCAGACCAAACTGCAGAGCCTCAGGGGCGCTCTCGCTGCCGGCCTCGTCACAGACCTCATCGTCGACTCGGGCACGGCCAGAATGCTCGTCAGCGGCTGACGCCATCCGCGGTGCGTGACGGAAACCGATGGGAATAGACCAGGCTCGCCACTGTTGACCTACGATGGACATCAGAAACGTGCTCCGGGGTCGGTGAAAGTCCGAACCGGCGGTGACAGTCCGCGAGCCGGTCGCAGCAATGCGACTGGTTGAGCTGGTGAAACTCCAGCACCGACGGTAATGGGTTGCGAAAGCAACGCTCAGTCCGGATGGGAGGCAGCACGCGCGACACTGGGCAGCCATCTGCCGGGTGGCGCGGCTCGAACGGCGCCACGCGCCGGTCGCGGCAACCCCCGGAGCTCTTGCGAGACGAGAGAAGATCCGAATGGTGAGCGACACAGCCGAAGCCGTAACCGCTTCGGGCGACGCTGTCCTCGACAGAGCCATGCGCCGGGCCTTCGACCTCGCCCGGCGTGGGCCGCAACGCGGGGTGAACCCGCAGGTGGGCTGCGTCATCACCGACGCGAGCGGTGCCGTCATCGCCGAAGGCTGGCACCGCGGCGCCGGCACTGCCCACGCGGAAGTCGATGCGCTCTCGCACCTCGACGGGCCAGTTCCTGCCGGTGCAACGGCGGTGGTCACCCTCGAACCGTGCAATCACACCGGGCGAACCGGCCCGTGCACCCAGGCGCTCATCGACCGCGGAATCTCGCGCGTTGCGTACTCGGTGGCCGACCCGGGTCGCCACTCCGGCGGTGGCGCAGGCCGCCTCCGGGCTGCCGGTGTCGACGTAATCCCGAACGTGCTCACGGCCGAAGGAGAAGCGCTGATCGCCGACTGGCTGCGCGCCACCCGCCTCGGCCGCCCGTACGTCATCGCGAAGTGGGCACAGTCGCTCGACGGTCGCGGTGCCGCCGCCGATGGCTCGAGCCAGTGGATCACCGGCCCCGTTGCCCGAGCGGACGTCCACCGCCGACGTGGCGCCGCCGATGCGATCGGCGTCGGGACGGGTACCGTCCTCGCCGACGATCCGGCGCTCACCGCCCGCACCGAGGACGGCGCACTTCTCCCCGACCAGCCCATCCCCGTCATCTTCGGGACGCGCGCGGTTCCCGACAACGCCCGACTCCTCGACCACCCGCACTCCCCCGTTCTGCTGAGTGGCGGGGACCTCGCCGCCGACCTCGAGAGCCTGGCGCAGCGCGGCATCCGCTCACTGTTTGTCGAAGGAGGCCCGACGCTGATCAGCGCGCTGACGGCCGCTGGCCTCGTTGACGAATATCTCCTCTATATCGCCCCGGCACTCCTGGGCGGCCCTCGAACGGCGCTCGGCGACATCGGCGTCGGCTCGATCGACGAGATGCGCCGCCTGGAGATCGAGTCGGTCGAGACGCTTGGCGACGATCTGCTGATCGTCGCACTCCCGAAAGGAAACCTCTGACATGTTCACCGGAATAGTTGAAGAGATCGGCGAGGTCACCGCGGTCGACCGCTCGACGGATGCCGCTCGCATCACCGTGCGGGGGCCGGTCGCCGTGACCGGTGCGCGCCACGGAGACTCGATCAGCGTGTCGGGCGTATGCCTGACTGTTGTGGACCGCACCGACGAGACCTTCACCGTCGACGTGATGGCTGAGACACTCAGGATGTCCACACTCGACGACGTCGCGCCCGGCCGCGCGGTCAACCTCGAACGGGCAGCGGAGGTCGGCGGCCGGCTCGGTGGCCACATCGTGCAGGGCCACATCGACGGGACCGCAACGATCCTCGAGGTGACCGACGGCAGCGCGTGGCGGGTCGTGCGGTTCAGTCTGGCCCCGGAGCTTGCGCCCCTCGTCGCGCGCAAGGGTTCGATTGCCGTCGACGGCATCTCGCTCACCGTGAGCGACGTGTCGCCCCCCACCGAGAGCGACCAGTGGTTCGAGGTCTCCCTCATTCCCGAGACGCTCGCCGCGACCACCCTCGGTGCCCGCGGCGTCGGAGACACCGTCAATATCGAAACAGACATCGTCGCACGGCACGTCGAGCGGATGCTCGCCCTGCGGTCGACTGCAGAACGGATGCCGGCGGTTCAACTCGCCGGTGAAAGGAGCGACGCATGAGCCTCGCGACAATCCCCCAGGCGCTGAGAGCGCTGCGTGAGGGCAAACCGGTACTCGTGGCCGACGATGAAGGACGCGAGAACGAGGGAGACATCATTCTCTCTGCCGAGCTTGCAACCAGGGACTGGGTCGCCTGGACCGTGCGGCACTCCAGCGGCTACATTTGCGCTCCGATGTCGAACGAACTCGCCGACCGGCTCGAGCTTCCGATCATGGTTCCCGCGAGCCAGGACGTACGCCGGACGGCATACACGATCACCGTCGACGCCGCTGAGCATGTCACGACGGGCATCAGCGCGGCCGACCGTGCCACAACGCTTCGGGTGCTCGGCAACCCGGGCGTCCTGGCGACCGATCTCATCCGGCCGGGCCACATCGTGCCGCTCCGCGCGGTCGATGGCGGAGTGCGGGAACGCGCCGGTCACACCGAGGCCGCCGTCGAACTCATGCGACTCGCCGGGCTCAGCCCCGTCGGCGCTATCTGTGAGGTCATCGACGAGAACGGCGACATGATGCGCCTGCCCGGGCTGATCGAGCTCGGACTGGAGCACGACCTCCCTGTGATCACGATCGCGGCGCTCATCGACTTCGTCACCGAGCAGGAGGCGGGCCCGGAACCGTCGGAAGAGCTGACGCCCGTTGCCCCGTCTTCTCCCGTCCTCTTCGAGGTCGAGACGAACGTTCCAACGACGCACGGCACATTCCGCATCCGGGCGTACCGGGACAGGAACACGGGAGCCGATCACGTCGCCATCATCGCCGGGGATCCGAAACCGGGCGCGCTTGTGCGCGTGCACTCGGAATGCCTCACCGGCGAAGCCTTCGGTTCGCTCAAGTGCGAGTGCGGCCCACAGCTCGACGCTGCACTCGACACGATCCGGAGACACGACGGGGCCGTCATCTATCTGCGCGGCCACGAGGGACGCGGTATCGGCCTGATCAACAAGCTGCGTGCGTACCAGCTGCAGGAGGAGGGACTCGACACCCTCGACGCCAACCTCGCGCTCGGGCTCCCGGGAGACGCCCGCAGCTACCAGGCGGCATCCGCCATCCTTCAGGACCTCGGGCTGACCGAGATCCGCCTGCTCACCAACAACCCGGAGAAGGCCCGTCAGCTCGAAGAGTTCGGCATCACCGTTACCGAACGGGTGCCGCTCGTCGTCGGCGTCGGCGCACTCAACGAGTCGTACCTCCAAACCAAGCGCGACCGCATGGGTCACGAATACGCACCAGCACAGATCATGGCCGAGGGCCAGGAAGCAGGAACCCGCTCATGAGTGGACACGGATCCCCCGCTATCGCCGCGAACGGCGAGGGCCTCAGCATCGTCGTCGTGGCTGGCCAGTGGCACACCGAGATCACCGACGGGTTGATCGCGGGAGCGACGAAGGCTCTCGACGAATCCGGAGCGAGCTACACCCTGGTCAGGGTTCCCGGCAGCTTCGAGCTGCCCGTCGCGGCGAAGGTCGCCCTGGAGGCGGGAGCTGACGCGGTTGTGGCGCTCGGCGTGATCATCCGCGGCGGCACTCCCCACTTCGAGTACGTGTCGGATGCCGCAACCTCCGGCCTCACGCACGTCACCCTGCAGACGGGCAAGCCCGTCGGATTCGGCGTGCTCACCCTCGACGACGAGCAGCAGGGGCTCGACCGCGCCGGCCTGCCCGGCTCGAAGGAGGACAAGGGCCGTGAGGCCGCCGAGGCCGCCGTCGCGACCGCCGTGCTGCTCCGTCAGCTGCGGGGGTAGCGCGCCGCGACGCACCCGCCCCGCACCCTGCGCCATGCGCCCCGGCGCCGACGGTTCGGGAGGAACATCGCGGGGGCTAACCGGCTATCGGCCGCAGACCCCACGATTCTCCTCCCAGGGTGCACCCGCCTCCGCTTCAGGTGCACCCTCTGGCCTCCCGTCGAGTGAACTGCTAACTTGGCCGGTGTGTCGGGCCGACACCGGCGCGAGTTGGCAAGGAGGCCATCATGACGACGCCATCTGACGCGACCACGATCACCCGCTCAGATCCGTACATTCTCGACGGGACTCAGGTCAAGGAGCCGCCGACAACGCTCGCCGGCCGGTTCCGTTTCCTTGGGCCAGGGATGATTACCTCAGCCGCGGTCGTCGGCTCCGGAGAACTGCTGACGGCAACCGCCCTCGGCGCTCAGGCCGGCTTCACGCTGTTCTGGCTGGTCTTCGTGTCGACGTTCGTCAAAGTCTGGGTGCAGATCGAGCTTGCGCGATGGACGATATCGACCGGTCGCGTCGCCGTTGCCGGTTACGACGACGTACCACCGCGCCTCGGTAAGCGCGGGTGGATGGCCTGGCTCGTCCTGCTCATGTTCCTCCAGTTCCTCACGAGCCAGGCCGGAGTAATCAGCGCTGCAGCATTCGCCTTCAGCACGCTGTTTCCCTTCGGGGACGATCCGTATTCGCTGGTCTCGATCGGATCGTGGGTCGCGATCCTCGCGGTCCTCGCGATCCTCATCCATATCGCCAACAAGTACACAGTCGTCGAGCGGGTGTCGACGGTTCTCGTCTTCATCGTGACGGCTTTCGCTGTCGCGATGGTGTTCCTGATCCAGAGGACCGAGTTCGCCTGGACCGGCGCCGACCTCGGTGAGGGATTCCAGTTCCAGATCGCCGTCGGCGCCATGGGCATTGCCCTGTCGATGTTCGGACTCACCGGGGTCGGGGCCGGAGAGATGACGGCATACACCTACTGGTGTGTCGAAAAAGGCTACGCAGCGTGGACCGGCCCCAAGGACGCGTCCGAAGCCTGGGAGCGTCGAGCCCGCGGCTGGATCGGTGTCATGAAAGTTGACGCCTGGGTGTCCTGGGTGATTTACACCATCAGCACCGCCGCCTTCTACATGCTCGGGGCAGCCGTCCTGCATCCGCAGGGCATTGTGCCGGAGGGCACAGAGGTCATGACGACGCTCTCTGGAACCTTCGAGGCCGGCGTCGGGGCATGGGGCGCAACGGTCTTCCTGCTCGGCGCCGGGGTAGCGCTGTTCAAGACCATCATCGCGAACGTTCCGAGCCTCGGCCGCCAAATCGGGAACACCCTCTCGCTCTTCGGTGCGTTCGACTGGTTCAACCAG
This sequence comes from Mycetocola sp. Y444, assembly GCF_059445295.1. Classification (NCBI taxonomy): domain Bacteria; kingdom Bacillati; phylum Actinomycetota; class Actinomycetes; order Micrococcales; family Microbacteriaceae; genus Mycetocola; species Mycetocola sp. Y444. The sequence goes on along the minus strand of NZ_JCAIUB010000002.1, from coordinate 585,065 downwards.
AAGCAGCGGGACCGCTGGATGCGCTGGATCATGATCGTGTTGCCGATCATCTGGGGGCTCTTCGGAACGATCGTCTCATCGCCGCTGCCGCTCGTGATTATCGCCGGATTACTCAACGCCGTCTTCCTCATCGGCGTTGCCATCGCGACCGTTTACCTGTCACGCACCCAAACGGACCAGCGGGTTAAGGACGGCCGGGCGACAACGGTCATGCTGCTCATCTCGGCGCTATCCATCATCGCCGTCGGCGTGATCGGACTGGTCAACGCGTTCTGACATCGGACTCAACCCGTTTCACCGCCGGCAATCTCCTGAGTAGTTTCCTGTCCACGCCGATCACCGTGTCGGCCTCGCAGTTGGGAAAGTCCTATGCGCGTCCTCGAACTCCATGCACCAGGCGACCTGCGGCTGACGAGCCGCCCCGCCCCGGTTGTCGGCCGAGACCAGGTTCTGATCCGAGTGGCATGGGCAGGCATTTGCGGTTCAGACATCTCGTACTGGAAATCGGGCCGATCCGGAAGCGCTGTGCAGGAGCATCCGTTCGTTCCTGGCCACGAACTGTCGGGCACAGTGACCGCTGTTGGCGCGGCTGTGACCTCGATTGACGAGGGAGCGCGGGTAGTCGTTCACCCAGCGTCCACGAGCGGAGTTCTGCCGGCGCGCTTGACCGGACGAATGAACCTGCACCCGAATCTCACCTACCTCGGCTCTGCGGCGGTGTTCCCGCACAGAGACGGCGCTTTCGCCGAGGAAATTGTCGTTCACCACGATCAGGTACGACTCGTCCCCGAGGGCTTGTGCCTGCGCAGGGCGGCGCTGGCGGAGCCCTTCTCCGTGGCGCTGCACGCGGTGGTCCGAGCGGGTGATGTCGAGGGACAAACCGTGATGGTGAGCGGGTGCGGCCCGGTGGGTGCGCTGTCGATCATCGCGTTGCGAGCCGCGGGAGCGCGGAAAATCCTCGCGACAGACCTGGCCCATGCGGCGCGCGATCGGGCACGCCGGGTCGGCGCTGATCAGGTCTTCGACGTTGGCCAGGCTGCGTCAGACGAATTCGCTGTCGCGCTGGAAGCGTCGGGGGCGCCAGCCTCTCTCGCACAGCTGCTTCGGACGGTCGCCGTCGGCGGGACCATCGTGCAGGTAGGCAATCTTCCGCTCGACCCGATTGCACTGCCACTCGCTCTCCTGGTGAGCCATGAACTCGACCTTCGCGGGGCCTTCCGTTTCACCGATGAGATGGATCGCGCGCTTGCTGTGTTGCGAGATACGCCGATGGCAGACGACCTGATCACACACACGTTCCCACTCGAGCGCGCCAGGGAAGCATTCGCGGTCGCCGCCGACGGCGCTGCGAGTTGCAAGGTACTGATCGAATTTAACGGCTCCTGATGATTTGCACCGATCACGGCTATGGGGTTTTTGCCCTCGAGAAGACTGGGCGTAAGGTGTGAAAGCCGCGCCACAAGCGCGACCCACTGTATGTTCCGCCATTGGGGTTGGCAGACGCGACCGGCCCGCGCCTCCAATGGCTCCTTCACCGACGAGAGAGCACCATGTCAGCCTCAGCCACCATCCCCTCACAGGCTCCAGCCAACCCGAAGTCGCGGGTCGTCCTCGCGTCCCTCATCGGGACGACCATCGAGTTCTACGACTTCTACGTCTACGCGACGGCCGCCGTCCTGGTCTTCCCGTACCTCTTCTTCCCTGCCGGCAACGAGACGACCGCCCTGCTGTCGTCGTTCGCCATCTTCGGTGCCGCCATGGTCGCCCGTCCGCTCGGAGCCGTCTTCTTCGGGCACCTCGGCGACAGGGTCGGGCGCAAAACCACGCTGGTCGCTGCCCTCCTCACGATGGGTATCGCTACCTTCCTCATCGGTCTGCTCCCGACGTACCTCGTCATCGGCTGGTTCGCCCCGCTGCTGCTCGTCGTGCTGCGGCTCGCCCAGGGCTTTGCGCTCGGTGGCGAGTGGAGCGGTGCCGCTCTCGTCGCTACCGAGAACGCACCGGTCGGCAAGCGCGCCTGGTACGGCACCTTCCCGCAGCTTGGCGCCCCGATCGGCTTCATCATCGCGAACGGCCTGTTCCTGATCATCGCTTTCGTCCTCCCCTCCGAAGACCCGTCGCGGCCGTCTGACGCGTTCCTCGACTGGGGCTGGCGCATCCCGTTCCTGTTCTCCGCGGTCATGGTCATCGTCGGACTCTGGGTACGACTCAAGCTCGTCGAGAGTGACGCCTTCACCAAGACCGTGAAGTCGGGCAAGGTCTCCAAGCTGCCGCTCAAGCTGGTCTTCAAGACCAACTGGCGCGAGCTCATCCTCGGCACCTTCTTCATGCTCGCCACCTACGTGCTGTTCTACCTGATGACGACGTTCTCGCTGAGCTACGGCCGCGCACCGATCGACCCGGCGGAGGGCCAGCAGCCAGGCCTCGGCTACAGCTACAACACGTTTGTGCTCATGCTCATCGCCGGCGTGGTCTTCTTCGGTATCTTCACGCTGCTGTCAGGCCCGTGGGCAGACAAGTTCGGCCGCCGCAAGACACTGATCATCGTCACGTCGGGCATCATCGTGTTCGGACTGCTCTGGGTGCCGCTGCTCAGCGGCGGGTTCGTCGGCGTGATGGCGTTCCTCATCATCGGGTTCAGCCTCATGGGCATGACCTTCGGTCCGATGGGTGCACTCCTGCCCGAGCTGTTCCCGACCAACGTGCGCTACACCGGATCCGGCATCTCCTACAACGTGTCGTCGATCCTCGGCGCCGCTGTCGCCCCGTTCATCGCCGTGTGGCTGTGGGCTGAAGCCGACGGAAGCCCGGTCCTCGTCGGCGTCTACCTCGCCGTCATGGGCCTCATCACACTGGTGGCGCTCATCATCGGCAAGGAAACCAAGGACGTCGACATCGACCGATAAGTTCACGTCTCAACAACGGATGCCGTCCCTCGCCTCACGCGGGGGCGGCATCCGTCGTTTAAGGCTCACGACCCCGTTTCGCCGCACCGCCGCCGGTCCCATACTGAGGGCACAACACCAGCGGAGCTGGTACCGGCCCCGCGCGAACGAAAGGAAGACAATGACCGACGTCACCACCGATGCCGACAAGGCATTGAAAGCCAAACATCGCACGATGTGGGCTCTGGGGAACTACCCCGAACTCGCCGCTGACCTGATCTCGGACCTCGGCGCAACGATCGTGGAAGCGCTCCGGATCGGGCCCGGCCAGCGCGTGCTCGACATCGCGGCCGGGTCAGGCAACGCCGCCATCCCCGCAGCGCAGGCGGGAGCCGATGTCGTCGCAAGCGACCTCACTCCTGAGCTCCTCGAGGCGGGGTCACGCCGGGCGGAAGAGCTTCGGGTCCAGCTGGACTGGCGGCAGGCCGATGCCGAGGCTTTGCCGTTCGCCGACGGCGCGTTCGACACCGTCATGTCGACGGTGGGCATCATGTTCGCCCCTCGGCACGAGGTCAGCGCCGGCGAGCTGCTCCGCGTGTGCCGGACCGGCGGCAGAATCGGGCTCATCAACTGGACCCCCGAGGGCTTCATCGGGCAGATGTTCGCGACGATGAAGCCGTACGCTCCCCCGCCTCCACCAGGCGCCTCTCCCCCGCCGCTCTGGGGTTCGGAGGAGCACGTCAAGTCGCTGATCGGTGATCGGGTGACCGAGTTCACCTCGACTCACAAGATCCTGCAGGTGACGCGATTCAACTCAGCCGAAGAACTGCGCGACTACTTCAAAGCGCGCTATGGCCCGACGATCGTCACGTACAAGAACATCGGCGATGACGCCGACCGGATTGCGGCCCTCGACCGCGATCTGGTCGACCTGGTCAATCGGTTCGACGCCGGCGGCTGCACGCTCGAGTGGGAGTACCTGCTCGTCACCGCGACGAGAGCCCCATAGAGCGAACGGATGCCGTCCCTCGTGTCGCGCGGGACGGCATCCGTTTTGTGCGTCTGCGAAGCACCAAAAGGTCGAGAGCATCACTTCCGGTCGAACCCATCAGTTCCGCCGGATGCTTTCGACCGGAACTGATGTTCTCGCGGCGGGGCGGCTCAGAATGAGCTGATGCCATCCCCGATGAGTTCGGCGCCGAGGAGAAGGAGCGCGACCGCGAGCACGGTCGGGCCGTTCCGGACGAGCCAGGTGCGCAGATCCGCGAGCGGCTTCTGCCACGCATCTGTGGCCATCTGGTACCCGACGATGGTGATCAGCACGGTCGAAATTGCAATAACGACGAAGATGAGCACACTGACGATCGTGTCGCGGAGATTGAGTTCGGCCCCGCCGATGGTGAGTCCTGCTGCGATCCCGAGCGCGAGGTTCTTGGGCGCGAGCGCTCCCAGCCCGAAGCCGAGCGCGATCCCCTGCGTAACCGTCATCTCCTCGGCAGCGGCCATCCACCGCGGCAATACGCCGGCGCGGCCGGGCAGCGGGCGAAGCCGCCACTGTCCGACGGCGAGATAAACGAGGAGCGCACCGAGCACAAGCCTCACGATCCCCGCGATCGGCGTCGAGTCATCCCCCGCGTCTTCCGGGAGGACGTTGGCGATCGCGGTGATAGCGACGACCGGCACGATCACACCGAGCAGCCATCCACCGAGGAAACCAAGGCCCGCCGGAACAGATTTCGGCGTGAGCATCAGCGTAATCGCTGCCACCAGCGGAATAGGGCTGAGCGCTATACCGACTGCGGCTGTGAGGATCTCGCCGATTACCGAACCCATGTGTGCTCCTTCTGGAAGGGTATCCAGCTTATCCGCGTCGTTGGCGCGGGGAGGCGGGTTGCAAACGTCACGGCAGCCGTGCATGGCCGCGTTCGTCAACAAAGGTTGACGGCCTGCAACTCGTCAACTATCGTGGACGCCATGAGCACAGGAACCATCGCGACACTGGCCGGGGAAGCAGGTTCAGACGACCCGATCGCGGCCCTCCGGGCCATCGCCAAACTCCGCAAGGAACTCGACCAGGTCGAAGCAATCGCCGTCCGCCGGGCTCGAAACGCCAACGCACCCTGGCAGTTGATCGCGCTCGCACTCGGTGTGAGCAAACAAGCAGTTCACAAGAAGTATGGTCGAAGCTGACCTCCCGTCATTCCCCAAGGATCCAAGGACACCCGCATGTCAGCCCCCAGCAGTACACGGCCCGCCCGCCGCTCTCTCTCCGGACGATCGCCGAAAACCGATGAGGGCCCCCGCGCCCGGTTCAGTGAACTGATCCCCTACCTCTTCGAACACAAACGGATCCTCTGGTTCATCATCGCGCTGAGCATCCTCGGCTCGGCCGCATCGCTTGCCCAGCCGCTTCTCGTCAGCCAGGTCATCGGCATCGTCGAGCAGGGCAAGGCGCTCGGCGGGCTGGTCTGGGCACTCATCGCGCTCGTCGTGGTCTCCGGGGTCATCTCCGGCTACCAGCACTACCTCCTGCAGCGCACCGGTGAGGGCGTCGTCCTCTCCAGCCGCCGCAAACTCGTCGCACGCATGCTGCACCTGCCGATCTCCGAGTTCGACACCCGCCGCACGGGCGACCTCGTGTCCCGGGTGAGCAGCGACACCACGCTCCTCCGCGCCGTGCTGACCCAGGGCCTCGTCGAGGCCGTCGGTGGCATCATCACATTTATCGGCGCCCTCATCGCCATGCTCATCATCGACCCGGTGCTGCTCGGCCTCACCGCGCTCGTCATCGCCGTGTCGATCGTCACCGTCGTCGCGCTCTCCGGAAAGATCCGGGTCGCGAGCCAGCGCGCGCAGGCCAAGGTCGGCGACCTCGCCGCATCGGTCGAGCGCGCCATCAGCTCGGTTCGAACCGTGCGGGCATCGAACGCAACGGATCGCGAGATCGCCACCGTCGACAACGACGCCACGGGCGCATGGCGCATGGGCATCCAGGTCGCGAAGGTGTCCGCCCTCGTCGTCCCCGTCGCCGGCATCGCCATGCAGGTGTCGTTCCTCGTCGTGCTCGGCGTCGGCGGGTTCCGGGTGGCGAGCGGCGCGATCACCATCGCGAGCCTCGTCGCCTTCATCCTGTTCCTCTTCATGATGATCATGCCGCTCGGCCAGGCATTCGGTGCGATCTCCGCGACCAACCAGGCGCTCGGCGCCCTCGGCCGCATCCAGGAGATCATCAACCTGCCACGCGAAGACGATGCGGATGCCGCCATCGCCGCGACCGTCGCCGCCCCCGGAATCCGCTCCGCCAGCGCGCCCGCGATCGAGTTCGATTCGGTGGTCTTCTCCTACCCGGCTGCGGCCGTCGATGACAGAACCGGGACGGACAAGGATGCCGCCGCTGGCGTCGACCCGCACCGCGACACCCTCACACCCAGCGACCGGACGAGCGACCTCGCGCCGGTTGCCAACACCGACAAACGCCGGCCGGGCGACCCGGTGCTGCGCGGGGTCAGTTTCACGGCAGCTCGGGGTCAGCGCACCGCACTTGTCGGCCCGTCCGGGGCAGGCAAGTCAACGATCCTCGGTCTCATCGAGCGGTTCTACGACCCTGAAGCCGGGGCGATCCGCTTCGGCGGCGTCGACATCCGTACGATGCCGCGCACGGAACTCCGCTCGCAGATCGGGTACGTGGAACAGGACGCCCCAGTGCTCGCCGGATCCATCCGCGACAACCTGCTGCTGTCGACCCCTGACGCCACCGACGAGGACTGCATCCGCGTACTGCACGCGGTCAACCTCACCGACGTGCTCGACCGCAACCCGCTCGGACTCGACGCACCGGTCGGCGAGGAGGGCATCATGCTCTCCGGTGGAGAGCGTCAGCGCCTCGCCATCGCGCGAGCGCTGCTCTCCGCTCCCCCGATCCTCCTGCTCGACGAATCCACGTCGTCGCTCGACGGCGTGAACGAACAGAAGATGCGGCTCGCGATCGACGCAGTGGCCGAGGACCGCACACTCATCGTGATCGCGCACCGCCTCTCGACGGTCGTCGACAGCGACACGATCGTGGTGCTTGATCAGGGCCGCGTGGTCGGCTCGGGTACGCACTCCGAGCTTGTGGCATCCGTCCCCCTCTACAAGGAACTCGCCAAGCACCAGCTCCTGGTCTAGGCGCGGCGGGTCAGCTGACCTGGCGGTTACGGGCCGCCCACTCGATTCCGTGGGTGGCCTGCTCCCTGGTGAGCGGGGTGGTTCCCCCGCAGTTCGAGCAGGTGACGAAGTACTGCTTGCGCAGCGTGAACAGCGGGATGAAGAACACTGAGACCTTCGTTGCGCTCTCGATGACGTCCTGCGAGGCATGTGTTCCGCAGAACTGGCAGAGGAAGTTCACAACGACGAGTACCCGGTTGCGGAGCGTTGTTCCGAAAATGAGGAGCATCCGTCGAGTGTAGGTAATCCACGGCGGCCACGAGGAGGGGTTGCGCCGCCGCCGCTTACCACTTCCGGGCAGAACGCATCCCGGTCAGCGCGATTCCACCACGCAGGCGGCGTCCATGTGCTGGCCGTCGCCGGGAAGAGCCTCCCGTGACTCACCGTCGTCATCGACACGGATGCCTGCGAACCGGAAAGGGATGCCCTGCGCTGTCCACAGCGAACGGCGGTCCATGAGCTGGGCATGGACGTGCGGCTCACTCGTGTTTCCCGTGTTTCCACACGCGGCGATGAGCTGGCCCGCCTCGACCCTGTCGCCCTCCGCCACGAGCAACGAGTCCTTTTTCAGGTGTGCGACCAGGGCGTACACGCCATCGGCGCCCCGGATCGTGACGTGGTTTCCCACGATGAACCCCGGCCCGCCGACCTCACGGAGAGCTCCCTCGACCATCATGTAGATCACCCCGAGCCAGGTGGAGCGCGCGCGGTGGTCGCGGTGGCTGCCCGACGCGCTGACAACGACGCCGTCGATCATCGCCCGAACCGGCTGCCCGAATGCCGGGTAGTCGGCCGGAGGCCGCATCGGCGATCCCGAACCAAATGCGGGTCGCTCCCGATCCAGAGGCTCATGGACAAGGTCGATGGCATACGCCTGCCCATACGCACGGATGCCGTGACTTGGCACCTTGGTCTCTGGGCTGTTGATTCCCAGCCAGCGCCCGCCGACCGGCGAAGTGACGGTGACCGGAGGACGCACGGGAAGCCGTTTGGCGGCCAGGGCGATACTGAGGAGAACCGCCAGAAGTCCGAGTGCGCCAACCAACGGGAGCAGACCAAGCACTCTGCTGACCGGACCGTCCTCCATCACAGCATCCAGGACTCCCTCCACGACGATGAGTGCGGCGGAGACCACGAGGATCACGCTTCGGACGCGGTAGAGCCCCATAAGCGACCGCATTACTCCACCGCCACGAGACACGCGAGCAGGGGGACAACGCGACGAGCGGGGACCTCGTAGCTGCCCCGCCCGCTCTGCGTCACCCATCCGGTCGAGACCAATTGCCGCAGGTGGTGGTGGAGCTGGCCCGTGGTTCCGAGCGACTGGAGCGCGGCGAGGTCGGCGGTCGCGTGGGTGCCCGAGAGAATGTGTCGCAGCAGCTCCAGTCGCACCGGGTGTCCGAGCGCCGCGAATGCCGCAGCCCGATCGCTCCACTCCACCTCGAACAGCCCGGAGGTGCCGGCGCCCTGTTGCCACTCAACTGGCGCCCCGGTCGGGAGCGTCACGGCGCCGACAAGCAGCACCGCGCCATCCCGCGTCGATGCGTGGTCCGCTAACCGCGAGCGCAGGCCTGACAGCGCCCAGAATGCGCCAGCGGATTCGGCTCCAGGCTCAGCCACCCGCGGGTGGGTCGTCGCACCGCTCTCAAGCGTCGCCACCCGCGAAGCAAGCGCGAGTATCTGTTCCCTCAGCGTCTGTAGTTCACTCTGATCATCCACCGGTCGATACTACGATAAAACGTAGTAACGAATAAAACTCACGCTGCAGGGGCCTCAGAGACTTCGGACGTAGGCGAACGCCTCGCGGGCGAACGCACTCCACCTGGCCTCTGTCTCCGGCACTCCGTCCGCTGGCGGGATCGCGATCCACTCGCGCATGGTGCGCGCTCCCATGGTGACCGGTTCAGCATCACCCGCGTCAACCAGGGCATCCGCGCGTTCCCGCGGCAGCTTCACAAGAAAGCGGTTCTCCGATCCCAGGAACGCCACGATCGCCTCTCCCGCTCTGAGCCCGGGGCTCCGGAACATGGTCCCCACTTCGATGGGGCCGTCCTTTTCGAGCGCGGCCGCGATCCGGTAGAGAATCTCGACTGATTCTTCCGGCACGTTTCTCATGCTCGCCCCGTCCTCGCAGTCATCGACAGCACGGCGCCATCCTAGGACCACCACCGGCGAGGAGGCCAGCGACTGCCGCGGAACCGGTCGCCGACATCGGACCACAACCACAGCGACCGCGAGGTACCGGGAAGTGCTCTGAGACGGTCCCGCCAAGGTGTCTCAGAACACTTCCGGGCACCTCGCGGCATCCCTGTCAGGCTGGCTGCATGGCCTGGCTACCGGCTCTGGTGCAGCCTGTAACGCAGCGAGGCGAGCTCGGCGCGGAGGGCCGGTGGCACCCTGGAGCCGAAGGTGTTGAAGAACTCTTCGGTCAGGTCGGCCTCGACCAGCCATGACTCAGGATCGATGGCGAACAGCGCCTCAAGAGCGTCATCGGAGACGTCGATACCGTTCCGGTTGAGGTCTGCGAGCACCGGGATGCGACCCGCGGGCGTCTCCTGCGCCGGCACCTGTCCCTCGATGCGGCGAACGATCCACTCGAGCACCCGCGAGTTCTCGCCGAAGCCCGGCCAGAGGAAACCGCCGTCGGCGCCCTTGCGGAACCAGTTGACCTGGAAAATTCGCGGGGCCCGGTCGAAGCGGAGCTTCTGACCAACCGCCAGCCAGTGCGCCCAGTAGTCGGCCATGTTGTACCCGCAGAACGGGAGCATCGCGAACGGATCGCGCCGCAGCTCACCGACGGTTCCTTCGGCGGCCGCCGTCTTCTCGCTTGAGATGGTCGCGCCCATGAATACGCCGTGGGTCCAGTCGGTGGCCTCGACGACAAGAGGGACATTGGTGGCGCGCCGCCCGCCGAACAGTACGGCGTCGAGAGGAACGGCATCCTCCCAGTCATCGGCGATCGACGGGCACTGGGCTGCTGCCACGGTGAAGCGGGAATTCGGGTGAGCCGCCAGCCGCCCGGAGTCGGGCGTCCAGTCGTTGCCCTCCCAGTCGATGAGGTGATCGGGAGCCGTATCGGTCAGGCCCTCCCACCAGACGTCCCCGTCGTCACGCAGCGCAACGTTGGTGAAGATCGTGTTGCCCCAGAGCGTTTCAACGGCGGTGACGTTGGTCGACTGGCCGGTGCCGGGGGCGACGCCGAAGAATCCGGCTTCGGGGTTGATGGCCCACATCCTGCCGTCCTCACCGGGGCGGAGCCAGACGATGTCGTCACCGAGGGTCTCGATGCGCCAGCCCGGGATCGTGGGGCGCAGCATCGCGAGGTTCGTCTTGCCGCAGGCGGACGGGAACGCGGCAGCGACGTGGTACTTCTTGCCTTCGGGCGAGATGATGCGAACGAGGAGCATGTGTTCGGCGAGCCAGCCCTCGTCGCGCCCCATGACGCTCGCGATGCGCAGCGCGAAGCACTTCTTGGCCAGCAGGGCGTTGCCGCCGTAACCGGAGCCGTACGACCACACCTCTCGCGATTCGGGGAACTGCACGATGTATTTGGTTTCGCTGCACGGCCAGGGCACATCTTCATCGTCTGGGCCGAGCGGCGCACCGACCGAGTGCACGGTCTTCACCCAGGGAACACCGTCAGCGATGAGGTCGAGAACCGTGTCGCTCGCGCGGGTCATGATGCCCATGGAGAGCACGGCGTAGACGGAATCGGTGATCTGAACCCCGAGCTGTGAGAGCGGGCCACCGACAGCGCCCATCGAGAACGGAACGACGTACATCGTGCGACCGCGCATGCTTCCCGAAAAGACAGCATCCAGTTCACCACGCATCGACTCGGGGTCCTGCCAGTTGTTCGTCGGCCCCGCGTCCTCTTCCCTGTCCGAGCAGATGAAAGTGCGGGATTCGACCCGGGCGACATCGCTCGGCGCGCTCCTGGCGAGGTAACTGTTGGGGCGCCACTCAGGGTTGAGCTTGATGAACTTGCCCTCGGCGACCATCTGCTTGGTCAGCCTGTCACTCTCACGGACCGACCCGTCACACCAGACGACCTCGTCGGGCTGCGCCAGTGCGGCAATCGAGTCGACCCAGGCACGAAGTTTGTCGAGGGGGGCGGATGCTTCGGTGCCAGCGGTCGGGGCGGACTCCGTCTCGAGGAGCCCGGGGGTCGGAGTGGTGACCGTGAGACGGTCGACTTCGGCGATCGACATGGGAGCTCCTCTGCTGCGTTGCGTGCTGTAAAAGTTGACCTGCATCCACTCTCACAAAGAAATCCCCCGGATAATCAAGAAAGTGACGTTAAGAATCGCCCTTCTTTCGGTTACGGTAAAGGCATGACTCGACCGACCTCCGATCTCTCCACGCTGGGGCATCGCATCCGTCACTTTCGAACCGAGCACAACCTGACACTCGATGATCTCGGGGAGCGCGTTGATCTCGCCGGAAGCCAGCTCTCCCTCATCGAGAACGGCAAGCGCGAACCCAAGCTCTCGACGCTCCAGGCGATCGCAACCGCCCTCGGTGTGGCGCTGACCGATCTGCTGTCGAACGAGGCACCGAACCCGAGGGCGGCGCTCGAGATCGAACTGCGACGCTTCCAGCAGAGTTCGCTGTACACCGAGCTGGGCCTGCCCGCCGTCAAACCGACGAAAGGCATGAGCGATGACGCACTCGCAGCACTCGTCGGCCTGCACCGCGAACTCCAGCGGAAGGCGACGGAGGCGATCGCCACGCCCGAGGAGGCCCGTCGCGCGAACACCGAGCTGCGGGAAAACATGCGCGAGCGCGACAACTACCTGCCGGAGATCGAGGAGCTCGCTGAAGCCCGCCTCGCAGCGGCGGGTCACGTGCGCGGAGCGCTCACCCACCGCACGGTGAGCATCATGGCCGAACAACTCGGCCTGAGCCTGATCTACGTCAATGACCTGCCGCACTCAGCGAGAAGTGTCACCGACCTCGCCAACGGCCGGATCTACCTGCCGCCAGCCTCCATTCCCGGGGGTCACGGCCTCCGGTCGATGGCACTCCAGGCGATGGCGCACCGGCTGCTCGGGCACACCCGGCCGACGAGCTACGCCGCGTTTCTGCAGCAACGGCTCGAGATCAACTACTTTGCCGCCTGTTGTCTCATGCCGCAGAAAGCCGCCGTCGACTTCCTGACCCAGGCGAAACGCGAACGGAACCTGGCGGTCGAGGACTTCCGTGACGCGTTCGGCGTGACCCATGAGGCCGCGGCGCTCCGGCTGACAAACCTCGCGACGAGGCACCTCGACATGCCATTCCACTTCCTGCGGGTCGGTGAGGACGGTTCCCTCGCGAAGGGCTACGAGAACGACAACCTTCCGCTTCCCGTCGACGTCACCGGCGCGATCGAGGGCCAGCTGGTGTGCCGCAAGTGGAGCGCCCGAAGTGCGTTCGAACGCACCAACCGCACGACGGAGCTCTACCAGTACACCGATACTCCCGCCGGCACCTTCTGGTGCGCAACACAGACGGGCACGACCAGCGCTGGCGAATTCTCGATCTCGGTCGGGGTGCCGTTCAACCAGGCGAAATGGTTCCGCGGGCGGGAGACGACGGCGCGCGCGACGTCGACCTGCCCCGACCCGTCGTGCTGCCGCCGTCCGCCGTCCACGCTCGCCGAGCGCTGGCGCGACAACGCCTGGCCGAGTGCGAGGTTGCACGCGCACGTGCTCGCTCCGCTGCCGAGCGGGACTTTTCCCGGTGTCGACGACTCCGAGGTGTACACCTTCCTGGAAAGGCACTCCACGGAGTAAGCACCCAGTACGCACCGAGTAGGCGCCTCCGGCAGCACGCCGACAGCGCCCCGCGGGACCCCTGCTCGGCAGGGCACCGCGGTTCGGGTCAGGCGGGTCGACCAGCGCGGGACGCGTCCTCCGGTTCCTCGGTAATCGTCAGGCCCAGGGGACCGTACGACGAACTCATCATCGACTCGAGCCACTGTTTGTTCAACGTGGGCGACGCGTCGGCGCTGAAATGGAACTGCAGCGGTATGGCCGGCGACAGCCACAGCGAGGTACGCCCGAGTTCCTGGTCGGGGCCGAGTGGCCAACTGAGGTAGAAGCCTTCCCGGCGACGAAGCTTCGACCCGATAACCACCTTCAGGTGCGCGAGGAGTCGGTCCTCGAACTCATAAGTCTCGCCGAAGCCGTAGACCAAACTTCCCAATCTCTTCATTTCTCCTTAGCTTGTTGACGCCCATCGGCGCATCGGTTACCACCTGTGTTGACACACGCCCGGATGGCACGGGAAATCTGGATTATTGATGTGAGACTCACACGGGCTGGCGCGGACGACCGTCAGTCGGAAGCACCGGACGCGGTCGTCCCACCCGCCGAGCTGCCATTGAGGTTTCCGCGCGGCTCCCGACCGGGCCAGCGCTGGCGCTGGTAAGAATCGCGCCGCTTTTCTCATGCCCGAACTGAGCACTTCCCAATGTAAACGGGTAAATAAAATGCCGCTGGGACTTGACTTTGGGTGCCTTGATTTATGACCCGCCTGGGACGACTCAGCCGAGAGCCCACATCGCGACAGCACTGGCTGCAGCAACGTTGAGCGAATCGATGCCGTGCTTCATCGGGATCTGGACGACGGTATCGGATGCCGCTATCGCGTCTCTGGTCAGCCCGTCACCTTCAGCGCCGAGTACGAGGGCCAGTCGCTCGTGCGATGCCCCGTCGAAGTCCCGCAGGCTCACGGCATCATCGTTCAGCGCGAGGGCGGCAACGTGGAAACCCTGCTCTGTCAGCAGGGCGCGGGTCGATGACCAGTCTCCGACCCTGGTCCACGGCACCTGGAGCACGGTGCCCATCGACACCCGAATGGCGCGTCGATAGAACGGGTCGGAACAGCGCGGCGTCACGAGGATGGCATCCGCCCCGATGGCGCCCGCTGAACGGAAGATCGCGCCGACGTTGGTGGGGTCTGCCACATTCTCGAGGATCACGATGCGGCGAGCGCCGGCGAGCAGTTCTGCCGGCTCGGGCAACGCCGGTCGGTGCATCGACGCGATGAGTCCGCGGTGCAGCACATAGCCGGTCAGACCGGCGAGAAGCTCCCCCGGCCCGACAAACACGGGGACGTCGGCAGCGTCCTCGCCGAGTGCCTCGATGGCCGCATCAGCGCTCGTCCCGAGCGCGAGGACGGAACGGGGTCGGTGACCGGCACGCAGTGCGCGCTGGAACACGAGCAGCGATTCGGCGAGGTAGAGGCCGTGCTCTGTCCCCCTGGCCTTCTTCAGCGCGACGTCGGTCAGGTGCGCATAATCGGTGAGGCGCGGGTCGCTGAGGTCGGAAATCTCGATAACGGGCACTGCGCGAGTTTACCGACCATAGGCCCAGGACTAGACTGCCCGGTGTCAACGGCATCGCGCCGTGCGCTCGGAAAAGGGGCGTTGAACGAGGTCGGCACAGGCCCCGCAAGACATATACGGAACTCACCCGCCGCTATATGACTTCGAGGACAGCCATGACCACCGTCGCCACCCGCATCGCCGAGGCCCTCGCGCCGTCCGTCTCCCACGCCTTCGGGGTGATGGGCAACGGCAACGCCCACGTCATCGACGCTCTCGGCCGCACCCCCGTCGTCTATACCGCCGTGCGGCACGAGGCCGCAGCGGTGGCGGCCGCAGACGCGTTCTACCGGGCAAGCGGCAGGCTCGCCGTCGCGACCACAACCTACGGCGCCGGCTTCACCAACACGGTCACGGCCCTCGCCGAGGCTGTGCAGGCCGGCACTCCGCTGCTGCTGCTCGTCGGTGATTCACCTACCACCGGGCCACGGCCGTGGGATATCGACCAGCGTGCGCTCGCGGCATCCGTCGGTGCTCGCACATTCACAGTGAGCGCAGCGGATGCCGGTTCCGTCACGGTCGCCGCCATCGGTCACGCGCTCACCCACCGCACGGCGGTCGTGCTGGCGATCCCCTCCGACCTCGCGACAGCCGACACCGCCGAAGAGGGAGCGCTGCCCCGCGTGGCGCACTCCGCGCCTGTGGAACCGAAGGAGGCGGACATCGCCGCTGCCGCGCGTGTGCTGTCCGGCGCCAGACGCCCCGTCATCCTTGCCGGCCGCGGCGCCTGGCTGGCCGGAGCCGGCGAACCGCTCAGCCGGCTCGCGGACGCGCTCGGTGCCCTCACCGCGACCACGGCGCTCGGGCGCTCACTGTTCTCCCGCCCCGAGTTCGATCTCGGCACCGTCGGCGGGTTCGGGCAGGACGAGGCAATGCGACTGATCGGTGAGGCCGACGTCGTCCTCGTTGCTGGCGCGGGTCTCAACCACTTCACCACGAAGTTCGAGACACTGTTCGGCCCGGCCACCGCTGTGGTCCGGATCGATGATCGCGAACCGGCCGCACACCCCGCTGTCACACTGGCGGTTCCCGGCGACGTCGCCCTCACCGCGAACGCCCTCCTGGCCGCCGTCCCGCCCGCGCCGCGACACTCAGTGGGCTGGCGTAACCGGTTGGCAGCGGATGCCTCGAGGTTCCGCGTTCGCGAACCGGGCGTCGGCACGCTCGAGGACGGCAGGCTCGACCCCCGCAGCGTCGCGATCCGACTGGCCGGCACTCTGCCCGAGGACCGGGTGACGGTGACCGACGGCGGACACTTCCTCGGCTGGTCCAACACCTACTGGAGTGTCGCGTCGCCGAACCGATCGCTCATGGTGGGAACCGCGTTCCAGACGATCGGCCTTGGGTTCGGCAGTGCCGTCGGCGCGGCAGCTGCCCTCCCGGATGCGACCCTCGTGGTCTCCACCGGCGACGGCGGTGGACTGATGGCTCTCGCCGACCTCGATTCGGTCATCCGCACGGCCAGGCGGGGGATCATCGTTGTCTGGAACGACGCGGCGTACGGTGCCGAGATTCACTCGTACGGGAGGCAGGGCCTCGGCACAGCACCGATGCTCATCGACGAGGTCGACTTCGCCGGCATCGCGCGGTCCCTCGGCGGCAGGGGTGACGTCATCCGTTCGCTCGACGACCTGGTGGACTTCGAGTCGTGGGTCGCGTCGGCAAGCGACGGCGTTTATCTCCTGGACTGCCGGGTCTCCCCCGCGGTCGTTGCGCCGTTCTACCGCGAGATCGTCGAGAACACGGCTGCGTCAGCTGGGGTTCTGACCTAGGGTCGCCTCGCGACACTCTGCGGAGTAGCGTGAGGACGTGTCCGTTACCGCCACCGACGCACGGGACGCTCACGCCATGGGCGTCGAGCGGCTTCTGCAGAGCTATCGGGCGCTCCCGCCCACGGCAACCGTACGGCTCGCCAAACCCACGTCCAACCTCTTCCGGACGCGCGACAGGACAGGCAGCACTGGGCTCGACACGTCGGGACTGACCGGCGTCATCGCCGTCGATCCCCTCGCGCGAACCGCCGATGTGGCCGGCATGTGCACCTATGAGGATCTCGTCAAGGCGACACTGGCCTTCGGCCTCGCACCCCTCGTGGTGCCACAGCTCAAAACCATCACCCTCGGTGGCGCCGTCACCGGTCTCGGGATCGAGTCGACGTCATTCCGAAACGGCCTGCCGCACGAGTCCGTGCTCGAGCTGGACATCCTCACCGGTTCCGGCGAGCTGCTCACCGCATCTCCGGCCGAGAACGCGGATCTGTACCGCGCGTTCCCGAACTCGTACGGCACCCTCGGCTATGCGGTACGCCTCCGCATCGAACTCGAGAGCGTGGAACCCTTCGTCGCGCTCCGGCATGTGCGGTTCAACTCCATCGCTGACCTGGTGGCAACGATGCGGCGAATCACCGAAACCCACGAGTTCGACGGCGCCACCGTCGACTACCTTGACGGCGTCGTCTTCAGCGCGAACGAAAGCTACCTGTGTCTGGGCGCACAGACCGCGGCCCCCGGCCCGGTGAGCGACTACACCGGGCAGCGCATCTACTATCGTTCGATCCAGCACGCCAGCGGCGTCAGCCACGATCGGCTCACCACCTCCGACTACCTGTGGCGGTGGGATGCCGACTGGTTCTGGTGCTCCGCCGCGTTCGGCGTCCAGCATCCGTTGGTCAGGCGTCTCTGGCCTCGGCGCTACCGCCGCAGCAGCAGCTACGGCGCGCTGATGAAACTCGAGCGACGGTTCGACATCGGAAATCGCCTCGAAAGCCTCAAGGGGCGCCCACCGCTCGAACGTGTTGTGCAGGACGTGGAAGTACCGATTGACCGATCCGCTGACTTCCTGGAGTGGTTCCTCAGGGCGGTGCCCATCTCCCCGGTCTGGCTGTGCCCGTTGACCCTGCGCGACGATACGGGCTGGCCGCTCTATCCGATCAGGCCAGGTGAGTCGTACGTCAACGTCGGTTTCTGGTCCGCGGTCCCGGTCGGTTCGAGCGAGGGGGAAACGAACCGCCTCATCGAACGGACGGTCGACCAGTTCGACGGACACAAGTCGCTGTACTCGGACTCGTACTACTCCCGGCAGGAGTTCGACGATCTCTACGGTGGCGAGACCTATCGCGAGGCGAAAAGGCGCTACGACCCGGACTCACGACTCCTCGACCTCTATCAGAAGGCGGTGCAACGACGATGACGACGGTACACGAAGGTACGCCGGAAACGGCCCAGAAGAACGACAGGCTGACGCTCGCTGAAATTCTGGAGATTTTCGCGGGCGGACGGCTTCCGCTTCGGTTCACCGCGTACGACGGGAGTTCGGCCGGGCCACCGGATGCCGCGCTCGGGCTGGAATTGAAAACGCCGCGCGGCACCACCTATCTGGCCACGGGACGAGGAGACCTCGGCCTCGCCAGGGCCTACATCGGCGGCGATCTCGATGTTCACGGGGTCCATCCCGGGGATCCGTACGAACTACTCAAGGCCCTCGCCGACGCGCTGGTCTTCAAACTGCCGGCGCCGCGGGTGATGGCGCAGGTGGTGCGGTCCATCGGCGTCGAACACCTGCGGCCCGTCGCTCCGCCGCCGGAGGAGATTCCGGCGAGGTGGCGCCGCGTCGCCGGGGGCATCCGGCACAGCAAGGGCCGCGACGCCGAGGCGATCCACCACCACTACGACGTCTCGAACACCTTCTACGAGTGGGTGCTCGGGCCCTCCATGACGTACACCTGCGCGTGCTACCCGCGTCCCGATGCGACTCTCGACGAGGCACAGGAGAACAAGTACCGGCTGGTGTTCGAAAAACTGCGTCTGAAGCCCGGTGACAGGTTGCTCGACGTGGGCTGCGGGTGGGGCGGAATGGTCCGTTATGCCGCCCGCCGCGGTGTCAGGGCAACCGGGGTGACGCTGTCTGCGGAGCAGACCTCGTGGGCCCAACGGGCGATCGCAGAAGAAGGCCTTGGCGACCTCGCTGAGGTCCGTTACGGCGATTACCGCGATGTCACAGAGACGGGCTTCGACGCGGTGTCGTCGATCGGACTGCTGGAACATATCGGCGTGCGCAACTACTCCGCCTACTTCAGCTTCCTGCAGTCGAGGCTGCGTCCTGGCGGCCTGTTGCTTAACCACTGCATCACGAGGCCTGACAACAAATCGGAAGCCTCAGCACACGGTTTTATCGACCGGTACGTGTTTCCTGACGGAGAGCTCACCGGCTCAGGTCGGATCATCGTCGAGGCACAGGATGCCGGTCTGGAGGTCCTGCACGAGGAGAACCTCCGCCCGCACTACGCGATGACGCTGCGGGACTGGTGCGCGAACCTGGTCGACAACTGGGACGCGGCGGTCGCAGAGGTGGGGCTTCCAACGGCGAAGGTGTGGGGCCTGTATATGGCCGGTTCCCGTCTCGCCTTCGAAAGCGGCGGGATCCAGTTGCATCAGGTGCTCGCGGTCAGGCCGAACGACCGTTGGTCGTCGGACGCCCTGCCCCTCCGTCCGTGGTGGACGCCCTAACCGGCATCGCTCGAGGCGAGTTCCGCTCCGAGGTGGCCCATCTCGATGAGCGCCGCGTCGCTCGACTCGCGACCGACCCCGGCGATGAGGTCGGTGAACACCCGCACATGCCGCCCGTGCTCGATGGCGTCGAGTACCGACGCACGCACGCAGTAGTCCGTGGCGATGCCCACGACATCGACCTCGGTGACCCCGTGCTCGTCGAGCACGGCTGAGATGCTCGCGCCGTCGGACGCGCCGCCCTCTACCTCGCCGTCATAGATCGAGTACGCCGGTTCGCCCTGGCCTTTTTTCACGTGCATCGTCACGTGGGAAAGGTCAAGCGCCGGGTGATAGTCGGCACCCGCTGTACCGGCGACGCAGTGTGCCGGCCACGTGGTCACGTAGTCCGGGTCGGTGCCGCTGGCCGCGAAGTGTCCGCCGTTGTCAGAATCGGGGTCGTGCCAGTCACGACTCGCGATGACGAGCGCGTAATCGTCCGCCGCCCGCTCGAGGTAGCGGGAGGTGTCGGCCGCGACAGCCGCTCCCCCGTCGACCCCGAGCGCACCGCCCTCGGTGAAGTCGTTCTGCACATCGATGATGAACAGTGCTTTGGTCATCGCTCCTCCGCTTCGGTGTTCGACTGGTTTACGTCGGTGTTCGACTGGTCTACGCCAGCGTACTCAGGTCGGGGGCCGCTGACCCCACCACGACGCCTATGCCGCCACTTCAGGCGGAGAATCGTGGGGCCGACCCCACACAGCGCCTCGACCCCCGGAATTTCCTCCCGAAACGACGCGACCGCACCCGCCCCACGTAAACGACGTAACAGCCCGTCCAACATGTTGGACAGGCTCGCGCGCCGCCGCCACCGACCCCGTCCGGACGGCTCTGCCGCCACCTCAGGCGGAGAATCGCGGGGGCCAACCGCACAGCACCTCGACCCCCGGAATTTCCTCCCGAAACGACGTGACGGTATCCGCCCTACGTGTTGGAGAGGTTCGCGCCGCACTTGTAGAAACCGGTGGTGAGGGTGTCGATCGCCGTCCTGGCGCCGGCACCGACCTTGCCCGTCGCGTAAATGGCGAAGATGAGCGTCGAGCCATCGGCGGCGTCGATCATTCCCGTCAGGGTATACGCGCTCGAGATCGACCCGGACTTCGCCCGGACGTGGCCGCGAGCCACCGCGTTGGCACCGAAGAACCGGTTCGAGTAGTCGAGGGTGCCTGACTCCCCTGCAACGGGGAGACCGTCACGGATGATGCCCAGGTTGCCCTCCCCCGCGTGGATCTTCAGGAACAGTTTGGTGAAGTACTCGGGCGGCACTGCGTTATTGCGGCTCATGCCCGAGGCGTCAGCGGTGCGAAGTGCGGAGGTATCGATGCCGTACTTCGCCAGGCCCTGCGGAATCGCCGCCGCCATCGCGTCGATACTGCTGCCAAGCCCCAGGGCGATCGCCAGGTGCCTCCCGATCATCTCCGCGAGGGAGTTGTCCGAGGGGATCAGCGCCTGCGGGATCAGCACGGAGAGCGGCTGGGAGGAGACGGATGCCAGTTCAACGGCACCGGAGGGCGCCGTTCCCAGTTCGGTGGGCACATTGTCAAAATACGAGGCGAACGCGCTGCCGGCCCGGCCGATCGGGTCCTCGCCGCGCGGTGAGAGAAAGACTTGCGGGTCGGCCCTGTCCGCGTCGACCTGGAGTGCAGTGATGTGTGACAGCCAGCCGGCTCCGCGCTCGGTGGCAGGCCAGGTGTCTCCCCAGGTCTTCCCCGTGAAGTAGCCGGAGTCGAGCACGATCTTTTCGACCGGGGTGCCAGAGTTCGCGGCCTCATAGGCTGCTTTGGCCTTCGACGCGAGCTCGTCGAGGTGCGCGGCTCCGGTGTAGACCGGCTCCTGGCCCGTTGGCAGCCGGGTCAGGGTGAGGTCACCGCCGCCGACAAGCACGATCGTGCCGGGCTCCGTTCCGGAGACCACCCGCGTTGACGCGCGGAAGTCCGGGCCCAGCACGCTGAGAGCGGCCGCGGCCGTGAGCACCTTCATCGAACTCGCGGTCTGCGATGCCGTGGACGGGTCGCGCTCGAACAGGAGTTCACCGGTCGCCGCGTTGAGGACCTGGGCCTGAAGCGTGCCGAAACGGGTGTCGCCGAGGAGGCCAGCTACCGAACAGCTGCGAAGAGCGGATGCCGGCAGCTCGGTCGCGGGGAGCGGGCGCGGCGGTGGGGTGGTTGCGGTCGGGCTCGGACTCGCCGATTCGTCGACGATAGCGAACGGCGCCGACGTCCCGGGGGTCGCGACCGCGGCCCCGAGGGCGACAGCGCCCGAGCCCACAACGGCAAAGGCAGCGACCGACGCGGCGATCATCCACGCCCTCGGCTTCCGGGCGAACAGGGCACCGATCCCGCCTGCCCGGTGGGTGAGCGGCTGGGGTGACTCCGCTGCCGCCGTGCCGGTCGCCACGGGTGTCTGGTCGTCGGGTCCGGTGATCAGGCCTGCCCCGACGGAGGAGGCTGCGGCCACCGGCGGGATCGCCACGACCGTTGCCGTTTCAGCCGTCAGCGGTGGTTCGTCCATCAGCGCGTCTTCGGGGCGCTTCGCGTCGTCCCCTGACCGGGTGCCGAGCGGTCCGCCATCGACCGGTTCGGAATCGCTGAGCAACCAGCCGGCCTCGTCGTCCCCGCTGAGCGTCCAGTCCTGATCGCCGGGGTCAGTGTCGTCCGGGTCCACGTCGCCCGGGTTCACGTCGTCCCCGCCCACCGAAGGCATCCCGGGCGCGGCTGGCGCGGCCTGGCCGTCGTCGTCGCCTGAGCCCGGGTTGTCGCTCGGTGGTTTTTCACGCACCCGGGCATTTTAGCTGCCTCCGACGTTTGCGCGCAGGACGGCATCCGTTTGGTTTTTGCAGCGGGTTATTCGCCGGGGTAGGCCAGGCCGATTTGGCGGCGAATCTCGTCGAGGGTTCCCATGATCGCCACTGTCTCGTCGAGCGGAATGAGAGGACTCTCCAACTCCCCCGCGGCGACGACGCGCTCGAGCTCTGCGGCCTGGAACTGCATGCCGCGACCGGTCACCGTCGACTCATAGGTCTCGGTCACGGTGCTGGCGGCGTCATAGACGGTGAAGGACGTGGGGGTGTACCAGACCGCGTCAATGTCAATGCGCCCTTCGGTACCGATGATGCTCGCCACGTTCGGGCCCTTGGTATCGCTCGCCGACAGCGTCGTCGCGATGCGCTTGTCGCCGTAGCCGAACAGCGTTGCGACGCTGGCATCGGCGCCCGTGGCTTTGAACGTTGCGGATGCCTGCACCGTATCCGGCGTTCCGAACAGATCGTTCGCGAATGAGATCGGGTAGATTCCGAGGTCGAGCAGGGCGCCGCCACCGAGCGCCAGGTCGTTGATCCGGTGCTCCGGGTCGTCGGGGAGGTCCTGCGTGTGATCGGCGATGATCGAGTGCACCTCGCCGATGGCACCGGACTCGATGACCTCGCGGATGCGAATCATGTGCGGGAGGAATCGGGTCCACATGGCCTCGAGCACGACGAGACCGCGCTCCCGTGCACGATCGGCGACCGCTTCGGCTTCGGGCTTGTTGAGCGTGAAGGGCTTCTCGACGAGCACGTGCTTGCCTGCGTCGAGGGCAAGAAGGGCCTGTTCCGCGTGGAACGGGTGAGGAGTGGCGATGTAGATGACGTCGACCTCGGGGTCCGCGACGAGGTCCTCATAGCTTCCGTGCACAGTCGGGATGTCGAACTGCTCGGCGAACTCCCGCGCGGTGTCGAGACGTCGAGAACCGACGGCCCGGAGCGTGAAGTTGTGGAGAGCGAGGTCTGATGCGAATGCCTTGGCGATGCCGCCCGGTCCGAGAATGCCCCAGCGGAGCCCAGTTGTAGTCACGGCTCTACCCTACTGGCGGCAATCCGACCCGGGGAGATAATTCGGGCTCCCCGAGCGCTCTGCCACGGCGGGCGGATGCTCGCGCTCCGGTAGCAGCACGGCGATCGGATGCTGGCGCTCCGGTTTCGAGGCGGCGCTCACGCGCAGACTGCGTCGCGGCCGGTCCCCCGCATAGGGGACTGGGTTTACCGGTAGGGCTGTTCTAGGCTGACTCCGGGCAAGGGAGATTTGCCCGATCGGTCACGAAAAAGGCCCCTCCCACCGCCGGATGGCGACTGGAGGGGCTCCCGATTGGGGGCACAGTCGGGAGCACGCCAACCCGAAGGCTTTGCGTGCTTGGTTCGACGGTAGCAGGGGGATGCTCCGGGTCGATAGACCACCCTTTGGGGGGCACGCGACGAGATCCAGCCCGCGGCGATCAGTCTGCGCGGGACATTGCCGCCGCTAATGAGCCGGGTAGTTCACACGTGGGTCTCGGCGGGCCCGATGTCTCGCGGCGACCGTTGCGCCACCCGTGCCCGTCGGCGATCCAGATAGTTCATCGCCGGCGTCGCGACAACACCGTGGATGACGATGGATCCAAGGACAACCAGTGACGCTATCGCCCAGAGCCGATCCGGGTGCGGAAAGTTCCCGTGCTGGAGCCCATACGCAATGTAGAACAGGCTTCCGACGCCTCGAACCCCGAAGAACGAGATGACCCCACGTTCGCGTGGGCCCGTCTTGCCGAAGGCCAACCCGATCCAGCCCGCCAGAGGACGGATGACGAGGAGGAACAGCACCGCAAGCACCACGTCAACCCACTGCAGGCTTTCAAACAGTCCCCGGGCAATGGCGCCGCCGAGGAGGATGAGCACAACGACGGTGAGCAGCCGCTCGATCTGCTCGACGAAACTGTGCAATACCCGGTGGTATCCGTGAGCCCGCTCGGCGGCTCGGATGGTGCACGCGCAGACGAACACCGCGACGAACCCGTAACCCTCTGCCAGTTCTGTGACGCCATACGCGAGGAAGGTCGCGGCGAGGGCGATGAACCCTTCGGCTCGCTCGGTCAGTTTCAGGCGTTCGCCAGCTCGGGAGAAGAACAACTTGCCGAGCAACCAGCCCACGGCGATTCCGCCGAGAAATCCCATGCTGAGACGCCAGGCGAGATCCACCGCGACCCATTCCCCCAGCCAGCCACCCGGCGCGATACCGGCAATGCTGATGGCGATCGCCGCGTAGGTGAACGGGAATGCCAGTCCGTCATTGAGTCCGGCTTCGGATGTGAGCGCAAGTCTGGCCTCGTCATCATCCACCTCCTCATCGACGACAGGTTCGCTGACCTGCACCTCGGTGGCGAGAACCGGGTCGGTCGGCGCCAGCGCCGCTCCCAGAAGAAGCGCACTCGCGACACCGAGACCAAGTGCGCTGACGCCGAGTACTGTGACGGCGAGGATGGACAGCGGCATGGTGATCGCAAGAAGACGCCACGTGGTCGACCATCGTTTCCACCCGACAGGTCGGTTGATCGCCAGCCCAGCGCCCATCAGCGAAACAATGACACAGACCTCGGTCAGGTGAAGTGCAATCTCCGTGTGCGCGAGCGGGTCAGGGTCCGGCAGGTCGGGTATCAACGCGAACCCAGCGATTCCGGCCGCGAGGAACACCATGGGCGTCGATATCGGAAGACGCCACAGGAAACGTGGGAGAAGCGCGGCAGCCAGCGTTGTCAGCCCGATTGCCGCGAACACCAAACCGGGTAGATCGAGTTCGATCACGGTGAGAGCATAAGCGTCACCGTGCGGCGCCGGATGGGGTTGACACCACCGAACCGGCGTTCACCCTGATGCCTCGGAAAGGATTACGCGTTAACGAAAACAGGGACCGAAGCCGAAGCCTCGATCCCTGTTTCTGTGTGGAGCCGCCTGTGGGAATCGAACCCACGACCTTTTCATTACGAGTGAAACGCTCTGCCGACTGAGCTAAGGCGGCGTGTTCCGCTTCCGCGAACGGATGCGACGCACACAGCTATCGATCTTACAGCCTCTTCGGGGCAGTCACGACCACGTCAGGAGCACTTGGGGTCCTCCGTCGGCACCTCACCGGAGATCAGGTAGTCGTCGACGACCGAGTTCACGCACTCGCTGCCCTTGTTGTACCCGGTGTGCCCCTCGCCCTCGTAGGTCACGAGAACGCCGCTCTCCAGCTGCTCGGCGAGTGCTTCAGCCCAGACGTACGGTGTTGCGGGGTCGTTGGTCGTACCGACGACGAGAATCGGGGGCGCACCCTCAGCGGTGATCTTCTTGCGCTCTGCGCCGTCGGGGTATGGCCAGTTTACGCAGCTGATGTCTCCGTAACCGAAGAACGGCCCGATGGTCGGTGCGGCCTCAGCGAGTGCTGCGGCTTCCTCCGCCATCTTTGCGGGGTCGTCGTCGTAGGTGTAATCCCGGCAGTTGTACGCGCTGAATGCCTCAGTGGAGTTGTCGCGGTAGGTGCCGTCTTCGTTTCTGCCGTTGTAGGCATCCGCGAAGGAGAACGCGTATTCGGCGCTGCCGCTCATGACGTCCGCGAACATCTCGCTGAGCAGCGGCCAGCCGGACCCGGGCGAGTACAGGGGGTAGATGATGGCGGTGAGGAGGCTGTTCGCGCCGAGCATGCGACCGTCGGTGTTTTTGATCGGGGACGCGTCGACCGAGGTGAGCAGGGCACCGATGGTGGCCATCGCCTCGTCAACGGTTCCGCTGAACGGGCATTCCGAGGTGCCGAGGCAGTCCTCGAGATAGGCGCGAAGCGCGCTCTCGAAGCCCTTGGCCTGGGTGAGGTTGACCTCGAAGATGCTGCTCGAGGGGTCGACGGCGCCATCGAGCACGAGCCGACCGGCTTTCTTCGGGTACAGCTCGGCGTAGGTGGCGCCGAGGAACGTTCCGTAGGAGTAGCCGAGGTAATAGAGCTTCTCGTCTCCGAGCACGGCGCGCATCAGGTCGAGGTCACGCGCGGCGCTGACCGTGTCGGTGAATTCGAGGGACTCCCCCGTGTTCGCGGCGCAGGCGTCGCCATACTCCTTGGAACTCGCTTCAAGCTCGTCGATCCAGGCCTCGCTGCCACGCTCGGAGTTTGCGAGCCCGTAGAGGTACTCGTCCATCTCCTCGGCGTCGAGGCAGCTGACGGGCGTGGATCGCCCGACACCGCGGGGGTCGAACCCGACGATGTCGAATCGTTCCTGGAGCCTGCTGTCCGTGGCGTAATCCACCGAGTCGCGCACGAATTCGTACCCGGAGGCTCCCGGCCCGCCGGGGTTGACGAAGAGCGAACCGATGGCGTTCCCGGATGCCTGCTGCCGGATCAGAGCGAGTTCGATCTCGCCGTCTTCCGGGTTCTCCCAGTCCATCGGCGCAGCGACGGTTGCGCACTCGAACGCACGCTCGCAGTTCGACCAGACCACGTTTTGTCCGTAGAACTCGCGCAGGTTGTCCGCCACGTCTTCCGTGTTCGGCGTCGATGTTGAAACGCTGCCCGGCTGGGTGTCGGGGAAGAATGCGGTCACGCATCCGCTCATCGTCATCACAAGCGCGACAGTCAGGGCCACAATGCCAGCGACCTTCCTGCCGGTGTGTGCCTGACGCAGCCCGCCGCGTCGCTGTGGATCTGTCACTCGAGTCATCTCCGCCTGGTCGGTGCCGTTGTTGTGGTCATCGGATCGCCGTCACCAGCATGGCCTCGAGGGCGAGGGCCGGTGCAACGTTGCCCTCGATGCGGCGCCGCGTCTGCTGGATGGCATCCATCGTCGCCATCGTCTCGGCCGGCGTCCTGGCTTCACCCGCCTCCTCGAGCTGGTCGAGGAGTTCGCGGTTGATGACGGTTTCGCTGCGGCCGAGTTGCAGCATGATGATGTCGCGGTAGAGCGACAGCAGGTCGACGAGGATCCTGTCGATCCCGTCGCGGAGGCTGCGTGTCGCACGGCGCTTCTGGTCGTCTTCGAGCGAACGGATCTGCGATCGAAGCGCGGGCGGCAGGTTCTGGCCCGGCTCGACACCGAGCGAGCGCAGCGCGTGCTCCCGCTCCTCGGCATCCTTTTGCTCGGTGAACGCCTTCGCGTCGTCTCCGGCGATCTCCATCATGCGGGCAGCTGCGCGCACGGCATCAGACACGCTGCGGATGCCGAGGGCGGCCGTAAGCGTTTCGTTGCGCCTCTCGCGGGCGCCGGCATCCGTCGCCAACCGGTGCGCCATTCCCACATGACTCTGAGCCAGCCGGGCGGCGCGCTCGGCGGTCTCAGCGTCAACACCGTCGCGGCGGGTGATGAGTGCGGCGACCTCGTCAACCGACGGCACCCGCAGGCGGACCGCACGAACCCGTGACCTGATCGTGGGGATGAGGTCGGCCTCGCTGGGCGCGCACAGCACCCAGACCGTGCGCTCCGGTGGCTCTTCGAGTGCCTTGAGCAGCACGTTCGAGGTCCGCTCGGCCATACGGTCGGCATCTTCGATCACCATGACGCGGTACCGGCCGATGGCCGGCGAGAACTGCGAACTTCGTACGAGTTCGCGGACCTCGTCGATCTTGATGATGACGTTCGACGTGGAGAGGACTGTGAGATCGGGATGCGTCCGGGCGTCGACCTGCCTCGAGGTGACCGGGTCGCCGTCGGGCTCGGAACTGAGCAGTGCCGAGGCGAACGCGTATGCGAGGTTTGAGCGCCCTGACCCCGGCGGACCGGTGATCAGCCACGCGTGGGTCATCGACCCGTGAGAGTCGCCTCCGCGGTCGGATGCGGCGTCGCGCAGGAGCGATACAGCGTCGCCCTGCCCAATGACGTCATCCCAGGTGGCCATGGTCCCAGCCTACCTGTGGCGACTGACAGCCCCTCCCACGGACGGAGCGAGGCGGTGCGTGGCAGCTAGAGGAGCGTCGACACCCGTGACCGGATGCTCTCGGCGAGCGATGCGACGGATGCCGTGGCATCCAGCACCAAAAATCGCTCAGGTTCCGCTGCAGCCAGCTCGAGGTAGACCTCGCGTACGCGACGATGGAACGCCGACTTCTCTGCTTCGAGCCGGTCGTACCGGGTACGGGACGCGTCGAGCCGAAGCCGTGCGGCGTCTTCGTTTAGGTCGAGCAGAACGGTGAGATCGGGCAGCAGTCCCCCGGTCGCCCACATCGACAGTTGCCGGACCTCGTCGATGCCGAGCTCGCGCCCAGCGCCCTGATAGGCGAGAGAGGAGTCGATGTAGCGGTCCTGGAGGACCACCTCGCCGCGCTCGAGAGCCGGCCGCACCTTCGTCGCTATGTGGTGTGCGCGGTCTGCCGCGTAGAGCAGCGCCTCTGCCCGTGGGGTGATGTCGCCGCGGTGGTGCAGCACGATCTCCCGCACCTCGATGCCAAAGTCGGTGCCGCCCGGTTCACGGGTGCGCACAACGACGCGCCCCTGTTCCTGCAACCACGACTCGAGCTCGGCGGCTTGCGTCGACTTGCCCGAGCCGTCACCACCCTCGAGGGTGATGAACAGCCCGGGGTATCCGTCTGATGCCGCCATTACTCAGCGGTTGCCGAAGCAGCGCCGGCGGTCTTCTTCGCGGCAGGCTTCTTGGCAGACGCTGTCTTTGTCGACACTCCGGTCTTCGACGCGGCCGCTGCCTTCGCCGCTGCCGCGGCTGTCGGCTTCTTCACTGTCGTCGTCGCCTTCTTGGCAGCGGGCTTCTTCGCGGCAGGCTTCTTCGCTGCAGGCTTCTTCGCAGCGGCCTTCTTGCGCGGAGCCGCAGGACCCTTGGCACGCTTGTCTGCGAGCAACTGGACCGCGCGGTCGAAGTCGACCTCCTCGACCGACTCGGCCTTCGGAATTGTCGCGTTCGTGACGCCGTCGGTGACGTACGGGCCGAATCGGCCGTCCTTCACCTTGATCGGCTTGCCGCTGACCGGGTCAGCCTCGAATTCCTTGAGCGCGCTCGACGCACGACGGTTGCCGTACTTCGGCTGCGCGAAGATCTCGAGCGCCGCCGGAAGTTCGATCTCGAAGATCTGGTCTTCGTTCTCGAGCGACCGGGAGTCGGTGCCCTTCTTCAGGTACGGACCGAACCGCCCGTTCTGCGCGGTGATCTCCTCACCGGATTCCGGGTCGACTCCGACGACGCGCGGCAGGTCGAGCAGCTTGAGCGCCGTGTCGAGGTCGATCGAATCCAGCGACATCGACTTGAAGAGGGATGCCGTCCGCGGTTTGACCGCTGCGGCTTTCTTCTTCGCCGGTGCCTTCTTCTTCGGAGCATCGGTCACTTCACCGGTGGTGAGGTCGACTTTCTCCTCGGCCACCTCGGGCTCTGGCTCGACCTCGGTCACGTACGGCCCGAACCGGCCGTCCTTGGCGAGGATTTCCTTGCCGTTCTCCGGGTTCACTCCGATGACGCGATCGGTGAGCACCGGGGCGTCGATGAGTTCCTGGGCCTTGGCGAGTGTGAGCTCGTCAGGGGCCAGGTCTTCGGGGATGTTGATGCGTCGAGGAACAGCTGGCGACCCGTCCTCCTGCGCCGGCGCCGAGGCATCCGTCACTTCAAGGTAAGGGCCGTACTTGCCGATCCGGATCGTCACGGTGTCGCTGAGCCGGAGCGAGTTGATCTCGCGCGCGTCGATCTCACCGAGGTTGTCGACCACCTTGCGAAGGCCTCGGTGGTCACCGCCACCGTAATAGAAGGACTTGAGCCACTCGGTGCGGTCCTGCTCTCCACCGGCGATGCGGTCGAGGTCTTCTTCCATCTCGGCCGTGAAGTCGTACTGGACGAGGTCGGTGAAGTGCTCCTCGAGCAGACGGATCACGCTGAATGCGATCCACGAGGGGATGAGCGCCTGGCCACGCGCGGTCACGTACCCACGGTCGGTGATCGTCGCGATGGTCTGCGCGTACGTCGACGGGCGACCGATACCCAGCTCTTCGAGCGTCTTGACGAGGCTCGCCTCCGTGTAGCGCGGGGGCGGCGAGGTCTCGTGCCCCTTGGCCTCGACGTCGGTGAGGATCAGCTTCTGGCCCTGAGTCAACGGTGGGAGCTTCGCTTCACGGGCTGCGTTGTCGCTCGCGTTGCGTTCCTCGTCCTGGCCTTCTTCGTAGGCGTGGAGGAATCCGCGGAAGGTGATGACGGTTCCGGATGCTGTCAGCTCGGCGGTCTTGCCGTCTGCCTGCGCCTCGATGGTCACCGTCGCGGTCTGGCCCTTGGCGTCGGCCATCTGGCTGGCGACGGTGCGCTTCCAGATCAGCTCGTAGAGCTTGAAGTCCTGGCCGCGAAGGCTCGAGGACAGCGATGCCGGCGTACGGAAGGTGTCACCGGACGGCCGGATGGCCTCGTGCGCCTCCTGCGCGCTCTTGTTCTTGCCCGCGTAGATGCGCGGCTTGTCAGGGATCGTGTCGGCGCCGTAGAGGGCTGTGGCCTGATCGCGGGCCGCCTTGATCGCCTGGCTCGAGAGCGACGGCGAGTCGGTTCGCATGTAGGTGATGTACCCGTTCTCGTACAGAGACTGGGCGACACTCATGGTCTGACGAGCGGAGAAGCGCAGCTTGCGCGCCGCCTCCTGCTGCAGCGTCGACGTCGTGAAGGGGGCAGCGGGGCGACGCGAGTACGGCTTCGACTCCACTTTGGAGACAACCGCGGATGCCGCGGGGCCGGCCAGTGCTGCGGCGACGGCCTGCGCGGCCTGCTCGTCGAGCGGTACAGCCTTGCTCGTCAGCTTTCCGGTGTCATCGAAGTCGCGACCGGTGGCAACACGCTGCCCGTCGAGGCGGACGAGTCGCGCTTCGAAGTGGGTGGCGTCGGCGTCGGGTGCGGCCTGGGCCGTGAGGTCCCAGTACTGGGCGGCGGTGAACGCGAGGCGCTCACGTTCGCGGTCGACGATCAGGCGGGTGGCAGCGGACTGGACACGACCAGCCGAGAGGCTCGGGCCGACCTTGCGCCACAGAACGGGTGAAATTTCATACCCATATATACGGTCGAGGATTCGTCGGGTCTCCTGCGCGTCGACGAGGGCGACGTCGAGGTCGCGGGTGTTGTCCTTCGCGGCGAGAATCGCGTCCTTGGTGATCTCGTGGAACACCATGCGCTTCACCGGAACCTTGGGCTGCAGGACCTGGAGCAGGTGCCACGCGATGGCTTCACCCTCGCGGTCCTCATCAGTCGCGAGCAGGAGTTCGTCGGCGTTCTTCAGCGCTCGCTTGAGCTCTGCCACCGTCTTCTTCTTGTTGTCGGAGACCACGTAGTAGGGCTCGAAGTCATTGTCGACGTCGACGGCAAACTTGCCGAACGCGCCCTTCTTGAGTTCAGCCGGGAGGTTTTTCGGCTCGGCGAGATCACGAATGTGTCCCACGGAACTCAGTACCTCATAGCCCTCGCCGAGGTATCCGGCGATGGACTTCATTTTGGTCGGTGACTCAACAATGACCAGCTTTTTTGTGCCTGGCACCCGACTCCTTTCGTCGTGCACACCATACACACCCTTTGCTGGGGGACACCTAATCCCCGGCGCCGCCGGAGACGCATCGGGCGCGTCGTGAAGAAGCACATTCGCCTCTTGAAAAGATAAAGGGAAAGAGCAGAATGGCTCTATGAGCGCATCCTCGACGGGCAATTACACCGCAAAACTCACCGACGGGCCGTTGGAGGGCAAGACCCTGGCCGCAGATTTCCTCGAGTCGGGCGACCCCCGTCCGACTGTGGAGATCGCCGCCAACGGCGGCAAGACCTATGTCTATGCACGTACGGCGGGCCAGGAGTTCGAGGCCGAGGACTCCGATCGCCCCAGTGCCGTGAACTATCGATACCTGACGACCAACTTCGACGACGCGACGGAATCCTGAGCTCGTTCCCGGGAACGGGACGAGTTTGCGAACCGGACCAACCACTGGCGCAGGTACAACCGACGCCTAACGGCGCCACGGGTCTAGCTGGCTGAGCGAGCTACGGAATCGCGGCGATCGCGTCGATCTCCACGAGCGCATCTTGCCTGGCCGGCGATACCGCGAGCACGGTGATCGCCGTTCTGCGGTCGCCCCAGACCGCTCCGGTCGCTGCATATGCCTCGTGCGGGTCGACACCGGTGGCAAGGTAGATGGTCAACTTGACCACGTTCTCAGGCCCGGTTCCGCCTTCGTTGAGCACGGCAATCAGGTTGTGCAGCGCCTGCTCGGTTTGTGCACCGAGGCCGGTCAGGAGCGCACCCGAGCTGTCGGCGCCGTTTTGTCCACCGACATACAGCATCCGCCCGGCTGGGGCGATCATGCCCTGGGCAAACGCCGGGTTCTGATGTAATTCCGGTGGGTCCACGGGGGTGACAAGAGCGGCCATCATGGGTCTCCTTTCCTCGACCTGTGCACGGACTCTGCCGTTTCGACCGAGTATCGCCCGCGCCGCAGTGGGACACCAGCCCCTTTCAGCTTCTCGTCAGCTCTGGTTTCGCCCCTCAACATCCGTTCGTCCGCCCTGGTTCGCCCTTCAACATCCGTTCGTCCGCGTCAACGCCTCCCTCCTCCCGCTAACCGGGGCACCCTCGCTCGGTGACAACCGGCGGCTCGCCTGGCTGAGTGGTCCTGGCTGAGTGGTGCCGCCCGCTACCCAACGCTCGCACCGCTACCCGGGTGGACCCCGCCCAGCGCCTGCACCCTCGGGTGGTTGCCCCGCCCGCGAGGCGACGCTCACGGTCAACCCGAGAACGGACCGGGTGGCTGTCACGCGGGCTTCCACCCCCTCGATGGTGCACTCGCGCAGGGCTGCACCATTGAGCCGCGCGGCCTCCGCCGCGTTCTCGCACGGGATCCCTGCGACGACACCGGACGCTGTATCGGCTGCGGCGAGCGCCGCCGCGTCTGCCGCGTTGGCCACCTGCTGCCTCACGGTCAGTGCCTGATTGAGCGGAAGAGCCAGTCCGGTCAGGAGCAACACGGATGCCGCAAGCGCGATGACAAGAATCGACCCGCTCCCTTCCTCCCTGCCGGTCCGACGACGCGTGTCCCCTTGCGAGCGTCTGCAACCTTCCTGCTCCTTCACTCAACGGCTCCCGTCACAGTCCGCCGGCGAGCGCACAACCGGATGCCCGTACCCGGATTCCGGCGAGCACCGCCGGGCCGATCCCCGCCGGTGCGCTGAGCTCGACGCAGACGTAGTCTCCCGTCGTCGACGTCGTCATCGCGGCGGCGCCAGCTACCCGTGAAACCCGGGCGCTGGCAGTATCGACCGAATCGCCGCGGGCGAGGGTGCGGGCCGCGTCGGCGGCGGCATCCGACAACCGGACCTGCTGTGACGCCACCTGGACCGCCCCAAGGCACCCCGCCAGCACGAGAATGACGGCGGGAAGCGCCACGGCGAACTCCGCCGTCACGCTTCCGGTCTGGCCGTCTGCGCGGCGGCCCGCCCTCATCCCGGTATTCACCGCAGCTACCCGTTAAAAGTGAGCGCGCGCCGCACCAGGTCGGTCAGGATGGTCCTGACCTCATCCGACCTCATGATGACGACAAGCAATCCCGCGAAACCGACGGCAGCCATGGTGGCGATCGCGTACTCCGCCGTCGCCGCACCTTCGTCATCGCCGAGTCGCGCTCGAACTGCCCGCCACCGCTCAAGAGGGCGCCGCGCCCTCGCCGGGCCTGTGCCAGAGGGTTCCTGGCCGGATGCCTGCCGCGCCGTGATCATTGTGTTCTCCTTCCGCATCGCGGGGATGCTGAGTGTGTTGGCTTCAATCGTTCTGCGGCGTCAGGGCCTGTAACGACTGGACTCAGACCTCGTGGACGCTTCACCCGAACCCCGACACTGTGGAGGACAGCACGCTCAGCAAAACGGGCACGACGCCGACCAACATGAAAGCGGGAAGGATGCAGAGCCCGAGCGGAATCATGAGCCGGGTGCCCAGGGCGGCCGCGGCACGCTGTACTTCTGACCGGGCATCGCGCCGCAATCGCGAGGCCTCACCGATCAGGAGTTCTGCGGCCGGGATCCCGGCCGCGCGCGAAAGCGCAAGGACATCCTCGATGGTCGCCGCGGTGTCCTCATCACCGGTTCGGTGGGTGACCCGGGTGATACTCCGGCGCCGCGACGCCACCCGGCCGGCAGAACTCGCCTCCGTCCCCACATTCGCATCCGCATCCGCATCCGCATAGGCATCCGCATCGGCAGCGGCAGCGGCAGCCCCGTCGACTGACCGCGCCGGGGCATCCGTAGTACTCAGACCACATTTTTCGAGCGCCTCGCTCACCGCGGATCGAGAGCGCTGGACGGACGCACCCGACGACAATGCGATGGCCAGCAGGTCGATTTCGAGTCCGGGTGCGCTCGTAACAGGGAGCGCCCGGTTCACCATCCGGTTCGACCACCGCCACGAGAGGACGGTGAGGACGCTGCCTGCCACCAGACACACGAGACCGGGCGTCGTTGTGAACAACGTGCCGAAGGTGTCAAAGCCGAGCACCGAACCAAAGAGAAGGCCGACAGCCGGTAGGACGGTCACGAACCTCGAGGTGGCCCTGGGGCCAGCGAGAGCGGCATCGATGTCGCGTTGCGCCTGGCCGAGCGCGAGTTGTGACCGGGCCAGTTGGGTCAGGCACGGCGCCAGCCGCGCGCCGGTCCCGATGGCGACGGCCCATGCTGCTGCGACGGCCCGCCAGGCGTGGCCGTCCGGTCCCTCCGGCGACGCCTCGACGATCGCTGTCGGCACGTCGATGCCGTCCCTGGCAGCCAGTGCGGCAGCCGCGACCACCTCGGGGACGGGGTCGGCGC
Source organism: Mycetocola sp. Y444 (assembly GCF_059445295.1). Taxonomy (NCBI): domain Bacteria; kingdom Bacillati; phylum Actinomycetota; class Actinomycetes; order Micrococcales; family Microbacteriaceae; genus Mycetocola; species Mycetocola sp. Y444. Next base: position 550,508 of record NZ_JCAIUB010000002.1, on the reverse strand, counting down.
CGGGAGGGCCTGTGGCGCGCGCCTGGGACTCCGCGAGGTACTGCCATGCCGCTGCGGGCGTGACCCCGGCGCCGAGCAGCACGGCCAGTCGCTCGGTGATCGCCGCGATGCGTTCAACCCCCGGCGTCGGGTCTGTCACGCGGGCACCTCACTGATGGTGAGCCGCCCGCCTTCATCGAGGGCAAAACGCCCCTGACGTGCGACCCGACGCACCCCATCGACTCGCTCCAGGTGGATGACCAGACCGATGGCGCTCACCGTTTGCCTGGCGACGGCATCCGTTGTCATTCCCGCAAGGGCGCCAAGAGCCTCGATCCGTGCGGGAACATCCGCGAGCGAGTTGGCGTGGAGTGTGCCGGCGCCGCCGTCGTGGCCCGTGTTCAGGGCGGCGAGCAATTCGCGCACCTCCGCACCCCGGCACTCCCCCACCACCAGCCGGTCGGGGCGCATCCTCAGCGCCTCCCTGACGAGTCGGTCCATGCTGATCGCACCGGCGCCCTCCAGATTGGGCTGCCTTGATTCGAGCGAGACGAAGTGAGGGTGGTCCACCCCGAGTTCGGCGACGTCTTCAATGGCGACGATACGTTCACTCCGGGGTGCGCTCGCGAGCATCGCACCGAGCAACGTGGTCTTACCCGTGCCTGCCGCGCCGGTGAGGAGGAGGTTGGTGCGCTCCCTGACCGCCGTGGCGAGTTCGAGAGCCGTGTCGCTGTCGAACATGCCCGCCGCACCCAGCTCGGTGAGATCCAGCCGCCGCACCTGGGGCACGCGGATGCTGACCAGGGTTCCTGAGACCGAAACCGGTGGCAGGACGGCGTGCACCCTCACGCCTCCGGGCAGCCTGACGTCGACGCATGGCGTTGCCTCGTCGATATGGCGCCCGCCGAGCCCGATCAACCGCACCGCGAGATCGCGGACCTCTCGCTCGGTGAGCGTCAGGGTGCCGTCTCTCTGGAGCCCGTCGCCGCGGTCGACCCACAGGCCACCGCGCTCACCGTTAATAAAGACGTCGGTGACCGCGTCCTCGACCAGAAACCCTCCGAGCGCACCGAATTCGGCAGCCAGGCTCAGTCGGAGGCGGGCTGCTGTTGCAGCCGGCCCAGCTCGACTAGCCGGGCCAGCTGGACCGGCCGCGGATCGCGGGCCAGCCGGGCCGCCGACGTCGGGGGACGCGTCGACGAGCCCGACTGGGGCTTCACGTGGACCGTCGGGGCGCGCCAGACGGACGGGAACCGTCACCGCAGTCGAAACGCTCGGCCACTGCGGGCTTAGCCGACCCGGACCACGCTGAGTCGCGGCGCCCGACGGAACGAAACGATCTTTCGCAACTACGGCCCCGGTCGAGCCCGCCTGACCCTCCGTGTCGTCGGAACGGGAGCCGACGACGGGAGGAGGAGGGGTGCCCGCGGCGTACCCGGCAAGCTCAGCCGGAGCGGCGACGAATCGGGTATTCATACCGGAACGCTAGTGACGGCGGGTCACCGGTGTGGCTGGCGCCGGACACCTGTGGAAAGCTCACACGGGCGCCCTGGCTGTGGAGGAACCGGGCGAATGGACGGCTCCGCGGTGCCCGGTGAAAATGAGAGCAGCGGCATCCATCGGGGGAAATGGATGCCGCCACTGGCGGCGCTGGACTGGGGGATAATCCGCACGCCGCATGATCGAATTTGTGAATTCGGCCGAGGCCCAGTGTACGCGGAATAGGTCCGTGCGCAAGCGGTAAAGGCCTCCAAAGTCCCCCAAAGGGTGGACCGGCCATTCCTGCCCCATTTTGCGCTCCCGCCCACCGGGGATCATTCGCGGTACAGTCTGTATGAGTTACACAGAAGTGACCCGGACCACGCGTCGCAAAGGAGCGAGTACCCACAACATGAATCCTCAAATCGACAACCTCCTGCATGAAACCCGCAAGTTTCCTCCGAGCGAAGAATTTTCGCAAAATGCTGTCGCCACTGCTGCGCTCTACGACGAGGCGAAGGCCGATCGACTCGAGTTCTGGGCACGGCAGGCTCGTGAGTTGCTGCATTGGAACACCCCGTTCACTCGGACCCTCGACTGGACCAATCCCCCATTCGCCAAGTGGTTTGACGACGGCCAGCTCAACGTGGCCTACAACTGCCTCGACCGGCACGTCGAAGCCGGCAACGGCGACCGCGTCGCGTTCCACTGGGAGGGCGAGCAGGGTGACAGCCGCACTGTGACCTACGCCGAGCTGACCGAAGAGGTCAAGCGCGCAGCGAACGTCCTCGCCGGACTCGGCATTGGCCAGGGTGACCGGGTCGCGATCTACCTGCCCATGATCCCGGAGGCGGTCATCTCGATGCTCGCCGTCGCGCGGCTCGGTGCCGTGCACTCGGTGATCTTCGGCGGATTCAGCGCCGACAGCATCCGTTCTCGCGTTGACGACGCGAGCGCGAAGCTCGTCATCACCGCCGACGGCGGCTGGCGCAAGGGCAAGGTCAGTGCGCTGAAGCCCGCTGTGGATGCCGCGCTCGAGGCACGCGGTGACCTCGGCCCGCAGGAGACGGTCACCAACGTGCTCGTGGTCAAGCGCGGCGAGAACGAGGTCGACTGGACCGACCGCGATCTGTGGTGGCACGAGGAAATGGCGAAGGCGGAGTCCGAACACGAGGCGCAGCCGTTCCCGGCTGAGAACCCGTTGTTCATCCTCTACACCTCGGGCACAACCGGAAAGCCGAAGGGCATCCTGCACACCTCGGGTGGGTACCTCACCCAGTCCACGTTCACCCACAAGATGGTGTTCGACCTCAAGCCAGAGTCAGACGTGTACTGGTGCACCGCCGACGTCGGCTGGATCACCGGCCACAGCTATGTCGTCTACGGCCCGCTCGCGAACGGCACAACGCAGGTGCTGTATGAGGGCACTCCTGATACACCGCACCCCGGTCGCTGGTGGGAAATCATCGAGAAGTACAAGGTGACGACCTTCTATACCGCGCCAACCGCCATCCGTTCGTTCATGAAGCTTGGCCGGAAGATCCCGAAGAAATTCGATCTGTCGTCGATCCGCCTGTTGGGAAGCGTCGGCGAACCGATCAACCCCGAAGCGTGGATGTGGTACCGCAAGGTCATCGGCGACAAGCTGGCGCCGATCGTTGACACGTGGTGGCAGACGGAGACCGGGGCGATCATGATCTCCGCGCTGCCCGGCGTGACCGAGACGAAGCCCGGTAGTGCTCAGGTGCCGATCCCGGGAATCTCGATCGATGTCGTCGACGACGACGGATCGCATGTCGGCAGCGGCAACGGCGGACTGCTCGTGGTCACCGAGCCATGGCCGTCGATGCTCCGCGGCATCTGGGGCGACCCAGAGCGGTTCAAGGAGACCTACTGGGAGAAGTTCGGCGACAAGAACCTGTACTTCGCCGGCGATGGCGCTCGGCTGGACGACGACGGCGACATCTGGCTGCTCGGACGCGTCGATGACGTGATGAACATCTCCGGACACCGACTCTCGACCGCTGAGATCGAGTCCGCGCTCGTCGCCCACGCGTTCACCGCTGAAGCTGCCGTTGTCGGCGCCCACGACGACACGACGGGGCAGGCCGTTGTCGCCTTCGTCATCATCAAGGAGAGCATGCTCGAGGAGTCTGCCGCCGTCGAGGACATCGCCGCCGTGCTGAGGTTGCACGTTGGTGAGCAGATCGGGCCCATCGCGCGTCCCCGCGACGTCTTCGTCGTCAACGAGCTGCCCAAGACCCGCTCGGGCAAGATCATGCGGCGCCTGCTGCGGGATGTCGCCGAGGGCCGTGACATTGGTGACACGACGACGCTCGCCGACACCACGGTGATGCAGATCATCACGGGGCAGGTGACGGCGAAGTAGCGCTCGCACGTCAGCCCGGAACAACGGCGCGAGACAAGGACAACGGCCCGAGATAAGGATGAAAGCTCCCACTTCATCCTTATCTCGGGCCGAATTCCTTATGTCGAGCCCTATAGGTCGAGCCCTATAGGTGGAGCGAGACCTGATGTCAGGTCGAGGCGACGGCCGGCAGAAGGTGCAGCCCCTGCGCCATCGCCGCAAGAATGGTCTGCTCAACGTATTCCCAGTCGTACATGACCCGGTAATAGTCGAACCGGAGAACGATATAACCCAGCAGCACGAGACGAGCGTCCTGGGCCAGGTCCCGACGACGCCGTTGCGGGTCTGAATGGGGGCCGTAGCCATCGATCTGGAGCACAAGCCGGTCGCCAATAAGGCCGTCTACCGGGTGCCCGTCTATGACGACCTGTTGTCGCATGACGATCCCCCGCCGTTCGAGTCGAACGCGGGGAAGCGTTTCAATCCCAGAGTCGCTGAACTCAGTCGTCGCTTTCACGAGCCTGCGAAAGGCTTTCGACCGTCGGTGCCAGCGGGCTAACTGCGCGTGGGTTACCAGCTCGGCCCGCACTGCAGAGTCGAAGACCACTATCGCCTTCTCGAACGGTTGGCAGTCGGCGACGTGGCCAAGCACGTTCTCAAGCGGCTCGACCAGAACGAACCTGTCGGACGGGATCACCGGCCGGCCCCAATGCAGCCGTAACTCGGGAGCCGACCTTAAGACAGAGTTTCGCTGCACCGACAGATGCGTGCGGCCATCATCGATGGTCCACAAGCCCTGCTGGCGAGCGGCAGAAATGCACGTGAGGCGAGCCCCAAGTCGAGCAGCCGTGAGCATGGGCTCCTGGCACGTCCTTGTGTAAAGCCATTGGCGTCGAACGACGCGCACACGGCCGGCGTGCAGTGCGTTTGTGACCACGTATGCAGTGAAGCCCGCAGACAGGGCATCTGCACGGTGTGCAATACCGTTTCGAGCGTTGAGCCAGCCTTCAAGATCCATATGCCAACCCTGCGGGGCGCATCGCCAGGCACGCCGGCCAGGGCTGATTCGTGGCCAACCCGCGACCAGAAGCGGGTTGTTGAGGAGTCGCAGGCCACCGCTCTCAGGAACGGTGGGGTGATCGCCGGACAAGGAAAAAGCGCCAGATAAGGATGCCGCTGCCCACGGCATCCTTATCTCGGCGCTTTGTCCTTATCTCACGAGGGCAACCCGAGGCGACTACGCGAACGCGAGAATCAGCTCCACCTCGACCGGCGCGTCCAGGGGCAGCACAGCGACGCCCACGGCCGACCGCGCGTGGATCCCCGACTCACCGAAGATCTCGCCGATCAGGTTCGACGCACCGTTGATGACACCCGGCTGCCCGGTGAACGCGGGGTCGGATGCCACGAAGCCGGTGACCTTCACCACCTGGGTGACGCGGTCGAGTGAGCCGATCACGCTCTCGGCAGCGGCAAGCGCGTTGAGCGCACAGGTCGCCGCATACGACTGGGCATCCTCAGCGGACACGGACGCGCCGACCTTGCCGGTCGCGGGCAGGGCGCCGTCAACGAACGGAAGCTGCCCCGAGGTGTACACGAGGTTTCCCTGCACGACGGCAGGCACGTAGGCGGCGACAGGTGCCGCAACGGGCGGAAGCGTGAAGCCGAGTTCAGCGAGCCGGTCGGCGATGCGCGACACTAGCTTGCCTCGGCGATTGGGCGCTTGAGGTACGCAACGAGGCCGCCCTCCGGCCCGTTGACAACCTGGACGAGCTCCCAGCCGTCCGATCCCCAGTTGTTGAGAATCGCGGCGGTGTTGTGAATCATGAGGGGGGTCGTGAGGTACTCCCAGCGAGGCATGTTTATCCTTTTGTGTCGGTGCGAATCGCGACGGCGGGATGCCGGGACATACCGACACAGCGGCACACCACGGACCCACCAGAGCACCCATTAAGGCGCTTTTACAGATTTGTCGCTTAAAGTGATCCTATGCCTGAACAAAAACGCACGGCTAGTGGTGTGCTCGGGGGCTTCCTCGGGTTCATCGGACTAAGTGTCGCTGCCGGAATACTCGTTACCGCTGCCGTCACGCCCGCACTTGCCGTCACTGGCATGACCGCCAACAGCACGATTGGCGTCTTCAACGAGCTCCCCGACTACCTCAAGGTAGGCCAGTCGATGGAGAAGACCAACATTTACGCCACGGCGTCCGACGGCAGCACCCCCCTGCTCGCCTCGTTCTACGACCAGAACCGCGAAGAGGTCACGAGCGACCAGGTGTCGCAGTTCGCGAAGGACGCAGCGGTCGCAGCAGAGGACCCGCGCTTCTTCGAGCACGGCGGCGTCGACATGATCGGAACCGCGCGGGCTATCTTCAAGACCTACGTGGTCGGCGGGCAGACACAGGGTGGATCGACCATCACCCAGCAGTACGTGAAGAACGTCCTCATCCAGCAGTGCGAGGTCGAATCGGCCTCCCAGGAAGAACTCAACGCCTGCGCGGATGAGGCCACGAAGGCATCAGGCGCCGATGGCGCAGCACGCAAGCTCAAGGAGATGCGCCTCGCGATCGGCGTTGAGAAGGACTACTCGAAAGACGACATCCTCCTCGGCTACCTGAACATCGCCAACTTCGGTGCCCGCACCTACGGCATCCAGGCGGCCGCGAAGTATTACTTCAGCGTCAACGCCATCGACCTCAACGTCGATCAGGCAGCGACCCTCATCGCCATGGTCAACAACCCGAACAACCTTCGGATCGACAAGCCGGCCAACGAAGTCAACGGCGCCGCCGATGGTTACTCGAAGACCAAAATCCGCCGCGACTACGTGCTCAACGACATGCTCGAGCACGGCAAGATCACCGCAGAGCAGCACGCTGCGGCCATCGCGGCCGTCATCACACCAGCCATCACGCAGCCAAGCACCGGATGCCAGACGGCGGGCAACGCTGCCTACTTCTGTGACTACGTGACCTGGATCGTCAAGCAGGACCCAGCATTCGGCGCAACGCCGGAGGAACGTGCCGCAGCTCTTCGCCGCGGTGGACTCCAGATCTACACGACCCTTGATCTCGACATCCAGGCCGCAAGCCAGGCGTCGATCGATGCAGCGATCCCTCACACGATGGCCCGCACCAACATCGGCGCCGCGGCATCGACCGTGCAGCCGGGAACCGGTCGCGTGCTGGCCATGGCCCAGAACAAGACGTTCAGCAACGACAAGGCACTGACCGCGACGAGCAACGCGTACACCTCGGTGAACTACAACACCGATAGGGCATACGGCGGCTCGTCCGGGTTCCAAATGGGATCGACCTTCAAGTCCTTCATTCTCCTCGACTGGCTGAAAGAGGGCCACTCACTCAACGAGTCGGTGAACGGAGAAAGGCGAACCTTCACCAAGTGGAAGGACAGCTGCACCGGAAACTACACGAAGGCGTACAACCCCAAGAACTACGACGGCTCGAGCTCTGGCTCCATTACACCCATCGACGCCACGCGCCGCTCGGTGAACACGGCGTTCGTCGCCATGGCTCAGAAGCTCGACATGTGCTCCATCTTCCAGGGCGCAGAGGCCATGGGCGTGCACCGTGCAGACGGAAAGCCGCTTGAGGCCTACCCGGGCACCCTCCTCGGCGCCAATGAAGTGGCCCCGCTTTCCGTAGCAACCGGAATCGCCGGCATCGCTGCCTCAGGTCTCACCTGCTCGCCGATCGCCATCGACAAGGTCTTCGGCCCGGACGGCGCCGAGATTCCGGCGCCCAAGAGCACGTGCACGCAGGCGGTGACCCCCGAGGTCGCCAACGCTGCGACGTTCGCCATGGAGACGGTGTTCAAAGCCGGTGGTACCGCGGCTCGCGCAGCGGTACCCGGCGCTCCCCTGATGGGCAAGACGGGTACCGCCGATGAGGCCAGGCACTCCTGGGTCACCGGTGGCACCAGCGAAGCCATCACCTCCCTCTGGATCGGCAACGTGTCCGGAACGTCGAACATGTACAACGTTCGCGTGAATAAGGGACAGTCTGGCTTCAGCGCGAAATTCGGTGTCTTCGCCGGCATCCTCAAGTCGTCGATCGCGAAGTACGGCGGAGAGGAATTCCCGAACCCGTCAGACTCGCTGATCAAGGCCAAGCGCGTCGCGGTCCCCGAGGTCGCTGGCCAGTCGGTTGAAGCCGCGTCGGCGATCCTCGAGAAGTCCGGCTTCGCCGTCCAGGTCGGCAGCCCGGTCGACTCGAGCGTGGGCGCAGGCCTCGTCGCGTCCACCGATCCCGCCGCCGGCTCCGACGTCGCCACGGGTTCGACCATCACCCTGCACCCGAGCACGGGCGTCGCCCCGCTCAAGGTCCCGAACGTCGTCCAGGCGGACCCGGAAGCGGCCAAGGAGACCCTTGAGGACGTCGGGTACGAGGTCGCCGCGGAGTGTGCGGCGGATCCGAAGGCCCCGCCGGGCAAGGGCGTGGTCTCGAAGCAGACCCCAGCGGCTGATTCCACCCTGGCTGCCGGTCAGACCGTGACCATCACCGTGACACGACAGAACTGCGATTGAGCCGGTCAGCTCAGCGCGCGACCAGCGGGGTCGGGGCAGCCTTCGGCGCCCTGGCCCTGATTGGTGCCGCCACTTTCGCGTGGGGCTCACTCGTCGAACGCAAACGGTTCACGCTGCGTGAAGAGACTGTTCCTGTGCTGCCCAAGGGCGCAGCATCCGTCACGATTCTCCATCTCTCCGACCTGCACATGGCCCCGTGGCAGCGCGATAAGCAGGCCTGGGTACGCGAACTCGCGAAGCTCAACCCTGACCTCATCGTCGATACCGGCGACAACCTCGGGCACGAAGACGGCATCCCGGGTATCGAGCGTGCCTTTGCCGACTTCGGTGGCGTGCCGGGACTGTACGTCAACGGATCCAACGACTACTACGGCCCGATGCGCAAGAGCTGGCTCAAGTACTTCCAGGGGCCGTCATCGAACGGATCTGCGCCACACAAGCGCCAGCGCAACCTCGACACCGCGCGCCTCGAATCCTTCTTCACGGATGCCCTGGGCTGGCAGTCCCTGAACAACGCGGTTGGCACCGTCACGCTCAAGGGCACCACGTTCAACGTCTTCGGCGTCGACGACCCGCACATCGGCGCCGACCGTCTCGACCTCCTGACGGGCCTCCTCGACGCGCAGAACGATGACGAGAGCTTCGGCGGCACGGCAACCGACCCTGACAACGTCGTGCACATCGGAGTTGCCCACGCGCCGTACCAGCGCGTGCTCAACTCGTTTGTGAACCACGGTGCCGACCTCATCTTCGCCGGCCACACGCACGGCGGCCAGGTCTGCCTGCCCCGGTTCGGTGCGCTCGTCACAAACTGCGACATTCCACGCGAGCAGGTCAAGGGCCTGAGCCTGTGGCGTCATGCCTTCCGGTCGGCCTTCCTGCACGTGAGCGCCGGCCTCGGCACCTCGATTTACGCGCCGGTGCGGTTCGCCTGCCCGCCAGAGGCGACCCTGCTCACCCTCGTCGCCCGCGACTAGGCGAAGGCTGCCCAGAGAAGGAAATAGCGCAGAGAAGGAAATAGCGCCGAGATAAGGACAAGCCGGCCACCGGCATCCTTGCCTCGGCGCTGTTTCCTTATGTCGGCGTGCCGACACACAACCCGAGCAACAAAAAAGCCGCCCGGTTCTGTAAGAACCGAACGGCTTATCTGTCGGGGTGGCGGGATTCGAACCCACGACCTCTTCGTCCCGAACGAAGCGCGCTACCAAGCTGCGCCACACCCCGATGGCCCAAGGGCCTCACTAAGGATAGCCGATATTTGACGGCCCCGATGACGCGACCGTGACGCGACCGTCACCGCGAGCATTACCCGCGGCGCTGCCGACGCACGACATAGGCTCCGGTGAGGGCAAGCGCCCCAACGAGAAGCATCCCGCCGCCGAGCCAGACCGGAGTGAGGTCCGCGCCGGTGTGCGGAAGCGCGCCGTCGGCGGCGGGCGTGCAGGATGCCGTCAGGCTGAACAGGAGCGGCCCGCGGGCGGGGCTGACCGTGCCCGTTGTCGTGAGTTCAAAGCTCCCACTCGTGCGCGCCTCATTCATGATGGTGAGAACGAGGCTGCCGTCGTCCTCGGCGGTGACCGTTGGAAAGGTCTTCGCCCTGAAGGCCGCAGGAGCGATCGAGATGGCGTCTTCATCTCCGCCGGTGATCGTGATCGTCACGGTCTCGCCCGGCTCGAAATAGCCCGGCTCGGCAACGTACCGGCCCTGGCACGCCGCAGCGTCGACCGCCGCCGCGTCGTCCGGCGGGTAACTCGCCGCTCCGGCCGCGGTCGGCAGCGACAGGGTCGCGACTATGGCCAACACGGCTACCGCAATTGATCGAGGGACCACCTCTCACACTCCTTAGGGTCGGGGCAGACCGGAGGGGCACGTTGCCTTCAACGCACCCCTCCGAACCTGAGTAAACCTCAGGTTAGCGTTCGGCGGGGCATCCGGTACGCCCCCGTTCGGGGTGAGCTATTGCGACACCAGGAGTGCCTACGACGGATTCGATCTCAACAGCCATGAAATCCACCGTCACGGTGACCGCCTCCCCCGGTGACACCTGTACGAACAGGGACACCACGGTTCGGCCTCCGTCAGCCCGCGCGATCGTCGCAACCTTGTCATCCCCACGGGTCGCCGCGTGCACCGAAGCGCCAGCCGGGAGCACGACGAGAACCTGCGTGCGGATGTCGCCGGCCACAACACCGAAGATCCCATTCCCGGTGACGAGCGCCGACAGGCTGGTCGCGGCATCCGTCGGAGCAACACTCGTCAGGGTCACCGTCGCCCGGTGATTGGCACTCCCACTCAGCCGGGAGCAGCCCACCTCGGCAACCGCCTCAAGGTAAAGGCCCATCTTCGCGCCGGTCGCGTCGTTGAGGTAAATACCGACGGTCTCCTCCGAAGGCTGCGGTAACGAACCAGCGAGGCTGGTCTCCGCGAGCACCGCCTGCTCGGATGGGTCGGTACTGAACAGCAGGATGCGTCCCTCCGCGGCACCGTCTGCGACCGCGGAGAGAAGCGCCCGCTGATCGACGCCCTCCGACGTCAGAGCATCGAAGACGGCATCCGTCGCGTTCGCGAAGAACGCGTCCTGCGCGCGTGCATCCGGGATGTCACGGTACACATCACTGAGCAGGACCCGGGCCGCGTTTGTGCCGTCCAACGACACGCCGCCGGCCACCGACACGGGGCCGGTTGCCCCGAGAACCCGCTGCAGAACGAACGGATCGACGGCCACCGCGCCATTGAATGTCATCCCGTAGACAGGCTCGGCCATAGCGATGGCAAGCTCGGCGGCCCGTGCAAAGTCGGGCGTGAGGTTGACGTTCATGATGTAGCGGCCGAGAACCTCCCCGTAGAGGTTGGCCTCCGCGGTCGTCACCGGCAGAATCGGCTCAGCGAGCACCGGATAGTCGAATGTCGATTTCTGCTGCGACACGGTGAGGGAGCCACCGGATGCCGTCAGCACCGCCGTCGCACCGACAAGACCCCCTGAGGAACGCAGTTCTGCATTGTTCTGCACGAGCAGCAGATAGTTGCGTGTCTCGGTGCCGCCGAGCATGCCCGGCAACAGGGCGGTCGCGCGATCGAGGGACGCAATGGTGTCAGCGGTGGACTCGACCAGCGCAGTGAGCTCGCCAACGGCATCACGAATAAACGGGAGTGTTGGGTCAGTCTCGATCTTTCGCGACGCGGCCCTGATCGGTTCGACCGCATCTCGCGCCGCAGACACGGTGGGCGCGGCAGCCGCGAGGGGTGCCAGGTCAATCGAGGCCCCCGCGACCGGCGCGATGGCGAGACTGCCGACCTCGGGGATGAGCGGCCGGGCGACATCGGAGGCCAGGTCATCCACAACGACGGAACCCTGCCGGACGGCGATCAGGTTGGCGCCCGCAAACGGTATGCGTTCCGCCACCGCCCAGATCGGGTCGCTTGTAAGCGCGACGGCTCGATTCGTGTGAACGATGAGCGTCGCCAGCGACGCCGTTGCGGCATCAGTGTCGCCGGCGAAGACGTCATCCCGGACGACCGAGGCCACAGACCTGGCCGCGCTGAGCTCCTCCGCGGCCGCGGCACCGCGAAGCCCCACCCACAGGGCGGCAGCGAGAGCAGCGAGACCGAACACCAGGATCGCCACAAGCACTGCGGTGCGGATCGGGGCGCGGTGGGCTCGCTGTGCGGACATGACTTCCCGACGATGAGGCGGAACAGTTCCCGCAACGGTGAACCAACATGACGAAAGCTCACTTTGAGCATAGGCTTCAGGTCAGAGGAGCGCATCGCGCCCAAACAGGGGTCACAGCGGTCACAGCGGTCGCAGCGGTCACAGCGGAAAGGAGCGTCATGGTCACTCAGCGCCATCGCCGCATTGCCCTGGCACTTCTCGCGATCGGTGCCCTCGCAGTTTTCGGTATCACCTTCTGGCCGACCCCGATCGACGCCGGCTTCGCCGACACGCTCCGAGGCTGGCTCGCCGCGCAACAGAGCGCCGGGGGTCCCGCTCTCCTCCGTTACGGCGTCGTGGAATTCGCGGCGAACATCGCCATGTTTGTCCCGCTGGGCTTCGTACTCGCCGTGCTGCTGCCTCCCGGACGCCGGTGGCTGTCACCTGTCGCGTGCTTTGCGCTCTCGCTCGTCATTGAGACCGGACAGCTGCTTTTCAGGTCAGGGCGCCTCGGCGATATCACCGATCTGCTCGGCAACACGCTCGGTGGGCTCATCGGCGCGAGCCTGCTCACACTGGCCCTCACGGCAACCCGGGCGCGGACCGCGCGGCAGGAGCGGCGCCAGCGGGCGACGGCCGGGCATACGAGGCCCTATCCCGCCGCGAGCATCGATCCGTAGGCCGGCTGGCCGGGGCAGGTGGCGAGCACGCCCTCCATCGCCGAGCGTTCGGCGGCGGTCACCCACAGCCGGTAGACGGCCTTCACCGAGATTTGCCGCGCCACGTATTCACAGCGGTAGCTCTTCCCGGGTGGGAGCCAGGTTGCCGCGTCGCCCGCCTGCTTTTGCCCGTTGGAGGAGGCATCCGTCGCCTGAAGGTTCAGCGGATCGTTGGCGAGCGCCTCGCGCTCAGCCTGGCTGAGCTGCTGGGCGCCGGTCTCCCACGCGTTCATCAGCGCAACGACGTGGTCGACCTGCACAGCGGTGGAGGTCTCTTGCCCGCGGGTGAACTCGACATCGATGCCGCCGTAGATGTTGTCGAGCGACCCGGACATCACCCGGCAATCGCCCTCAAGGAGAATGTCGGTGAGATCACGGGCGAGGATGTCGTTGCGGGTGTCGCAGCCGTTACCGTCGACGTCGATCCAGGCCCTCCCGAACGAGCCGGAGCGGTCGTAACCGGTCTTCGGCGCGCGGCCCTTCGTCGGGAGCGCCGCCAGTGTCTCGCTCGCTGTGCCCACGATCGGGGCGGATGCCATGGGGCCGGTGCTGCCGGTCCCGGGTGCCGCACCGTTATCGGTGTCGCCCGTCTCGGCCGGGCTCGGGGCCTGCGACGTGGATGGCCGGGTCCCAGGCTGCTGGGCAGCATCCTGCGGGCTGAACATCGACACCGCGAGGGCGATGGCAGCGGCGAGGGCGACGAGCGCTCCGGCCAGGGTGGACGCCCGGGGCGTCGAGCGTTGCCCCATGTGGCGACTCCAGTTTCTCTCCCCTCGAGCCTACCGGCCGCACTCGGCGCACCCGACGAGCAGCCCCGCACCGGCGCCGTACGGACTACCCGTGCTCCCTGACGAACGACAGCGCAACCTCGGCGACGTCCCGCCACCCGTGGTCGATCGTGAGCGAGTGACCCCGGCGCGGAATCTCGATGATCTCGGTGTGCCCGGGGTTGTGCTCCTGCTGCTTGAACCCGGCCTGCGCGATGGCCCACGGGATCATGTGGTCGAGCTCCCCCGAGATGATCAGCAGCGGCCCGCGGTCAGGATTCCGGGTATCCACGACGATCTGGCTGAACGGGTTGATGTTCGCCGTTGCCGCTTCAAACAGCGGGATGCCGGCCGCAGCGACGTGGAATTCGTCATACAGCGCTCGCCCCTCCTCATCGTCGAGGGCGTTCGTCCAGCCGTAGGCGAACTGCTCGTAGGTGAGCGAGACCGCGCGCGCGGCGTTCGCCGGGTTGCTGAGCACCGGTGCCGCCGCCTTGAGCGACGACAGCGGCAACGGCAGCACCCCTCGGAATGGAGCGGGCGAAACCGCGACGGTCACGGTTGCCTCACCGGTGCCCGCGAGGCTCTGGGCGATCAGGCCACCGAACGAGTGACCGATGATCGCTGGCTTGTCCGCCAGGTGACCGATGGCATCCAGAAAGTGCTCGGTGACCTCCCTGACCATCTTGTGCGCGAACACGGCCGGGTCCTGCCGTGCGGCCTCGACCGTCGCGGGGTCGTCGGGCCAGATCGGTGCGAGTGTGGCATACCCGGCATCCTCGAAGAGCCTCCGCCACCGGTCCCAGCTCGATGACAGCAGCCAGAGCCCGTGCACAAACACGATGGGTGGGCGCCCAGACTCGTTCGCTCGCTCGATTTCGCGTAACTCGGTGTCGGTGAGGAGACTGCCTCCCATAGCGCACCCCGTTCTGTCCGTTCAGAAAGCCTGCGGTGACTGCGACCCTATTCCCCACGCCGGGATGCCGTCTAGGGCTCGGCGGGACGGCGGAGGCCCCATCCCCCATCGTGGTCGCTGCGAGCGCAACAGGGCCACCCCGCAGGACGCGCGCATTTCACGAAGCGAGCCGTGCGGCCCTACGCTCGACACCATGACCGCGACAGCGCCGCACCCCGCATCGCAGGGCGCGACTCTTGGCGTCGCTCTCGTTCTCGGCGGCCTGCTCTGCCAGGAAATCGGTGCGTCGTTCGCTGTGCTCCTCTTTCCTGTCGTCGAGCCGGTGGGCATGGTGGCCCTGCGGCTCGTCTTCGCCGCCCTGCTTCTCCTGATCGTTGCCCGCCCGGCGCTCGGCGGACACTCGCGGGCCGACTGGGTCACCGTCGGCGGCTTCGGCCTCATCCTCGCCGCGATGAATGTTCTGTTCTACCTGGCGCTCGAGAGGCTCCCGCTCGGCCCGGCGGTGACCATCGAGGTGCTCGGTCCGCTGCTCCTGTCGGTGATCGTGAGTCGCCGGGCGTCGAGCTGGCTCTGGGCGGTTCTCGCCGTCGCCGGAGTCGGACTGCTCGGCTGGGGCGGGGTCGCCGAACTCGATCCGGTCGGTGTGCTCCTTGCCGCTGGCGCAGGTTCGTGCTGGATGGCGTACATCCTGCTCTCGGCGCGGACGGGCGCGCGGTTCCCGAAGCTCGACGGACTCGCCATCGCCATGACCATCGGCGCGCTGGTGACCCTGCCGTTGGGCATCGCACATGCCGGAGCAGTACTCTTCGAGCCTCGCATCCTCGCGCTCGGGGCTGCGGTTGCTGTCCTCTCCTCCGCCATTCCATACGCCCTCGAATTGTTCGCCCTCCGGCGTCTCGCCGCCTCAGCTTTCTCCATCCTGATGAGCCTGGCTCCAGCGACGGCGGCCGTCGTTGGGGTGGTCGTGCTGCACCAGCACCTCAGCATCCTCGGCTGGGTCGCGATCGGTCTCGTCATCCTCGCCAGCGTGGGCGCCGTGAGGTCGGCGGCAACGCGGTCCCGGCCCCTCGCCGGCCTGGCCGAACCGGTCGCATGACCCGGCGCCGACGAGCGTTCCCGGCGTCCGCTCACCGCGAACCGCAGAGTGAACAGTTCCCAGCCATCGATGACAAAATGACTGGGTGACCAATTACCCGGAGCTCGACGGCTACGAACCGAGTGACGGCAGGCCACTGCCATCACAGCGGATGCTCCGCCCCATGCGTTTCCTTGTCATCATTGGCGTGATCGCTTTGATCCTGCCCGGCATCCTCGTCACCATCTCGACGGCAACGCACACCGCCGACGTGAGCTGCAGCCTGGTGGTCCAGCGCGACGCCCCGTTCGCGACAGGCTCGACCGCGCGGTTCGAGATGATCGGCCCCGAGGGTCCGGCCTGGTATTGCTACGCCGAGGTTCGCGACGAACCCGACCTCCTCCTCGCCTCCCTCGGGCTCATCCCGGGCGCTCCGCCGCCCCCGCAACCCGAGCTCATCACGAGCTAGCGACCCGCACTACCACCGCACGCGGAAAGCGCAAGCCCCTCGCTGCGGACGCGGCTTGACCGCGGAAACCACTAACGTTGGTGAAGATGCGATGGATGAGTCCTCGCCGGCAGAGACAGGAAATACCAAGTGATTGTTCACAGGCTGACCGTCGACGGACGTGACTACTTCCTCCCGGACCCGGTAACCGAACTGCGGTCACAGATCCTCAAGGCCATTCAGGCCGGCGGCGGATACGTCACCATCCCACCGCTACGCGGTGGGCCCGGCCTGGACATTCTGTTCTCCCCCGGCATGCCCGTTGTGTGGAGCCAGATCGAGGTCGGCGGCGACAATGGATCCGATTCCGGCAACGAGAACTCGGTGCCGATCGAAGACGACTCCTTCAGCGGACTCTGACCTCCTGAAGCACCCGGACGGCAACGCGCTCATCGCGCACCGGCCAGTACCGGGTCCAGCTCCTCGACCGGCTGCGGGGGACCGAAAAGGTAGCCCTGCGCCCGGTCGCAGTGAATGCGCTGTACCAGGTCGAGGTGCTCCGTTGTCTCGACACCCTCGGCGACCACGCAAACGCCGCGCTCCTGGAGCAGCGACACCGCGACCGCGATCAGCGCACCGTTGCTCGTATTCCCCTGGATCAGCGACTTGTCGATCTTGAGCTCGGTGATTGGCAGGTCCCTGAGCTGGGCGAGCGATGAGTGCCCGGTGCCAAAGTCGTCGAGCGAGACGCCGAGGCCGATGGCTCGCAACCGTTCGAGCCGGGTGGCAACATCGGCGAGATCCATGATGAGCTGCGATTCGGTGATCTCGATGGTGAGTGTGCCGTTGGGTAGTTGGTGCTCACCGAGGAGGTCGTGAAGCTGCTCGAAAACCTCTGGCGTGGCGAGCTGAACAGCGGAAACGTTCACCGACACGTGGATTGCAAGACCGTCACCCCGCCACCTGGCAGCGTGGCGGCATCCCTCCTCCAGCATGAAGGCGCCGATCTCGTGAATGATGCCTGTGCTTTCCGCGATGGGAATGAACTCGACCGGCGGGATGAGTCCCTGCGTCGGATGCCGCCAGCGCGCGAGCGCCTCGACCGCCGTGATCTCACCGGTGGCAACGTCGATCTGTGGCTGGAAATATGCCTCGATCTCGTGTCTCGAGACGGCACCCCAGAGGTCGTCTTCGAGCGTCATTGCGGCCTGCCAAGCCTCGCCGCTCCGGTAATTCGGAGAGCGGCCTCAAGAGTTCGCTGGCAAAATCGCATAGCTCATGGTGCAACGCCCGTCACGGGAAATCTACGCTCGCGGTTTTCGGCGCCTTGTGCGTATAATCCGCCACAGGGCATCTGAGAGGCCGGTTCACTGTCGGAAAGGTGCATCGCGTTGCTCACCGCCAACGTGCTCCACTAAAATTTTTGAGCCACCGAAACGGCGGCACCGATGAGCGGTTCTCGGGATTTCAGCAGTGCACACAGCAGGAGCCGCAATGATTACAGACGCAACCACAGCGATCCGCAAACGGAACAACGTTTCGGTGACGGGCAACCCCGCCGGTCGACCCATTGTTTTTGCACACGGGTTCGGGTGCAGCTCCGAAATGTGGAGCCAGGTCGCACCGCAGTTCGAGGACGACTACCTCGTCATCCGGTTCGACCATGTCGGCGCGGGGGCGAGCGACCTCTCGGCGTACGACGCGGGGAAGTACGACTCGCTGTACGGATACGCCGATGATGTCCTCGAAATCCTCGAGGACCTCGACCTCACGGATGTCGTCTTCGTCGGTCACTCTGTAAGCGCGATGATCGGTGTTCTCGCGGCGACGCGCGATGCGGGGCGCTTCGGAGCTCTCGTCCTCGTCGGTCCGTCACCCCGCTACGTCAACACCGAAAACTACACGGGCGGGTTTGAGCAGGAAGACATCGATTCCCTGCTCGACGCGCTCGATGCGAACTACCTGGGCTGGTCGGCCACGATGGCGCCGCTCATCATGGGCCACAGTTCACGTCCCGAGCTGGGAGAATCGCTCACCGAGAGCTTCTGCCGCACGGATCCGACGATCGCGGGGCACTTCGCCCGGGTGACTTTCCTCTCCGACAACCGGCACGACCTGCCCCACGTCACGACGCCCACGCTGGTGCTGCAGTGCCAGGAGGACATCATCGCCCCGCTCGCGGTCGGACAGTACGTGCACAGGTCGATCCCCGGCAGCACGCTCGTCGTTCTCGAGGCCACAGGGCACTGCCCCAACCTCTCCGCCCCCGACGAGCTGACCAGCGAGATCAAGGCATACCTGCGGTGACAATCACCGGCGATGATGCATCCGACGGGGCGTTGACCGCCAGCCGGCACGATTTCGAGGAGCTCTTCGAACACGCGCCGTGCGGGTATCTGGTCACCGACGCCGACGGAACGATCACGGCGGTCAACACCACCTTTCTCCGCATGGTCGGGCTCTCCCGCGAGGACGTCACCGGACGCTCCTTCCAGTCGCTTCTCACCGTCGGCAGCCGGCTCTTCCACGAGACGCGGTACCTCCCCGTGCTGCGGTTGCGCGGGCGCGTCAATGAGATCGCCCTCTCGCTGATGTGCGCAGACGGGTCGACGCTGCCCACCCTCGTCAACGGAGTCCAGGCCGACGAGTCCGCTGAGGTCCGGGTCGCCGTGTTCGACTCGACGGAGCGCCGCGACTATGAGCGCGAACTCCTTACCGCCCGGCGTGCCGCCGAATCCTCCGAGGCGTGGATCCGCGTGCTCCAGTCCGCGTCCAGCGCGTTCACAATCGCCGAAACCGAGGAGGCTCTCGCCGAAGCCCTCGCCGAGAGCGCGCGTGAGGCATTCACCGCGACCCACACGGCCGTCCTCTTCGCCGACCAGACCGGGACCCTCTCCGTTGCCGCTGGCACCCACCCGCTCCGGCACCTGATGCATGTCCCCGGCATGCCCGAGCACAGGGCGATGGACCTCGGTAGGGTCGTCACCGTGTCGACGACCGAGGAGGACGACCTTCGATCGACGGATACGGCATCCGTTCTTCGCTCCGCCCGTCTTGAAACGGTCAGCGCCGTTCCGCTCATGGAGGCAGGCCGGCCGATCGGCGCCGTCGTCTGCTTCTTCGGGCGCCGCCGGGACTTCGACGACGAGGCGGTCGAACTCTTTACAACACTGGCCAGGCAGGCGGCGCACGTGCTGTCGCGCATCCGTTTGCAGGCGCAACTGGCGAGGATGGCGCTGTGCGACCAACTCACCGGGCTGGGAAACCGGAAGGTATTGCAGGTCAGGCTGACCCAGGCACTCGCGACAGCGAACCGAAGCGGGCGCCCCCTCGCTGTCGTGTTCCTCGATCTCGACGGGTTCAAAGTCGTCAACGACAGTTGCGGGCACGCCATCGGTGACGAGGTGCTGCGTCAGATCGGTGATCGCCTCAAGACCTCGGTTCGAACCAACGACACCATCGCCCGGTACGGCGGCGACGAGTTCGTCATCGTCTGCGAAGACACCGACGCGGATGCCGTCAGCCACGTCACCGACAGGATCCGCGCCGCGGTGAAAGAACCGCTCATCGATGTTCCCGACGAGTTCCCGGTGTCGGCGTCGATCGGTGTTGCACTCCTCGCGCCGGACGCCGAATCGCAGGTCACGACCGACGGCATCCTGAAGCTTGCGGATGCCGCGATGTACCAATCGAAGAACGCGGGCAAAGACCGGGTCACCGTCGTCACCGTGTGAGCGGCGGGATCGCTGTCAATCACCTGTCCGAGCGTGTGGCCGATTCCGGTATCGACGGTGCGCAGCCCTAGAATCAAGAAGCCCTGTCGGAGACCCCGAGAGGCGACAAAGCCAATACGGAGGTCCGCCCGGTGGGAACGCTCACTTACGACTCAAAAGTGACAGCATCGATCGATGATCGCATCCTTTCCCACCTGCAGATCGTCATGCTCGCCAAGCTGCGCCGCGGTGAAGCGTTTGCGTTCACCTGGAGCGAGAAGGCCAACGGCCTTGGGCGCACCACGATCTGGATCCACTCGGCGATTTCACTGACCTTCCAGTACTACGGCGGCAAGAGCCCGATCATCAACCCGGCGTGGGTGCAGGCACTCGTCCGGTCGTCGAACTCCGTGTCGGGGCTCGAGATCGTTCCTGAGCCACCGGCAACCGCGGCCAAACCCGAGCCCGTATAACCCGGACCGCATACCTCACGGCTGCGCTTACTCGGTTCCCCGGCTGCGGTGGGCGGATGCCCGCTCGTCGCGCACCACATCGGGCAGCGACGCCACCGGGGCGATCACGAGGTCCTGCACCTTCCAGTCCAGGTCGATGCACGCTTTGCGGGCCTCGTCGAGTTGCTCGACGCTGACTTTGCCCGGGTCGCGCGGAACCACGAAGGCCTCGATGTGGAGGACGTGACCCTGGTCGCGTGCCCGTGAACCGGCATCCGCGACCCAGTCCAGTGACCGCAGGTAGGAATCGACGCGGTCAACAACCGGGTGCGGTTTCGCGTCATCGAAGGTCATCGCACGGGTGTCCATGAGGTCTTCAACGGCGGCGCGAATGTTCTTGACACCGTCCCAGAGGATGCTGCCGGCGATGAACAGCGCGGCGGCGGAGTCCGCCCACCACAGACCCAGCCCGATGCCGCCGACGCCGACGATGGAACCGACGGCGGTCATCCAGTCAGCCTTGTTCATGTCTGCGTCGGCATAGAGCACTTTGTCGTGCAGCTCGCGCGCGAGTTTCATCTTCGCGCGCCCGATGAAGACCGGCGGCAGCGCGATAGCTGCCATCACTCCCATCATCAACCAGCCCAGCCAGAACACGTGTCCGAAGAGCGTGACCGAGCCGATGCTCGGATGCTCGGATGCCAGCAGCGACGAGGCGGAGTCGATGATGAGGAAGGTACCCATCGTGACGAGGGCAACCGCGGCGACGAGGTGTCCGACCCCGACCGAGCGGTGATACCCGTACGGATGCTTCCGGTTCGGGGTGCGACGCGCGACGCGGATGGCGATGAGAAAGACGAGCGGCGGGATGAACGAGAGGAGGTCCTCGATCCACGCGGCTTTCATCGCCTGCGAGTTGCCGAGCACCAGGAAGACGAGGAAGACGGTGACCGCGAGGAAGCCTATGGTGATCCACTCGAGCCTGATGGCCTTCTTGAGGGTCTCTGTCTGCTTCTCGGGGAGCTCGGTCACTCCGAAGTTGAGGGTCACAGTGCAGCCTCCTCGGCGAGGAATCTCTCGAGTTCGAGGAGAAACGCGTTCTCGCCCATCGGCGCGGCCATCACGTGTTTGGCCGTCTTGCCGCCGCCGATACCGACCTCGTCGAATGGCCTGGTCACCGCAACCTTGTCGGCCCACGGTGTGGCATCCGTGAGTCCGCCGATCACGAGGTCGAGCCGCCCCGCGTCGAGGTCAGCGATGAGCTTCTCCTCACCACCCTCCGTCCACGCGATCTCGGCGTCGAGTTCGTCGGCGAACTTCTCGACGAGGGCGACCTCGACTCCGGATGGCTCGCCACCGTCGGAGATGTCGGCCCAGTCACCGTTCGGGGAGACCCCGACGCGCAGCGTGCCACCGGTCACCCGGTCGCGGGTGCCGTTCGGGTCGGCCGGGAAACTTGACGCGCACCCGGTCAGGCCGAGCGCGAGCGCGAGTGCGCCGGCGGCGAGCGCCCGGCGAGCGACGGTACGAGGGGCACGAGTGCCGTGGGCGAGGGTGGGACAAGAACGGAGCGCCATAGCCACACCATAACCACATCGAACGGCACCGCGGACCGATTTGACAGTGCAGCACTCGTGTGCCCGGGGCTCGCGTGCATCTCCTGTCCGTCCGGCCCCCGTGGCCGGCGCTGCGGCATCCGCCCGCCACATCGCCCTGGCGCAAGGACATCGTGCTGGCACAAGGACGATCGCACCGATTGTGTCCTTATCCCGGGCCTTTGTCCTTGTCCCGGGCCGACAGCATCCGCACATCACCGCCACTGCCACCGCCACCGCCACCGCCACCGCCACCGGCGACAGGACAGAGTGCGTTTATCAGGACAGCACCGGCGTTGTCGTCCTGATAAGCGTGCGATCTCCTGCACAGCGGGCGAACGGATGCCGGGCGAGTATGCCCTAGATCGGGGCCGGTGTGTGAAATATGACGACGCGCAGTCGGCAGAACGGCGCGAAATCGTAACGCTGCACAACAGTACGTAACGGGAGCCAACATGTCGTAACCGTGAGTTGGACGGGTGAGGGAACCTCGTCATTCTTGGGGTACTCGCCTGAGCTATCCGCTCGGGCGCCGACCCCTGGAGAAGAACCCATGACTTCACGACGCGCACGGTCCGCCCTCGTTTCAGGCCTCGCAGTCGTCATGGGCGCAACGCTGCTGCTCACGGGCTGCGCATCGGACGCGGGTGCCAGCGACACCTCGAGCACCGGTGAACCGGTCGAGGGCGGCACCCTCGCACTGTCCATCTCGGCCGAACCCGGCTGCCTCGACGCCCACTCGATCTCAGCGACGCAGCACCAGCTGCTCGGCCGAATCATCTACGACAACCTCGTGACGCTCGACGCCGACGGCAACATCGCGCCGTACCTCGCCGAGAGCTGGGAGATCTCGGATGACGGAAAGACGTACACCTTCCACCTCCAGGAGGGCGTGACGTTCAGCGACGGCTCACCGTGGAATGCCGAGGTGCTCGGGCAGAACCTCGAGCACATGAGGGACCCAGCCACGAAGTCGCCGCTCGCCGCCGCGTACATCGCGCCGTACGTCGACGGCACCGTCGTCGACGAGTACACCTTCGAGGCGCACCTCGCCTACGCGTACACCCCGTTCCTCTACGGGCTGGCCCAGTCCTGGCTGGCCATGACCTCGGGCAAGGCGATCACCGAGTCCCCCGAGACGCTGTGCCAGAACCCGATCGGCTCAGGACCGTTCGTAGTCGAGGACTACAAGGTGGGACAGAGCATCAGCTACATCAAGCGAGAGGGCTACAACTGGGGACCGGAGTGGCTCGACTACGACGGCGAGGCGCACCTCGACGGCATCGAGATCACCGTGGTGCCCGAGGCTGTCATCCGCTACGAGACGCTCGTCTCCGGCCAGTACGACATCACCGAGAACCTCCCGCCCCAGAACGCGGAGGCCATCCAGGCCAACGACTCGTTCGTGTACGAGAACCTCGTGCGGGCCGGCAGCCCCAACGTGCTGCACTTCAACCTCTCGCGGGCGCCGTTCGACGACATCCGCGTCCGTGAGGCTTTTGTCGCCGCCGTGGACCGCGAAGCCGTCACCGACAGCGTCGGCTTCAACAGCTTCAACGTCAAGGACAACTACCTCTCCTCCGAGACGCCGTACTACGACAAGTCCACCGAGGGCGTGCTCACCTACGACCCGGACCGGGCCAACGACCTGCTCGACGAGGCGGGCTGGGCGACGCGCGACAGCGACGGCTACCGCACGAAGGACGGCACACGGCTGACCGTGGTGGTGCCCACCGTGGAGAGCGCGACACCGAGTGCCCTCCTGGTGCAGCTCCAGGGCGAGGTCAAGAAGGTGGGCATTGAGCTACAGATCGCCCAGTACCCGCAGGCGCAGCTCACCGAGATCCGGTACGCCGGCGACTACGACGGCTTCGCCGGGGTGTGGCACACGAACACGCCGGACGTCCTGTTCATCCGTTACGACTCCAGCGAGATCACCGGCGAACGGATCGGCCAGAACGCGTCATACCTGTCCGACCCTGAGCTCGATGAGCTGCTCACCGCTACCCGTCAGGCTCCCGACGGCGATGAGGCGCGCGAGGCCTACTCGCTCGTGCAGCACCGCCTGCTCGAGCTGGTGCCCGGCCTGCCGTTCTACGAGAACCACAGCCAGTGGGCGTACTCGAAGAACGGGCTGAAGGGCATCACGACAGACACCTCACACCCGGTGCCCGTCTTCACGAAAGCCTGGCTCGAGCAATGACCATCCTCCGCCGCATCTCGACGCGCCTTCTCCTCGGCGTCTTCGTGCTCTGGGGAGCTGCGACGCTCACGTTCCTCGCGCTGTACGTCACCCCGGGCGACACGGCCCTCATCATCCTCGGCGGAGCGGACGCTCGTCCCTCCGCCGAGGCTCTCGCCCAGGTTCGCGCCGACTATCTCCTCGACCAGCCGTTCCTGGTGCAGTACCTGCACTACTTCACCCAGCTCCTGCAGGGCGACCTCGGTGAGTCATACCGGCTGAGAATGCCGGTAACGGATGCCATCGGCCAGCAGGTCGGCCCAACCGCTGTCCTCGCCGGAACCGCCGCCGTCCTCGCCCTCGTCCTAACCGTCGCGATCGCGGTGCTCACCGCCCAGCGCACACCGTGGTTGCGGTCGATCATCTCGGGCATCGAGGTCGTGCTCGCCGCGACCCCGAGCTTCATCATCGGCTTCGGACTGCTCATCGTGTTCTCGTTCACGCTGCGGCTCGTCCCGGCCGGCGGCGGGGACGGACTGGTTCCGCTCATCCTGCCCGCGTTCACCCTCGCGCTGTCGCTCGTCGGCTCACTCTCCCAGGTGCTGCGCAACGAACTGGAGGACGTGCTCGAACAGCCGTTCATCCTCACGGCCCGTGCGCGCGGGATGCGGGACACCCCGGTGCGGATCATCCACGCCCTCCGGCACGCCGCCCTCCCCACCATCACGATGTCCGGCTTCGTCGTCGCGACCCTCCTCGGCGGGTCGGTGATCGTCGAGACACTGTTCTCCCGGCAGGGAGTCGGCGGGCTCATGCTCAGCTCGGTCTACAACAAGGACCTTCCGGTGGTCATGGGGATCGTCCTGATCTCCGCCGCCGTCTACGTCGTCGTCAACCTCGTCGTCGACATCCTGTACACGCTCGTCGATCCGAGAGTAGTCACATCGTGACCGTTGACATTTCGCACCAGGCACCCAGAACCACCATCGACGACGGGCTCGTCGTCCCCACGCTGGCACCGGCACCGGTCAGTCCCGTTCGTGGCGCACGACGGCGTCGGAAGTTCCGCCCCGGCCTCACGCTCGCCGTGCTCTTTCTCGCCTGGGTGACGGTGGCAGCCCTCGCTCCGCAGCTGCTGACATCCGTCGACCCGCTCGAGGTGTCTCCGGCGGACAGCTTCACTCCCCCTGGACCCGGCCACATCTTCGGAACCGACGAGTCGGGGGCGGATGTCTACAGCCGCGTCGTTCACGGAGCGGGCACGTCGCTGCTCATCGGACTCGCGGCAACGGCGATCGGTGTGGTGTTCGGCACGATCATCGGACTGTTTGCCGGGCTGAGCAACCGGTTCGTGGAGAGCGCCGTCATGCGGTTCCTCGACGTGACGCTCGCGGTTCCCGAGCTCCTCCTCGCGCTCGTCGTGATCGCGCTCATCGGCGGCGGAACCCTCAACGCCATTCTCGCGATCGGCGCGGCCGGCATCGCCTACTACGCGCGGCTGGTACGCGCGCAAACGCACATCGTGCGGCAATCCGCGTACGTCGAGGCGGCCACCACCCTCGGTTTCTCGCGGCTGCGGGTGATTCTCACCCACGTGCTGCCGAACGCCATCAAGCCGGTTCTCGTGCTCGCAACGATCGGTGTCGGCGGGGCGATCGGGGCCGGCGCATCGCTGAGTTTCCTCGGCCTCGGCACGCCGCCACCCGCTCCCGAGTGGGGCGCGATGCTCTCGGTCGGACGCAACTTCATCTCCAACGCGCCCTGGCTGATTCTCGTGCCGTCGGCGTTCCTCGTCGCGACGGTGCTCGCGATCACCGCGGTGGGCCGTGACCTCCGCCGCCGTTCCGAAGGGCGGGTAGCCCGGTGAGCGCGCGCGACACCCGCGCCGAGGCTCGGGTCCACTCCGGCGCCGAGGCCGCCGGTGCCTCCCCCGTCGACTCCGCCGTGGATGCCGCTGCCCCCGCACTCGTGGATGTCCAGGGCCTCACGGTCGGCTTCGGCGCGGGTCACGACGCCACGACGGTGGTGCGCGACGTGTCATTCCGCATCGACAGGGGCCAGTCCCTCGCGCTCGTGGGCGAGTCCGGGTCGGGCAAGTCCGTCACCGCCCGCAGCCTCGTCGGCCTGGCCGGGCTGGGCTCGACGGTTCGCGCCGACCGGCTCAGCTTCGACGGCGCAGACACACGCAGCTGGCCGGACCGGCAGTGGCGCTCCACCCGCGGCGACCGGATCGGTTTCGTGCTCCAGGATGCCCTCTCCTCGCTCGATGTCCTCCGCACGGTCGGTGCTGAAATCGCTGAGCCACTCAAACTGCACACCTCACTGTCACGCCGTGAGCGCACCGCGAAGGTGCTCGATCTTCTCGGTCGCGTCGGCGTGCCCGAACCGGAACTGCGGTACACCCAGTTGCCGTCCCAGCTGTCGGGAGGCCTCCGCCAGCGCGCCCTCATCGCGTCGGCAATCGCCGCCGACCCTGAGTTCCTCATCGCTGACGAACCGACAACCGCACTCGACGCCTCGATCGCGGCGCAGATCATCCGACTGCTCGAAACGCTCAAGGGCTCGTCAACGGGCATGCTCGTCGTCAGCCACGACCTGTCCGTCGTCGCGCGGATCGCCGACCGCATCGCCGTCATGCAGCACGGCGAGATTGTGGAAGAGGGCACAACGGATGCCGTGCTCTTCGACCCGCAACACACCTACACGAAGACCCTCATCGCGGCAGTGCCCTCCCCGAGTTCGCGGCGCCGGCGGCTGTCGGCGCCGGTCGCTGGCGGTACAGGAGCAGCTGGCTCGGAGGGCGCGAACTCGGGCGCGACGGGCGCGGCCGGCTCGGCGGGCGCGAACCCGGGCACCGTCGCGACCGGCCCGCACCCGACAGCCACCCACACCAGGCCGCAACGGGACCGTGACGCCGCCCCTCTCGTCGTCGTGGAGCGCATCAGCAAGAGCTTCCCCGGCCACAATCGCACACGCCGGACCGTCGTCGAAGACGTGTCATTCAGCATCCGTCGGGGAACCACACTGGGGATCGTCGGCGAATCGGGGTCGGGCAAGACCACGACGGCGCGGATCCTCGCGAACCTCGAGACTCCGGACTCGGGTTCGGTGTCGATCGACTCGGTGTCGTGGGCATCGGCGACGCCGGCGGAGCGCACGCGGCTGCGTCGGCAGGTCCAGGTGGTCTACCAGGACCCGCTGAGTTCGTTCGATCCGCGGTACACGGTGTCCCGCATCATCGGCGAGGCGGTGTCGGCCAGCGGGCGGACGTCGCGGGCCGAGCGGGCCGAGCGGGTGTCCGAACTGCTCGGGCTCGTGAGGCTCGGGGCGGCGCACCTCGACCGGCGGCCGATCGAACTCTCCGGCGGCCAGCGCCAGCGAGTGGCGATCGCACGGTCGCTGGCCGCGAACCCCGCGCTGCTCGTCCTCGACGAGCCGGTGTCGGCGCTCGACGTGTCCGTGCAGGCGCAGGTCCTCGACCTGCTCGCCGATCTGCAGGACGAACTCGACCTGACCTACCTGTTCATCTCGCACGACCTCGGGGTGATCTTCCACGTCAGCGACGAGGTCCTCGTCATGAAAGACGGCCGCATCGTCGAGGCGGGCGCCGTCGACGATGTCTTCAGCCGACCGGCACACGGATACACCAGGGGTTTGCTCGACGCGTTGCCCCATTTTGATTCCGCACGCGGCTGACGGCATCCGCACCCCTCACTGAACCGCAACGAAAGCAGACGACGATGACCACCCTTCTCGACACCACGACCCCGGCACTCAGCGATGACGAGCTCAGCGGCCTGTTCGCGCCGGTCTTCGAGCGCATTCGGGAGGGAGCCGTCGAGCGGGAGGCCGAGCGGGCGCTTCCGTTTGAGGCGGTCGCCTGGCTCAAGGCCGAGCGCTTCGGTGCGGTGCGGGTGCCGCGGGAGTACGGCGGTTTCGGCGCGACGGTCGGCCAGCTCGCGCGCCTGTTGAGCGAGCTTGGCTCCGCTGACTCGAACCTCCCGCAGCTGCTGCGTGGGCACTTCGCGTTCGTCGAGACGCGACTCGTTCACCCGGATGCCGAGGTGCGGGAGAAGTGGCTGCGGCGGGTCGCCGCGGGTGACCTCGTCGGCAACGCGTCGAGCGAGCTGACCGGTGCGTCGCTCGCCGAGGTCAGCACGGTGGTCTCGGAGGAGAACGGCAGGTTCTTCGTCACTGGGCGGAAGTACTACAGCACTGGCACGATCTTCGCCGACTGGGTGAGCGGGAGCGCTCGGGATGCCGCCGGCGGGCGGGTTTCGTACGTGGTGCGGACCGACGACCCCGGCGTCGAGCGCCTGGATGACTGGGACGGTTTCGGCCAGCGGCTGACCGGGAGTGGCACCACGATCTTCGACCACGCGGAGGTCGCCGCCGAGGACATCACCCGCTACACCGACGGCCGCATCAACCATGTGACGGCGTTCTTCCAGCTGGTGCTCGTTGCTACCCTCGCGGGTATCGGCAAGGCGGTCCTCACGGACACCGTGGAGTACGTCCGCCCGCGCACGCGCACGTTCATCACGGCGAGTAACCCGTTGCCGCGCGAGGATCCGCTCGTGCAGAGTGTCGTGGGTGAGGTGGCGGCCGCGTCGTTCACGGCCGATGCGCTGGTGACTCGTGCCGCCGCTGCGGTGGATGCCGCGTACCGCACGAACACGGACGGCACGCTCGACGACGCCGCGGTCACGGCAGCCGAGATCGCCGTGTACTCGGCCCAGGTCGCGATCGTCGACGTGGTGCTCGCTGCCGCGACCCGACTCTTTGAGGTGGGTGGGGCATCCGCTGCGTCGTCGGAGCGCAGGCTCGACCGGCACTGGCGGAACGCCCGCACGGTCTCGTCGCACAACCCGGTGATCTACAAGAAGCGCACGGTTGGCGAGTTCTTCCTCAACGATCGGGCGCCCAACGCCGCGTGGAAGGAGCTGCGCGCGGCTGCGGTGGACGCCGAGATAAGGAAATAACGCTGAGGCAAGGACGGCGGCGGTCGCGATCCAATCCTTATCTCGGCGCTTTCTCCTTGTGCCGACGCCACGGCATCCGTTCCCTGAGCCGCCCCGGCGGCATCCGTTCGCTCGCTCGCCGTCGCCCGCAAAACAGGACATCGCACGGTTATCAGGACGATCCCAGCGATTGCATCCTGCTAAGCGTGCGATCACCTGCAAACCCGTCGGGCGGATGCCGTAAACCCAGGCGCTCTGCCGGCGCGCCCCGCTCGAGCGAGCCGAGATAAGGAAATAGCGCCGAGGCAAGGACGGTTCGCCTCATCCCATCCTTATCTCGGCGCTTTCTCCTTGTGCCGACGCGGCGGCATCCGTTCGCTGGGCCGACCCGGCGGCATCCGTTCGCCCGCTCGCCGTTGCCCGCCGCCGCTCCAGCGTCGCCCGCAAAACAGGACATCGCACGGTTGTCAGGACGATCCCAGCGACTGCATCCTGATAAGCGTGCGATCACCTGCAAACCCGTCGCGCGGATGCCGCTGCGCCGGGCTCGCAGCCCTCTCGCGTCCCGCTCGAGCGCGGTAAACAACTCGAGCAAGCCGAGGCAAGGAAATAGCGCCGAGGCAAGGACGGCTGGCCTCATCCCATCCTTATCTCGGCGCTTTCTCCTTGCGCCGACGCCGCGGCATCCGGATGCCCTCGCGTCAGGCGTAGCGGATCGGCTCCACCGGCACATCGAGGTTCGCTCCCCCGCGGTACCGCGCCGCGACGTGGCGCTCGGGCAGGCGCCTGTTGCCCTCGCCGAACAGCCGCTCGCGGAGCGTCTCGCCCTCGGGGTAATTCTCGCGCATCCGCCCGCGCTTGCGCAGCTCGGGAACGACGAGCTCGATGAAATCACGCGCCGTCTCGAACGAGTGGTACTGGCGCAGGTTGATGCCGTCGATCCCGTCATCGTCGAGCCAGCTCTCGATCTGGTCGGCGACCTCGAGCGGCGTCCCCGCCACGAAGAAGCGCCCCTCCCTGCCAGCGGTGATGCGCGCGAGGGCATCCTCGACGGTGGTCTCTGCGCCCATGCTCGAGAGCATCGGGTGCGGTCCGACGTCGTCGATCACCCTGGCGATGGTCGCGTCTGACGGGTACGCCGTCAGGTCGAACGGCAGGCTGCCGTGCGCGAGGATGCCATCGACGCTCGTATTCTCGCGGTAGCTCTGCAGTT
Source organism: Mycetocola sp. Y444 (assembly GCF_059445295.1). NCBI lineage: Bacteria > Bacillati > Actinomycetota > Actinomycetes > Micrococcales > Microbacteriaceae > Mycetocola > Mycetocola sp. Y444. Next base: position 520,441 of record NZ_JCAIUB010000002.1, on the reverse strand, counting down.
TCGCCGCGACCTCCTCGTCGGTGCGACCGACCACAACGCCAGCCTGGACGATGAACCGGATGTCGTCACCGTCGCGTCCCTGCCGGACCGCCGCATCCCGCATCTCGTTTGCGTTCTTCTGGAAGTCCTCGACGGTGCGGCCGCCGGTGAACACCACCTCGGCGTGACGCCCGGCGAACTCGATGCCCTCCGGTGAGCCGGTGGCCTGGTAGATGACCGGGGTGCGCTGCAGCGACGGCTCGCTCAGGTGCGGCCCGGCGACCTTGAAGTGCTCGCCCTCGTGGTTGATGTAGCGGACCTTGTCGGGGTCGGTGTAGACCCGGTTGTCGCGGTCATTCACGACCGCGTCGTCATCCCAGGAGCCCTCCCACAGTTTGTAGAGCACATCGAGGTACTCGTCGGCGCGCTCGTACCGTGTTGCCTTGGGCATTTCGCCGTCGAGGCCGAAGTTGCGGGCGGCGTTGGGCAGATACGAGGTGACGACGTTCCAGCCGATGCGGCCCTTGGTGAGGTGGTCGAGCGTGCTCATCCGGCGCGCGAAGGCGAACGGTGGCTCGTAGGTGGTCGAGAAGGTGACGCCGAAGCCGAGGTGTTTGGTGACGGCAGCCATCGCCGGGATCACCAGCAGCGGATCGTTGTTCGGGATCTGCACGCCCTCGCGCAACGCCGTCTCCGGACCGTCGCGGAACACGTCGTACGCGCCGACCACATCGGCGAGGAAGATCCCGTCGAAGCCACCGGCCTCGAGGAGCTGGGCGAGCTCGGTCCAGTAGTCGATGTCATTGAACCGGTGCCGGTTGTTGCCCGGCAGCACCCACAATCCGTGCGAGATGTGGCTGACACAGTTCATCTCGAAGAGGTTGACGATGAGTTTCTTGGGCTCGGTCATCGGGGTCCTTCCGTTTCCGGTGCGCGGTGGTCGCGCTCGTCCGCGTGCTCGTGCTCCCGCTGCTCTCTGCCGCGCGAGATGTAGAGCGGATCGCTGGCCCGCTCGCCCTCGATGCCGGCGTAGATGCCGTCGAGGCGGGCGAGGCTTTCGTCGCTGAGCGTCGCGCCGACAGCCGCCGCGTTCTCGTCGACCCGGTGCGCTTTGCGGGTGCCAGGGATCGGCACCACGGGGACGCCGAGCCGCCGGCCCGAGGCGTAGACCCAGGCGAGCGCGACCTGCGCTGGAGTCAACTCCTCGGCCGCCGCCACCTGCCGCACAACCTCGACCGCCGCGACGTTGGCAGCGAAGTTCTCGTCATTAAAGCGGGGGAAGTTGCGTCTGGCGTCCTTCTCACCCAGCGCCGTGGCATCCGTCACCCCGCCCGTGAGGAATCCGCGACCGAGCGGTGAATAGGCGACGAACCCGATGCCGAGTCGCACCGCCGTGGGGATGACGTAGTCCTCGACATCGCGGCTCCACAGCGACCACTCACTCTGCACAGCGGCGATCGGGTGCACTGCGTGGGCGCGCTCGAGCTCGAGGGCGGTGACCTCCGAGAGGCCGATATGCCGCACCTTGCCCGCGGTGACCAGCTCGGCGAGCGCGCCAACCGTCTCCTCGATGGGCACCCGCGAATCGACGCGGTGGTAGTAGTAGAGGTCGACGGTGTCGGTGCCGAGCCGTTTCAGGCTCGCGTCGATCGACTCGTGCACGTAGGCGGCGTCGCCCCTCGCCCGGAACCCGCCGTCGTCGGGCGTCGGCAGGATGCCGAACTTGGTCGCGAGCACGACCTCCGCGCGGCGGTGCCTGAGCACGCGGGCGAAGAGCTCCTCGTTGGCGCCCTGCCCGTACACGTTCGCGGTATCGAGAAAGGTCGCGCCGATGTCGATCGCGTGGTTGATCGTGGCGAGCGACTGGTCCGGGTCGGCGGCGCCATACACGTCGGTGAGGGCCATGCCCCCGAGGCCCTGCGCCGAGGTGGTGAGACCGTCGCCGAGCTCCACAGTGGGGATGCCTGTCATGGTGCACGTCCTTGTCGTCATCGGGATCTGCTTTCACCCTAGAACGACCTCCTCCCGCGTGTCCGGTTGCGTGTCTCACGCCGTCATATTCCGCGGGACGGATGCTGCCGGTCGCGGGCATCCGCTCGCCGCTATACGCAGGAGATCGCACGATTTACAGGACGAGATCGCCAACCCGGGCCTGATAAACGTGCGATGTCCTGTTAATCGGTCGAGCGGATGCCGCGGCTGGCGCGCAGCATCACCCAACACCGTCCGTCATCCCGACCCGACCGCTGTGGCGTCGCCACCCCACAGCACCCGTTCGCGCTGCGCAATCGCTCGCCTCACGGCACCCCCTCGCGACGCGGCATCCGCGCGCGCCACGCACCCCTCGCGCCATCGCATCCGCTCGCCACGATGCGTAGGAGATCGCACGATTTACAGGACGAGATCGCGCACCCGTGCCTGATAAACGTGCGATGTCCTGTTAATCGGTCGAGTCACCGCGCCGGGCCGGGCCGCACAGCACGTCACCGCGCCGGGCCGGGCCGGGCCGCACAGCGCACCACCCCGCAGGGCCGCTCCACACCGCACCCCACCGGCCTGCAAAGCACCGAACTCGCACATAGCAGCAAATCGCGAAGATTGCGCATCGGGCAGTGTGGGTTGCGGCTGCGGCCGCGCTTGATCAGAGTTGAGTTATGTCATTGACGCACCCCCATGATTACCCCCAGACCGGCACCGACGACGGCACCGCGGACTCGGCATCGAGCAACTCTTACCCGAGCGACTCGAGCACCCTCAACGACCCGACCAACGTGAGCAACGCGACGAGCACCACCGCGAGCCCCGCACAGCCGACCCTCATCGCGAGGGGCCCGCTCAGTGGTCGCATCCTGGCGCTAATCCTGACCGCGCCGACGGGTGACGACTCCCTCGACGGCACCGCCGATCTCGCCGCGGATGCCGCAGCCGCGGTGGCCGCGTCCGTCGACCTCGTGAACGACGAGGACGTCCAGCTCGCGCTCTTCCTGCTCTACGGCCTGCACTACGGATCGCTCGCCGATGCGCATGACGGATGGGAATGGCATCCGCACCTCATCGCCGCCCGCCGTGTGATCGAGGCCGCGTTCGAGGCTCAGCTGCGGCGCGATGTTCCGGTGCCGGAGCTTCCCGAACCCACGATGGCTGCCGTTGCTGACACCCTCTTCACCCTCACCGGTGCCGAGAGCAGTGGGCCCAGCCTGTCGCGCTTCATCGCGTCGAAGGCCAACCGGGAGCAGCTCGAGGAGTTCCTCATCCACCGCTCCATTTACACGCTCAAGGAAGCGGACCCGCACTCCTGGGCGATCCCCCGCCTCTCCGGCCGGCCCAAGGCTGCGCTCGTCGAGATCCAGGCCGACGAGTACGGCGGAGGTCGCCCCGACCGCATGCACGCCGCCATTTTCGCCGGCACCATGCGCGGGCTCGGGCTCGACGACACCTACGGCGCGTACCTCAACTTCGTGCCGGCCGTGACGCTGGCGTCGCAGAACATGATGTCGATGTTCGGGCTCAACCGACGCCTTCGCGGTGCGATCGCCGGGCACCTTGCCGCGTTTGAGATGACCTCGTCGATCCCGAACGGGCTGTACGCGCGCGGATTCCGCCGCAACGGTTTCGACGACGACGTGTGCTGGTACTTCGACGAGCACGTTGAAGCGGATGCCGTCCACGAGCAAATCGCGGGCCGCGACCTCGCGGGCGCACTCGCCGAAGACGATCCAGCCCTGCTCCCCGACATCCTCTTCGGTGCGGCCGCGTGCCTCGTCGTCGACGGCTGGGCTGGCCAGGTCATGCTCGACGCATGGACCGCGGACGCATCAGCATTGCGGATGCCGCGAGCAACGACATCCGGGACCGCAGCGTGACGAGCATGGCTGGTAAGCCCGAGCCCACCCAGATCATCGCCTGCCCGAACGGGCCGCTGCTCGTGCGCGGCGAGATGGACCTCACCACGCCCGACGGGCAGCCGATCGAGCGCACCCGCAAGACCGTCGCGCTGTGCCGGTGCGGGGTGTCGGCGATTAAGCCGTTCTGCGATGGGACACACAAGGCGATCGGGTTTAAGGCGCCGTAGCGCGAATCGCGAGTTGCTGGGTTTGCACGGGTCTGCGGTACCGTAACCCGTGCAAAGTCAGCCACTCGCGGTGGTCGTCGCGGGGCGGGTCTGCGCGGCGGCACAGCAGCGACGGATTAGCAGGTGATCGCACGCTTATCAGGACGATCCCAGCGATTTGATCCTGATAAGCGGGCGATCTCCTGCACATCGGGCGAGCGGATGCCGCGGTGCGGGTACCCCCGATGCCGGGCCACCGTGGCACAAGGACAAAACGCCGAGACAAGGACAAAACCGGCCCGGGCATCCTTATCTCGCGCCGATGTCCTTATCTCGCGGCGACGGCATCCGCCACCGGGCGCTATCGCGGGCCTGCACCGCCTCGGCAGCACAGCAGCGGCGGATTAACAGGTAATCGCACGCTCATCAGGACGATCCCGGCGATTAGATCCTGCTAAGCGGGCGATCTCCTGCACATCGGGCCAGCGGATGCCGCGGCGCGGATCCCCAGGATGCCGGGCCGCCGTGGCACAAGGAAATAACGCCGAGACAAGGACAAAACCGGCCCGGGCATCCTTGTCTCGCGCCGATGTCCTTATCTCGGGCCCACGTCGCCCGGCAAGCCGCCGCATCCGCAACCCGGCCTTATCTCGCGGGGACGGCATCCGCCCGCACCGACGACACCACGGCAGCGGGCCGCAGATCGAGCCGCCGCAGCAACTGGGCGTTGAGCGCGACGATGACCGTCGACAGGCTCATGAGCACGGCGCCGACCGCCATCGGCATCACGAAACCGACCGGCGCGAGCACCCCGGCGGCGAGCGGCACCGAGACGAGGTTGTAGCCGGCCGCCCACCAGAGGTTCTGCTGCATCTTGCGGTAGCTCGCGCGCGACAGCTCGATCACGGAGAGCACGGCGCGCGGGTCATCGCTCGCCAGAATGACGCCGGCGGAGGCGATGGCGACGTCGGTCCCGGCCCCGATGGCGAGCCCTACATCCGCCTGCGCGAGCGCCGGGGCGTCGTTCACACCGTCGCCGACCATCGCGACCCTGCGCCCCTCGGCCTGCAACTCGGCGACCTTCGCCGCCTTGTCCCCCGGGCGAACGCCGGCGAAGACACGATCGATGCCCAGCTCACCCGCCACCGACCGCGCGACAGCCTCGGCATCGCCGGTAATCATCACCACCTGGACCTGGCGGGCGTGAAGCGCGCTGACGGCATCCCGAGATTCAGGCCGGATCTCATCGCGCAACGCAAACGCGCCAGCGACCCGCCCGTCGACAAGAGCGTGCAGCACCGTCGCGCCCTGGCCGCTCCACTCCGCGGTGGCGGGCAACGGCGGAACGCCCGTCCGGCCGAGCAGGCCGGGGCCGCCGACTTCCACCCGGCGCCCGTCCACCATCGCCTCAACGCCCACCGCGGGCGATGACCGAAAATCGGATGCCGCCGCGAGCGCCACCCCGCGACCCGCCGCCGCCGCGACGAGGGCGCGCGCCAGCGGATGCTCGCTGTCAGCTTCGGCGGCTGCCGCGAGGGCGAGCACCTCATCTGCGGTCCAGCCGTCGGCCGGAGTGACGCCGGCCAGGGCGGGTTCGCCGCGGGTGAGGGTGCCGGTCTTGTCGAACAGCACGGTATCGACGGTGCGCATGCTCTCGAGCGCGAGCCGATCCTTGACCAGCACGCCGGCGCGGGCGGCCCGCTCGGTCGAGATCGAGACAACGAGCGGAATCGCCAGGCCGAGCGCGTGCGGGCAGGCAATCACCAGCACGGTGATCGTGCGGATAATCGCCTCATCGGGCGTGCCGAGGAGCGTCCACGCCACAGCGGTGATCGCGGCGGCACCGAGCGCGTACCAGAACAGCCAGCCCGCGGCCTTGTCGGCCAGGCGTTGCGCTCGCGAGGTCGAGTTCTGCGCGTCGGTCACCAGTCGACGGATGCCGGCAAGCGCCGTATCCTCACCGACCGCCGTCACGCGCACCCTCAGCGCCGAATCGGTGGCAACGGTTCCGGCGACGACGGGGTCGCCCGGCCCCCGCCGGACCGGCATCGACTCACCGGTGATCATCGACTCGTCGACGTCGGCGGTACCGTCGTCGACACGTCCATCAGCGGGAACCCGGCCTCCCGGGCGCACAATGACGAGGTCGCCCACCCGAAGTTCGGCAGGCGGCACAACGGTGATGCTGGTGCCGTCGACGCGCTCGGCTTCGTCCGGGATGAGCGCCGCGAGCGAGTCGAGAGCCGACGACGTCTGCGCGAGCGACCGCATCTCGATCCAGTGCCCGAGCAGCATGATCACGATGAGGAGGGCGAGTTCCCACCAGAAGTCCAGTTGATGGTCGAGGATGCCGAGGCTCGCGCCCCAGGATGCGACAAAGGCCACCGAAATGGCGAGGCCGATGAGCAGCATCATGCCCGGCTGGCGGGCCTTGATCTCGGCGACCGCTCCGGTGAGGAACGGCCTGCCGCCCCAGACGAACATCACGGTGCCGAGGACCGGTGAGATCCAGCTGAGCCAGCGGATGTCGGGGAGCGAGTACCCGAGGATAGACGCGAACATGCTGCTGAAGGCCACGACGGGGATCGCGATCACGAGCATCACCCAAAACAGGCGGCGGAACTGGGCGACGTGGTCGCCGTGGCCGCTGTGGTCCATTCCGTTGTGACCCATGGCCGAGTGATCCATTCCGGCGTGGCCCATGGCGGAATGGCCCGTGCCAGCGTGGTCGATCTCACCGTGACCCATGGCGGAATGGCCCGTCCCGGCGTGGCCCGTGCCCGCGTGACCCATGGCCGTGTGGTCCATCCGGGCGTGACCCATGGCCGTGTGGCCCTTGGCGGCATGGTCCGTCCCGGCATGGTCCGTCCCGGCGTGGTCCATGCCTGCGTGGTCGAGCTCACCGTGACCCATGGCGGCATGGTCCGTCCCACCGCGCCCCATGGCGGCGTGGTCCGTCCCCATGTGGTTCTCGTGTCCGCCGCCGTGCGCACCACCCGTGTGCCTGCCCGGCTCGCCGGCAACACCATGCCCGGCACCGTGACTCATGGCGTCGTGATCCATCCCGAGGTGAGTGGCGTGGTCAGCATCGTTCATCCCCGGGTGGCCCGCGCGACTCGTCCCAGCCTCACCTGCGCGCCGCTCTTCACCCTGCCCCGCATCGCCGTGCCCCACCCCGGCGTGTCGGGTCCCAGCGCGCCGAGTCTCGGCGTGCCGAGTCTCGGCGTGCCCGGTGGCAGCGTTCTCTGTCCCGGCGTGCCCCGCCACCTCGCTCGCGGTACCCGCCTCGTGTGGCGACTCCTCGCTGCGGGAAACCGATAATTGGCGATCCGACCGCGACGCACCGGCATCCGGAGTTTCATGGTCTTTCATACCGGGCAAGATATACCCCCTAGGGGTATCAACACAAGAGGCTTAATGCTCCGCGAGCGGCAGGAACGCGATTGTCCTCAATACCCCTGCCGGGTATATTGGAGGGAGCAAACGGAGGTCATCATGCATGGGTACGTCGACAACAAGGCCGACCTCGTGAAGCGGCTTCGCCGGGCGGAGGGCCAGGTTCGAGGCATCCAGCGTATGGTCGAAGACGATGTCTATTGCATCGATATCCTCACGCAGGTGTCCGCCGCGACGAAGGCGCTCGAGACCGTTGCGCTCCAGTTGCTCGACGATCACCTCAACCACTGCGTCGCGGAGGCGACCCGCGAGGGTGGCCCTGTCGCCGAAGAGAAGATCCGCGAGGCGTCGGCCGCGATCGCCCGCCTCGTTCGATCCTGACCACCACCTTTTCCATCCCCAAGGAGACTTCATGACCGACCACACCGACCTCGGCCTGACCGCGCGCGGCGACTCGCGCCCCATTCGTGACCTCGGCCTGACCGACATTCACGCGAGCGGCGGCACGGGCGGCGGTTGCGGATGCGGCCACGGCGGCGGCGGATGCATGTGCGGAGGCCACGGCGCAGGAGCCGGCCACGGTGGTGGTCACGGCGTCAATGTCAGCCGGGGCACGGCATCCGTACCGGCGGGCAGTGTCGTCACCGAGCTCTCCGTGTCGGGGATGACCTGCGAGCACTGCGTGAAGAGCGTCACGGAGGAGCTTGCTGAGATTTATGGCGTGAACGGTGTCGACATCACGCTCAACCCGGAGGGCGTTTCGTCCGTCGTCGTGATGAGCGAGGCCCCGCTCGATAAGGCCCACGTCGCAGCGGCCATCGAAGAGGCCGGCTACGCGCTGGTCAGCGCGCCGCTCGCCGCGGACTAAGTACGCCGCTCAGGCGCGCCAACCCGCCCGAATCGCGCGGCGACCGGCGGGTTCACGCGCGGGCCACCCGCCGCCCCACTTCCCATCCCAACACAGGAGCATCCCATGGCCACAGGCCCCCTTCACGACCTCGGGTTGACCGAGAAACGCAGCGGCGCTCCATCCGACGGCGGATGCTGCGGTGGCGGTGGCAACGGCGCGAGCGGGTGCGCTTCGGGCGCGTGCGGGGACGGCGGTTGCGGCGGTATGTGTGGCGCAGGCAACAGCACCGACACCCCTGCCAGCTCCGGCGGTTGCGGAAGCGCCGGTGGGTGCGCCTGCCAGTCCGCGGCGCCCGCGCCGACCGTTCGCTCCGACTCCGTAATCGGCGCGCCGAGGGTGTCAGGATCCCGCCCCCGCGTCAGGTCAGTGCTCGACGTCGCTGGCATGACCCGCGGCCGCTGCATCGCCACGGTCATGAACGGGCTGGAGCGGATCAACGGTGTCGACTCGGTCGACGTCGATCTCAACAGCGGCGGGATCTCGCGGGTCACGGTGACCAGTGCAACGGACCTCGACCCGGATGCCGTCGGTGCGGCCCTCGATGCGGCCGGCTATGTCCTGGTCGGTGGTCCGCACCCCGTTGGCTAGCGTCCTAAACGCCGGCGCTCACACCTGCCGCGCCTCGTCCCTGGGCGACCGCCTCGCCGTCTCCAACCGGGCTGAAAGGGCTTGGGCATACACGGCGCGATCGGCGCCGATTGTGAGCATCTGCGCCCCGCGGCGCCTGAGATCCGCAACCGCCGCGGGCGTCGTCGGGCATCCCCAGGAGATTCCCGCGCGGTCCGCGGCCCTTACGACCTCGTCGAATCGGGCGTCGAAATCGACCCCCGCCACACGACAATCCACCCGGAGATCTTCCACTCCGATGAACACACCGTCAGCACCAGCCGCAAGGATGTCTTCGAGTGAATCGATAGTGGTCGCTGTTTCGATTTGCACGATGACCCGTGCCCTCAGCGCAGTCGCGAGGTACTCGGCGGGATCGCTGAGCCCCCAGCGCGCCTGACGGTGAGCGAACGACACCCCTCTTCGCCCAACCGGCGGGTAGGCCACGGCCTCGACCGTCTCATGCACCTGGGCAACGCTAACGACCGAAGATAATTGCACGGCGGCGGCACCACACTCGAGCACCTTCCCCGTCACAACACTGTCGGGCGCCGGGAGTCGAACGATCGCCTCGACGCCATTGTCGACAAAGACGCCGATGAGTGACGCTGCGGCCGACAAGTCCAGCATGCTGTGCTCTAGGTCGATGATTGCGAAGTCGATGCCGGCGGATGCCGCGATCCTGGCACCCTCCACGTCGGGCGATTTGACGAAAATGCCGATGGCAGCGCCGTCAGTCTGACCAGTGCTCATCCGTCACCCTCCGGCATCGGACAAATCGGCATCAGGTCATCGCGTGGCGGCACGAAGATGTCGATGTTCTCGACCCCGTCTTCAAGCGGCTGGATATAGTGCTCCGAACCCGCGCGCACGAGCATCATCGAGCCGGGTCCCATCTCGTGCGGCTCACCGTCGACGAAGTAGAGTGCCCTCCCCTTCGCTATGTACACCAGCTGGTCATGGTCGCTGTGGGAATGGGGCCGCAGTTCGATATCGCGATCGCACGTATTGAGGACCATCTGGATGTTGTCGGTCGCGTAGCCGCGTCGCCGAATGCCCGGGCGCGGCCGGTCCTCAGGAATATCGTCCCAGCGCACCACCTTCCCGTGCAGGATGCCGTCCCTCATCGCGCTGCCTCCTTCGCGGGCTGATCGAACGAAACGGCCATCCCTTTCCCGGGCTCCGTGAAGATCGGGGAGAGTACACGTTCCGCGATGAGAAAACCGTGTTCGGAATCGATGATGGTGTCCCTCACGTCGAAGACCGCGATCGGAGCAGCGGTCGGAGCTGGCACCACGCTGTCTGCGGCGAAGAGAATCATCGAGTACTCAGCCACCAGAGTTTCCTGGTCAAGCGACCACAGGATGTTGGCGACGAGGTGCCTCGACGCCCGCTCGCCGCGGCTCCGACGCTGTTCATAAACAAGTCGGATCTCATCGTGACCCTGGTTGACCGCTCCACCGAAACGGATGACACCGGCCTCCGTAAAATGTTGTTCGACATTTCTTCCGCCGTCGGCATCGATCATCCGCCAGGTTCTCAGGATGAGTTGTTCCGCGTCGTGCTGCACGATCATGATTTCTCCTCGTGGATGAATTTCGTTGTGAGCGGATGAACGCCACTCACGCGCACGGTGGCCGTCTGACCGTGCTCAAGCCTCGACATCGACGACGACGACGGGCTTCCTGTCGCGATCACGTCTCCGGGCTCGAGCACCGTGAGGTACGACAACCGGGCGACCAGTTCAGCGATGCTGAAGAACATCTCGCGCGAACCGCCGCGTTGGCGAGATTCGCCGTCAACGTCGAGTTCGATGTCGACGTCGATGGGCCCGTTAGTCAGCCGGAGGCTCCCACCGAGGGCGCCAAAGCCTGGCGAACTCTTCGCAATTGCCACGCCACGGCCGCCGTCGAGCAGGTTCCGAGCCGTGACGTCATTGCACGCAGTGATGCCCGCGAGGGCCTCCCACGCATCGTCCTCGTCGATCCGATGGGTTCGCGTCCCGATGACCACGGCTACCTCGGCGTCCGGATGCACCTCGAGACCGGCAGGCATCGCGACAGTGTCACCCGGGCCACTCAGCGATGAGGTGGATCTCAGATAGAACGCCGGCCGTTCAGGGATGTCACTCGATCTGCCGGGATAGTTCGAACCGACCAGCCAGAAAGCACGCGGCCGCAAAGGGGCCACGATCGCGCTCGTCGCCTCCCGCCCCACCACCCGTGCTGCGTTGAGTCGTTCCCGCCAGCCGGAGTCCGCCACGAGATCCTCCAGGCTCGTCTGGGGGAGATCGAGCATGTCGATGCCATCGTCGGTGAGGCTCCCGATACCGCCCCTGGTCGCAACGAGGTTCACGCCAGGATCACCTGACGTCCGCGCCACGGCGCGGACTCGTTGTGAACCGCACCCAGCACCGACATCGTCGGTTCCCAACGATTGACCGCGAGCTGGTCACCCGCGGCATCCGGAAGTGTCACGGGTTCGGCTTGTTCATCGAAGATCGTGAGGAATGCAGGCAGGCCCGGGGTGAGCGCCCCGTAGCCTTCGTCTCTGATCCGCAGCACGTCGGCCGGGGTCGTCGACGTCGCGCGCACCGCCTCAATTCGCGGCATGCCGAGGGCGATCAGCTTTGACATCACAGTCGCGAGGTCGAATGCCGGCGTCTTCCAGTTGTTCTTCGACAGGTCCGACCCGATGAGGTCAGGTGGGAACCCTTGGGCGATGGCTGTTCGTGCGATGCCGTACGACATCTGCGTCGTGCCGTGACCGACGTCGAAGAGCACCCCGCGTTCGCGTGCGGCGAGCACCGTCTCATCGACGTGGCCGTCGGTGAGGATGCCGTTGCCCTTTCCGGTGAAACAGTGCGTCACGATGTCGCCCGCGCTCAGCTCGGCGACGATCTCGCTCAGCTTCTGTTCCGTGTGGCCGACATGTGCCATCAGCGGGATGCCGAGTTCCTGTGCGATGGCAACCGAACGGCGAAGTGTTTCGATCATTTCCTGCGCCGGAACGATGTCGTGCGAAAGCCGGATCTTGAGTCCCTTGATCACGTCACGATGCTCGAGGTAGACCTCGCGGATGTCCTCGGGATGAAGCGCTTCTGGCCTCATGAGTTCTCCATACCGCTGATCCACGAGCCCGAGCACCGACACGTTCAGGAACGAGAGGACACGGAGCGGAGCGGGCTCAACGATGAACTTGTTGAAACCGCTGAACGTCGACGATCCTGCGGTGCCGCCATCAGCTGCCGCGACAACTCCCCGGCGATAGTGCGCCTCTGTGACGTTGAGTCCGACCTTGCAGGCGCCCTCGTAAATGTGTGTGTGAATGTCAATGATGCCGGGCGTGACGATTCTGCCCCTGGCATCGATCTCCCTGACTGCTGCGGCATCGATGTGGGGAGCGATCGCTGCGACGATGCCATTTGGATCGATGGCGATGTCGAGGACATCACCGTCAGTCCCGCTTGTTGGGTCAACGACTGACCCCCCTCTGATGATCGTGTCGATTTCGTGTTGCTCGGTCATGACTTAGGCCTTTCCGTTGGCGGCGAGGGGTGCGGGTTCGGTGCTCTTTGAGCGCCGAAGCCGGATGAATTGCCAGAGGAGCATCACGGCAGCAACTGCCAGCGCGACACTCTGGACGGCCAGAACCGGGATCGCGATGCCCACGGCGACGACGAGCGCAAGCGCTCGCTCCACGGCATCCATACGAACGAGCCCGAATCCGGTAAGCCCTGCCCCTGCCACCGCGATGACAACGAGGGTGGTCACTGTCGCGAGAATCGCTTCGGCCGGACCCGCGAGCATGAGGAGGCCTGGGGAGGCGATGAACATGTATGGGAGGACGAATCCAAGCAGACCGTACTTCATCGCAGACATCATCGATCTCAGTACCGGCGCTTTCGCTATCCCTGCCGCGATTGTTGGGCCGAGTGCAGTCGGCGGCGTGAGGTCGCTGAACACTCCGAAATACAGGATGAAGAAGTGTGCGGCAACCGGCGGCACACCGAACTCGACCAGAGCCGGAGCGATGAGTACCGCCAGGACCATGTATGTCGGCAGCGTTGGCAGCCCCGTTCCCAACAGGATCGACGCGATCATCGTGAGCACGAGCAGCACAAGCAGATTGCCACCGGCGATGCCGAGGAGGAGCGAAGACAGTTTGATTCCGAGGCCGGTCAAACCGACCACCGCGATCAGAATCTGGATGCCAGCGACTGCCACCGCCACGATGATCGCACTGCGCGCTGTCTGAACGCAGCCGTCGATCAGGTCCGAGAGCTGCAGCTTCTGGCGCATCACAATGCGCCGGCCGAACTCAAGGGCGATGAGCAGTCCGGTCGACCAGATGGCCGCACGCGCGGGTGAGACCTGGATGACCGCGATCAGCACGACAAACGCGACAAGCGGAACAAGGAAATGCCATCCGCTCGCGAGCACCGTACGGGCGAGAGGAATCTCGTCACGGTTGAGCGGTTTGAGATCCATCCGGCGCGCTTCAAGGTGCACCATCACGAAGACGGTCACGAAATAGAGCACACCCGGGATGAGCGCGTGCGTGACGATCTGGCTGTACGGAAGCGAGAGGAATTCTGCCATCGCGAACGCAGACGCGCCCATGACAGGCGGCAGAATCTGACCGCCGACCGATGCGGCCGACTCGATTCCGGCGGCACGGGTGCCGGAGTAGCCGGTCTTTTTCATCAACGGGATGGTCAGCACCCCCGTGGCCGCGACACCACTGCCTCCGGTACCCGTGACGGTGGAAAAGAGCGCCGCCGCGACGGTCGCGATCTTGCCTCCCGCACCACGCATTCGCCCGAAGAGCGAGATTGCGAGCGCGGTAAAGAAAAGACCGCCGCCGAGCGTGAGCAGCATCGCACCGAACATCAGCACCGGGAAAATGGTTGTCGCTGATGCCCCGGTCGTGGAGCCCAGAATGCCATCGAGGGTCGAATAGAGGATCGACAACACGCGCTGCGGTGCGAATCCTGCGTGTCCAGCCGGGCCAGGGACGAACTGTCCAAGAAATCCGTAGGCAAGTCCGATGCTGACGGTAATCGCCAACGCCAGGCCTGTGACCCGCCAGAGCGCGAGAAGCAATACGACGATGAGAACAACGGCGAGCACGAGGTCGATGACCTCGGGCTGCACCACGCGACGGAAGTCTGGGTTGTTGAAACTGATGAAGAGGTGCATGAGCGCGACCACCGCGGCCGAGCCCAAAACAATGTCGCCAATGAGACCAAGCTTTTTGGACCTCGCCGACAGTATTCCGGGGACGAGCAGGAACGCGGTCGCAAGGCCGAACGCGAGGTGAAGTGACCGCGCGTGCACGGGTGAGGGGGTGACCGTGACCCCGATCCAGACCTGCCAGCCTGTCCAGGCGACAGCAAGAACTATCGTTAGCCCCAGCCGCACCTTGTCGACACCGTGCGTTGACGCAAACCGCGCCACCGCGGAGCTGTGGTCGGCATCCGGCTCCCCGGCAGTGTCGACCGCGACGTCAGATTCGAGCTCTTTGACGGTCACTCCTTCACCTCAACGCCGAGCTCGTCGAGGACGCTGAGTGTCCCGTCATGAATCGGGAAGCCTACGAATTCCGCCGTATTCTCGGCCGTTGCGCCCTCGGCCGACGGAAGCGACGTTACGAACGCGTCGTGGTGCTCGATGAGAGCACCGAACAGGATCGCAACCACCTCGTCCGGCATGTCCTCCGTGACCGTTCCGTAGAACCACTGAGTCAGGCTGACGATGTCCTCGTCCTGGCCGGGGTAAGTTCCTGCTGGAATTTCAGCCTCGGTTAGGTAGCTGAATTTATCGGCCACGCAATCGGCGGTGTCACCGTCGAGGGGAAGAATCTTCGCTCCCCGATTGGATTCGAATACCTCGAGGAAAGCAGCGGTAGGGATGCTCCCGAGACCCGTCCAGGCGTCAATCGATCCGTCGTTGAATGCCGCAGCCCCCTCGGTCTTCCCAATGTTCTGGATCGATGACGCTTCGGCGCCCGCGCACTCGAGCATCGTCAACGCGATCTCCGACTCGATCGAGCCGGTCACACCCGTAGCGATGCTCTTGCCTTGAAGATCCTCAATACTGTCGATGCCGGCGTCAGCCGCGACGACGATGTGGAACGGGGTCGACATCGCGTTGATGAGCGTCCGGAGGCTGCCGGATTCGACTGCGTCGGCATCTCCCGACACCTGCACAAGATCGAGTGGGGACGTGGTCCCAAATTGAATGACCTTGGTTTCCAGGTCGAGGGCATTCGCCTGCGTCGCCCCGGCCTGCACCGACGTCTCCATTCCCAGTTCGTCGTTGAAGATCTGGGAGGCGGCGACCACCCAGTTATAGAGGGCACCTCCTTGGGACGCACCCACAAGCACGAGACGGCGATACTCCTCAGGAATCTCGCCCGTTTTCTCGACGGCGGCCGCCTTGGGTTCGACTGTTGGTTCCGGGGAAGCACACGATGCGAGCAACAGGGTCGTCGCAACGGCCAATCCTGCGGCAACGGCGCGGTGAGAAGTTCGGGACATGATTCTCCTTTGAATCGGGTGTTATCGGGCGATGTCGGTGATGCCGGTTGTATGTTCGGGGTGCGGGAGGCCCTCGCTGACCTCACGCGTGGCAGCGACAAGCCGCGCCACGTGGCGAGACGCGATGTCGTCAGGGACGGTTGCCGTGGTCCCAACGATCGCCATAACCGCGGTTATCTTGTCGCCGAAGTAGACGGGCGCGGCGATGGTTCGGATCCCGAGCTCACGATTAGTGTGGATCAGCGCGGGGTGGGCGAGTATTCTCTTCGCCTCAGCGGCACCAAGCGAATGCACGACGCCATTCGTGGTGCGCAGCGATGTCCCTGCGGCCATGAAGATCTTGGTCTGTGCAGATGTCGGGCCAAGCCGATACCCCTCGCGCACGCGCACGGTAATGCTCCGGGTCGAATTATCGTTGGAACGCACAACTACGGGCGACTCACCATCCCAAATACTCAACACGGCAGTCTCGCCTGTCTCAGCGACAAGACGAGCGAGAATCGGCTCCGCGACGGCAATGACCGGCAGACCTGCGAGAGCGATCGTGGCCATCTCGAGCACTCGAGTTCCGAGGGTGTACATTCCGGAGAGTTCGTCGTATCGCACCAGGCCGGCTTTACGCAGTGCTGAAACGTATCGGTACCCCGTCGCGCGTGACAGGTTGAGTCGGGTGCTCATATCGCTCAGGGACAGTCGCGGGTTCGCCACCGTGAACATCGTGAGGATGCTCGCAGCCCGATCGATCGATTGGATCGAAGTCTTGCTATCCGAGGCATCGTTGCGCATGACGAGAATGTATCGATGGCAATTGACGGACGTCAACGACATTCGAGAGATTCCGCGCACGAATCTGAAGCGGTCTCAAAATGCGAGACGATCAGGACGATTATGCTCGGATTCTCGAATTCTCGGATGCCCCCGGTGCGGCCACCGACGCGACTATCGACGCGGCCCGCTTCACGCTCGTGAGCGGCCCGTCCTCCGCGGGCTAACGGAACGACCGGTAACATCGGGCAACATGACCCAGCCGATTGTTGTCACCGCCCATTTCGTTCCCGTCGACGGCCAGTTCGACGCCGTCCACGAAGCACTCCTGCCGGCCATCGCTGCCGTGCACGAGGAACCCGGGTGCATTCTGTACGCGATCCACCGGACGCCCGAGAACACGATCATGATGATCGAGAAGTGGGAATCCGCCGAGCTCCTCGACGCCCATGGCGCGGGCGAAGCCGTCGCCGCACTCAACAAGTCGCTCGAGGGCAAGCTAGCACGCCCCGTCGAGGTCACCCGCCTCGAGCCGCTCCCCGCCGGCAACGAGATCCAGGGCTCGCTCTAAAACGACCCGCCGAGCGCGGCAGATCCTTGTTCCCGCTGCAGAAGTATCTGCAACCCCAACATGGAAGTGCAGCGCTCGAGTCGATCGCGTGACCGCATCCCCGCACAACGGATGCCGGCGGTCGCGCGGGTGCGCACTGAGCGTGGGTGCCGAGCGCGGGCGAGCGCCGAGCGCGGGTGCGCCCAGCGCGGGTGAGCTCAGCGCGGGTGAGCGCTGAGCGCAGGTTTGCCCGCCGAGCGCGGCAGATCCTTGTTCGCGCGGCAGAAGCATCTGCAGCCCCAACATGGAAGTGCAGCGCTCGAGTCGACGGCGTGACTGCATCCCCGCGCAACGGATGCCGGCGGTCGCGCGGGTGAGCGCTGAGCGCGGGCGAGCGCCCAGCGCGGGTGAGCCCAACGCGGGTGAGTGCCCAGCGCAGGTTTGCCCGCCGAGCGCGGCAGATCCTTGTTCGCGCTGCAGAAGTATCTGCAGCGCGAACATGGAAGTGCAGCGCTCGAATAGGTAGTACAAGAAGGGGCCGACAGCCACCGAAGTGACCGTCGGCCCCTGCAAGCGCAGAGCTACGCGAGCTGCCCGTGCAAGCGCAGAACCTACGCGAGCAGCCCGTGCCTCCGCCGGTAGCGCAGCGCCAGCACCGTGCCGGCCGCGATCAGCAGCGCGGCGAGCGCCGCCAGCGGACCGACGACCGCCCCCGTCGAGCCGAGCACGCCCGAACCACCCAGGCCCGAACCACCCCCGGCAGCCGAACCAGCCCCCGCCGCAGGATCAGCCGACGCCGACGGCACAGGCACAGGCACAGCCGCCGAATCTTCAGCGACAACGACGGATGCCGTCAGCACCGTCCCCGTCTGCGCCCCAGTGAGGGTCACGGTGTGCTCCCCCAACTCGGCGGGCGCCGTCACCGTGAACGATGCGTCGCCCCGCAGAACGTCAACCTGGCCGAGGTCGACCGGGTCGGATTCGAGCACACCGCCCACCTGCCAGTCGGCGTCCAGACCGTCGACCGAAGCGGTGAACTCCTCACCGGGCTTCACGGCCGACGCGGACAGCGACAGCGTGGCATCCGCACTCAATGAGGCCAGGTCGCGGTTCAACGACAGTGAGTTCGCCGAGGTGAAGAACAGGTCGGTCTGGTCGGTGAGCCCGACCACATTGGCCGCGCCCGGTCCGTACCCGGCGATGCGCACCTGCGAACCCGTGTGCTGCTGCGACTCGCCGGCCTCAGCCGTGCCGTAGCCGACGATCATCGGCTGGCCCTCTTCGGTGAGGAGGTGTGCGCTCAGGCCGGGAGGCGTCGAACCGAGGATCTGGCTCGTGTGAGCGTGGTCAGCGGTCACGACGACGAGGGTGTCGCCGTCGGCCTTCGCGAACTCGAGAGCCTCCTGCACCGCCTCGTCAAGATCGACGGTCTCACCGATCTGGCCGCAGGCATCCGCTGCGTGGTCTCGCTTGTCGATGCTCGCGCCCTCGACCTGGAGGAAGAAGCCCTGGTCGTCGGATGCCAGCAGGTCGATGGCCTTGCTGGTCAACGATCCGAGGGAGAGTCCGGTGTCGAGCCGCGCCGGGTTCTCGGTGCAGCTGACGGCGGGCAGGTCTCCACCGCCCACCGTGGCCTCCGGACCGATCCAGCGGGTCGGGAAGTTGCCCTCGGTGAAGAGGCCGAGCACCGGCGCCGTCGCGTCGGCCGCCGACACCGCGGCGAGCGAAGCGGCGTCATTCACGAGCTGGTAGCCGCGATCCTCGGCCTGCTCGAACAGCGTCTTGCCCTGCCACGGCCCGGCGACCGCCGTTTCGGTGAAGGTCTTCGAACCACCACCGAGCGTCACGTCGGGGCGCACATTGAGCAGCTGCTCCGAGATCGAGCCGAGCCCGCCGTTCTCCAGCGCCGCCTCGGGGCAGGTCTTCGTGGTGGCCGTCGGCCCGTAGCAGGACCGCGCGGACACATGCGCGATCTCCGCGCCTGGTGTGGCATCCTGAATCTCCGCCGTCGACACGTTGCCCGTCTTGAGGCCGTTCGCCTTGGCGAGTTCGAGCAGCGTCGACTGGGCTTCGCCCGCGATATCAACCGAGAGCGCCCCGTTGTAGGTCTTGGTTCCCGTCGACCAGCCGGACGCCGTCGACGCCGACTCGGACGCGTAGTTCGGGCTGCCGTCCTTGTTCAGCGCGTAGGTCGTGTACTGGCCGGTCAGCGGAAGCGCGTCGATTCCGGCGAACTCACCCCCGGCCCCTTCGGCATAGTTGCGCGCGACGGTGATCTCGCTGTCGCCCATCCCATCGCCGATGAGCAGGATGACGTTCTTCGCATCGCTGTCGAGGATCGATTGGCGGAGCGCCTCGGTCTGGTCCGAGTCGTTGCGCGCTGCGCCACCATTGTCGTCGGGCGCCGCGAAGGCGGCGAGCGGAGAGGCGATGCTGATCCCCGCGATCAGCATTGCGGATGCCACGGACGTCACGATTCGGCGCCGGCGCACGGTGTCAGGTGCATGCATTGTTGGTTGTTCCCCTGTGAGAGTCTCGCGTCCGTCGAGTGGCGGACGCTCCCACCCAAGCGGGCGCGGGCAAACTCCGCGTGAACGGGTCGCGAACCGGGGGTGACCGTTCGTCGCGACTGGCCGGGGCTCCCCAGGGGAAGCCAGCCGACGGCATCCGCGTTCAAAGTGACAGTTAACGTGGGTGCGAGCGCCCCACACCCACCACAGGTGTCACCTGAGCGGATGCCGCCCGCCGGAATCCGCAGACAAAGTGACAGTTAACGTGGGTGCGCACGGCCTGCACCCACCACAAGTGTCACTCGAACCGTGGCACCCACCACAACTGTCACCTGAACGGATGCCGGCGGGCGGCATCCGCACACAAAGTGACAGGTAGCGTGGGTGCGCGCGGGCCACACCCACCACAGGTGTCACTCGAATCGTGGGGCTGGTCATAGCCGGTGTCGCATCGGCGGGCCGCCGGGTGCGCCGCACACCCACCACAACTGTCACCCGAACGGATGCCGGCGGGCGGCATCCGCACACAAAGTGACAGTTAACGTGGGTGCGCGTGGGCAAGACCGACCACAAGTGTCACTCGAACCGCGTCACCCACCACAGGTGTCACTCGAACCGCGTCACCCCGCACCACACACTCACCCGAACGGATGCCGGCGGGCGGCATCCGCAGACAAAGTGACAGTTAGCGTGGGTGCGCGCGGCCCGCACCCACCACGCGTGCGCTCCGAGCGCGGCACATCCATGTCCACGCTGCAGAAGTATCTGCAGCCCGAGCATGGAAGTGCAGCGCTCAACTAGATGGCGCGACGGGGAGGACCCGCGGCCCCTAGTGGATGTGGCTCCCCCCGTTGATGTCGACCGTCGTCCCGGTGACGTACCCCGCGTCCTGCGACGACAGGAACGTGATCACAGCCGCCACCTCCTCGGCAGTCGCCGTCCGCCCGAGCGGAATCCCCGCCGCAATCGCCTCCTCCTGCTCCGGAGTGCTGCCCACGCGGATGTTCGTGTCGACGGCACCAGGAGTCACCGCGTTCACGGTTACCCCGTTGTCGCCGAGCTCCCGCGCGAGCGCCTTCGTGAACCCGAGGATCGCCGCCTTCGCCGCCGAGTACGGCACCTTGCCAAACACGCCACCACCACGCTGCGCCGACACCGACGACATGTTGACGATGCGCCCCCACTGGTTCTCGATCATCGCCGGCAGGAACGCCTTCGTCACGAGATAGGTGCCCGTCGCGTTGACCGCCATCACCTTGTTCCACAGCTCAAGCGTCGTCTCCAGGAACGGCACCGGCGACGTAATACCCGCAATGTTCGCGAGCGCCCCGACCGCGGGCAGCCGCCCGGCCGCCACCTCGCCGGCCACGGCCTCCTGGGCGGCGAGCACCGACGCCTCGTCAGCCACATCCACCCGGTGCCCAAACGCCGGCACCCCGAACTCCGCGCCGATCTCCGCCGCGACCGCCGCAGACTTCTCCCCGTCGAGGTCGAGAATGACGATCGCCCACCCCTCGCGGGCATAACGCCTGGCGGTGGTCACCCCGATTCCGCGTTCGGAGGTAGCGCCCGTGAGAACCGCGCTGCGCTGGATGGTGTCGGTCATGATGTCTCCTTGAGATCGGTTGGGCAGTCAGGAAAGTAGAGAGTGAGGGGCTGGATCGGCGCGAGCGAGAAGGGGCGAGAGAACGGATGCCGCCGCGACGGCCGCCGCCGGCCGCTCGGCATCCGTCACGTCGCCGGTTTCCAGCTCGAGTGAGAAGTGCCCGCGATAACCCGACTCGGCGAGCGCCCGCAGCCCACCGGCGAAGTCGGCAACGCCGTTGCCGATGCTCAACCGGATGTTGCCCGGCACGGCGTCGCGCAGGTGGACGTGCCTGATGGCCGGGCCGAACCGGTCCACGAAGTCGATCGGCGACCCACCGGATGCCGTGATGTGGCTGAAATCCATGACGATGCCCACGTCGGTACCCGCGAGCCGGTCGGTGAGCTGGGCCGCGCGGTCGATGTTCCAGCACAGGCGGAAGTAGTGGAGCGACTCGGTCCAGAGCTCAACCCCGGCCGCGCGGGCCCGATCCGACGCGGCGATCAGCTCGGCGGCGACCGCGTCGAGGTCCTGGTCGAGGCTGCGGAGAGGTTCGTGGTCGAGCGCACCGCACGGCAGCACGAGCGCCCGTGCACCGATGGCCCGGGTCAGCGAGAGCAACATGTCGAGGTGCTCCTGCCGAGCCGACCGCTCATCGGCTGAGAGCACCCGGTTCAGGTCACCGATATCGCCGTTCACCGAACGCACCCGCAGCCCCGACGTAAGGACCGTCTCGGCGACCGAGCCGACGGCATCCGCATCGAGAACAAAGGGGACATGGTCGCAGACGCCGGGCAGCGCGCCGAGGTCGATCTCCTCGAAACCTGCCGCACGAATGGTGCTGAGGGCGTCGGTCAGGTGCTGGTGCCGGAAGCTGATCGTTGAGCAGCCGAGGCGAGGGTGAAACGTCATTGTGATCCTCTGAGTGTCAGCGGTGCGTGACAACCGCGGTGCATCGAGACTACGGATTCCACTGTCAACAGTCAACGGCTAGCAGTTTTATGTTGCCCGTTGACAAGCTCGATCAACAAGCTCAGACTGTCCTGAACGTGATGCTGTCGGTGGTCGACAGTCACAGCGATTGAAAGGTATTTCAATGAGCAACGACGCTCTGACAATGCGCGGACCAGTCTCGGGAACGAAAGATGCCCGAAAAGTGGCCATCGGCTCCGGGGTGGGCGCAGTCATCGAGACCTACGACTTCATCGGCTTCGGCACGGCAGCTGCCCTGTACTTCGGTACCGCCTTCTTCCCCGGCGGAGACCCGGTCACGGGCACCCTCGCCGCCTTCGCCACGCTGGGTGTCGGCTTCGCCGCCCGCCCGATCGGCGGCATCATCGGCGGTCACCTCGGCGACAAGCTCGGCCGCAAACCCGTGCTCGTGGCATCCCTCATCCTGATGGGCCTCGCGACCTTCGCGATTGGACTCCTGCCGACCTACCAGACGGCGGGCATCATCGCCCCGATCCTGCTGGTGCTCGTACGCATCATCCAGGGCCTCGCGTTCGGTGCCGAGTGGGGCGGCGCGATCCTGATGAGCTACGAGCACGCGCCGTGGAAGCAGAAGGGCAAGTACACGAGCATCGTCCAGGCAGGCTTCCCGGTCGGGCTCCTGCTCGCCAACCTCGTCTTCCTCGCCAGCGGATCGCTCGGCGGCGACTGGGCCTGGCGGGTCCCTTTCCTCGCGAGCATCGTGCTCGTCGCCGTCGGACTCATCATCCGGGCGAAGGTCCCCGAGTCCCCCGTCTTCGAAGACGTCAAGGAACACGGCCAGATCGTCAAGAACCCGATCATCGAGGTCATCAAGACCGACTGGCGCAACATCGTCCGCGGCATCGGCCTGCGGATCGCCGAGACGGCGGGCTACGCGGTGTCGATCACGTACATGATCTCCTACCTCCACACCACAGAGCTCGCAGACAAGTCGGAGACCCTCGTCGGCCTCGTCGTGGCATCCGGAATCGGCATCTTTGCCACCATGGCCTGGGGCAGGCTCACCGACCGCGTCGGCCGCCGGCCGGTCTACATCTGGTCGTGCCTGTTCGCCCTGCTCTACGGCATCCCAATGTTCCTGATGGTCAACACCGGCCTCTTCCCGCTCATCATCGCCACGATGGTGATCTCGTACGCGATCTGCCAGAACTCGCTCGCCGGCGCACAAGGCGCCTGGTTCCCCGAGCTGTTCAACGCGAACACGCGGTCGTCGGGCGCATCGCTCGCCTACCAGATCTCGGCCATGGTCGCGGGCTTCACTCCGTTCGTCACCACCCTTCTCTTCATCGGGATGGGCTGGGTCGGACCTGCGCTGCTGTTCAGCTTCTACGCGGCGATCGGCCTCTGGGCCGCACTCGCCACCCGGGAGACCTGGGGCAAGCGCGAACGACGACTGGCCGACGAGGCCACGACCGCCGACGTCGCGCACCGGGCGGTGTCCACCGAGGGGTCGAGCGCCGCACGGCACTCGCACGCCGCTCGCCGGGCGGATTCCTCGGAGAAAACGGATGCCACACGCGTCACCCCCACCAGCCACGAAGGAGTGTCCTGACATGAGCCAGCTCACACACGAGCAGCCATCGGCCGCCACCACCTCGCTCGAGGATCGCGTCGACCGGGTCGCCGCAGCCGCATACCGGATGCGCCACTACGCACTGAACATGGGAGAGGTGCAGGGCCAGGGCTACGTCGGCCAGGCCCTCGGCTCCGCCGACATCATGGCCGCGGTCTACGCCGACCAGTTGCGGTTCCGGCCGGACGAGCCCGAGTGGGAGGGCAGGGACCGGTTCCTGCTCTCGACCGGGCACTACGCCATCGGCCACTACGCGGCGCTGGCCGAAGCGGGCATCATCCCGGTCAAGGAGCTCGAGACCTACGGGTCCGACGACTCGCGGCTGCCGATGTCGGGCATGGCCACTTACACGCCAGGGATGGAGATCTCGGGCGGGTCACTCGGGCACGGACTCGGCGTCGCCGTCGGTATCGCGCTCGGCCTCCGCTTCCAGGGCTCAGACGCCCGAGTGTTCAACTTCCTCTCCGACGGCGAGGTCGATGAGGGCTCCACCTGGGAAGCCGCGATGGCCGCGTCCCACCACCAGCTCGGCAACCTGACCGCGATGGTCGACGTCAACGCGCTCCAGGCCGACGGCAAGACCGACACCGTTCTCCGCACTGAACCGCTCACCGAGAAGTGGGAAGCGTTCGGCTGGTTCACGCAGCGGGTGGACGGCAACAACCCTGAGCAGCTCGTCCGGGCGTTCTCGAACGCGAGCGAGCAGGCATCCGCCACCGGTCGCCCGTCGATGATCCTCTGCGACACGCTCGTCGGCCGTGGCGTGCCGCTGCTCGAGAACCGGGAGAAGGCGCACTTCATGCGCATCGACGAGAGCGAGTGGCAGATCTGCCGCGACCAGCTGACAGCGGGCTTCGAGGCCGCAGCACACGAAGGGACGGCTCGCTCATGAGCACGACAACCTCAACGCCGAAACTCAAGACCTCGGCGATGATCGCCTCGTTCGCCGACCCCGGCCAGAAGACGGCGCCGACCCCGTTCGGGCACGCGCTGGTCAAGGCGGCCGAGGAGAACGACAGGATCGTCGGACTCACCGCCGACCTCGGCAAGTACACCGACATGCACATCTTCGCCCAGGCATTCCCGGAGCGGTTCTTCCAGATGGGCATGGCCGAGCAGCTGCTGTTCGGCGCCGCCGCCGGGTTCGCCGAGACCGGACTCGTCCCGTTCGCGTCCACCTACTCGGTGTTCGCCGCGAGGCGGGCATACGACTTCCTCTGCCTCGACATCGCCGAGCCCAACCTCAACGTCAACGTCGTCGGTGGGCTGCCCGGCCTCACCACCGGCTACGGCCCGAGCCACCAGGCGACCGAGGACATGGCGATCTTCCGCGGCATGCCGAACCTCACCATCGTCGACCCGTGCGACTCGGTCGACATCGAGCAGGCGGTGCCGCAACTCGCGGCGAGCGACGGCCCCACCTACCTGCGCCTGTTGCGCGGCAAGGTGCCGACGGTGCTCGACGAGTACGACTACACGTTCGAACTCGGCAAGGCCAAGGAACTGCGTGGCGGCACCGACGTCGTCTTCATCTCCAGCGGGCTGATGACGATGCGCGCGCTTCAGGCGGCGGATGCTCTCGGCAAACACAAAGTGGACGTTGCGGTCGTACACACCCCGACGATCAAGCCGTTCGACAGCGAGACGGTACTCGGGGCGATCAACACCAACCGCCTGGCCGTGACGCTCGAGAACCACTCGGTGGTCGGCGGGCTGTTCGAGACCGTCGCGAGCGCAACGGTGCGGGCGGGACTCGGCAAGCGGGTGGTGCCGATCGGGCTGCCGGACGAGTTCCTCGCCGCTGGAGCGCTGCCCACACTGCACGACCGTTACGGACTGTCGGTCGACAAAATCGTCGCAACAGTCCTCTCCGAACTCGATTGAATGCGGCCAAAGGGGGACGTGTGGCGCTCGAACGGTTTTACACCGCTTGAGCGCCACACGCTTTGCTAGCATCAATGTCAACTTCTTAATGTCGACAACTGACCAAAGGAACACCTCATGGTGGCACCGGCATCCCTCCTCGGGCTCGAGCGCACGAGCCTCAGGCAGCAGGCGCTCCATGCCCTGCGGCGCGCCATCTCTACCGGCGAACTGCAACCGGGAACACACCTGGTCGAAACCGAACTGTCTGAGACGCTGAAGATCAGCCGAGGCACACTGCGCGAAGCGCTGCGCGAACTGCAGCAGGAAGGCCTCGTCTCCGCCGGCGCCAGGGGGCGGCTCAGCGTGCGCAGCCTGAGCGACAAGGAGATCCGCGACGTCTTCGCCGTGCGGGCGGTGCTTGAGTCCCTCGCGGCCAGAACCCTGAGCGGACTGCCCGACCGCTCCGCCGTCATCGCCGAGCTCCGCGACGCCATCGAGGGCATGGCGCGAGCGGCCAAAGACGGCCTCGAAGACCGGATCGAGTCCGACCTCAACTTCCACCGCACACTGTGCAGACTCACCGACAACGAGACGCTGATGCGGTCGTGGCAGGCGCTCGAGGGCACCGTCCGGATGTCGATCATGTTCGCCGGGGCCGACCGCGCGATCTCGAACATGCAGGTCGACCGGCACAGCGACATCGTCGACGCCATCGAGACCGGCGACGCCGCGACGGCGCGCACCACAATCATCGAGCACATGGATGAGGCCGCCGCCAACCTCGTCGGTTAGCAGCGGCCAGGTCACATCCGGCGCGGGCCCACATCCAGCGCAGGCCGGGTTTACACGCCGCGCAGCTGCGGTGATGCCTCCACCCGTGAGTGTTCGGCAACACCCTCGAGGATCTCGGCGAGCGCCTCCGTCGACGACACGGTGGGCTGCCAGTCCAGCTCGCGCCGTGCCCGCTCGGTCGACATCACGGGCACGAGAGCGCCCAGGTCGATCCAGCCCGGGTCAGAGTTTTGCAGCCGCAACTTCCAGGTCAGCGAGGCAACAGCCCGGGCGACACGCAGCCGGATCCGCACCCACTTGGCGTCGAGAACGGATGCGACGACCTCACCGTTGATCACCGGCTCGGCGGCCAGGTTGAAGGCGCCGGCCGCCCGGCGGTCGATGGCACGCCAGAACGCGTCGGCGACGTCGCTCGAGTGCACGATTTGCGCCACGAATTGCGGCGGCAGCGGCACGAACGGCACAGGCACGAACTTGAGCCAGCCCAGCGGGATCACCTTGCCGACGAACAGGCCGGCGATCTCGGTGGCCGCGTCACGGCTGAACACGAATCCCGGCCGCAGTCGGGTGACGACGATGGCCGGGTTCTCTTCCTCGAACCGGTCGAGCGCGCGCTCGTTGATCGCCTTGTGGCGCGAGTAGTGCGACGACGGCACTCCCCCGGTCGGCCAGCTCTCATCTACGCGACGCGTCTTGGGGCCGGGGCTGTACGCGGCGACAGACGACGGGTACGCAACCTGCCCGACCCGTGCTGCGGCGGCGGCCGCGAGCACGTTCTTCGTGCCGGTCACGTTCGTGCGCCAGAGCAGCTCTTCGTCGTGATTCGGCTGGAGCGCCCACGCCAGGTGGATCACGGCATCCGCACCGGCAAAGATCCCGGCGAGCTGTGCAGGCGCCGTTGACTCACCGATGTCGAGCTGGTGCCAGTAGACCCCGCTGTAGGGGGCGACGGATGCCGTCGGCGAGCGCCGTGCGACCCCGACGATCTCGGTGACGGACGGTTCTTCACGCAAACGGGTGAGAACGGCGCTGCCGATATTGCCCGTAGCCCCTACAACGACGACGCGCATCTACCCGGGGAGCCCTTCGAACTCGTCCCAGGCGCGTTCGAACGCCTGACGTGTTTCGGCCACCGTGTTGTCGGCGCTGAAATAGCCGTCGAAGATGGCCTTGTCACCGTGCTTGGGAAAGAGCCCGTCGTTTTGCACGCTGCGGGCGAGTTCGCCGACCACGTCATCGCGGTCGCTCTGCTTGGCAAGCCAGCCGGAGAAGGTGTACGTCATGGCTCAGCTCTCGATCCGCTTGTCACCGGTCTGAATACCGGCCGCAGGATCTGCGCCGGCGTCAGGGTCGGCATCCGTGTCGGCGTCGTCGGAGTGGTGTTCCGGGTCTTCTTCGGGCTCGAAGCTCGATGGTTCGCCGGTGTATCCGGCTGCGAGGCCGGTCTTGTGGTCGGGGATTGTCGAGTCAGGCCCCAGGTCACCAGTGTTGTCAGACATGGTTGTCTCCTCTCGGTTGGTTTCCCAACCCTACGTTGCGGCGCGGGCTCTCGAAAGGGCTTGACGGCGCGGCAGGATCGTCGCCGCTGAAAGACGCTGACGGATGCCGCTGCGCTCGGAGTGCGCACTACTCAACCGACCGGAAGACGGGTAACGTGGTTCGACTATGAGAATTCGATCGGACGCCCCCGCCACATGGCGTGAGTACCCTAGCGGCGGTGTTTGTCATGCGTGACGTCTTCGCCCTTGCGATGGAATCGCTCACCCGCGACAACGGCCACAACGCCGACCTGGCGCAGCCGTTTGTCGACAGCCTGCCGGTCGAGAGCGCTGCGGTCTCCACGCTCGGCTCGTTGCTCGGCACCGAGACCGTCTCGGCGACCAGCCATCACGCCGCGAGGCTCGACGAACTGCAGTTCGATCTTGGCGAAGGTCCGTGCTGGGATGCACTCTCATCGGCACGCCCGGTGCTGGAGCCCGACGTGCGCAATAACCCTGTGAGGTCCTGGCCGGCGTTTTCAGAGGCACTCCGCCGGGAAGATGTCGGGGCGATTTTCGCCTTTCCGATGCTCGTCGGATCGCTGCGCCTCGGAGCGATCGACCTTTACCGCGCCTCACCGGGAGCACTCAGCGCCGCCGATGCGCGGCGATCGGTGGCCCTTGCCGCCGTGGTGAGCCGCCTCGTCCTCCGCCAGGCCCTGGACAAGTTCGACCAGCCAGACACGCAGGAGCCGCACAACCCGTTCTTTCGGCGCACTCTCCACCAGGCAACTGGAATGGTGCTCGCCCAACTCAACCTCTCACCCGATGACGCCCGACTGGTTATCCAGGCTCACGCCTTCGCCGCGGGACGCCCGGTCCAGGAGGTTGCCGAAGACATCCTCGCCCGCACGCTGGACCTTTCCACATCAACACAGCCCGGGGAGACCTCATGACTAAGACACTACGCGGGGACGAGTTCGTTGAAGCTTTCGCGAGCCTCGCAGATACACTCGTCAGCGACTACGACGCCATCGGGCTGATGCAAACGCTCGTGGAGAGCTGCCAGACCTCCTTCGACGTCACGGCCGCAGGCATCCTGCTCGGGGATACTGCCGAGAACCTTGAACTCGTCGCATCAACGAGTGAAGCGACGAGCATCGTTGAACTGATGCAGCTCTCGGCCAACGCTGGCCCCTGCATCGATGCGTTCACCACGGGCGAAGTGATGTCGCTCACCAAGATCAGCGAGGGACCGGAGAAGTGGCGGCGGTTCATCGACAGCGCCGCCGAACAAGGCTTCAAGGGCGTCGTCGCACTGCCGATGCGCCTCCGGGAGAACCGTATCGGCGCGCTCAACCTGCTGCGTAGCGACGAGGGCGCCCTCGACGAACGGGAAGTTCGCGCCGCGCAGGCGCTGGCGGATGTCGCGACCATCGGCATCCTTCACGAACGGATGCTGAGCGAGAGCGACGCGGTGAGGTCACAGTTGCAGGCCGCGCTGAATTCTCGTGTGCTGATCGAGCAGGCGAAGGGCGTGCTGGCGTTCCTTAACGACTCGTCAACCGACGAGGCCTTCCTGAAGCTGAGGTCCTACGCGAGAAGCAAGGGCATGCTTCTCTCGTCGGTCGCTCAGCAGGTTGTGGACCGCACTCTCGTCATCTGACCTCCCGCAGAGTTCCTATTTCCGGCTGGCCCTTCCGTAATGCCGGTTTGCAGCGTACGGTGAGCGAGAGCGCACCCGATGCGTTGATTGTCCCCCGGACCCCGGGATGATGCCCACACCGATGGGCTGATCTGGGAGGACATCGACCATGAAAAGAATTCACTACGCGGGCGCAACGTTCGTCACCGGTGATGCCATCGCCCGCGCGCTCATCGCTTACGCTCATGCCCTCGTCGAGACGAACATGTCCGACGTGGTCGAGGTACCCATCTCCCGCCGCGACGGCTCAGCCGGGCGGGTCGAACTCCTGCTGGTGCCCAGCACCGGGATGCTCTTTGAGAGCGAACCGACCCTCGTTCGCGATGTCGTGAGCGACTCTGTGGTCGGCGATCTTCGCCGCCGCGTCGCCCTGCTCGCTTCACACTCGGCGGTCGTTTCACGGCCCCCGGTGACAACCTGGGAGGTTCGCGCCGTCGGCGAATCGCCACTGTACTCGGACGTTCATACGTTCGCCTAAGCGGCGCGCTCGGATACCGACGGGGGCCCTACTCACAGGGAGTCGGCGTCCGAGCCGCCAGTGCTGGTGCGGGGGTGCCAGCACACAGGGTCGCCGCGCTTGCCCGCTGCCCGGGCAAGTACGGCGGCCCTCACCCTCATCCACCGGATGCCGCGACGCACGTCACAGCGCTGGTCGCGCCGGGTGCGTTGGGGATCAGCGCCGGTGCACGGGACGGTCGCTGTTGTCCCAGATGCTGGGTGCGGGCCTCTTCACGGATGGCAATGCCACGTCGGAGGCCCAGGAGTGGATCCAGCCCTCGATTTCGGAGTCGTTCTGGGGGTCACCGGCGAGCTGGCGGATCTCCTCCACCGAGACATGGCCGCCGGCACGCTTGAGGAAGCGACCCTTCATGTGGAGGCGGGCGTAGATCTCGCCCTCATAGACGAATCGCTGTTCCACGTAGACCGCGCGGTCGTCGAAGCCGATGAACCGTGTCTCGACGTCGAACTTCTTCCACGGCAGGAGTGACTTCCGGTAGCTGATGGTGAGGCTCTGCACCACCGGGTACCAGCCCAGCCGTTGCATTTCAGCCCACAGTCCGCTGCGGACGAGCATGTCGAACCGGCCGAGGTCGGCGATCGAGAGGTAGCGCCCATTGTTGAGGTGGCCGAGGATGTCGATGTCCGTCGGGAGCACTCGATACGAGGTGGAAAACACGTCGTAGGGGTGGAGGCCGTCGGTGTCGCGCCGGTGCGCGCGCTTCGACAGCCAGAAGTGCAGGATGGTGCGCCAGAGAAGATTCACCCAGCCAGACTAGACAGTTCGGGCACGGTTCGCGGCAAGGGCTGTCGATCCTCCACAAAAGGAGCGGCCCTGGCGCCTGAGCGCTGGGGACCGCAACGGCTACGACGAGCCCTACTCGATAACGTCGGCGTCGCGCGAGTCGACCTCGCGCTCGTCGACCTCGGGCTCTTCTTCGCCGACATAGTCGACGTCGGTCGGGTTCATCACGGTCGGCTCGGGGTTCGGCTCGAAGCTCATTGGTTCGGTGTTCGACATGGTGTGTCCTTTCGAGTCGGGCAGCGGCGTCGCTGTCTGCCCACCATACGCGTCGGCCTCGTCGTCGAAGCAGGGGTTGCGCCGCGGCCAGCCGGTGCGCCACTATTCCCCGCCGCACCCAGCCCCCTACCCCACCGGGACTGTCGAGCAATCCAGCTCTTCTTCCTTCACCGTCGTCGGGTTCACCATGGGTGTGATCTGGGCCTCGAGCGTCTTCGTGCCGTTGGTCGGAGCAGCCGTCACAAAATCGTAGGTGACGGTCGCGGTTTCACCCGGTGGGATCACGACTCTCACCCGACCCACGGGGTAGTCGGTGTCGTGAAATGGTTCGACCGTTACGGGCTCTCCGTTCACGAGGATGCGGGAGATCTCAGCTCCCGGAGGCGCGTACAAGCGCACAAACAACCGTTGCACGCCGGGGTCGAGCTTCTGACGCTCCCAACGTCCGGCGACAGAAATGGGAAGCGAGTCAGCGACGGTCGGGTCAACTGAATTCGTCAGTGCTGCGCTGACCCGCCCGCTTTGACGGCCATCCGTTCGACACAGCGCGGTCGACAGGGTCACCGACTGCTGTGTGTAGAATCCGAGCTTCGACGCAACATTCTCCTCAAAGTAGAGTCCCACGCGGTCGGTCTTCTCATCGCTGACTGGAATTTCGCCATTGAGTCCGATGGCTGCGAGCTGCGCTTGTTCCTCGGCGTTGGCGCTCCAAAAGAGAATCCTGCGTTCGTCCCAGCCTTGCGCCAGCGCGCCCAAGAGCGCACCTGCGTCGAGGGGGCCGTTCGTCAGCGCGCTGAACGTAGCATCCACCGCTTCCGCATAGATCAGATCCTGAGCGAGATTGTCATTTATGCCGGAGGAATACCGAAGGTAGACCTCATTCAGCAGGAAAGCAACGAGCGTGTCGCTCGTCAAGACATCGCCACCAGCCAGAGCTACCGGCCCGGTCGCCCGGAGGATGTAGCTGAGCGCAACGGGATCAAGGGAGAGAACTCCGTCTACTGGATAGCCGAGGTTACGAATCCAGTTCTCTTGCACAATCTGCGCGGCCGAAGTGAAGCTGGGACGAAGCGTGGCGTTGGGGATGAACGCGCCGAACTCGCCCCCCGGATAGAGCGTTTCGACACCGTCCGGGACCGGGATGACAGAATCCGGGTAGCGCTCGAAATTGCCGAAACCTGCCGGGAGCGCTTCGGTCAATTCGATTCGTCCACGATCAACTTTGACAACAGCGAAGGACAACGCCGTGCCACCCAGTGCCCGAGACTCAGCGTTGTTCTGGAACATGACGGCGTATGTGCGGGGCGCTTCGGTTCCGAGGGCCGGCCCTAGAAGAGGCACGATCGCATCGAGAGTTTCGAGCGGACCCTCGAGCTCCGCAAGAACGGCAGCCAACTGAGACTTGGCGACCGCAACTTGTTCAAGAGTGCCTGACGTATCCACGTCCCGCACCGACGCGAGCGCCTTCTTCAGTGCTGCGTTAGCGGACGCGATCGTCGGCACCGCGTCGGTGAGAGGCTCAGTGTTGATAGCGCCATCGACCGGCGCGAACGAGGCGGGGTCCGTCGTCGCGGCAATGTCGACGAGCGGACCAACAGCGTCACTCATCAGGGCGTTCGTGGCTTGGACCAGCTCTCTGACTGCCGTGAAGTTGCTACCCACCCAAGGAACTGCTTCGCCGATCCCCCAGAGCGGTTCACCCACAACACGAGATGAGGTGTGGAGCTTCTCCTCGATCTGGGCCTGGACCTTCTTAGCGCCCTCGATGTCCGCTGTGGTCGCTTTTGTTTTCAGCTCCGCAGCGAGCGGAATCGCCGCCTGTAACTCGTTACGCACTGTTAGCGCGTTAGCAGCGAGGGCGGCTACACCGGATACGACCACTAACACCGCGATTAACAGCCCCCAGACCCACCACCGTCGCAATGGGTTGCGTCGACGCTTCGTCGACGCACGATCAATTCCGGGGGCAGCAGAGGCATCAGGCACGGACCTATTGAATCAGACGCACCGCCCCTCACCGCGCACATCGCACACTGACGCGCGAGCAAGACGACCACGATCTCGCAGCCGCCGACAGGGGCAAAGCTTGCTCTATCGGCGCCCGAGTCCGATGTAGGTCCACCCGGAAGAACGCCACTTCTCGGCGTCCAGACAGTTCCTGCCGTCAACGATCACGGCGGAGTTAACGACCGACGCCGCCGCGACTGGATCAATTGCCTTGTACTCATCCCACTCGGTCACGAGGACGACGGCGTCCGCACCCGCGAGAGCTTCCTCAGTCGAGCCAAAGGTGAGCTGTGGATGCCGCTGGCGTGAATTCGAGATCGCTTCAGGATCTGTAGCTACGACTCGTGCTCCTAACCCATGAAGGCGGACGGCCACATCCAGGGCAGGCGAATCTCTCGTGTCGTCGCTGTCCGGCTTGAACGCGAGTCCAAGAACAGCCACCTTCTTCTTGTAGGCACTCCCGCCGAGAGCGTCCACCACCAGCTCAACAACGCGATCGCGTCGGCGTAGGTTGATGGCGTCTACCTCCTTGAGGAACGCCACAGACTCACCCCGGCCAAGCTCCTCGGCTCTGGCCGTGAACGCACGGATATCCTTCGGGAGACAGCCACCGCCGAAGCCAACGCCGGCATTCAGGAACTTCCGACCGATGCGCGCGTCGTAACCGATTGCATCCGCCAGTTCAGTGACGTCAGCGCCCGTAACCTCGGCGATTTCGGCCATGGCATTGATGAAGGAGATCTTCGTGGCCAAGAAAGCGTTCGCCGCAACCTTCACCAGTTCGGCGGTCGCATAGTCGGTAACGACGAGTGGTGTGTCGTTTGATATCGCCTGGGCGTACACCTCATTGAGGACGTCAACCGCAGACGGGCGATTCTCGACCGAGCCACCAGCACCCGAGAGAGGCGTCGCGAGAGCGTCGCGCTTAATCCCGTAGACGAGTCGGTCCGGTGCGATGGTGTCTTTGACCGCGTACCCCTCGCGGAGGAACTCCGGATTCCAAGCCAGCTCCGCACCAACCGCTTCGATCACCTTCGCCAGCCGTTCGGCGGTGCCGACTGGGACTGTCGATTTTCCGACAACCAGGTCGCCCACTCTTAGGTGCGGGAGAAGAGCGTCAACGGCACCATCCACATAGCTGAGGTCTGCACTCGTACCGTTCTTCTGCTGCGGCGTACCGACGGCGATGAAGTGCACTCTGGCACCGGCTGCGTCCGCGATTTCAGTGCTGAACTGCAGTCGTCCGATCGCGACTCCTTCGCGAAGCAATTCCGGGAGGTCCGGTTCGAAAAACGGCGCCCGCCCCTCCGCCAATGCTGCAATCTTCGTAGAATCCACATCAATGCCGACAACGTCGTGGCCAAGAGATGCCATTGATGCCGCATGGACTGCACCAAGGTACCCGCACCCGATTACTGCGATTTTCATAATGCACTCACCATATACGGGTGAGACGCGGAGGCGGGTTGCGTAATCTGCCGTTTACCTAATTGTCTTCCGTTGCCGAAGCGCCTGCCTCATTCCTTTCAGAAAGTGACCATCACATTGTTGTTTGCGGATTGGATCGCCCCTTCGACGACCACCAAAGTCCGAAGCCCGTCTTCCATCGTCACGACGTCGCTACGCTCTCCGAGTGCCGCGTCTCGGAAAGCCTCTAGCTCGACTCGCAACGGTTCCCGCTTCTGGAACGCGAATCGGGTGGCATTCCCTTCTGACACGCCTCTGAAGGCAGAGACGGAGTCCCATTCCGTCGGAATCGTCCCGTTCTCGTAGAAGGTCAGATCCCCGCTGGACGTATCCGCCACATAGGCTCCGCGCTCGCCCGTGACGATCGTCAATCGCTCCTTCATCGGGCTCAGCCAGTTGACAATGTGGTTAACGATCACACCGTTCTCCAACCGACCCGTCGCAAGGATCATGTCCTCGTGAGGGCGCCCGCTCTTGTGCATTGTCTGCGCAAATATTGAGCTATGAGGCGACTGTGCAACCCAGGCCGCTAGATCGATATCGTGTGAACCGAGATCCTTTCCCACGCCCACATCAGCGATTCGAGCGGGAAATGGCCCCTGGCGCCGAGTCGCGATCTGGTAGACCTCACCGATGTCACCCGCTTCCAGCCGACGCCGTAATTCCTGGAGTGCTGGGTTGAACCGTTCGATATGCCCGACCGCACCGACGAGACCTCTCTCGCGAAAAGCTTCTACCATTCGCATTCCCGCTCCCACGGTATGAGCGATGGGTTTTTCCACTAACGTATGCACCCCTGCGTCGGCGAGCTTCAACGCGGCTTCCTCGTGGAAAGCTGTGGGGACCGCCACAACCGCGATATCAATCCCTGCGGAAATGAGGGACTCAATGTCTGGCAAGATTTCAAGGTCACCGGCGACGCTGTGCGGATCACCGCCAGGATCCGCTATCGCAACAAGCTCGACCCCCTCCACCTCCCGCAATACTCGTGCGTGATGGCGACCCATCTGCCCAACACCAAGCAAGCCAGCCCGCAAGACAGGCACTCTTTTCATCAATCTCTCACTTCATCGATCGGAGCAACGGGAGTATAGAATCTTCCGGAGCAAATGGTTAGCGACTCAAGCGTGGGTGGCAACAACACTCAGGGTCCCAGCCACTTCTTCGTAGCGCTGGTCGGTCCTTGGGCACACCCATCCATCGCCTGACTTCAGGAGAGGCACGCCCGCCTTTCCCACCCATCCGATACGCCGGGCGGGGACCCCCGCCATGAGCCCAAATTCGGGGACATCCTTTGTCACCACGGCACCGGCCGCAATGGTTGACCAAGCGCCGATCGTTACCGGCGCTACGCAAACCGCTCGAGCGCCGATTGCAGCGCCCTCGTGAACAATCACACCAACAGGCTCCCAATCGTGAGAACTCTTCTGGGAGCCGTCTTCGTTGATCGCACGGGGATATGTGTCGTTGGTAAGCACGACGGCCGGCCCGATGAAGACACCATTTCCGAGTTGCGCTGGCTCATACACAAGCGCATGGTTCTGGATCTTACAGTTGTCGCCGA
Source organism: Mycetocola sp. Y444 (assembly GCF_059445295.1). Classification (NCBI taxonomy): domain Bacteria; kingdom Bacillati; phylum Actinomycetota; class Actinomycetes; order Micrococcales; family Microbacteriaceae; genus Mycetocola; species Mycetocola sp. Y444. The sequence goes on along the minus strand of NZ_JCAIUB010000002.1, from coordinate 484,584 downwards.
CCTCGACAGCGCTACCGATATAGGCACCGCGCCCGACGATGCAGTTCCGCCCCAGCCGCGCACCTTCGCGAACCTGTGCGAGGTGCCAGACAGTACTTCCGGCACCGATGATTGCATCATCGGCAACTTCCGCCGTCCCTTCGATGACGACATCTCTGTTCGGCATAATCATGCACCTGCTTTCGCGAGGGAATTGACCGCCTCAACGATGCGGCCGAGGTCACTCTCTGACAACGACGGATGCACTGGAAGTGAAACAACCTCGGAGGCCGCTCTTTCCGTCTCCGGAAGGTGGACGTCTTTAGCGAAGTGGGCAAGCGACGGGAGACGGTGGTTCGGCACTGGATAGTAGACTCCCGCGCCGACGGCGTACTCCTCTTTGAGCGCCGCAACGAATCCATCACGATCTTCGGGGACCCGGACCGTGTACTGGTGGTACACGTGCACTGCGCCGGCGGCAACAGGCGGCACGATGACGTTCCGGAGGTTGGCGTCCAGAAAAGCGGCATTCCTCTGACGGTCAGCTGTCCATGCGCTGACCTTGGTGAGCTGGACCCGCCCGATAGCCGCGTGTATGTCTGTCATTCGGTTATTTAGCCCAATGACTTCATTTTGATACTGCACGTCCATGCCCTGGTTCCGGAAGAGTTTCACCCTGCGGACCATGTCGTCCGTATCACAGGTCACCATTCCGCCCTCGCCGCTGGTCATATTCTTGGTTGGGTACAGGCTGAACATTCCGAACCGGCCGAAGGTCCCTACCCGCTTACCATGCAGCTCAGCGCCGTGCGCCTGTGCGGCGTCCTCGTAGAGGTCCAGATCGTGATTCTGCGCGATAGACATCAACTCGGTCAGATGCGCCGGGTGTCCGTATAAGTGCACCGGCATAATTGCCTTCGTTCGTGTCGTTATCGCCGCCTCAACCGCGACCGGGTCAATAGTGAATTGGTTCGGTTCGATATCCACGAAAACCGGCGTCGCTCCTGTCAACGCCACTGAGTTCGCCGTTGCCGCGAAGGTGAACGATGGCACGATAACCTCGTCACCGGGCCCCACGCCAGCAGCCAACAGGCCCAGATGCAGACCCGAGGTCCCCGAGTTGGTGGCGACACTCGCCCGCCCCTGCACCATCACATCCGCGAACTCGGTCTCGAACGCTGCGACTTCGGGGCCCTGGGCGACCATGCCCGAACGCAGGACTCGGTCGACAGCCTCACGCTCCTCGTCACCGATGATGGGCTTGGCCGGCGGTATGAAGGACATAGTCATGCGTGAGTGTTCCCGTCTAGGTGCTGGAAATGGTGCCGCGCGTGCGGCTTAAGAATCTAGCGTGCGCCGCCGCCACCAATGACGAGGCGGGGCGTTCCCACCCACGACTCGGGGGAAGTCGAGTTGCGTCCGTCGACGAGGAGTCGAATCCCCGGGAGATCGGCAGCAGTGAGTGCCATGTATTCGTCATGGTCGGCCTGAACGATTGCGAGGTCGACCGGATCCCCAAGGTGGTAGGGAGTAAACCCGAAGCGGGCGAGCTCGTCATCGGCGTACAGCGGGTCGTGCACCTGCACCGTGGCTCCGCGCGCGACCAGCGCCTCGACAGTCGGGAATACACCCGAGAACGCCGTCTCCTTCACGCCGCCCCGGTACGCGGCACCAAGCACGACTGCGCGAATCCCGGTGAGGTCACCGAGAACATTCGCGGCCTGGTCGACGGTACGCGCCGGCATCGACGCGTTCAACGTGCGTGCCGTACGGACGATCTCGGCATCGTGGTCAGTGGACAGGTACAGCCGCGGATAAACAGGAATGCAATGCCCGCCGACCGCAATACCGGGTTTGTGGATGTGGGAGTACGGCTGCGAGTTACATGCCTCGATCACCGAGTAAACGTCGATCCCGGCGGTGTCCGCATACAACGCGAACTGGTTCGCCAATCCGATATTCACATCCCGGTACGTCGTCTCGGCGAGTTTCGCCATTTCTGCTGCCTCAGCGGAACCAAGGTCCCAGACCCCGTTCGGCCGGGCCAGATCCGGACGCTCGTCAAACGTCAAGACCGCCTCGTAGAACTCCGTCGCCCGCTTTGCCCCCTCGACGCTGAGACCGCCAACGAGTTTCGGATACTTCTTTAAATCAGCGAATACCCTGCCCGTGAGAACCCGTTCCGGCGAGAACACGAGATGGAAGTCAGTGCCCTCAACCAGACCGGACCCCTCCTCGAGCATCGGCTTCCACCGGGTCCGCGTTGTGCCGACCGGCAACGTCGTCTCGTACGACACGAGGGTACCTGGGGTGAGGTGCTCCGCGAGCGACTTCGTGGCGTCATCCATCCAAGCGAAGTCCGGCTCCCAGGTCTCATCATTCACAAACAAAGGAACGACAAGGACGACAGCGTCAGCGTTCGGGATTGCGTCGGCGTACTCGGTTGTTGCGCGAAGCTTGCCGGCAGGAACCAGAGCAGAGAGTTTCTCCTGTAGTTGCGCCTCGCCTGGAAAGGGTTCGATCCCATGATTGATCAAGCCCACCGTAGTCGGGTTCACATCTACACCAACCACCTCGTGGCCTGCATCCGCGAACTGCACAGCAAGAGGGAGACCGATTTTTCCGAGAGCAACAATTGCAATACGCATAGGACTAGAGCATAACTAAGTTTAAACCACACGAAGACAAGGCAGGTTTGGTGCCCGGGGGACCCCATTGTGTGCCCACGCCACGGCTGCGGGGCCCGCGCCAGAGGGTTTCACGTGTGCGGCTCCGAACGGGACCCATCCTCACGACAGATTGCTCTTAGCATGCGGTCCAATGAACGCGTCCAGCGCTTGATATGCCGCGCGACCATCGTGCCATCTCCGCGCGAATGCGATTCCCTGAGTCGCTAGCTGCTGCGAGTCTTCCATATTCGAAACGACTCGTCTCATAACCGACTCGAAATCTACTGGATTCGCGTCAACTATTGGAATCCGATCGGGGATCTGCGACCTCGCAAAACTAGACACGTTACCAATCACCAATCGCCCGGCCGCCATGGCCTCAATAGCCGCTACACCGTACGAACCGGTTTGGATCTGGTCAACAACAATATCTGCTTGCTGAACCAATTGCTTCATTCGAGAATGAGGCACAGCGGCTGGCCGGAGGTAGCGGATAATCCCTTCCTCTTCCATTGAAGTCAACACCGGATCGATGTACTGGGTCCCCTTGATGGGGGGATCACTCCTGCTAGGACGATGCAAAACGCATGGGCGATCGCTAGACAGCTCATTATTCTCGAGTTTCCAGAGTTCCACGTCGATCGTCAACGGCAACAACTGAGCAGTGGGGACGTCAGACAGCAGGTCGGGCGTGCTCACAAAAACAGGTACTCCCAAGGCGGCGATCTCTCCTTTATTCTTCGCGACCGTTCTGGAGAGGGTGTTGACCCACCCTTCCGGCGCGTCGCGAAAATATGAGTGAGGGTTGGCCGCAAGAGCGGCACGGGGGTCTCGGATGTCACTGCCGTGAAAGACAACCGCGACTTGACAACCGCGCTCACGCAGCGATTGCACCTCCGCTCCAAATGACGACGAGTTCCCGAACATGGCCGTATTCGACTCGTCAAGAAGGTGCGTGAGTCCCTTCATCACTGCCTCTACCCGGCGGTCCCGGATCGTACGCGGCGTTAGCCGCACATGAGGGAGGGTTACATGCGCCTTGTCTTTAATTCGAACTCCCTTTAGACGTGTCGCGACGGCACCGTCTTGCGCGAACGAAAACGCTTCGTGGGAAGAGTGACTATTGACACTGTCAGCCCATTGGTTCGCCTGTCCCGCTTGGTTCAAAGGGCCGATACCCAATCTCGCACTCACCTAAAACTCCTTTTCAATTCTTCGTCATACTTGGCGAATCGCACTGGATGCTCCCGAAGACGCGACGGATAGTCCAACCTCAGCGCGGTTTCTCTCTAGTACCAGACCGGCAAGGAGCAGCACGGCGAGGAAAAGCCACGACGTGGACGGCTCAAGAAACGAGCTGTTCATGGCGGTAAGTAACGGAAAGCAGCCCAGAAGCGTAAGTAGTAACAATCCGAGGATTCGGTTACCGCGCGATTCTGCCCGATTCGCGAATGCTCTCCCCCCAGTGAGAAGTAACGCCATCAGCAGAATAAGGAATGCTGCGAATGTCGCGAAACCAAACTGAGAGAGGATCTCGATCAGCCCGCTGTGCGGGCTCGCAACTCCGGATGTCGGGTACTGACCGGACCCCTTTTCCATGGCCGTCTCGAAACCGCCAAGTCCGAGCCCAGTCAGATAAGTATCGAGAGTGAAGTCGATTCCGTTCCTCAAGAGGTTGACCCTAACTAACATCGACCCCTCGTCAAATACGCTGCTCACGATTGATCCGAGTCCCGAACCTGGCTCGCCGGCCAAAAAGGCGAACGGACGGCGCGCAGAATCGACGATTGCGCTCGCCACGTTCGGTACAGCAACTGCCCCTATCACGATCGCCCCCGTTGCCACAAAAGCATAACGCGGCGGCAGGAAGGCCAATCCGAAAACGACCGCAACAACCACAAGGAGAAACGCCCCGAACCTGCTTTCAGTTGCAAGCATGAAAACTGGGAGGGAGGCAAGCGCCGCAACGTACAACGACTTCGCCCATTTGAATTCCACGGACACAAACCCATAGATGAGAACAGGGAAGGAGACCAGCAGAAAGAACGCGTAGTTGTTGGGATTAGCGAACGTGCTTGCACTGCCGAAGCCCTCCAAGATTGGATTGCCTGCCTGTTGCTGATAGTAATTCCCGAAAGGAGTGCCGAACACGATCTCACGCACCGAGATAGCTGAAGTTGCGAAGTACGCAAGGAGCCAACCGGCCGTTAGCGACTTCACCGCAGACGCTGAATTGCGAACCGTAGCAACGGCAACCAAAAGCACGATTCCAGAGAACAGAGAGATCCCCTCCGCGGAGGAATAGTCCGATGCCCCCCGAAACAGCAGCAAGAGCAAGGACACAACACACCAGATGAATATAAGACTGGCCAGCGCCGGTCTTAGATACGACCTCGACTTGGTCTGGCCTGGACGCCTGACGCGTACGGGTTGCACGAGAGCTATCAACAGAAGCAGCAGCGCAGCGACGCGGAATCCAAAAAGTGGACCCGCAACCGGGATCGCGGGACCGAAACCGGCCAAAACCGGGATCAAGAAAAGAAGGCTGCGTATCGCGGGTGAGTTCTCGCCGCAATAGTCGGCGGGCCCGCTGACGGGCTTTCTCAATTCAACGAAGTGCGGTGCTTGAGACTTACCCATCAGAGCTACCCGACCTTTTCGAGCCCCGCAAACCTCGGATCAAGCGCCAAAGTTGGACCATGTCTCGCCTTCGTAGGACACCCCAGACAAGGGCAAAAACTCCTGCGAAGATAATTCGCAGGTCACCAGACAGCTCGTTCGAGCGGAAAAGCGCGACAGTCACAGCAACGGTTACAAGGGTGACTATGATGAGCAAAGTCTGCCCCAACCATTGCTGCCGCTGGCGTCGCCAAACGAGAGCGTACGGAATAGCTGCAATCACGGTGGCCCCAACAAGATATCCGAGCGGCACTACGTACTGCGGGAGGCTCTCGCGCAGCGAGAGCCAGGTCGTAGCCCCGATACTGAAGCCAAGCAGGCTGGATCCCGCTGAAATTGCCATTCCGCGATTGGACTGGGTAGTGAGTGAGCTCACGGACGGCACGGCTAAAGTGACCATCACGACAGCGAGGAGCAGGAGCACGAGAATTTCGTCGGCTCCCTCGAACCCGGCCCCCCAAACCCACGCGACCAGCGGCTGAGCCAGAATGCTGATGATCCCAAACATACCAAGCATCACGGTCACCAGCATCTTCGTTGAGCTGCTCGTTCGTAGACGGAGGGCGTCGGGATTGCCTCGCCCGTGGTCACCCGCCATGGCGGGGAAGAGCGCCAAACTCACTGCGCTCGCCACCAGCGACAGCGGCGTTGTAAGAGTCAGTGCTGCCGAGTATTGTCCGGCGTAAGCGAGCCCGTTGATTGCCGTAGCGACCAAGATTGAGCTCTGGAGAAATCCTGAGCTAGACACTGTGCCTACGACCCCGAGAAGCATGAAGTGGTCAATCTGCCGTCGAATGTCTCGCGCGACGCCTCGACTTCGGCCATATGGCCAAGACACAAGGACAAAGAACAGCGTGAGGAGGGCAAGCGGTGTTAGGACCAAGACGCTTCGCACCCCGACCACAAGCAGCAGCAATACGGCGACGATACTAACAATGCTTGCTAGTACATCCCATCTCACTAGACGTGACACCTGTCCAGCACCGTAGTGAACGCCACGAATGTAGGCCTGCCCGCACATGCTTATCACCAAGAGGAGCGTGACCATTGTAGTAGCGAGCTGATTCAGTTCGAGAAAGAATCCAATTCCTACGATCCCCGCTGCTATCAACAAGGTGGCTTGAGCGACCCTAACCCCGATGAAACGCGCCACCGCCCGCGCACCCTCTAGATCCCCTTTGGCTTTGTATAGCGCCACATACTTGCTCGCAGCACTACCCGCGGAAGAGGGCAAGAAGAGTGTCGCCAGGTTCGCGGTGGACATCACGCTCTGTGTCAGTCCAAGGAGCTCAGGCCCGCCGAGGCGACCCAAGAGGACATTGGTCGTAAGTCTCGAACCGCCAAGAAAGATCGTGGACGTGAGACCGAGAAGCCCTGTACGGCCGGTCCCCCTTGACGCAGGCAGATCAAAGCGAATGGGCGTTGTGAACGCGAACCAGCGACGACTCAACGAACTGTCCTTGGACCTGTCGGCATACGGAGGCACTGGGGGGCAGCCGGCGTCGAAATCACGCACGCACCAAAGAAGCGTAAAGGCCCAAGAGCTTGGGTTCTTCCACATGCCAATTCAGACTCGCCGCCGCTTTCTTGGCATTCGCGCCGTGGCGATCCAGCAACTCTGGATCGAGTGCATACTGCCTAACCGCCATCGCAATAGCGTCAGGTGATGTTTCATCCACAAGGAGACCACAATCAAACTTTTCAACGATGCTTCGCCAAAGAGGGAAGTCTGAAGCGATAAATGGTAAACCAGCAGCCATATACTCGAACATTTTTGTCGGGAGCGAATCGAGGTACGCTGGCGTCTTCTGAAGCACAACGAGTCCCACCTTGGATTCTAAAATCACGTTTCTCGCCTCATCTGGAGAAACTCGGCCGTGGAACTGAACGCGCGACCAACCTTCACGCGCCTTCAGATTTTCCAAAAGCGACGCGTGAGCCATTCCTCCCACAAGTTGCAGGCTCCATGCTGGCGGGAACTCTTCCCGCGCCAAGGTGTCGACCATCTGCGTCGCTCCTCGTTCCCTCCCAATTGCACCGACGTAAACTACCCTATTTGCGCGCTTCGATGGAGTTGGTGCGACGGCATCCTCGGTCCGAAGCGGAGGATAGTTATGAATCACCGTCACTCGATGCGACGAATAGCGCTCCGCGATCCGCTCTGTCGCAGCGATCACATGATTGCTCATCTTCGATGCAGCGACTAGTCCGTGCGCAAAGATGACGAAGATTGGCTGGGAGACTCGGTTGACATAAGGCTTCCCCAAAATTTGTGAAGGTAAGTCTTCATGCGCATCATAGATGACCACCTTCCCGAGCATGCGAAGTATAGGAATCGTCCAAATAAGCTCCGGGTCGTGCAAATGGAACACTTGAGAGCGAGTGCGCAAAGCCTCGAAAGCTGCAATAGCGGAGCCCGCGAGCATTCGCCTCAGCCGGCCGTAGCGGGCAAACTTGAGTTTTCGTACTTCGACCCCCGTGGCCGGTAGCTCTATCGAACTTTCCTGCGCTACCAGTGACACTGCGTACCCTCCTCCAACAAGCGTGGCCGCCTCACGTAAGTGGATCCGGTTGTCGGACCAAGGATGCGCTGAACTCACATGGACCACTCTTGGCCGCGCTGTCCCGAGTTCCCTTCTTTCGTTCATTTCCGGGTCTCTTTCTCGCCCGAGGACGAAGTAGGCAGCAGATCATCGAGTCCGGACGCCAGGATTTCGGCGAGCCTGGAGTAGGAATAGCGGGTGGTTACGTGGGCGCGCCCCTTCTCGCCCATCTGGAATCGTTCGTAGTCCGTCAAGACCATCACCCTGTTCATCGCGTTGCGAAGCCCTTCTATGTCGTCGGCTGGCACCGTGTAACCAGCCCCCGACTCCGACACAGGATTGTGCTTTTGGTTCGTCGCGAAAACAATCGGGCGGGCGGCTAGCAGGTAGTCGAAAACCTTATTGAGGCTTATGCCGAAACGATAGACGGGCAGATCGTGCATGTTCGCGACCAGGCAGTCGGCTTCAGAAGCCCGTCGGAGCACCTCCGACTTCGGAACTCGATCTTCGAAGGAAATCGACCTGCACGACCCCAAGCTTTGGGCATGCGCCACGAGTGCTGCTTTGCTCGGCCCGTCGCCCACTAGACGGAGCTGGACCGACTCTTGCGGCAGTTCACGGGCCACTGTGTCATACGCGGAAAGTATGCCTTCGATCGCATTCGAGTTGCCGTGCGAGCCGAGGTACATGAATACAAACGGTGTTCCCACCATTGACCGCTGCTCGGGAACATCCGCCGTGACTTCAACGCCATTCGAAACCCACAGAAACGCTTTCTCAGGCAGACCGACCTCCTCTAGGTACCGGTGCACCCCCGGCAGAGGCGAGATCACGAGCTTCGACGCCCGGGCGAGACTCAACATCAGGCTTCGCAATCCCCTGGCACCGACACTTGCACCGTCTAGCTGCCCAAGGTGGATAAGGACGTCTGGCCAAACATCCCGAATCTCAAACACGAACGGGACACGGAACCTGGCTGCGAGAATCCGTGCGCTCAACGCAGCAAACGGGTGGACTGTGCTACCGACGATCACGTCCGGACGAGGCAACCCGCGGGTCGCGCCGGGCATAAGGAGGAACAAGGAGAACGCCAGCATTCCCGCGATCCTTCGAATTCCGTTTCCCGAGTAACTTATCGATCGCAGTATAACGAATCGCACGCCGTCTTCCGTCCCACGACGTCGAAGCCTCGACCGATCAAAAGTCTGGGCCCCACTTGGATGAGTCGTGCTAGCTGCGATCACGCTCGCCTCCCACCCGTGGCTCGGAAGCGATCGTGCGAGTGCAATATGGCGGCCCTGCCGCCCGTCCTTTACTCGGAGTGCCGCGTGATGGTTGATGAACCACACCTGCTTCGGAGTCGAATCAAATTTGTTGCGCAAGAAGTAGCTTTCGTTTATGTAAGCGAGGACGCGTCCGGTTACCGTGACTGCAAGTAGTTAGCGAGGCCGCCCGTATGCCAGAAGAGAACCGTCTCGTTGGGTTGAAACTTTCCGCGGCGTGCATAGTCGATCAAGCATGCAAACGCTTTTCCGGTATAGGTGGGGTCGAGAGGCAGCCCATGTTTCCAGCCCAGGTTGACCGCGGCCATAGTCGTGGGTCCTGCCTTCCCGTAGCCACCATCGATATACTCATCAGTGAATATGATTTCGGCGTTGGGCGCCCCTGCCCACCGTGCCGCTTCGGCAACCGCGGGGACGCCGCGATCTGCGCGGCGGGCCACGGACACGCCTATGACCTGACACTCAGCCTGGCGCAGCGTCACCGCCGCCGCTATCCCGCCCTGCGTTGCGCCAGTCCCGGATGCCACAACAATCGACCCCGGAGCGCATTCGGACAGCACTTCGTCGGCTGCACGTCGATATGCGTTAGCGCCTACGGGTGTGTGCCCACCTCCGCTGACAATATGCGCCTTCATTCCTGATCTCTCGATGTCGTCCGCGAAGATTGCGATTGTCTGAGATATTTTGTCGGGAGCAACTACCGAGTACGTGGCGTTTAAGTCCCGAAGCATCTTCAACGCCGGGCTTTCGCGATTCGCACCGCCTTCGTCATGGAGAACAAGGTGCACGCGTATTCCCCGCTGGGCCCCGAGAAACGCGAGCGTACGACAATGGTTCGATTCGATCGACCCATTCGTTATGACAACATCAGGCAGCACCGATAACGACTCGAGCTCATCGAAAAGCTTTCTGACTTTATTCCCGGCGAGCGGAAACGGCAGCAGGTCGTCCCGCTTCACCAGCAGGTTCACGCCTAATACGTTTCCTAGGCGCTCATGTGACTCGATTGGGCTAGCCAAGGCGCTCGTCATCGGGACGAAGTCCAATCTTCGGTCCGCAAGGACATATTAATGCGACCATCCTCCGGCTCGGAGTCTGAACCAAAGCCGAAGGACTTATAGAGACCGATGGCCTTCGTGTTCGCGACGCTCACGCTTAGCTGACAGCCCTCATACCGGCCCGTCGCGCTAAGCCAACGGAAGAGCAGTTCCATCGCATGTCGGCCCACCCCGCTCCCGGTCTTCGTTGGATCCACGAAAATATACAGCTCAGGAAGCACATTCCTCTGGTCTGCCCGCAGTCCCAGCATCGCGCACGGCATTCCGGTATCGAGCTCGTACACCACGAGGTCGTGGCGGTCCACATTCCTACTAGCCTGCCGGTACCAGGTAAGAGTGCTCGTCTCGTCGATTACGCTTGGCAAACGCATGTGCTCGCGTGTGGCTGGGTGGTTCATCCAAGCTACGCGTGCTGGGATGTCGCGAAGCAGGAAAGCTCGGAGCCCAAACTTTGTAGTACGAGGGTAGGAGCGCGAAACGTCAAGCGGTTCACCTGAATCCCCTGCCACGACTGCGACGGAACTCCCCCGCAGGGACTGGGTGAACGTGCGAGCCAATATGCGCATGTCTCCACCTAGGGACAAAGTATCAACATACTTGACGTCGAGAGCCAATCGGGCATCCCAGTCCACACCGTTGCGACCCTGCGTCTGTGCTAGCCCGGTCACCCCAGGCCTCACAGTGTGCCGTCGGCTCTCCTCGGCTGAGTAAAAGGGCACATATCTCGTGAAAAGTGGTCGAGGCCCCACTAGCGACATCTCACCCCGGATCACATTCAGAAGTTGCGGTAGCTCGTCCAAACTACTCCGTCGGAGGAACCGACCCACTGACGTGAGCCGCTCTGAGTCACTCAGCAAGCTGCCATCGGGGCGACGTTCATCAGTCATGCTCCTGAACTTGTAAATATTGAACGTGATGCCGAACAGGCCGGCTCGCGGCTGCCGGAAGAGCACCGGTCGCCCCACCCCGATCGCCACGATCACCCCGGTGACTAAGGAGAGCGGCAAGGTTATTGGTGCTGTGACGGTCACCAACGTGAGATCAAAGATACGTTTCACGGCCCGCATCGCCGTGACGCTTCTGCTCAGTCGCATGTCGCTCGGTCAGCCCCGCCCGGACCAACCTCTTGATATTTAGCCGAGCGAACGCCAAACCTATACTGCAGCCACGGCTGCCTTGCCTCTCTGCCCAGTGCCCATGCGACATACGCGGCGGGCGCGTTTGCTCCGGCCATGTGAGAAAATGGATAACCCCCGCCAAACCGTGGGTTGACATCTATGAGCCAATGCGTGCCCGACGCATCCTCCATCACGTCTATGTCCATAACGCCGGCGTGCGGTACTGCGGCAGCTAACGCCCGCCCGGCTGATGCGAACCGCGAGGGGTCTTCGCTGACCGCCTGATCCGTCTCACCACCACGCATTGAGACTTTGCGCCGAACGAAAACTGCCGCAAACTGCTGGGCGAAATCGCTGACGACGTCGCAACCGTATTCCACCCCGACAACAGCCGGTTGAACGACAACGCTTCGGAGCCCATCTTCTACGGTGGCACAGGCACGTCCGTACTTGTCCGCGGCTGTCGAGGCAGCCGTAAGAAGGTCGGATTCAAGACCCTTGGCGTCCGTAAAGCCGAGACCAGACGATCCGCTACCGAATCTGTTCTTAATAATCAGCGGGACCCCACAGTCAATCACTTCTCGGTCGTTCATAACTTCTTCGCCTAGCCAAGTCGCGGGAACACGAAGGCCCTCGATGGATAATTGACGCGCCATCAAGTACTTATCCGCCACGAGCGATTGCTCATAGCTGGCAAGAGAAATGAGACGAGTTCCGGAGTGGTCAAGGAGTGCACGCTTATTCAAGGTTGACCAGAGGGCAAGCTCGAAGTCGTTGACGCTTAGCGCGATGTCGATCCCTCTCGTCTCGAGGAGGTCTTCGAGCGCCGATCGATACTCATCGGAATTGATCGGCGGTAACTTCACGAATGCATCGGCTTCGGCGCGTGCGGCCACATACTGATTGGCGTCAGCGACGGTCACCTTCCCGTCTATGCCATTTTGAGCGAGTGCCTCGCGAAACCAACGGACAAGATAATTTCGTCGTCCCACAGAACTGATCAGGACGTTCAAAGTCGTCATAGCCCACCCCGGCTCTCGACGAACCGCAACAACCTTGCTTCTATCCGATTGATATCATCGTTAGCTAATGCAGAGCCGCTGGGAAGGGTCAAACCCGTCGCGAACAAAGCCGCTGACGCGCCGTTGAGCACGGACGGATACCCCGCGAAAATCGGCTGCAAATGCATGGGCTTCCACAGTGGTCGGCTCTCGATGTTTTCCTCAAGCAAGTCCAGGCTTAGCTCTGCCGGTGTCCACCCGGTCACGCTCACATCGACGAGTATCGAGGTGAGCCAACAGTTGTCTTCGGTGTCGTCGTCACCGCCAAAAATGGAGACCCCGCCAACTGCAGCGAAAAACTCGCGGTACCGGTCACGCATGGCGCGACGGCGACCGATCATCTCGTCGAGCCGGGTAAGCTGGGCCCTCCCCAGCGCAGCAAGGAGATTACTTAGCCGGTAATTGTACCCGATATCGGTGTGCTCGTAGTGCGTCACCGGTTGGCGCGCTTGCGTCGCGAGGTATCGAACTCGGGCTGCTACGTCGCCGTCATCAGTGAGAAGCATCCCGCCGCCAGATGTCGTCATAATCTTGTTGCCGTTGAAAGAGATAATCGATGCCAACCCGAACGAACCCGCAGGACGCCCTCGATGCGTGGCGCCGAACGATTCGGCTGCGTCGACTATCAACGGAATTCCGTATTCGTCTGCAATTGCGCAAATCTCGGTGTAGTTGATCGCCTTGCCGAGAAGATCAACGGGAACAATAGCTCCGATCTTCTCTCCCGCTGCGCGAAGTTGTTCCACAGCTTGCCGGAGGAGCCGGGGGTCGAGATTTCCGGTCCCGACTTCGCAGTCGATAAAGAACGGTTCCGCGCCGGTGTATGTGATGGCATTCGCCGTTGCGACGAAAGTCATCGTGGAGGTGAGCACCACATCACCCTCACCGACTCCTGCCGCAAGCAACGCCAGGTGCAGTGCAGCGGTGCCGGAGCTAAGCGCAACTGCGTGCGCAACCCCGATTCGTTCCGCCACTTCCTCCTCGAACGCGTTCACGTCCGGGCCCAAAGGCGCAATCCACCCGGACCTCATCGCGGCGATCATGAATTGTTCTTCCAAAGCTCCAACGTCTGGGGACGACATATGAATTCTGGCGTTCATCGCAGGTCACCCGCCGGAATACGTTCGATAATGCTGGTCGTGTTGTTGTCTCGTGGAGAGGCGACCATTCTTTCTTCCCATCCTCTTTTGTTGAGCCGCTCTGGAGAAATACCTCCCACGCGCGCGTGAGATATCTTCGGGTGCAGAGGACGCTCGTCCGTTTCGTTCGCGCCAATGAGCTCTTCGTGCAGCTTTTCGCCCTCACGTAGGCCCGTGAACACTATCTCGATGTCCTTACCCGACATGGATATCATGCGTTGCGCGACATCGAGAATTTTTACGGGCTCGCCCATATCTAATATGAGGACCTCGCCGGCGCTGCCGATCCCGCCGGCTTGAACGACGAGCTGGCAAGCTTCCGGAATGGTCATGAAGAAGCGCGTGACTTCCGGGTGGGTAACGGTCAACGGGCCACCTGCTTTGATCAGAGATGTAAAGGTCGGGAGCATCGAACCACGGCTGCCGATCACGTTTCCGAAACGAACGGACAAATACGTCTGCCCGGTTTGCTCCGCCATCCACGCAGTCAGTTTTTCGGCAACTCGTTTGGAGTGCCCAAGAACGCTCGTCGGATTGGCGGCTTTGTCCGTCGAGATGTTCACGAAGGTGCTCACGCCTGCCCCACGAGCAGCTTCCAGAACGTTGAGGGTCCCGAGCACGTTGGTTTTCCACGCCTCATCGGGATATTGCTCCAACATAGGAAGATGCTTCAGCGCCGCTGCATGGAACACGACGTCCGGCTGGCGATCGTGAAAAATCACGGATAGTGCGTCTGCATCGCGGATGTCCGCCAGTACCACGTCGCGCGTGTCCAGAAGACCGTGCCCCGAAATGGCGAGTTGCGCACCCTGCAGTGCGGTCTCGTCGCGGTCGAGCATGATGAGTTCGCCCGGGCTGTACTTCGCGATTTGGCGACACAGCTCAGATCCGATCGAGCCACCGGCTCCGGTGACGAGAACCTTCTTTCCTTTGAGATACCCAGCGATCGTCTCGACCTCAGTGTCGACGGGGTGACGACCGATCAAGTCCTCGATCGAAATATCACGCATGTCCGAGAGAGTGGTCTTGCGCTCGAGCAGCGTCTCCAGCGGTGGAAGAACCTTGACCGCGAGCCCCGCAGCCGTTGCAGCATCCGAAATGCGCCGGATAAGCGCGGAGTCCGCGCGGCCGATGCAGATGACGAGGTCGGTGGAGTGCGTCTTCTCCACTACCTTGTGCAGGTCGTGGAACGTACCTAACACGCGCACCCCCCTGTGCTGCGCATTGGATTTCAAGGGGTCGTCATCAATAAGCGCAACGGGAAGAAACTGAGATGACGGGTCCGTAAGCATGCGACGGACAAGTGTCGACCCCAGATACCCGGCACCGTACACGATCGTGCGTCTGGCCTGGCTTCCTGGTTTGTACTTCCGCTCGACGTACAAGCGCTTCGCGTACCGAACCGCGAACATGATGATCAGCGCGATAGGGAGCGCGATAACCGTCGCACTGCGCGGGATGTCGAGCACCGTTCCGAGCAGGACGACGGGGAGGGTCAGGATACCGAATACGCCGAGCGCCGCGAACACCAGAGCTCGCACCTCCTCGAAGCTCCCGTAGGTGTATCGCCCCTTGTAGAGCGCACAACCCCAGCCGACACCAAACTGCAAAATGACGGCGACGATAACCAAGCCCGCCAAAGCGCCCCCGGCGACGTTGGAAAGCACGAACTCGTACCGATAGATAACGGCGAGGACGAGGGCGGCCGCCCACGCCGAGGCGTCCAGGACAAACTGTGCTCCGAAACGAACGAGCGGCACCTCGCCGTTTCCTGCGTCGCGCTCTTCTCTGAGCTCGGCAGCTACTTCCATGTCAGTCCCCCATCAATCGATCGTGCAAAAACATCGCCGGACCACAGCCAGAAAGTGCCGTCGTCAGAAGCGGAAACCACAGTCTGCCCAGACGCAGACGTTTCACCGACGCATCCGGCCGGGCCCCCCGGCCTCGAATCCTTAACCGTCACAACTGACGTTCCGCCGCACCCGCCCTGCCCTGCCACAGCGGTGACGTACCCGTCAGGCGCACCGGCCAGTGCCACCGCTCCCGGCACCGCGATGGCCGCAGACCACGTCGAGCCGCCGTCAGTGGTCAGATACACAAGTTGGTCCGCACAGAGCACTGCGGCTTCGTCCGTCGAACGCGTTGCGATCATCACCGCTGAGGAGCACGGGGCTGCGACCATCCCAGTGGGACTGTGGATAGCGGCGACATCCGTGGGGTCGAGATACCAGTAAGAGCCAAGCCGGGCAGAGTAGTCAGCCCACGCATCTCCAGCAACGAAGGTACCAACCAGTTGGGGCGAACATCCGGCGTCGAGGGTCACCACGTTGGCGGCGGACGCCGACTCCGGAACGACCCGTATCACCGCAGCCGCGCCGGTTTCGGCAGAGGGGTCAACAGTCTTCCATTTGGTGCCGCCATCGTCCGTGTATTCCAACACCACAGTGCCATCCGGGCATGACCCGATCGTGCCCCGCCATGCAATGTCACCACTCGCGGCTGCGAGCACCCGCTGCGGTGGGACAGCATTCGCAGGAACGGCCGCTGTAGCACTCGGCTCAGCGCTGGGAGGCGACGAAGGCAACGCTTGGTTTCGCTCAACGCGCTCCGGCCCGCGCTGCGCGTTGAGCGCAGCCCCCACGAGAACCGCGTCTAAAACTACGAAGAGCGAAAGACCGACCACCGACCACCGTTTTGAAAGCCCCTCGCCGCGCGGTCGACGGAATGCCTTGTTCGATGCCACGGCAGCCTAGATAACCGTCGCCGCGCGGCGGAACAATTCGACGGCAGCCGCCACCGCTGGAACCAACTCATCTGCAGAGCGCGCGTAGATATCATCGGTGCGACGGTACGGATCAATGACGTCGTCATCGTCTGGATGCACCGGCGGGGTCACAACTCCCCGAAGCGCCGCGGAAGAAGCAATAGCGGCTGAAAAACGCGCCGCGAGATCATGCCGCGGCAGCAAGGCAACCTCGGCCAAATCACCATCGGTCATCTCCGACGCTATGCGCGCGAACTCCCGGAGCGTGAACGTGTATCGGGAAGCCCCGGGGCGCAGCTGCACAACGGCCCGGCGGTGCTCCCGAGCCATCGCGAACACGACATCAGCGTCGCGAATGTGTTGTTCGTTGAGCTCGCGAGCAACGTGCGCTGCGGCGTCCGTCGCGCCGAAGCTGCTGGCCATTTCCAGCGCCCGGGCATCCATCGGCTCACCGGCCAGACCGACTGTGCCAGCGCTTGCAACGACCACTCCACGATATGCACTCAAACCCGCACGCAGAAGTTGTTCCGCCATGGGCGACCGGCAGATGTTCCCGGAGCAAACGGTCAGTATCTTGAACGTCGACACGGCTACTCCGCCCCTGCTTCGCGAAGCGACCGACGCCCCTTCACTGCAGTCGTCCCACCGGTCTTCCGGCCGGCCTTCTTGCCTGCCGCAGCGTCGACGGGTGCATCGTGCTCTTCGAACTTGCCGTAGCTGTACTGCCCGTAGGCGTAAGAGTCGGGTCCCTTCGTCGGCAACATCGTGACGACGACGCCGGCCAGGTGGCTGCCGATACTCTCGAGTGTGCGCACAGCAGCCACCAGCTCGTTCTTTTTAGTGCGGCCCGAGGCAGCAACGACAATCGCACCCCCAGCGAGTTTCGAGACCACAGCAGCATCGGTCACCAGAAGCAGAGGGGGAGCGTCAATGAGCACGATGTCGAACTGCTCGGTGAGCGTGCTGAGAAGGCGTTTCATCGCGCCAGAGCCCAACAGCTCGCTGGGGTTCGGGGGAACACGGCCGCTCGGCAGCACATAAAGTTTGCCGCGGCCCCACTTCTGCAGCACGTCGGCCAGCTCAGCCCGCCCGATCAGGACATCCGTTAGCCCCACTCCGCCTTCCACGCCCATGTAGTCGGCGACTCGCGGGAGCCGGAGGTCACCGTCGATGAGAGCGACGGATGCCCCGGTTTCGGCCAGGGCGATCGCGAGGTTGGCCGCCGTTGTGCTCTTCCCCTCGCCCGGGATGGAGCTGGTGATGACGAAGCTCCGAGGCCCAGCGTCCAGGTTCACGAACTGGAGGTTGGTGCGCAGGCTTCGGAATGATTCTGCACGAGGACTGCGCGGGTCGGCGTGAACGACGAGTGGACGCTTCTTGGCCTCCGGGTCAAGAGCAATACCTCCGAGGATAGGCGCGTCCGTCACCAGCTCGATATCGTGCGAACTGTGGATGCGAGTGTCGAGGACACTCCGGAGCACCGCGGTTCCAAGGCCGATCGCCAGGCCAACCAAGAGTCCCAGGACGATATTGAGCGGCACGTTCGGACTCGACGGCTTGACCGGGACTACGGCCGGCTGGATTGTCTCGATCTTCACCGGACTCGCTGTCTCGCCCTCGGGCTTCTCCAATTGGTTCGTGACGACGTCGGCGAAGGTGGCACCGACTGAGTTGGCGATTGCGGCGGCCTCGACCGGGTCGGTGTTTGTCACTGTCACGTTGATCAGGACGGTATTGAGCGGTGAATTCGCTGTTATCGACGGGGCGAGTTGCTGCGCAGTGGTATCGAGATCAAGCTCATCGACAACCCGGTCGAGCACCAGCGCGCTGTTCACGACGTCCACGTAAGAAGTGACCGCCTGACGGGCGAAGCTTGTTCCCTGCACCAGCTCGCCCGTGGCGGCGCCTTCAGAGGCTCGGACTGAAACGTAGAGCTGCGTGGTCGTCTGGTACTTCGCCGGCAGAACCAGCGAGTATGCCGCTGCGGCACCAACGCCCAACAAAGTGCACGCAACGATCAGAATCCAGCTCTTGTGCAGAATTCTTACGTAGTCTTTGAGCTCCAAAGAGTTCCCCCCAAAAGTACAACTGTCAAAGTCCAGACAGTTTGGATTAGTTTTGCACACCTGACACGTGCTTGTTGCGCGGCGGCACCCGGATGTCGCAGTTTGACTAGAGTCCAAAGGCCTTTGAGTCACCAAAACCCCCAAGTCAGGGAATTCTCCGGCGGCCGCTTACGCAGCGCTTCTGGCCTAGGCTGGCGCGTCCTCGCCAGGTTCACCGAGACCGGGGTCTTCGGCTGGCGGAGAAATCGTTGGGGGAACCTCCGGACCTGGGGTAACCGGAGTTTCGTCTGCCTCTTCAGAAGGAGGCCCGGTGTCAGGTACCGAGTCCCGCGGTCGAGTCGGTGCCCGACGGGGCATCTCTTCCTCCTGCTCCTCCTGGTCGCCCTCCAGATCTTGCCCTGTTTCCCGCTCGCGGACCACGCGAGCATTCTCGTCTTGCAGAGCAAAAACGGCAGCCGCATACGCTTGCAACTCGGACGCTCCGGAACCTTTTTCAGCCGCAGCGACCAACGCCGCAACGGCCGTCATAACAGCATCCCTCCACTGCTGGCTGGCTTCCTGATTCACAGCAGTGATGCTCAGCGCGGCTGCAGGCACGGTGTCAACAAAGGTTGTGAAGGCCACGGCGAAGTCGTCGCGCGCCTCGGTGATGGTCAGGAGAGCGGCGTCCAGTTCGGTCTGCGCCGATTCGATGCGAGTCGCCTCCGCCGACAGCTCGTCGAGCCCCGCTGCGATCTCGGCAAGGCTCGATTCGGAGCTCACATCCGGAACGACGTACGGAGTGTCGGCCGGGTCGGTGACCGCGATCGCAGCGATCGATGTTGTAGTGGCAATGCGTTGGGTCTCCGCGGCAACGCGCGCCACCTCATCAACGGCGCCAGCGACCGCTGCGAGTGACGCCGCAGCGGCAAGATTGAGTGACTCCGCCTCGGCCTTGGCCGTGACGATTCCGTCAAATGTCGCGGTCAAGTCCCGATTTGCCTCGGATACCAACAGCTGCCGTGTCGCGTAAGCGTCAAACGCGGTCTGTTCTGGCGTCGACGCCTGGCTTTTCACCGCGAAGGCGACCCCGACTCCCGCGAGGGCAATGGCAGTAATAATCGATACAACGATGGTCAGAATGCTTCGGGACTGTCTCTGCTTGTTTCCCGGTAAGTAGATGGGCGGCGTGGCGCGCTGGGCTCTCTCGTGCTCGGCGATTTCGGCGCTGACCTCTGCTCCATCGCTTTGAAGTAGCGAAGCGAGGCGCGCTGATTCATCCGCGTCTGAAGAGGTGTCGCTCACACCTGGCACCGTCGCTGTTTTTTCAAACGGCAAGGACAAAGCGAACCTGTCGTCATCCGCAACGGGGCCAGCGATGATGATCCGGTCATCTTCGAGCAATCGGCGCTGAAGAAGTTCCCCGCCACTTCCGGTGTGCGCTCGATTGGCGTCGTCTTGTTGCATTGTCTATGTCCCCCGGGCATGCCAGAGGGCTGCTCCGACGACGAAACCCTATCGCAACGCTCTCTGCGCGAGGGCCTCTTCTCCCTCGCTTTGGGGGAGAAAGTAATCGGCTTGCTGGCAGCGCAGGCACCGCTTCTCAGGGAAGCTGCGGTCGACATCATATGCCGACCGCAGCTCCCCTCCTGCTCTACAAAGGGCGTGGGATTCACACGCCCTTGGCCCGCTTCCGACGTGCCCCGAACGCGAGCAGCGCCCCGAACGCGAGCGCAGCACCCGCACCGACGAACGGCAGCGCTTAACGACCATCTTCATTCAAATGTCCTGGCATCCGTCGCCGCGGGTCCCCGGCATGCGACTACCGCGTCGACTCCCCCACCAACAGGTGCGGACCGAGGACGGTTCGGCGGGTCACAGACTCCGCACTCGGTGACCCCAGCGACTCAGTGAGCAATCGCACCGCTTCGCGGCCCATGGCTGGCCACGGATGGCGGAGGGTCGTAATTGCCCGGGGTTCCTGGTCGGTGAACGCAACGTCCATAAGGCTCGCGAGCCGGACCGGATCAGGCACACCGACCCCGCGCATTCGAAGCACGGCGGCAACGCCCTGAGCAACCTCGTCATTCGCGCAGACGATGGTGTCGATGACGACGCCATCCGGTGCTTGCGGGAGCTCTGCCGCCCCCAGCAGCCGCTCCGCAGCGGCGATCCCGCCGGAGAGGTCTGCAGCATCCGACACCACCGGCTCAACCGAAAGACCCGCCTGCTGCGCCGCCAAGGCGACAGCGGCACTCCGCCGCTGGTCGCTGCGATTCTCCAAGTCGAATCCGATGATCGCCACACGCGTGGCACCCGGAGCCAGGTGATCGATCAGCAGCTGTGCGGCACGGTCCTCATCGAGGCCCACCGAGTCGGCGAGAATCGCGTCGTTGTTGCGGCCAACGAAGACGAGCGGAACAGAGCCAGCTGCCTCCGCGGCGGCCCGGCCCACCTCAACCGACGGTGCGCACAGGATGACACCGTCCACACCGCGTTCGATGAGCGCGTTCACCTGCTCCACCGCGCTGGCGGCAGTGGGTTCCACGTATCGCAAAAAGAGCGCTCGGTCCGTGCTGTCCAGCACCCCACTGATGGACTCCACAAGGCTCGACAGGAATCCGGGGCTGAACCGGGGCAGGAGCACACCGATCGTCCCGGTCGGCTGTCCCCGCAATGCACCGGCAAACGGGTTGTACCGGTAACCGACATCTTTCACCGCACGGTGAACCTTCGCCTCTTTGTCGGCGGACACCCTCCGTGAGCCCGACAGCACGCGGGACGCTGTCGCAACGGACACTCCAGCCTGCGCCGCGACATCCGCGAGGGTCGGCACCTGCATGTCGCCCACGCCTACGCCCCGCCCTCGACTGCGGCGGCTATAACACCGAGCTCACCAAGGAATCCATCGAGCACGCGCATCGACTCTGCAACGGTCGCGTCAAGAATCGCGGTGCCCTTTGCAGCGGTCGCTGTCGACGGATCGCCGAATACGCCGCTTGGTGAGAACGGGTGGAGCTGCATGGGGCGAACACCAAAGTCAGAGGGGAACTCGGGATAGGAGGACACAAAGCGATCGGCGTGCACGCGTGAGGCATCGATGGCGAGCATGATCGACGTCTCCACCTCTTCTGCATGGTTGAGTCCGGGCGCCGCGGGTTCGCTCTCGCGCACTCGCGAGATCGCGGCATCCATACCCGGGTAGTCCAGCGTAATCGTCGGCATTCCCTGCTCGAGAAGCTCGCGGGTGGCCGAGTACAGGGGCTGCCGGTTTCCCCAGTCACCGTTCACGATCACAAGACCGGCGGTACCAGCGGCCTGGAGGGCTACACCAATGTCGACGGCAATGGCGGTCACGGTCGAGGGCCGGAGCGAAATCGTGCCGGGGTAGCCGGCGTTGTTCCAGGTGTCCCCATAGTTGACCGGCGGAAGCAGCACGGCGCCGAGGATTTCTGCGAGTGCCGACGCCACATACTCAGCGGTGATGGTGTCGGTACCGAGCGGGAGATGGGGGCCGTGTTGTTCGAGCGCGCCAAACGGGAGGATGGCCACCGTACCGCCGCTCGCGAAGCGGGCAGCGACGTCTGGCCATGGGGTCTCAAAGGCACGCATGATCAGGGAGCGTACTCCTGAATTGACAGGCCGTGTGAGCGATCCGTCAGGGCGGGGATACGCGCCGACAGTTCGTCATAGACACCGTCGAGGTCGAGTGTGGCGAGCCGGCCATTCCGCACGACGACCGCACCGTCAACGAGAACCGTCGTCACATCGCTCGACTTCGCGACCAGCACGAGCGTCGATGCAGGGTCGTGAACAGGCTGCAGGTGCGGGCGTCGCGTGTCGACGAGCACAATATCGGCGGTGTATCCCTCGACGAGACGTCCATGCGTGCTCCCCATGCCGAACAGGTCCGCGCTCTGCCGCGTCAGCAAATCAAGAGCGTGCGCAGAGGTGAGCCAGGTCGCGTCTTCGGAGCGGTTCTTCTGCAGCAGGGAAAGGAACCGCAGACTCTCGATCATGTCGAGCGTGTTGTTCGACGCGGCTCCGTCGGTACCGATCCCGACGGTGATCCCGGCGTCGTGGAGAAGCCGGATCGGAGTCCCCTGCCCCATGGCATGCTTCATGTAGTTCTTGGTGCACGCCGCCACCGCAACCCGGTCGGCATACGGTTCGAGCCACTGCAGGTCGTCTTCGATGATGCCGACACCGTGGGCAATGATCGCACCTGCTTCGAGCACGCCGGTGTCGTGCAGAACCCGAATAGGCGTCACTCCGCGCTTCTCCAGGCTCGCCCTCGTCTGGTCCATGTTCTCGGCCGCGTGAACGTGGATTCGCACACCCAGCCGGGCTGCCTCCGCAGCCGTCGCCCGGAGGTCCCCATCATCGACCGTGTATGTCGCGTGCGGGCCAAGGGCTGCCGTGATCCGTCCGCCGGCAGCGCCGTGCCATCGTTCGACGAAATCAACGGATGCCTTCAGTCCGTCGGGCCCCTGGCTTGAGAAGAACGTGGACGCGAGTGTCGCTCGCGCGCCGGATGCCTCTACGACGCCTGCGATCTCATCCATGTTGAAGTAATGGTCGGCAAAACTCGTGACTCCGGCGAGCAGCATCTCCCCCACCGCAATCTGGGCACCGAGCCGCACATCGCGAGGCGTCAGGTTCACTTCCATCGGCCAGATGTGGCCGTTGAACCACTCCTCTGTGGGCACATCCTCAACGGCGCCACGGAACATCGTCATCGGCGAGTGCGTGTGTCCATTCATCATTCCGGGCATCGCGATCTGGCCCGAGGCATCGATCAGCTCAGCCGAAGCGCGCTCGACGTCGGTCACCTCAGCCGTCGGCTTGACCCAGGCGATCGTTTTTCCGCTGATCCCTATCGCATGGTCGGCCAGGAACGTCGCCGTTCCTCCGAGCCGGGCACTTGTCGGCCCACTGTTCCCTGCCTCCCGCTGGCGATCGGGGTAGCAAGCGACAGGGCGCGCGGTTTCGGTCAGCACCGTTGCACCGGTGATGATGATGTCAACGGATGCCGGTACCGGCAAAGCGCTAGTGTTCGTCACCCTTCGAGGGTGCCATGGTGAGCGGCGCTCCGGCAAAGATTTGCACGTTCCATGAAAACTGTTACACGCTCGCAACATCCAGCCACTAGGTTGTTGTCTGTTGTGGCCGTCATGAGCAGGCGAACGGCCGGAATTTGTTCCGCATCCCCTTGCAAGCGATTTCAAAACCTTCAGGAGCACCAGTGCGTTCACACCCGACCAAGCGCGGCCTCACCCTCACCGGCATGGCCCTCACCGCCGCGCTCGCCCTCACCGCGTGTGGCGGCCAGGCAGCCGTCACCAACGATTCCGCTGACGCCGACGCGAAGTCCGTCGCGCTCCTCTACGGCACCCGTGGAGATTTCGCGCTCATGGACAGCGCGTACAACGGATTTACCGCTGCGCAGGAGGACAACGAGTTCAACCCCCTCGAATTCTCGAGCCCAGACACCGACAACTACCAGGAGCGCCTCGACCTGGCTCTCGACCAGAACGCCGACCTTGCCATCGGCATCGGCTTCCAGTGGGGTTCACCGATGGGAGAGACGGATGCCGGGGATACGGCACTCGTCAACATCGACGTGGACAAGGGCACGGTCATCGCCGGCGTCACCACAGTGTCGTTCGCCGCAAACCAGTCGTCTTACCTCGCGGGTGTGGCTGCGGCGCTCAGTTCGAAGACGAACCACATCGGCTTCATCGGCGGGGTGGACATGCCGCTCATCCAGGACTTCTACGTTGGCTTCCAGGCCGGCGCAGCATCGATCAACCCCGATATCACAGTGGACTCGAGCTACCTGGCTCCCCTCGGAGACTTCAAGGGATTCAGCGACCCGACCAAGGGCAAGGAAGCCGCGGCATCCATGTACGCCGGCGGAGCGGACGTCATCTACACCGCCGCTGGCGGATCAGGCCAAGGTGTATACGAAGAGGCGCTGTCGTCGAGCACCGCCGACAAACACCTGTGGGCGATCGGGGTCGACGGGGACGCGTACCAGAGCGTTGACGACGCGATTAAGCCGCACATTCTCACCTCGGCTGTGAAGAACACCGGCGTCGCTGTTCAGGATGCCATCGAGGCCTACCTTGCCGGCGAACTCGAAGAGGGCGAGCTGGTTTACGACCTCTCCAATGACGGAGTCCAGCTGTCGATGAGCGGTGGATATCTCGACACACTTACCGAGCAGATCGACGAGGTCCGAGCCTCGATCATCGCCGGAGAGGTGACAGTGCCGACCGCACTGTAACCAGTGAGCGGGCGCCCTTCCCCCGA
This sequence comes from Mycetocola sp. Y444, assembly GCF_059445295.1. Lineage (NCBI taxonomy): Bacteria > Bacillati > Actinomycetota > Actinomycetes > Micrococcales > Microbacteriaceae > Mycetocola > Mycetocola sp. Y444. The sequence continues at coordinate 459,931 of NZ_JCAIUB010000002.1, read as the reverse complement.
GGGCGCCCGCTCACACTATAGACCCGAGCTCCTTGGGGGCCGCAGGTCGAACCCTCGCCGCAGCACGCTCGCCCCGAGCCGAAATGAGACGCCATGACTGAGAGCGCCGCCCCCATCGCCTCCCCGACAGCCGCCGATTCCGTGGAGCCCATCGTTCGGCTGACGGGCATCATCAAACGATTCGGCACTTTTGTCGCGAACGACCGCATTGACCTCGCGGCCCGGCCGGGAACTGTTCACGCGGTTGTCGGCGAGAACGGTGCGGGCAAGTCGACCCTGATGAAAATCCTCGCCGGCGAAGAACCGGCAGACGAGGGAACGATCGAGGTCGACGGCGTCGTCCGCCAGTTCCGCTCACCACGCACCGCCCAGCAAGCGGGCATCGGTATCGTGCACCAGCACTTCCTGCTCGCGGACGCCCTGCGCGTCTGGGAGAACATCGTCCTTGCTGACGAGCCTGGCTCGGCCTTCGCCCTCGACATCAGTACCGCGCGACGGCGCGTTCACGATCTGGCCGTCGCCAACGGCTTCGACATTGACGTCGACAGCGTCGTGCGCGACCTCGGTGTCGGCGACCGCCAGCGCGTTGAGATTCTCAAAGTGCTCTACCGAGACGCCCGCATCATCATCCTCGACGAACCGACGGCGGTGCTCGTGCCGAGCGAGGCAACTGCCCTGTTCGACTCGATCCGTCGGCTGACCGACCGCGGGGCGGCCGTTATCTTCATCTCCCACAAACTCGACGAGGTGCTCAGCTTCGCCGACGAGATCACCGTCATCCGTCACGGAGCAGTGGTGGGTCACACTCTTCCGCGCGATACGACGGCGCAGGAATTGGCCGCCATGATGGTGGAGGTCGAGATGCCGACCGTCAAGCCGCGCGAGATCCCCGTCGGTGACGCCCTCTCGCTGACGGTGACTGAACTCACGGTCGGTGCACCGGGCCGCAAGCCGCTTCTGGATGCCGTGAGCTTCGAGATCCGTTCCGGCGAGATCGTCGGTATCGCTGGCGTCGAGGGCAATGGCCAGACGGAACTCCTGATGGCCCTCCTCGGTCGCATCCCAAGCACCGGCACTGTCACGCTCGCCAACGAGGACATCACATCCCTGCCAACGAAGAAGCGCAGAAGCCTCGGACTTGGCTACATCCCCGAAGACCGACACCGCGACGGAGTGGTCCTCGCCATGCCACTCTTCGAGAATGCGGCGCTCGGCTACCACGACCGCGCACCCATTCGCCGGGGAATCTGGTTCAACAAAGGAGCGGCGAGTTCCGCCGCCCGGTCGATTATCCGCCGGTTCGACGTGCGCGGGGGTTCGCCCAGCACACCGGCGCAGTCGCTCTCCGGTGGCAACCAGCAGAAGTTCATCATCGGTCGAGAAATGGGAGCCCAACCGACTGTGCTTCTCGCCGCACACCCCACTCGCGGTGTCGACATCGGAGCACAGAGCGCAGTCTGGGCGGAGTTGACGAAGGCCAGAGACCAGGGCCTCAGTACGCTGCTGATCTCCGCGGACCTCGACGAGCTCCTCGAATTGAGCGACCGCCTTCTCGTCATGTATGGAGGACGAATCGTCGCGGAACTCTCGCCGGGCTCCCTCACCCCTGTTGAGCTGGGTGAATACATGACCGGCGTGCGCACGACCCACGACCCGGGTGGATTTCTGCCCACCGACGTCCCAGGCGACCGAACCGACGAGACCGGAGCAACGCGATGATGCGCAGAATTGTGACAACCGTCGCCGGACCGGTGATTTCGATCGGGCTCGCTCTGCTTGTCACCACGCTATTCCTCACCTTCAGCGGGTACAGCGCAACGAGCGCATACCAGGTGATGTGGGAATACGGCACGACAGCTGACTCCCTCGTCGCGAGCCTCAATAAAGCTGTCCCGCTCTACATCGCCGCCGTCGCCGGCGCGTTCGCCGTGCGCATGGGCCTCTTCAACATTGGCGTCGACGGCCAATACCGGCTCGCTGCCCTCGCCGGCGCCGTCGCGGCCGCCAGCATCAACCTGCCGATCGTGCTCAAGCTGCCGATCGTGCTGCTCATCTCGTGCACCGTCGGCGCATTGTGGGCGCTCATCCCCGCACTGCTCCGGGTCTACCGCGGTGTCAACGAGGTCATCACTTCGATCCTGCTCAACGCCGTCGCAACGACCCTGGTGGCGATACTGCTTGCAGACGTCTTCCGATCGGGTGCAGGGCAGAACACCGGAACCGCGGTCATCGACGAAAGCGGGCGGATGCCGTCACTCATCGACCTGGGGCTCGGTGACCGCACACAGATCTCCGGCTTCCTGATCGTGGCCATCCTCGTCGGAGTGATCTATTACCTCGTGATGAACCGCAGCGTCTTCGGATACACGATGCGGGTCACAGCTTTGAGCCCCGAGGCCGCCGAATCTGCGGGCATCAGCGTGAACCGCCGGGTGATTATCGCGATGCTGGCCTCTGGTGCCATCGCCGGACTCATCGGTCTTCCGCACATCCTCGGCGTCACCTACCGATACGACGGCACCATGCCGATCGACCTGATGTTCGTCGGCCTTGCCGCCACGCTGCTCGGCCGTTCCCACCCGATCGGAATGGCCGTCGGGGCCTTTGTGCTCGCCTTCGTCGACCGCAGCGCCCAGGTACTCGGACTGGTACAGCTGCCAACTGAGGTTGGCCAGATCTTCATCGCCGTCGTTCTGATCAGCTCTGCGATCGGCTATTGGATCACCGAAAAAGCCGACAAGAAAGTTTCGCTCTGGCGGGCCATGCGCTCCAGACGCAAGGAACCCGTGCTGGAGGATGTGAAATGAGCGACGGAATGACCACCGGGGCGGGAGCAACCACAACACTCACCGCTGCTCCCCTGAATGCCGCGCCGGACACGCGTCCTGTTCCAGCCGATGCCCGCAACGCCAACTCGATAGTGCGCATCCGCCGGGTTCTTGGCTGGGTGTTTCTTGGCCTTGGGCTCCTGATCCTCGCGCGATACCTTGCCGACGCGCCCGGAATCACCGCGTCCTCGACGTGGGGTTCGGCCCTGCGACTCACTGTTCCCATCGCCGTCGTCGCGATGGGCGGCATCTTCTCCGAGCGCGCCGGCGTCATCAACGTCGGGCTCGAAGGGATGATGGTCGGCGGCACCTGGATGGCAGGCCTCTTCGGAACTTATGCCGGCCCATGGGCCGCTCTCATCGGCGGCGTAATCGGGGGCCTCATCTTCGGCGTCCTCATGGCGGTGCTGTGTATCGAAATGGGGATCAACCAACTCATCGTCGGTGTTTCCATCAACGTGATCGCGGTTGCTGTCGCTCGGTTCATGTCTGACATCGTCTTCGCCGACATGGCGGGCGGGAGCATCGCCCGGTCGCCGCGCATCGCGGAGAGCGTGCCGTCGGTGAGCCTCCCGTTCGTCTCCGGCGGGCTTGGCACTCCCGACGCCGCGCGAGCCATGGAGTCGAGTAGCCTGCCGGTGATCGCGGAGATCGGTGGCATCGTCGGCGGCCTCACCAGGGACGTTTCCGTTGCCGCCCTGATCGGCCTCGCCCTGGTGCCGTTGACCGCGTACATCCTGTGGCGCACCCCGTTCGGCCTGCGCTGGCGAGCAGCCGGAGAGCAGCCGGCTGCCCTGCAGGCGCTTGGCGGGAGTGTGCACCGCACCCGGTGGATTGCTGTGCTCACCGGAAGCGCTATGGCCGGTTTTGCCGGCGGCACCCTCGTGCTCATTTCGCAGATGTACGTCGAGAACCAGACCGCTGGTCGCGGATTCGTCGGCCTAGCCACGCTGCTCTTCGGCAACTGGATGCCCGGCGGCGTCTTTGCCGGTTCGGCCCTGTTCGGTTTCAGCGACGCGATCGGGCTCGGTCGGCCGGAGACCCTGCGCGCCCTCGTCTTCATCCTCGCCGTCGTCTTCCTCGTGCTTGGCGGGCTCCGGATGCTGCGCAAGAGGCGGCGATCGAGCATCGCTCCGCTCATTCTCGGTGCCGTTCTTCTCGCCGTTTTCATCTGGATCCCGCTCCCCGCGGCCCTGTCGTCCGCTACGCCATACCTCGTCACGCTCGCCGTGCTCGTCGTGGCCGGCACGACCATGCGCCCTCCGGCGGCGCTCGGTAAAGTGCTGCCGCGCCGCAACTCAAAGTCCTAGGAGACCCGTGCACTCACTCAATGGAATCGCTCTCTGGGACGGCCGAGCCGCCCGTGGACGGGTCTCGCTGATCTGGAACGAGGGTATCGTCACCCGGGGTCCGCACGGCGGCTCGACCGGAGGTGGCGTCGTCGAGAGCATCGACGCGGCATCCGCTTTCTTGCCCGGACCAACCGGACCCACGTTCGATGGACTCAGCGTGATCCCAGGGCTGGTCGACACGCACGTGCACCTCATCGGGAACGCGTCGGATAGTCCGGCCGACTTCCTCGGCTGGCCCGTCGTCACGCGCCCAGAGGAGCAGGTGCTCCACGGGCTCGCTCACGCACAGCAGGCCCTCGCCGCCGGTGTCACGACCCTGCGCGATCTGGCTGCCGACGAGATCCAGATCTCGCTGCGCCGCGCACTCGACGCCGGGATTGTCTCCGGGCCCCGGCTGGTTACAAACGGACTGGTCTCCATGACCGGGGGGCATGGTGATATGTTCACCCCTCCCGCTGTCGAGAACCGGAAACCCACCGCCGATGGGCCGTGGGAGTGCCGCGCCCTGGTGCGCCACTGGGCCCGCGCTGGCGCCGACGGCATCAAAATCGCCACGAGCGGCGGAGTTCTCTCGGCCGACCGGAGCTCATGGCGGAACCACACTGACGAAGAGATCGACGCGATCGTCGACGAAGCTCACGCACTCGGCCTTCGGGTTGCGGCGCATGCGCACACCGAAGACGGCATCGCCATCGCGTTGCGGCACGGCGTTGACTCCATCGAGCACGGCACGCTGATCAGCCGCGAACAGGCCGTCGCGGCCAGCACCTCAGGAGTGAGTATCGCGCCGACCCTGCTCATCAACGATGTCATCGCCCAGCGCCGGGTACCGGTGTCCGACGACCAGGCGGCAAAGGCCGCTGCGCTCGTCAAAACGCGCAACGAGCTCATGCGGGATGCCGCTACGGCTGGCGCCGACTTCGTGCTCGGCACCGATGCGAACGGCTACCACGTCGGCTTTGGCGACCAGATGAGCGAGGTGCGGCGGATGGGTGAGGTTCTCGGGTACTCCCCCGAACGCGCGCTGCAGGCCGCCACCTCCCGGGCTGCGGCCGCTGTCGGGCTGCAGTCACAGGTGGGAATCCTCGATGCAGGCTTCGGGGCAGATTTCCTCGTGATGCGCGGGCGCCCCTGGCTGAACCTCGACGACCTCCGGGTCGAGAATATCGTGGCTGTTGTCTCCCGCGGCGTTGTCGTGCAGGGCGCGCTGCCCGAATCCTGAATTGCGGGTGAACGACCCGACCGCTATTCGCACGAGGCGCTGCGCCGCGCCGCGAGCGGAAGTGGCAGCTGGCATGGTGCTCCAGCCGCCACTTCTACGTCTCCATCGAGGACGGTACGAATCAGGCCTGGCTGGCCCGGTTCCGCCGCACCCCGAACGCGAGCAGCGCTCCGAGAAGCAGCGCTGCCCCGGCGCCAACGAACGGCCACGCCGCCAGATCCGCGCCGGTATCCGACAGTTTGTCGCGCTCGGATGCCGACACCGGGTCGGCGTCCTCCCCCGCTGATCCACCGGGCGTCACCGGAGCCGCCGGAGCGGCCGACGGCGACGTCACCGGCGCGGGCGGAGCCAGCACCTCGACATCGGCCGACGCAGCATCCGCGACGACCAGCGACACGGCATCCGCCCCCACCAGCTCTGCGTCGAGCGCGAGCGTCACATCGCCCGCGCCGATCGCCTCGAACGACAGGGTCGCGAGCGTCAGGTCACCGGTCGCACTGGGCGAGGTACCGAGCTTGGTGTGCACATACTGCAGCTCGCTGCCCTCCACAGTCGCGGCCCCGACTCCCGAGATCGGGGTCTGCGCGCTGCCGTCGACATACTCGAGCACCGCCGGGTCGAAGCCCAACGCCAGCTCGTACGCGTACACGTCGACCGCACCCGTGACCGACACCGTGACGTCCACCGTCTCGCCGACCTGCACCGTGGCATCCGACACCGCAATCGAGAAGGTCGCGACGCTCGGAGCCGCCGTTGCCGACAGCGGTGCGGCCAGCACCAGGCCGCCGACCATCGCGGCGACCACCGGACCCGCGAATGTTACTCGTCGACGGATGCTCCCCGCTGATGACATGGACTCGTTACCTTTCAGTTCTGTCTGCTGTTGCACTCGCCGTATCGTCGCCATGGCTCAACCCACCAGTTCCGGGAAGAGGGACGGTGAGGTGCGGTGCTTCGTGGCCTGCTCGTAGTCGTACGCGAACCCGAGCAGCGTCGACTCGGCGTATGACCGGCCGAGGAACTCGATGTTCGATGGCGCTCCGTCGATCGCGCTTCCGTCGATCGCCGTCGACGACATCCCCATCGGGACGGTGACCGCCGGCATCCCGCCATACGGGCTAAGGCGGTTGTTGGCGCCGGCGTTGTACTGGCCGGTCGTCGTCGGGTAAATCATCGCCGACACGTTGTACGTGTTCATCGCACCGGTGAGGATCGACTCGCCATTCGCGATTTCCGCGTTGTGCTGGGTGATCCAGGCCTGGTACTGCTCCTCGCTCACCCGCTCACGAGCGTTGTACGTGTTGGTGCGCGACGGGTACTGGTAGTCGTTCGCGGCGATGATTTCGCTGAGCGTCTCGTACGGCACGTCGGGGTCGGTGACGAACTTGGCGAGGTACTCGTTGACGTCGTGCTTGAACTCGTTGGTGCTTCCGCTCGAGTAATTCTGAACGGTCGAGAGGTTGGGGATCACCATCTCAACGAGGGTCGCGCCCTGCGCCTCGAGGTCGGCCTTCGCCTGGTTGAACAGGCGCACCACCGCGGGGTTCGAGCCGACGATCGACGGAACGTAGCCGATCCGCGCACCCTCGAGGCTCGAGTCGTCGAGGCTCGAGGTGTACGTGCCCGGGATGTTGCCGTTGGACTCCGCGGTAGTCGGGTCTTCGGCGTCGAACCCGACGACCGAGTCGAGCGCAATCGCCGCGTCGGCAACCGTGCGGGTCATCGGGCCACCGGTGTCCTGCGACAGCGCGAGCGGGATGATGCCGTCACGGCTGGCGAGGCCAACCGTCGGCCGAACGCCAACCAGCTGGTTGAACGACGACGGCACCCGGATCGATCCGCCGGTGTCTGTGCCGAGTCCGATGATGCCGAGGTTGGCGGCGATGGATGCGCCGGTTCCTCCGCTGGATCCGCCCGCGTTCTGGTTGCGGACGTACGGGCTCATCGTCGGTCCTCCGAGCGAGCTGTCGGTGGTGAGGTTGAATGCGAACTCGTCGAGGTTGGCCTTCGCCAAAATGACCGCCCCGTCAGCGCGCATCTGTTCGACCATCTGGCTGTCGGCATCCGTCTGGTTGTTCTTCAGGCAAGTGCAACCAGCGGTCGTCGGCATATCGACAGTGTTGTAGTTGTCTTTTGCGATTACCGGGATGCCGTGGAGCATGCTGCGGGGACCGCCCGCGGCACGTTCCGCATCCAGCTGGGCAGCGATCTCAAGCGCGTGCTCGTTGACCGAGATGATCGAGTTGAGCTTCTCGCCCTGGTCGTCGTATGCGGCGATTCGGTTGAGGTACATCTTCGTCAGTGACACGGCGCTGATCACACCGGCGTTCATTGCCTTCTGCGCATCGATCGTGCTCGCCTCGACCGCGGAGAACGGACCGTCGTCGTAGAGCGCACGCTGGCTCAGCTGCGCGACATCGGTGACGGTGATCGTTCCGTTGCCGTCGAAGTCGGCCACCCTCACGCCCGCCCAGGTCGGGTCGGCGTTCGTGCTGCCGAGCGCCGCCATGAGCTTGGCGATATCGACCTCATCGACAGCGTCGTCTCCGGTGAGATCTGCCTCTATATAGAAGGGAGCGAGAAAGTTCAGTCCCGTGGTGTCTGACGGTGCCGCAGTGGCGACGGTGAGGCCGCCGAGGCTGGTGGCCGCGACTGCGACCATCGCTCCCGGCAGCAGAACGAATTTTCGGAATCGGTGCCGTGGTGGCTGACTCAAGGTGTTCCTCTCGGGGCAGGCAAGGAATCGACGCGCGGAGCGCGGCGTGACGACGCATTCTGCGGCGTGATTCCGATGCTCACAGCCCCGTGTTGCGGGGGTGTAACGCCGGGGTTTCGAGGGCTGGCCCAATCGGGCGACGGCGTTACAACCGTGCTCCGGATGCCGCCACCCGGTTCGACACCACCCTGAGCACCACGGCTCCGCACCCCATCACGACGGCGCCGACGCACGTCGCGACCGGGGCGCCGAAGGAGAAGTAGAGGGCCGAACCGAGGAAGGCGCCGAACCCCATGGCGAGAATCGCAAGAAGCTTGCGCAGCCAGTGCGGGTCGTGCTTGCCGGAGAGCCAGCCGTCGTGGGCCAGGTTCACCATGGTCATGGTGACGACTACAGTGCTGATGTCTCTGATGCCCACCGGCTTGAGGGCCGAGGCCTGGGCGCCGAGGGCGAAGGCGAGCACCCCCGTGATCACGACGATCGCGGTGTCGTTCGGCGGCCCGATCACCGCCCACCCGACACCGACGCCCAAGGTCACGACGGTGCCACACGCGAGGGTCGCGGTCGTCGCGAGCGGGACCCGATCGTGTGTCGGCCTGATCCGAAGGACCCGGGCTGCGGTGACCGCACCGAGGAAGAAGACTCCGAGGGCGACGAGCAGATTGACGACGGGGAGTTCCTGCTGCCCACCGAGTGCGAATCCGAGAAACAGCACGTTGCCCGTCATGTTGCCGGTGAAGACCTGATCGAGCGCCTGATAGCTCACGCCATCGAGGATGCCGGTGGATATCGACAGGACGAGAAGCGCGGCCACCAGCCCGGTGTCGCGGGCAGCGATCGCCGACTGTGCCGCTGGGGTGCTGGCTGGGGAGTTCGTCATTGTCGCCTCCTGGTGGTGTGGCGACGCACTCGGCGTCGGCACCATGACAGTGCCGTTGCCGGTGATCGGCCAGAGGCGGATGACACGGGGCCAGCTGCCTGCCGCTGCACGAGGTCGCTCGGATGGAAGGTATGCTCACTTTTTGTTGAGAGGTCTATGCAGAGTGATGAAATAGGCTGGGCTCGGAGGCCGTTATCCCTCTAGACGGTTCGGAAGAACCGCCCCTATCCAGAAACGCGGGACTCTGTCCCGAGCAAGGAAACACAATGGGCAATTTTGAAGGAAAGACCGCACTCGTCACCGGTGGCGGCTCAGGCATCGGCGAAGCGATCAGCAAGGAACTCGCCAGCAACGGCGCCAAGGTCGTCGTCGCCGACATCAACCTCGAGAGCGCGACCCGCGTCGCCGACGAGATCACCGCCGCTGGCGGAACCGCTGTTCCGTTCCAGTCGAACACCATGATCGCTGAAGACAGCAAGAAGGCCGTCGACTTCGCCGTCGAGACCTTCGGGGCCCTCAATTACGCGGTGAACAACGCCGGCATCGGTGGCGCCCCCGCCCTGACCGGTGACACCGACCTCGAGAACTGGGAACGCGTCATCGGCATCAACCTCAACGGTGTGCTGTTCGGTATGCGGTACCAGATCCCCGCCATCCTCGAGTCCGGTGCGGCCGAAGGCGGCATCGTCAACATGGCCTCGATCCACGGCACCGTCGCAGCCCTCGGCTCGTCGGCGTACACCGCGTCAAAGCACGCGGTCGTCGGCCTCACCAAGAACGCTGCTGCAGAGTACGGAGCACAGGGCCTGCGCATCAACGCCGTCGGCCCCGGCTACATCGACACCCCGCTGCTCGAAGCCGCTCCCGCTGAGATGCTCGAGGGCCTCAAGGGCAAGCACCCGCTCGGACGCCTCGGCCGTCCCGAGGAAATCGCCAACGTCGCAGCGTTCCTGCTGTCAGACAAGGCAAGCTTCATGACCGGCGCGTACGTGCTGGTCGACGGCGGCTACACCACCGTCTAAACGTCTCATCGATCAGCGGACCGGTCACGGACCGCTGACCTGGCGTGACACACGCGAACGGGCACCGGATGACGACATCCGGTGCCCGTTCGGCGTTTCGGCGAGCGCCTGCCTAGCTGAGCTGACTCTGTCGGCGACGGAGCGCGACGAGCGCACCGGTGCCGATCAGCATCGCAACCGCCGCAGCGACGGCGAGGCCAAGCGGGCTGGTCTCGGTACCGGTGTTCACGAGCCGGTCGCGGGCATCCGTCGTCCCGTCACCGGTCACTACCGGAGCGACGGTGCCAGGAGCAGCGCCCGGCGCGGCCGGGGCCAGCACTCCAGGTGCGGGATCCGCGGGATCAACGGGAGCCGGCGTGATCACCGGAGCCGCGGCGCCGATCGTCACCGTCTGGCCGAGCGCGTTGAGACCGGTGGTCGCATCCCAGGTGCCGACGTTCGCGGCCTGAATGGCGAACCGCGGGTCGTCGCTCACGGCCTGACCGGCCAGGGGGGCGTCCACACTCGTGCCGGCATCTCCCGCTGGAAGAGCGAGGTACGCCTGGTACTCCCCGTCGGGGACACCCGCGAACGATGCGGTAAGCGTTGTGGTCGTACCCGGCATCCACATGCGCGCATCGTCGTTGTCGGTGAACGGCACTTCGAAGCTGCCGGCGTCACCCTCGAGCACCAGAACGGCGGTCCTCGGGTTGTACGGAGCTGCCCAACCGTCATTGCGCACCCCGAGGGTGAGCTGGGTCGCGCCGTCGGCATCCGCCGAGACAGTGCTCTCGGTCATCACGAAGCGGTAGCCCAGTCGCTGCGCTGTCTCTTCGATGCCCTCGGCACCCCAGGTGTTGAGGACCGCCTGGTTGTAGTCACGGTTGAGGTAGCTGTAGTTGTAGCGCGCCATCTCTGCGGACGCGCTTTCCCACTCGGAGCGCGGCGGGTTGACGTTGCAGGTCTCACCACCGATGGGCACGTACTTGCTGTCCGCCTCGAGGTACTCCTGGTCGAGTTCGATCGGGTCGGACAGGAACGTTCCCCAGTCATCGGGCGCCGCGAGGAAGCAGTCGTTGTGGTGACCGACGCGCGAGATATCGCTGCCGTCGTGCGCCTGGGCGAGCGTGATGGCGCCCGCCGCGCCGGTGGGCACGTCGAAGAGTTCCTGCTTCGAGAGCATCGTACGGACCTGAACCGAACGGTCTTCGGGAAGTGCCTCGAGCAGCGCATCGGTCACCGCTGACCGGTTGGCCCAGTCCTCCTCAGTGACGACACCGGGGTTGGCGGGGTCTGCGACGAAGTGGTCGGTGTAGTAACCCTCGCCCCAGAGGCCGATCAGTCCGTTCTGAACGACGGGAATGACATCCGCGTTCGCCCGCAGAATCGGGGTGAGCTGCTCGATGTGCGCGAGAACGATGTCGAGCGGTGCGTCTCCGTGCGGCGGCTCGTATGGCCAGGCGCCGCCCTGCACGTAAGCGAACCGGGTGATCACGGAAATGCCAGCCTCGCGCGCCGTGTCGTAGTCGGCCTGGACGAGGGCGAGGAACTCGGGGTCAAGCGTCGGGGTGTTGACGAACTTCTCCAGGTAGAACACTCGGAGGATCTGGGTGACACCCTCGGTGCGGAACGCCTCGATTTCCGCACGGACAAGCGGCACATATCCGGAACCGTCAGCCCGGTAATGCGTTTCGGTGTGGTCATAGAACCCGCGCTCGGGGTTGGCGATGACCCCCGCACTTTCTTCATATTGAACGGTGACGTCCCCCGGCGCGGCGATCGCGGCGGACGGGATGGCCAACGCCGCAATCCCCGCCAGTGCGATTCCGATCGGTACGAATTTCTTGTGGTGTTTCCTTTGGTGCACGGTGGATCTCCTTTGAGTCGGATGATGCTTTGTGTGGAACGGAAAATTGCGTACTGGATGCCGGTTACTTCAGCCCGCTGGAAGCGAGGCCGTCGATGACCCGACGTTGCAAAACAACGAACATGATCAACACGGGTGCCATGGCGAGCAGGCTCGCTGCCATCACAACCGGGTAGTCGGTGGTGCGGTCACCAATGAGCGTTGCGAGCCCCGCCGATAACGGCATCCGATCGCTGAATGTGGTGACAACGAGCGGCCAGAGCAGCTCGTTCCACGACCACAGCACTGTGGTGATCGCGAGCACGCTGATCGTCGGGCCGGCCAGCGGGAGCATGACCTTCCAGAAGACCTGGAACGGGTTCGCACCGTCGAGGCGGGCCGCTTCTTCGAGCTCGACCGGCATCGCGAGGAACGCCGTTCGCATCAGGAAGGTGCCGAACGCGCTGAACAGGCCGGGCAGCACCAGACCACCGAGCGTGTTGAGCAGGCCGAGGTTCTGCACAATCTGGTACTGCGACAGCAGGTACACCTGCGACGGCACCATCAGGATGGAGAGCACGAGCGCGAGCAGGATGCCCCTGCCCCGGAACCGCATGCGTGCGAACGCATACCCGGCGAGGGTGCAGAACAGGATCTGGGCGACCGTGCGGATCACGGTGATCACCACCGACGTCGTCAGCTGTTCCAGGAACGGCAGGCGGGTGAACACGGCGGCGTAGTTCTGCCACTGCAGTTCGGCCGGCCAGAACACGGGCGTGACGCTCTGCACCTCGGCGTTCGTCGACAGCGACATGATGATCTGCCAGACGAACGGGAAGGCCATCAACAGCCCGCCTCCGCCGAGGATGATGTGCGCGAACACGTGCGACCCGCCGCGACGCGGGGCTCGGCGACGCGGGGTCGGTTTCCTCGCTGCGGGAGGAACCCGAACGGATGCCACTGCCTCAGTCAACCTGGACCCACCGTTTCTGCAAGCGGAACTGGATCGCGGTCACGATTCCGATGATGACGAAGATCACCATGGCGATCGCCGCCGCGTAACCCTTGTCGTTGTTCACGAAACCCTCGCGATAGAAGAAGTAGACGAGCGACATGCTCTTGGGCAACACCGGGTTGGAACTGCCGAGGATTGCGTAGAGCAGGTCGAAGACCTGGAAGCTCGAGATGATCGTGACGATCGAGATGAAGAAGATGCTCGGCGTGAGCAGCGGGACGGTGATCGAACGGAACTGCCGCCACCTGTTTGCTCCGTCGAGTTCGGATGCCTCATACATTTCGGGCGGGATGCTCTTGAGTCCGGCGGCGAGCACGATCATCGCGAACCCGAGCGACGACCAGAGGCCGACGATCGCAACGGCGACTGTTGCGGCACCGGGGGTGCTGATCCAGTACGGTCCGTCGATGCCGAGAAAACCGAGCCCATAGTTCAAGAGTCCAAAGTCGCCGTTGAAAATGATGCGCCAGACCATGGCTACCGCCGTCGGCATCGCCACGTACGGGAGGAAGAACAGCACCCGGTAAAGCGACGCGAAACGGAGGCCAGGCAGGTTCAGCAGGCTGGCGAGGAAGACGGCGATCGGGATGCCGAGCAGCACGATTGCCGTGTAGAGCAGGGTGTTGCCGAAGGAGAGGTAGAGCGCCGGGTCGGCGAACAGGGCGACGTAGTTCTCAAATCCGGCGAAGTCCCACCCGCCGAATGCTCCCCAGTCCGTAAGGGAGTAGAACGCGGTCTGGAGGATCGGCCAGAAGTAGAACACCGAGATCCCGCCGACCAGTGGGGCGAGGAAGAGCCACGGCCAGATGCCGTCACCGGCGAAGCGACGCCGCGGTGTCTGGGGCGGGGCGCCGCTCCCGGCTCGCGCCGCCCGACCCGTGCGGGTCGGGGCGGGCGAGCCGGGAGTGTGCGTTTCGGTTGTCACTGGTTACTCCTCGGCGAGAGCCGCGTCCATCTGCTCGGCGAGTTCCGCGGTGACCTCAGCGGTCGGGCGCTCACCCGAGAACGCCTGGGGCAGCAGTTCGGTCTCGAATGCGTTCCAGACGGCAGAGTTGTTGCTCACCGGGAGGGGCTTCGAGTACTCGACAGCGTCGAGGAAGATCTGCAGGTTGGCGTCAGGCATCGACTGGGTGAAGGCATCCTGTGTTCCGGTGAATGCCGGGATCATCGCGCCGGCGTCACCCTGCTGCTGCTGAGCTTCTTCGCTGGCGAGGAAGACCTGGAACGCCTGGGCGGCCTGCTTGTTCTTGGAGTCAGCGGCGACGACGTTCGAGACACCGTGGATGACGGTGGCCTGCTCCTCGCCCGTGGGCAGCGGAAGCGCCGTGATGTCACCGGCGAACGGGAGGTCGGTCAGTGCCGAGCGGAACCAGCTGCCGCCCCAGTACATGGCGAGCTTGCCGGAGGTGAACCACTGGTCTGCCGTGGTGTCGGTCAGCTGCTGGATGGACGGTGACCCGCCGCTCGCGATGAGGTCGCTCCAGAACTGGATGCCAGCCTGTGATCCTTCCGAAGCGTACCCGGAGGTGTCACCGTCGATGACCGAGCCGCCGGCCTGGAAGATCGTGTTGTAGTAGGTGGTCTGGCCGTCCATGCCGCCGGCGCCGCCGTAGATTCCCTCAGCCGCGAGTGCGGTGGAGATGTCGGTGGCCGCGGTCTGGAAGTCGTCCCAGGTCCAGTCCTCGCTCGGCAGTTCGACCCCGGCCTGTTCGAACAGTGCCTTGTTGGTCCAGACGCCGATCGTGTCGAAGTCCTTCGGAACGCCGTACTGCTCGTCACCGACGTTGTAGAGGTCGACGAGCGACTCCGGGTAGTTCGACAGCTCGATGTCGCCGGCGTCAACCGCGTCGGCGATCGGCTCGAGCAGGCCGTTGGACGCGTACAGGCCGATGTTCGGGCCGTTCATCCAGAACACGTCGGGAAGCGTCTTGCTCGAACCCTGCGTCTGCAGCTTGGTCCAGTACTCGGAGTACGGCGTCACGTTGACGTTCACTTCGATGTTCGGGTAGAGCTCGTTGAACGCGTCGATGTTCTCTTCGATCGCGGACACCTGGTTCTTGTCCCACAGCCCGTAGGTGATGGATGCCTTCAGGTCTTTATCGGGGGCGCCGTATTCGCCGCTGTCGCTGGTTCCGGCATCCGAGCTGCAGCCGCTGACCGCGAGCATGAGGCCCATGGCTGCGGCCACTCCGGCGGTCAACCGCCGGGCGGAGGGGGTGGACGAGGTCATGAGGGGGTCCTTTCACTGGGTAGCGCGTCTGTTGTGATTGTCAGGTGGTGCAAGGGGGCAGTACGGGAGGTGAAGCGGGAGAGAACCGCCGGCGCCAGGTCCGGGACGGTCATGGGGGTGGAACCGGCACGGAGGGATGCCGCGGCGAGCGATCCGGCGGCGACGGCTTCCCGTGCGGCGATGGGCGACACGATGGTGGGGGCGCCGTCGAGCACGTGGGCCAGGAATTCTGTCATCGTGAGCAAATCGGCATCCGCGTGCCCGCTCGCGACGCCCTCTATCGGGTACTCGGCGTCTCCCGATTCCTGCCACTCGTGGCGGCGGTTCCAGACCTTGACGGTTCCGCCGGCGGTGTCGCCGAAGTTTTCCAGGCGACCCTCGGTGCCGATGACCGTGTAGTTGCGCCAGTAGTCGGGGGTGAAGTGGCACTGCTGGTAGCTCGCCTGCACGCCGTTGTCGAGGGTCATCAGCATCATCGACACGTCTTCGACGTCGACGACGGGGTTGAGTCCGGTCTGCGCGGTCGGGGGCCAGTTGTCGTAGGAGAACCAGTCCTCCATGACCTCACCCGGGCGCTCGCGGCGGTCGGTGATGTCGCCGTAGATCATGAGGTCGCCCATGCCGACGACGCGGCGGGTGTACCCGTTCGCGAGGTAGTGCACGATGTCGATGTCGTGGCTGGCCTTCTGCAGCAGCAGGGTTCCAGTTTTGGATCGGTCGGCGTGCCAGTCCTTGAAGTAGTAGTCGCCGCCGTTGCCGACGAAGTGGCGGACCCAGACGGCCTTGACCTCGCCGATCTCGCCGCGTTCGATGATCTCGCGCATCACGCGGACCACACCGGAGTGACGGAAGTTGTGGCCGACGTACAGCGGTGTGCCCGTCTCGGCCGCTGTCGTAAGCACCCGATCGGCGCCCTCGAGGGAGATGGCGAGTGGCTTCTCGAGGTAGACGGCGATGCCGGCCTCGAGCAGGGCGACAGCGATGTTCTCGTGGGTGTGGTCCGGGGTGGTGACGATCGCCGCGTCGATTCCGCCGGCGGCGATGAGCTCGTCGAGCGACTCGTAGACCGTCGCGTCGGGGAAGAGGGCTCGTGCCCGGTCGCGGCCCGGTTCGGTGGTGTCGACGGCAGCGACAACCCGTGCGCCGGGACGTGCCTCGGCGACGTGGTGCGCGATCACGCTGCGGGCGCCGGTTCCGATGACGGCGACGGCCAGGGATGGGGCCGCGGCGCTGCCGTTGCTGCCGTTGCCGGTGCCCGTGCTGCTGGCGTTTCCGCTGCCTGCGCCGTGCCCGTCACCGGCGTCGCTGGTGCCGCGAGTTGAACTGATATTCATCTGCTGGATTCCACTTCGTTGTGTCTTCTGCCATCTTGCACCATGTTGCGCGAGTTTGTCACGTTTGATATGGAAATGATCACAAAACAGCACACTAGTGCTGCTCGCCCTTGACAGGGAAGGATCGGTTTTGCTTATTTACCTGGCCGTAACACTGCGCCGGTGCGGTGCTGGGGCTTCAGCGGATGCCGGGGCGGGGCTGTGCGCCGCCGCTCCGGCCGGGTCAGTCCGCGTCTGTCGGCGTCGGGCCCGGTCCGTCCGTGTCGCCCGCCTCAGCGGGTGCGGCCACGACGAGCTCGACGCCAGCCGCGGCGAGGTCAGCGGCAAACCCGGGCGACACCTCGGCATCGGTGACGAGGATGTCGATCGCGTTCAGCGGGCAGATCCTAGCGAAGGTGCTGCGCCCGAGTTTGGTGGAGTCCGCAGCCACGATCACACGCTGGGCGACGCCGGCGATCTCGCTGCTGGCATCCGCTTCTCCCTCGTGAATGGTGGTCGCACCGAATGCGGCGCTGAGCCCGTCAACGCCGAGTACTGCGGTGTCGAGGCTGAAGCCGCGGAGGGCAGCACCGACGAGCGGGCCGACCAGCTCGTACGACTGACGGCGCGGGAAACCGCCCGTGACCACGATTTTGATGTGGTCGCGCACCGACATTTCGTAGGCGATGTTGAGGGCGTTGGTGACGATCGTGACGCCGACCTTGTCGGGGCCGACGCGGAGCCGCTCGCTCCGTCCGAGCATCCGTGCGACCTCGCTCGTCGTCGTGCCGCCGTTCAGGCCAACGGACTCCCCCGGATTGATGAGGTCGGCGACGGCCCGGGCGATCGCGACCTTGGCCTCGGCCTGGCGCGCGATCTTGTACTGCAGCGGGAGCTCGTATGCCGAGCCGAGCGCGGATGCCCCGCCGTGGGTGCGGGTCACGAGGCCCTGCTCGGCGAGCGCGTTGAGGTCGCGGCGTACCGTGGCCGTTGAGACGCCGAGCGCCTGGCTGACCTCGGCGATCGACACATTGCCCCGTTCACCGACGAGTTCGAGTACGACATTGAGGCGGCCCTGTTGAATCACGGCGACCCTCCTTCTCACGCTGTCATCACATCCGACACGACATGATTGAAATTGATCAAGTCTGACCATATCGATCATTTCCAGCATGAGGTGAGGAATCTGGCGCGAAGTCGGGCTTTGATGGCAGCCGCGACGGGTGGCCTATGTCAGCGGCGACCCGTAGCCTTAACCGGTGAGTTCTGAGCCAGCTTCATCATCTACTGACGACTTATCCGCTGACGGCATCCTCGCGACCGGCGCCGAGGCATCCGCTGTGCCCCCGCACTGGAAACGGAACGTCGCGCTCTTTCTCAGCGGCCAGACCATCTCGCTGTTCGGGTCGATGATCGTGCAGTACGCGGTGATGTGGTACGTCACTTTCGCGACCCAGTCGGGTTTTGCGATCGCGCTCTATGCCCTCGCCGCGTTTCTTCCGCAGGGCGTTGTGTCGATCTTTGGCGGTGTCGTCGCCGACCGGATGAACCGGCGCGTGCTCGTGATCATTGCCGACACTACGATCGCGGCGGTGACGCTGGTGCTCGCGATCGCAATGCTTAACGGCATTACCGACCTCTGGGTGATTTTGCTCGCTGTGGGAGCGCGATCGATTGGGGCGGGATTCCAGACCCCGGCGGTGCAGGCGATGATCCCGCAGATTGTGCCGGCCGAGAATCTGATGCGGGTCAACGGTCTGTTCGGGTCGATTCAGTCGGCGATGGCGCTGCTCGCGCCCGCTGCCGCCGGTGCTGTCTTCGGGCTGTGGGGCATCGTGCCCGTGTTCTTTATCGACGTCGTCACCGCGGTGATTGGTGTCGGTTTCCTCGCCTTCGTCTCGGTGCCGACGCTCGCGTCGATCGCGTCCAAGACCACCAGTTACCGCGAGGACCTGGTCGAGGGAATGCGGTACATCTGGCAGCATCGGGTCGTTCGCTGGCTGCTCGGTGTGTTCGCCATCATCTTCCTGCTGACCGTTGCGCCGTCGTTCATCACGCCGCTTCTGATCGCGCGCACCTTCGGTACCGAGGTCTGGATGGTGACGGTACTCGAGGTCGCGTTCAGCGTTGGCATGATTCTCGGCGGGGTTCTGGTGGCGACGGTGCTGGCGAAATTCGGTCGGATGCCGCTCATCCTGTTCGCAACGTTCGGTTTCGCGGTGTTCACCATTGCGCTTGGGCTCGCGCCCGACCTGTGGCTGTTCTACGGGTTCATGTTTGCGTTCGGGCTGCTCGTTCCGCTGTTCTCCGCGCCGTTCATGACCCTCGTGCAGGAGACGGTGGAACCCGAGATGCACGGGCGGGTGTTCAGTTACGTCGGCATCGTGATGGCGCTGGCGACCCCGATCGGCATGACGGTGTTCGGGCCGCTGGCCGACGTGATCAGCGTGCAGATACTCCTCATCATCGCCGGAATAGTGACGATCCTCGTGATGGCGGTGGCCGTGTTGCTGCCGTCGGGGCGGGCGGCGATTGCGGCGGCTCGGGCGCAGCGTCCGGCCGGTGGGGAGGGTTCCGCGGACGGGGCGGATGCCGCGGGCGACGCGGGTGCTGCGGACGCGGCGGGCGCCGCGGGTGCTACGGGTGCTACGGACGCCGCGAAGCGAGGGGCCGACGCGGACGACGCGAAGCGAGGGGCCGACGCGCGGTAGCGGCGGCGCCCCGGGCTTCCCGTCCCACCGCGAGCGCTCGACATCCATGCCTCGCGGGCTCACATCCGTCCCGCCTTTTGCGGAGCGCTGCACATCCATGCCCAAGCGGCAGAAGTATCTGCAGCGCGGGCATGAGAGTGCCGCGCTCAGCACGGGCCGTCCCTCCGCGCGCCACTGTGCCCGCGCCGCGCGGCATCCCCGACCATCTCTCATCCGAGCGCTGCAACTCGACTACCCCTCCCGCGCGAGCGCTGCACATCCATGCCCACGCGGCAGAAGTATCTGCAGCGCAAGCATGGAAGTGCCGCGTTCAGCACGGGGTCGCCGCTGCGCACGTCAGCGTGCTCGCGCCGCGCGGCATCCCCGACCATCTCTCATCCGAGCACTGCAACTCGACTACATCGCTCCCCCACCCCGCGCCCCGCACTCGCCCACCATCCCGTTCCTCGCCCTCTCATCCCGCCACTCCCGCGCGAGCGCTGCACATCCATGCCCAAGCGGCAGAAGTAACTGCAGCGCCGGCATGGGAGTGCCGCGCTCAGCACGGGCCGTCCCTCCGCGCGCCAACGTGCCCGCGCCGCGCAGCATCGGCACCCGCGTCGCGCGGCACCCGCACCCGCACCCGCACCCGCACCCGCACCCGCAGGCTGAACCTCCACGCCCCCTCCCACATCCGCCCGCTCGCGCCCGAGTCCTTCCCTCACCCAGGCGCCATCCGCGCCCCCAAGCTCGACTACCTCGGTCGCCCTCTCATCCCGCCGCTCCCCGCGAGCGCTGCACATCCATGCCCAAGCGGCAGAAGTAACTGGAGCGCGAGCATGGGAGTGCCGCGCTCAGCGCCCGGGCGGATGCCGTCGCTCCCCTCCGCGCCCGGGCACCCAACACCGGGCCGCGACTCCTCCACAGCAGCGTGCAGTCGCCCGTCGATCCCCCATCGAACGGATGCCGCCCCGCCACCCCTCGAAACGTCCGACAGTTGAGGTGTGCCCGATTTCATCATCCGCAGACACGAGGAGCTGGCCACGGGAGCCAACGACTCGACCCTTCGCCGATCGTCCCGCACCGGCGCGATAGTGCGCATCGCCCACGGCTCGTACGCCCCCTCGGCGTTCTGGAGCGGCCTCGCGCCCCACGAGCAGCACCGACTCAAGGTCCTGGAGGCCGCGGGTCGGGCGCGAGGCACCGTGCTGTACTCCCATTACGCGGCCGCCGCCCTCTGGGGCATCCGGATTCTGGGTTCCTGGCCGGAGAGAATCGATGTGACGACCGACCAATCGCGTGGCGGCCGCTCATCCGGCGCGGTGAAGCGCCACTGCCGCCCGCTCACGTCTGTCGAAATCGTTGCGCTCGACGGCCTGCTTCTCACCACTCCCGCCCAGACGGTCGTCGATCTCGCACGCGACCTGCCGTTTGCCGACAGCGTCGTCGCGATGGACTCCGCACTGCACGAGGCGCGCCACGCTGGTGCATTGACCACGACGGATGCCATCACCCGCTGCGTCGAAGCGGCATCCGGTCAACGGGGCTACCGCAAGGCGCAGGCGGCGGCGGGCTTCGCGACGAGCCAGTCGGATTCACCGGAGGAGTCGCACAGTCGTGTGTGGATCCACCTTCTCGGGTTTCCCCCTCCGTTACTTCAGGTCGAGTTCCGCCTCCCGAGCGGACGCACAGCCAGGCCGGACTTTTACTGGAACGACTTCGATCACGCCGGGGAGTGCGACGGGCGAGCCAAATATACGGATCCCCGCTACCTTCACGGGCGAACACCTGAGAAGGCCGTCATCGACGAGAAGAACCGGGAGAACGAGCTGCGCCAGGTGGTCGGCCGCCTCTCTCGCTGGGAGCCGCGGGACCTCTACCCGCCGCGCCGGCTCTACGACAGGCTCACCTTCGACGGGCTGCCCTCGTCGAAGCGGCGTCCGTAACGCGCGCGTCCACACCTGCCCGTCGCCCGCTCACCCTGCCCGCTGGCTCACCCTGCCCGCTGGCCGTCCATCCCTCGACCGCTGCAGATCCATGCCCGCGCTGCAGAAGCTTCTGCAGCGCGAGCACGGAAGTGCAGCGCTCGCGCACCATCCAGCGCTCGGCACCGACCACCCGCTCACGGACGGGCGCTCCCCTGCCACAATCCGGTGGCGGTACGCTGGCGGGCAGGTGGCGGCACACTGGCGTCCTCCTGGCGTGGTGCCACCGAACCGGGCGGAGCGAGCATGGGGTCTATGAATAAGACACGAATTATTGAGCTTCGACAGGCACAGGGCTGGACCCAGGAGCGACTCGCGACCGAGAGCGGAATCGGACTCAGAACGGTTCAGCGGCTCGAGGCGGGCGAGGACGCAAGTCTGGAAACCCTGTCCCTGGTGGCGGACGCCCTGCGGGTTTCGGTGCGCGACCTCTTCTCAGCGATCGACGACGCCGACCTGAACAGCCGGGTGGACTCACTCGAGGACCGCACCGCGCACCAACAGGCCGCGCGCGACCGGATCACCGGCGCCTGGCGCTGGCTCTATCTCGGGATCGGCATCGTCCTCACCCTGGTCAGCTTCACTTTCGCCCAAGGCATGGTGTTGTTCCTCGGCTACTGGGTCGGCGGCACGATGATCCTGCTCGCGCTTCGCCGGCTCTACCTCGAACCGCACCTCGACGAGAAGTACCCGCTGTCGCGAAGCACCCCGTCGCGTCGCGAACGACGCGCGAGCCGCAACCACACCCAGCCCCCGGCAGAGAAGACTCCCGCCGAGGTTTAACACGCGAACGGATGCCTGCGACCGCGGCTGGCGTCGCGCGATCGATCCGCTCTGCGGGCGTGATGCGCACATCGTGGCTACCTGAATCCCCGCGCCCCGGCATCCGTTCGTGCCCTTATCCCTCGCCGCCACCCGTACCCTCGCTCAGCGCTGCAGAAACGGATGCCTGCGGGCCGGGGCTGGCGTCGTGCGATCGATCCGCTCTGCGGGTGTGATGCCCCCATCGTGGACCTGACGCGCCGCGCGCCCCGGCATCCGGCCGCGCCCCGGCATCCGGCCGCGCCCCGGCATCCGTACGCGCTCTCATCCCCCGCCGCCACCCGCACCCTCTCTCAACGCTGCACATCCATGCCCGCGCTGTAGAAGCTTCTGTAGCGCGGGCATGGAACTGCCGCGCTCGACGCCGAATCGCCCAGCACGTCTCAATCAACGCGCCTCACGCGCGCGGGCGAGCAGCAACAGCCCCGCCACCGCGAGCACGAGCCCGGGAAGGGCAGCCCACGCCAGCACGCCAACTCCCGCCAGCGACGCAATCGCGGCCCCGGCCGCCGCGCCGCCACCGATCGCCGCGTTGAACGTGCTGGTGAGCCAGGCGGATGCCCGCGGGCGAAGCTCCTCGGATGCCGCAGCCAGCACCGCGAATTGCAGGATGGCAGGCACACCGCCGAAGGCGATCCCCCACACCCCGACTCCCACGACACCGAGTACGGGCCGATCCGCGGCGAGCGCAAGCAGCGCGACCCCGGCAGCGAGTCCCGCGACAAGCACAACCGGTGTCGCGTGCGGCCAGCGCGTGCCCGCCACTCCCGCGCCGACGAGCCCGCCGATGCCGAGCACGCCGTAGACGACGAGCACCATCGGGAGCTCGTCGGGTGCGATGCCGACGACGTCGAGCAGGTACGGGCTCACGAGTGAGAACAGCGCGTACTGCGACCCCATCACGAGAACGACGATGCCACAGAGCGCGAGCACCCGGCCGCGTGAGCGGTCCGCTCCCCCGGTTCCGCCGGCGGTCGGACCGTGCCCAACCCCGGGAATCCGCGGAAGCACCAGCCGCAGCATCCCAACGACGAGGAGCAGGGCAGCCGCGACGACGACAAACGGCATCCGCCAGCCGAAACCGTCGGCGAGTGCCGCTCCCGCCGGCACACCGAGCACAAACGCCGCGCTGACGCCGGCACCGGTGATCGCCACAGCCTGCGCCAGGCGATGCCCCGGCACGAGCTGGGCGGTGTAGCTGCCGGTCACCGCCCAGAACAGCCCGTGCGCCGCGCCGGCCACGATGCGCGCGAGCACGATCATCGGCATCCCTCCCGCTGCAGCGGCGCCCAGGTTCGCGAGCGCCATCACGGCGAGCGCGATCATGAGGAGGCTGCGGCGTTCGAAGCGCAGAGTCAGCCGCACGAGCAACGGGGTGAGCGCCACAACGGCAACCGCAAACACCGTGACGAGGAGGGGCAGCGCTGCGGGATCGACGCGAAGGTCCCGCGCCATCGGCGTCAGCACCGCGGTCGGCAGAAACTCCGTCGTTACGCTGACGAACACCGCGACGGCGAGGGCCACGAGCGGCGCCACGGGGAACGGGGTCCCCGCACGCAGCTCCGCTCGCGTCTCCTCCGTACTCACAGCACCCACCGCTGCAGATCCATGTTCGGGCGACAGAAGTATCTGCAGCGCGAACATGGAAGTGCCGCGCTCGTCACGAGGACCGCACCACCCGCACGAACCGCGCCGTGAGGTCGTCCCGCCAGGCCCACGGTTCTGACGCGTACGCGGCATCCGTTCGCCCCCAGCCACCGTGGTCCCGCAGCGCCGCGAACGATTCCGCGACGAATGCGGACGTGCCGCAGCCGAGAACCAGCGCGTTCTCACCGGGGCGGCGGAGGGCGTCCCGCGCCTCGTCGATCATGCTCAGGGTCTGGCGCCACACGGCAGGCTGACTGGAGATCTCGAGCTGGGTGATCGTCATGGAGGTGCGATTGTCGATGGGGCAATCCGTCGAGCGAGGGAGGGAGCATCCTCAACCCGGCGTTGGGTTGAGTGACAGTCTCGGGGAGAACTGATCATCTGACAAGAAAAATGCCTGATGTGGTCAATCGGACTGATCGATTCTTGAAGGAAGGTTTCGACGCGCCCTGCGACCGAGCACAGGGGCGCCGGTGAGGGCGGTCCGGCCCGTGGGGTGAGCGACTATTGGCCGACCGACGCAAGGTTGTCGTCGAGCGATCCGCCCAGCTGGCGAGGCAGGTAGTCAGCGTGCGCCGCGGTGAGCTCGTCGCACAGCGTCCAAATTTGCGCCGGGGTCAGAGTCGAGGAGGCGTTAGGGTCGACGAGAACCGCTTGACGAACGCGCTCCGGGTCTCCGTGCAGCGCGGCCTCGACGGTCAGGGCAGCGACGGAGAGGTAGGTGCGGTTGAGTGCTGCGCCCTGCTCGGGAATGGCACCGACGGCAACCGGACGGACGCCGTCGGCGTTGACCACGGCGGGCACCTCGACGACGGACCCCTCCGGCAGGTTGTCGATGAGGCCAGCGTTGACCACGTTGACGTGGATCTCCCGCTCGGTTCCCGTAAGGATCGAGTGGATCACTTGCGGCGCGTACTCCGCGGCGCCCTCATCGAGCTCGAGGTCAGCGCCCGTGTCGAGCGCCTCCCGAGCGGCGTGGAACTCCGATACGTGCTCTTCGCTGATGCCGATGTACTGCAGCGGCTCGATCCGGAAGTGCTCGACCTGTGCCGGGTCGCGGAGAAACCACGACAGGTACTCCGACGAGTGCTCGCTCGTCTCGGTCGGGTAGTAGCCAATCCGCCGGAAGATCTCCGCGCGCACACGGCGCTGAAGGTCCGGATCGGAGTCGATGAGCGCCCGCAGTCGTGGATAAAGGTCTTCGCCGCTGTGCGACCATTCGTAGAGCCACGACTGGTGGTTTACTCCAGCGGCCCGATAGTGGGTCTCCTCCAGCGGAACGCCGACCAGGTCGCAGAGGTCGTTGACCGTCCAGTACACGCTGTGGCAGAGACCGAGCGTTTTGATGTCGGGCGCCACCACAGACATCCACCAGACGTTCATTGCCATCGGGTTGGTGTAATTGAGGAACCACGCGTCCGGGCACAGTTCCTGCATGTCACGCGCGATCCCACTGAGAACGGGGAAGGTGCGCAGGGCGCGAAAAACACCACCGACCCCGGTCGTGTCGCCGATGGTCTGGAGCAGGCCGTGTCGCGCCGGGATCTCGAGGTCGACTTTCGTGGCGGCGATGCCACCCACCTGAATCATGTTCACAACGAAGTCGGCGCCGGCGAGGGCCGCGCGGCGGTCGCCGGTCACCTCGAGGTCGAGCTCTCTCCCCCGCCGCGCCGCCACCTGACGGGCTGTGCCCTCGGCGACGGCGAGCCGTTCAGCATCGAT
Organism: Mycetocola sp. Y444; assembly: GCF_059445295.1. Taxonomy (NCBI): domain Bacteria; kingdom Bacillati; phylum Actinomycetota; class Actinomycetes; order Micrococcales; family Microbacteriaceae; genus Mycetocola; species Mycetocola sp. Y444. Next base: position 434,662 of record NZ_JCAIUB010000002.1, on the reverse strand, counting down.
GTCGTGCAGCACGATGTTGAGCGTGGGGAGGTCAGCGAAACCGAGCAGGTCGTTGAGGAGCTGGCGTGTGAAGACGACGCTTCCGGCGCCGACGAAGACTATTCGAGACATGCGGAGAGTCTGTCGCTGGTTGCTCGAACCGCGCAACCAATTGATCGGAATCTGGCCAAAGTGAACATCCAGACTGAGCGATCACGGTCGCTCGACCGAGCCTTGGAGGACATCGTGAGCGCTCCCTGGACAGGCCGCCCGCAGTTGCGGGCCGTCTCCGGAAAGCGATCCGAGCGGATGCTGGCGATCCTCGAAACACTGACGGAACGCCGCACCATGAGCCTCGCTGAACTCCCCCCAGGCGCTCGGCGTGAGCGCGCCGCGACAGGGTGACGGATGCTCCGCTGACGCTGATGCGGTTGCTGCGATTCGCGCTGCCGGTGTCGGTGTGCGCGTCGTGGCGGCCTGAAGCCCCGCGCCCGGGCATCCGCGCCCGCCCTCCTCCCGCACTCCGGCGTCCCGCGCCCTCATCCGCGCTCCCGCCCCGCCGAGCGCTGCACATCCATGCCCGCGCTGCAGAAGCTTCTGTAGCGCGGGCATGGAACTGCCGCGCTGGGCCGCCCCTCCCGCGTACGCAGACAGCCCCCCGCGTACGCGAATGGCTTATACACCCAACAATGTCAAGGGGCAACAGGCAATTCACACATCTTGCCCACCGGCTGCTTACATAGCTCAGGCGCAAGTGCGCCACGATCGTCACATGAAAGAGGGACATCATGAGCAACACCACCACGAACGGCCGCGTCTCGCGCCTCTCCACCGAGACCAAGGCTGCATTCAAGACCACTGAGTTCATCGCTTACGTCGTCATCCTGATCTCGATGTTCATCGCTTCCGCGATGGTCGACAACGGCGAAGACGGACAGGGCTTCGGCGCTCAGAGCGTTTGGCTCTACGCAACGCTCCTCACCATCGGCTACATGATCAGCCGCGGACTCGCCAAGTCCGGAAGCCGCGAGTTCTACGACCGCGACGCCAACAACACCGACGCTCGTCGCTAAGTCTCACTGACTTAACACCAGCGTTACTGTGAAAGGCCCCCTGCTGAGCAGGGGGCCTTTTCGTGTGCCGCGGGCGCGTTGAGCGCAACCGGAGCTCAAGCGCGAGCGGACTCAAGCGCGACCGGAGCTTGCGTGAGGCGGGCACTGCATTCACCGCTGCACATCCATGCCCGCGCTACCGAAGCTTCTGCAGCACGGGCATGGATATGGAGCGCTCGGCGGGTCGGGTGCGGTGCCGCGGGGTGGGCCGTGCGCTCCGAGGCCTGAGGGACCAGACTTGACCCATGAATGACCGAGCGAAAGTCTCTGCCACCGCCTCCACCATCGAAGACTGGACGGATGCGCTCGCCCGCGCCACCGGCTCACCAGGGGGCGGGGCCGCCTCGGGCGTCATGCTCGCCATGGCGTACGCACTCACCTCGATGGTCGCCGGATACACCGAGGTCGACGGTCCGCTCGAGCAGGAGCTCGACGCCCTGAAGGACCGCGCGACCGCCGGCCGCCGTGCCGCCCTGCGCCTGGCCGACGAGGATGCCGCCGCCTCGAAGTCGTTCGGCAGCGCGTTCCGTCTCGAACCGGGCGAGGAGCGAGAGGATGCCATCCGCGAGGCATCCGTCAACGCCGCCGAAACCTCCGCCAACCTGGGCCGCACCGGCGCAGACGCGGTCGGCGACCTGGAGTGGCTCGCCAGGCACGGTAACCCCGCTCTCGTCGCCGACGTCGCCGTCGCGTGCGGGGCGCTCCGGGCGGCCGTCGCCGGAGCGCGCACCAACATGAGTTTCGATCTCGGCTCCCTTACCTCGGGCGGCGAGTCGCTCGATGACGTTCGCGAACAGCATCCGGTGCTGTGGGAAACCGTGCGGCAACTCGATGAGATCCTCGGTCGGATCGATCGGCTGACCACTGACATCGAGGGCAAGGCCGTGCCCGCGGAGCTCCAGGGCTGACCGATGTCGCCCGCGCATCGCCGAACGCCGCCGGTTGTGCTGATGTGGGTGCGCACCGATGTTCCCGGGTCCGAGGTCGTCACACTCGACACGTCGACCGGGCTCTACGCGCGTGGTTCGCAACACGCGGTCGATCCGCTGCCCTATCGACTGAGCTACGAACTCTGGGCGGATGCCACCTGGGCGGCAATGCGCTTGGTCGCGCACGCGGAGGGGGCGGGATGGACTCGCGATCTGGAGCTCTCTCGCACCGGCGCGAGGTGGACCGCTGTGGGAGAGACCGACGGGGCGCCCGCTCTGGCATCTTTTGACGGCAGCGGTCTGCGACCCCCGGCGCCGCCCGGCATTTCGGACCAGGAATTACTGTCCTCCGCGGTCGACCTCGACATCGGTGGGTCGCCACTCACTAACGCCCTGCCGGTGAACCGCCTCGGGCTCCTCAACGCACCGCGCGGCTCTCACGCCAGCCTCGTCAGCGCGTGGGTCTTACCCCCAACGCTTGAAGTGGTGGCATCCGCACAGACGTACACGGCCCTCGGTGAGGGTATCGTCCGGTTCGGCGACGGGGCGACCGACGCAGACGTTCGGTACGACTCTCACGGATGGGTCGTCGACTACCCCGGCCTCGCGCGGCGCGTGACTGTGGCGACCGAGCGTTAAGCGATCCGTCTGCCTCATGCCCGACCGTCAGCGCGCGCCCTATCGTTGGGGTATGAGTACGACTGTCCCCGGCACAGCCGACGACCGCCCGGTGAGATGGGGGCTCAACGACGCGACCGTCGGCGTTGCGCTCGCCGTTGTTCTCGTGTGGGCCGTCGGCTGGGCTGCGCTCCGCGGCTGGCCGGCGTCGCCGGAACTCCGCACCGCGCTGAGCTACCTCGCCGCGTGGGTCCCGCTGATCGGTGCAATCCTCGCCGCCTCGTACCTGCGGGGCCGCCGGTCGCTCGCGCGCGACTTCGGTTTGCGGTTCGAGTGGATCGACCTGTTCTTCGGCCTCGTCGTCGGCGGCATGATGCGCGCGGCGACGACACTGATCGAGATTCTCCTCTACGGCCGTGTCGCGAGTGGCGGGGCAACGTTCGGCCCCGTCGTCTACGACGTCTGGTGGTTCGTGTTCGCCATTCTCGCGCCGGTGCTTGCCGCACCGGTCATCGAGGAGCTGTTCTTCCGCGGGCTGATGCAACGGGCGCTGGTGCGAGCATCCGCCCGCGCGCTCTCACCGAGGGCTAATACCGCCCGGATCCCGGTCATCGTTGCCATCGGGGTGACGGCCCTCGTGTTCGCCGGCGTCCACATGTTGCAGACCGACGGCGGGCTGGAGGGCGCTGTGGTCGGAATCTCGACGCTCGTCGTCGGAATCGGCACCGGCATCCTCGCGGCGACAACGGGCCGGCTCGGTGCCGCCATCATCGCGCACATCACCTACAACGGGCTCATCGTCGCCTGGTCGCTGCTCTAACCCGATCGCCGCGGCACGACGCGACGTGCCTGCCACCACGCAGTTCGGCGGACACTGCTCCCCCGGGGCGCGCCGACCTCCAGGTCTCCTCCGTGGCGTTATCCTCGGTTGCGCACCACTTTCCAACCGAAACGGAACCGAATCCATGACTGCGCCCGGGCACCAGCATCCGCTGATCGAAACGTCTCTTCCCGCTTCCATCACGTTCGACGCGGGCGAAGGCGGGCTTCCCCGACTGCGTGTCGCCGGCCCTCAGGCATTGGCCGAGATCTACCTCCAGGGCGCCCAGATCACCTCCTGGCAGCCGAACGGCCAGGAGCCCGTGCTGTGGCTGAGCGGTGAGAGCAACTTCGAGCCCGGGTCACCGATCCGGGGCGGGGTGCCGATCTGTTTTCCGTGGTTCGGACCTCACCCGGAGGCGAAGCAGCACGGCTGGGCACGCACCACCGAGTGGACCGTCACCGAGGCGAGCGACGATGGCGCCGACGTGCGACTCGTCTTCACGCTCCGCGATTCAGCCGAGACCCGCGCTTCGGTGTGGCCGCACGCGTTCGAGGCTCGCTTCGAGGTCGTCATTGGCGCCCGGCTCCGGCTCACTCTCTCCGTGACGAATCGCTCCGATTCGGAGATCACCTATACGGATGCCCTCCACACCTACTTCGCCGTGTCAGGCATCCGCGATGTCACCATCGCCGGACTCGACGGCCTGCCGTACACCGATCCCAGCCACGACGGTGTGCAGACGGGTGACCTCCGACTGTCCGGCCCGATGACGCGGTTCTTCGACGGTGCGCCAGAGACCACGGTTCTCGCGGATGCTGTGCGGCAGGTGCGGATCACGCAGTCCGGTGCGAGCAACATCATCGTCTGGAACCCGTGGATTGACCAGTCCGCGAGCATGGCGGACTTCGGTGACGACGAATGGCAGGACATGATCTGTGTCGAGACCGGGAACATCGGCACTCGGCCGGTATCGCTTGCACCCGGCCAAAGCCATGATCTGGTCACAACCTTCGACGTGGGTCCGCTGGCCTGACGCCGGGCGCGGCGTTCCCGGTGCTGGCCCCCACCCCGCGGCCGCTCCGATCTTCACGAGCGGCGCGGGAGCCAACGCCGCTGCGTGGACGAGGGACGACCTGTTGACGATGACATCCGTCGCGATATGAACTGTGCCCTCGGGCCAGCACGCGAGCACGGCCGATCGACGGACGAGGCTCCAACTCGCTGAGATGTCTGCATGAGTGTCACCCTGCCCGTCCCCATCCACGCCCCAGCCCGCGGTCGCCCGCCCGGCAGCGCCGCCCGGCCCAGCAACGCCGCCCGCCCGATCATTCCAGCGCCGCCAGCCAGTCCGGCCGGTCACCGAACTCCGCTTCTACCCCCTCGATCGGACGGATGTCACGACGGGTCAGGATGCCTGCGCACGGCACAGCGAGCAGGTCGCCTTCCCGGAGGTCCCCGGGCAATGCGATCATTCTGCGACCAAGGCACGGACTCTGGTGCGCCTCACCGGCCAGCACCACAGCCGAGGCATCCTTCACGGTCGACACCCGGCCGATCAGCCGCATCTCCGCCCACAGGACGGGGACCGAGTCGAGGCAGGCGTCGATAAGAACAACGCGTTCTGCGTCCCAGTTCGTCAGGACGGCGGTGACGCGCACGACGACCACGGCGGCATCCCGTTTCGGGTTGGCCTTACCGTTCGTGCCCGGAAGCACAGCAACCCCGGTGTGCACGCAGGGCGTCTGGCAGAGTTCAACGAGGCGGACCATCGAGACCCCGGCGACCGTGAGGTCAGTGACGGTTGCGCTGGTGTGCTGCGGCCAGGCGTCGACCCTCAGCGGGTCGGGAATGGATCGCCGCAGGGTCGGCAGAATCGAGGTGAGGGTCATGCGACGACTGCAGCGGCGGGGTGTTCGATTGGCCCGGTTAACGGGCCGGTAAAAGTGGTCATGACTCAGTAGTAGCCCGCGCCGAGGCGGCAGACATCGACTCTCACGGAATCCATACGACGCCCCGCACGATACACACGAAAACGCAACGGATGCCGCCCCGTCGCTGCCGCCCAGCGGAGCGTCAACGGTGGAATTTCACGCCATCAACCACTCCGCCGAGCAGCCTGTTCTTCTCATCCGCTCTGGCCGAATTGGATGCCACCCCGCCAGGACAGACCACGCATGCCGCGCGACCCGTCGAAGCGAGCAGGCACCAGATTCATGAATGCGGAGGAACCTGACCGGTCCATAACATCCACCCCCAACCTGCGCCTGTTACCCCTGCTTACTCCTCGATCGCGCGGGTCGTGCACGGTTGATTGGTGACGCTGGCGGTGGTATAAGCGGGGATGCCGCCCGGTCAGGCTTGTGGTTCACGCGGGTCCGGGTCTGCGTCCTCACCGGTCCCACCCTCACCACCGGGAGGGGTCGTGTCGTCGTCGACCGGTGGCGCGGGTGTGGGCGACGGAGTTACGGGAGGCGTCGTCGACCGGGGGCGGCTCGGCGTCCGCGGGGCCACGCGAGGAGCGGCGTCGGCATCGACCTCGGAGTCCGGTTCCGCCTCCTCCGTCACCGCCTCCGAATCGAGACGGACCTGCTCGGCCTGCAGCGCACTCGCCGCGTTCGCGTACGCCTGCAGCTCCGCCACACCGGGTTGCCCGGCCTCCAGTGCCGTGGTCAATGCGGTGACCGCCGTGGTGACGGCATCCGCGAGGGCGGAATCAGCATCCGCATTCGCGTCGATGACACCGTCGGCGGCCTCGGGAATTGTCGAACCGAAGGCGGTCATCGCCGCGACGAACGTGTCGCGGGCCGTGGTGAGGGTCGTGAGCGCCGTGGCGGCGGTCTCGGCCTCTGACTCGAGAAGCAAGGCCTCGGCGTTGAGCATGTTGATGCCGCGGGCCAGGTCCTCCACACTCGAGTCGGCGTTGAGTGCCTCGTCGGCATCGGCGTCGGTGTCACCGGCCTGCCGCGTCGGCGACTGGGCTGCGATGCTCGACTCGAACGCAACCCGGGCTGTCTCGGCGGTGAGTCGCGCTTGCTCGTCCGTGAATCCCGTCACCGCGGCGAGGGCGGCTCCGGCCGCCGCGTTGAGAGCGGATGCCTCGGCATGGAGTTCGGCAAACGATTCGATATCGGATGCCGCAGCGCCGGCAATCGAATCCAGCTCGCGCTGCTGGGACTGGTACGCCTCGAACATCGATCGCTCGAGAGTCGGGTTCTGGTTCTTCGTCCACAGCAGGATGCCGACCACGATCAGCGAGAGGACGGCGAGGCTCGCGACGCTCACGGTCAGCGCACGGTTCCCGTCGAACCGGCCGGGCCCGCGGCTCTTCCTGCCCGTGGGCCGTTTACCGGTGCCGATTCCGCCAGCGGGCCTCGACGCTTTCCCGGGCTTGGACGGTTTCTCGGACCTGGACGGTTTCTCGGACCTGGACGGTTTCGGAGACGCCACGGCGGCGGACGCTCGCGACGCCTTCCCCGCCCGAGCCTGCTTCGGAGCCTTCGCCGGCCTGGCTGGCTTTGGCTTCTTTCCGGTCACTCCGTGCGGCCGCGTCGGGCTGAGTTCGGCGTTCGCGCGGCGGGCTTCCCTGGTGGTGAGCGTCGACGGAAGCCGGGGTTCGAGCGGTCGCGCGAATGCCGCCGCGTCGCCCGCGAGCGGTCGCTGCGGTTCTCCGCGCCGGGGCTGCCCTGGTTCGCCGCGTGCAGGCTGTGGCCTGTCGCCATCGAATATGCCGGTCACCGGTCCCCTCCCCCCGTCGAGCGCGAGCGACGCCGCGGTGCGCTCACCGAGCCAGACTACCGCGACCGGAACCGGCCGGGCAGACACCGGTCCGGGGGTTATGCCTGGGCGCGTCCCGCCTGTGGCACCACCATGGGGGTACCGGTCACCGGGTCGGCGATGATGACACAGGAGAGACCGAACACGTCGTGCACGAGCTCCGCCGTCAGGATCTCGCCGGGATCGCCGGATGCCACAATGCCGCCGTCCTTCATCACCACGAGATTGGTGGCGTACCGGGCGGCCTGGTTCAGATCGTGCAGCACGGCGACGAGGGTGCGTCCCTCGCTGTGGAGCGCCGCGCACAGTTCGAGCACCTCGTACTGGTGCGCGATGTCGAGGAACGTCGTCGGCTCGTCGAGCAGCAGCAGTTCGGCCTGCTGGGCAAGCACCATCGCGATCCAGACCCGCTGCCGCTGTCCGCCGGAGAGCTCGGATACGTAGCGCTCCGCCAGGTCGGCACACCCTGTCGACTCGAGCGCATCGGCCACGGCACGCTCGTCGGCGTGCGACCACTGCTGAAGCAACCCCTGGTGCGGGTAGCGCCCGCGCCCGACGAGGTCGCGCACGGTGATCGCCTCCGGGGCGATCGGGCTCTGCGGCAGCATCGCGAGTTCACGCGCGACGGCCTTGCTCCGATACGAGGTAATCGGCTTGCCGCCGAGCAACACAGTGCCTGACTCCGGAGCCAGTGTCCTCGCGAGCGCCTTGAGCAGCGTCGATTTTCCACAGGCGTTGGGCCCGACGATGATCGTGAACCCGCCGTCGGGCAGGTCGATCGAGAGATCCTCGACGACGACCCGCTTGTCGTAGGCGAGGCGCAGGTTCCGCGCGGCAAGTCGGCTTTCGCCCTCCCGCGCGTTAATCAGTGCAGCGGATGCCATCAGCCTGTCCCCTTGTCCACGTTTGCAATCTGTCCGGATTCTCTCTCAGCACGACGCACCAGCATCCGCATCAGATCGTTCCCTTCCGCCACTGTGCCACCAGCAGGTAGCCGAGATAGATACCGCCGAGAACCGCCGTGAGCACCCCGACCGGCAGGGTCACGGGGATGGGCAGCTGCTGCGTCAGCAGGTCGGCGAGACTCAGCAGGAACGCGCCCATGAGTGCGCTCGCGAGAATGTTCGGGCCAGCGCTCCGGCTGAGCCGCCTGGCGATCTGCGGAGCGACCAGTGCGATGAAGGAGATCGGTCCTGCGACACTGACCGCAGCTGTCGCGAGGCCGATGGCGACCAGAATCGACAGCGCCCTGGCAGAGGTGGAACGTGCGCCGAGGGCATCCGCCTGCTCATCGCCCATCTCGACCAGCTGCAGTCGGCGGCTGAGCAAAAGCGCGCACGGAATCAGCACGACGATGGCGACCCAGATGGTCGCGGCGTGGTCCCAGTCGCGGGCTGCGAGGCTGCCGTTGAGGTAGGTGGCGAGCACCGTCGCCTGCTCACGGCCGGCACGGACGAGCACCCATTGCACGAACGCGAGCGACATGGCGGAGACGCCGATGCCGATCAGGAGCATCCTCGATGGTGAGGAGAAGCCGGTGCCCGTGCCGAAGAAGACGAGGGCCATCGCGGCGAAGGCACCGACGAGGGCGCCGACGGGCAGCGGCAGGATGCCTTGCCAGAGCAGGCCGAAGGCGGCGGCGCCCGCGGAGGCGCCCGCGGTGAGTCCGATCACGTCGGGGCTGCCGAGCGGGTTGCGCGTGACGGTCTGGAACAGCGCGCCCGAAACGGCGAGGGCCGCGCCTGCGGCGATGCCGACGATCAGCCGTGGCCCGCGGAATGCGGTGAGCACGACCTCATCGCGACGCTCGCCCTCGCCGAGCAGCGTCGGCACGAGGTCGCCGAACGCGATCCCGAGTTTGCCGAGGGTGAGCGTGAGCAGCCCGGTGACGAGAATCGCCACGATCAGGATGCCGCCAAGCGCGAGAGAGCGCGGCCGCACCGCGAGGCTCAGCCAGGTGCCCGCCCGGAGCACCGGCGAGGGCGTGCTGCGGGTCGCGACCCGTGCCTCACCGGTGAGCGACGCCCCGGTCATGCGGTCACCTCCGCGTGCGGGCGCGCCGGGGCGGTGGCACCTGCGCGGGGTGTGGCATCCGCTCGGGTTCTGACTCGAGTGACACTTATTGCGGGTGTCGCGCCCCGCCACCCACCCGAAGTGTCACCTAAAGCCCGGGGCCCGCACGCAGCGCTGGCTCGAGTGACACTTGCTGCGGGTGCTGCGCCCCGTGACCCACACGAAGTGTCACCTAAAGACCGGGGCCCGCGCGCAGCGCTGGCTCGAGTGACAGTTGCTGCGGGTGTTGCCCCCCGCGACCCGCACGAAGTGTCACCTAAAGCCGAAGTGTCGCGGCGACCGTCCGCCCACGCCCCGGTCATACGGCGGCCTTCATCCGGCGCACCGCGAGCAGCAGGATCGGCCCGCCGACGAACGCGGTGATCACGCCGACCATCAGTTCGGCAGGACTGACAATGATGCGGCCGAGGATGTCGGCGGCGAGCAGCAGCGCTGGGCCGGCGACGAGGCAGTACGGCAGCAGCCAGCGGTGGTCTGCCCCCGTGAAGCTGCGGACGATGTGCGGCACGGCGAGCCCGACGAACGAGATCGGGCCGACCGCCGCGGTCGCCGCCGCGCACAGCAGCGTCGTCGCGACAGCGCCGAGGAGCCGGGTCCGCCCGACGTGGGCGCCGAGCGCCCGCGCCGTGTCATCACCGAGCGCAAGCGCGTTGAGCGAGCCGCACAGTGCGATCGCGAGGACGAGCCCGACGACGATGAACGGCAGGACATCCAGGATGACATCGGGATCGCGACCGGCGAGCGAGCCGATCACCCAGAAGCGGTACGTGTCGAATACCCGGGGGAGGCTGAGCGACACCGCCTGGATGTACGCGGCCAGCACGCTCGACACGACCACTCCGGCGAGCACGAGCCGTACCGGTGTCCCACGGCCGCGGCCGGTGCCGATGAGGTAGACGATGACGACGGCGATGAACGCGCCTGGCAGGGCGATCCACACGCTCATCGCACCGCTCACACCGAGCGCTGTGGCGGTGACGATGGCCGCTGCGGCACCGGTGTTGACGCCGAACAGCCCGGGGTCCGCGAGCGGGTTGCGGGTGAGGCCCTGCATCACGCCGCCGGCAACCGCGAGAGCGGCGCCGACGAGCAGGCCGAGGATCGTGCGCGGAATCCGGCTGGCGACGACGGTGTCTGCGTAGGTGTCGCCCGGCGCGAACAGGGCGTCCCAGACGTCGGGCAGCGGAACGTACTTGTTGCCGACGGCGAGGCTCAGCATGGCGATGAGCACGAGCGCGACGAGAGCGATGACCAGCCCGGTCGCGAGCTTCGGTGTACGCCGACGAGCGCCGGGGGTCAGCCCGGCGCTCGTCGGCGCAACCGTCGCGGTCATCTCTGGAGCAACGTGAGGTTACTTGGCGACCTTGGTGACAGCATCCTCAATGAAGGGAATGTACTTGTCGAGAGCCCACGGCACGCTCAGCGGCGTGATCATGCTCGACGCCATGCCCAGCTGGTTGTCGACGCTCGGCACGTAGGCACCGCTCTGGAAGGCGGGAATCTGCGCGAAGAGCGGCTGCGCCTCGATGAGCTTCTGGTTCTCCTCGTCGTTGAACCAGGTGAAGAGCACGTCGACGTTGTCGAGCAGGTCGGCGCGTTCGAGGCCGACGGTGGAGCTGAAGCTGCCCTCCGTGAGCGGAACCTCGGCGACCGTCTCGTCCATCGTCAGGCCGAGGCCCGAGATGAGGTCGACGCGCGAGTCGCCCGCCTGGTAGAGCGAGAGTGCGCCGGGCTCGGCGGTGTAGACGTAGGCGAAGCTCACGTCGGCGAACTCGGGGTGCTCGGCGGCGGCCTCGGCGATGTCGTCTTCGATACCGGTGATGAGGTCGGCTGCCTCGTCGCTCTTGCCGAGCGCCTTGCCGATGATCTCGATCTGCTCATCCCAGGTGGTGCGCCACGCGGCGTCCGGGTATGCCACGACAGGAGCGATCTCACTCAGCGTCGCAAACTCGTCCTCGGAGATGCCGGACTGCGGCGCGAGAATCAGGTCTGGAGCGAGTTCGAGCACTGCCTCGACGTCGATCTCCGGGTAGACGTTGAACGTCGCCGGCAGCTCGTCGCCCTTTTCCTCGATCGCTTCACGAACCCACGGGAAGTACAGGTCCTCGTCGCCACCCCAGGTAGCGGCCTCGACACCCACTGGTGTCGTGCCGAGAGCGATCGCCGTGTCGGCGGAACCCCAGCCGATGGTGACGACGTTCTCTGGTGCGCTTTCGATGACAGCGTCGCCGAGCGCGCTTTCAATAGTGACGGGGAAGGCTGAACTGTCGGATGCCGCGGCATCCTTCTTCTCATCTCCGCCTGTCGCACAGCCGGAGAGTACAAGCACGCTCGCGGTTGCCGCTGCGAGAACGGCTGCGCCTCGCGTGAATGGGGTGGTGCGCATCGGTGTTTCCTTTCGAAAGATGCGGGTGGAATCGAGACGGATGCCGTGCGGCAGGACCGTCAGGAAAGGGGGGGGGTGATGGAGCTGAGTGGGCGCTGCGCGCTGGTCAGCTGTGGTTAGCTTTCGGCCCGCCCGACGCGCCAGTAGCCCATGAAGGCGACCTGGTGCCTGTCGAGTCCGGTCTCGGAGACCAGGAACCGGCGGAGTGTCTTGATCACGCCGGCTTCACCGGCGAGCCAGGCGTACAGTCCACCGGAGTGGCTTGCCGGATCAGGGACTTCCCAGAGGATCCCGTTGTCGATGTCGACATCGGCGAGGCGTTCGCCCCGGTGACCGTCTGTAATGAAGTTGTCGGTCCAGGCCCGGACGGCCGGGTCGAGTGCCGAACCGTGGGCAGCGTCGCCGCGGGCCAGCCAGGTCACGTGGATGCCGTCGGGGGCGTCGATCGGGAGAGCATCCGCAATCGTCGGCACCTCGATGAAGGCACAACCTCTGGCGTCGCGCGGAAGGGACGAGACGATCGAGCAGATGGCGGGCGCAGCGGTCTCATCACCGGCGAGCAGGACGCTCGTGGCGTCGCCGGGCTTCCATTCGACGCCGGAAACCAGTCCGTCTGTACGCACGGTGGGGCCGACGACGATGAGCTCGTCACCGGGCTGGGCGTGAGTGACCCAGCGGGAGGCCGGACCCGAATCGCCGTGCGCGACGAAGTCGATGTCGATCTCGCGGAGTTCGGGGCGAACGGCGCGGACCGTGTATGTACGGAGCGGGTTGCGCTTCTCGTCGGGCAGCTCGCGCCAGGCGCCGTACCAGTTGTTCGCGTCCAGCGGGGTGAAACCGATCCCGGGGAGGGGCAGCATGACCTTGACCCTCTGGTCGAGGCCGTCAGTGCCGAACTCGTGGAGTTCCGCGCCGGTGAACGTCACCCGGCGGAACGTTGGCGTGAGTTCCTCGATGCCGGTGACGGTGACGGCATATGGGCGCGCAGCCGGCTTCACCGCGCGCACCGGGACGCCACCCGCCGCCGCCGTCGCGCTGGTCCGCACCCGTGAAGGGGCGACACGGGCCGACGCGGCGACCGGGACATCCGTGGTGGTAAGCATTGCCTAAGTATGGCATGCCTAACCTATCTAGTGTCCAGCTTTATTCGACGTCGAGGTAGCCCCGGGCGTGGCGAGCGATGAGTCGGCCGCCACGCCCGACGACCTGAGCGCCCCGCGACGCCTAGCGCCGGAACATCCGCGCGGTCGTCTCGTAGAGACCCTTCACCGGTCGCTGCTGCTCCCCCTGCTGGGCACCGAGCACGATCATCACGAGCGTGAGGGCCGGCGTCACCCACTGCAATACCTTCTGCACCCGCTGCGCGGTCTGCAGGCTGTCGGATGCCTCCGGCGCCGGTTCGGTGATCCCCTCGGCGCCCTCGTCTGCGTGCTTCGCGATAATGCCGCCCAGAATCCCGGAGATCACGGATGCCGCACCCGCGGCAATCGTGATTCCCAGCTTCACCGCCGTGTTGGTCCGGCTCTCCTCCTGGTTCTTGAGGCGTTCCTTGTTGCCGCCGATGAGACCGATGCCGCCGATGCCGTGCATCACTATCGCGGCGATCTCGACGGGAGCCCAACGCGCCCAACCGATGGAAGCGAGCTTCAGGCCCTCGGCCGATGAACTGGCTTTCGCCGTGGCGCCGTTGAGGCCGACGGCCCCCATCAGCGACCCGCCGAACCACGCGGCGAGGCCGATGTCGTGCATGCTGCGGACTACAGTGTTGCGACTTGGCATGGAAGTGTCTCCTTCGAAGGTGAAATGTCCGAGGGAAGTTACGCCGAGAAAGAGGACGCCGGCAGGGACTTGACACACCGCGGCGATTCCTCTGCCCGGGCGCGACGCTGTCGCCGCTATCACACAGAGGTAGCGGCGCGGGAGCCCCCTGCCCTTGCAGGAAACGCCGGATAACGGTCGGTAGAGTTGTCCTCCCACCATTTGAAGGAGACCCATGTCGGTAGGCTTGCTCGCCGTCGTCGATGACATTCTGACCGCCGCACTCAAGGCGTCAGCAAAAACGGCCGGCGTTGTGATCGATGACGCCGCCGTGACCCCCCAGTACGTGCAGGGACTCACGCCGGCGCGAGAGCTGCCGGTCGTCGGGAAGATCGCGCTTGGGTCCCTGCGGAACAAGTTCATCATCATCATCCCGATCGCCCTCCTGCTGACGGCGTTCGCGCCCTGGGTCCTGCCGTATCTGCTGATCATCGGCGGCGCATACCTCTGCTTTGAAGGCGCTGAGAAGGTGCTCGAGTGGTTCGGCCTGCACCACGGCCATGCCGACGAGGGTGCGCGCGATGAGAAGAAGCTGGTCGGCGGCGCTGTGCGCACCGACCTAATCCTCTCCACCGAGATCATGCTGATCTCGCTCGCGAGCCTCGACCCCGACATGGGAATCTGGGCGACCCTCGGCGTCCTCGCCGTGATCGCGCTCATGATGACCGCTGTCGTCTACGGCGCCGTTGCCCTGCTGGTGAAGATCGACGACATCGGCTTGAGCATGGTGAAGAACCAGGACAAGCGCGTCAGGCACACCGGTGTCCGGATTGTCCGCTCGATGCCCGCCGTGTTCCGCATCATCAGCATCGTCGGGACCGTCGCCATGCTCTGGGTCGGAGGCCACCTGATCCTCGAGAACCTCAGCGAGGTTGGCGTCCCCCTCATCGGTGACTTCATCCACGGCATCGAGCATGCCCTCGCACCCCTCGGCGCCGTGGTCGTCTGGCTCGGCGACACCCTCGTCTCCTTCATCGCCGGCCTCGTGCTTGGCCTCCTCATTGTCGGCCTGATCCTGCTGATCGGCCGGCTTCGGGGCAAGGAGCCGCGGTTCAACAGCGGCGCACAGTCGCCGTCGAGCGTTCACGTCTAGCTCTCGGTCGACCGCGGTCTCAGACAGACGCGTGGGCCGTGCACCGCTGATCCGGTGCGCGGCCCACGAACACTTTGTGGCGCGAAAACCGGCTCGCGCGTTACCGTGACGGGCGCGGGGCGAGCTTTCCGCCGGACTCCTGCAGGTAGCACGCACCGCAGAGCGACTCGTACTCCACCTCAACGCCGTCGATCGCAACCTGGTCACCCGAGAAGATGAACCGGTCACCGACCCGTCGGCCGTTGAAGATCGCCTTGCGGCCACAGCGGCAGATCGTCTTGAGCTCCTCGAGGCTGTGTGCGACCTCGAGCAGGCGGCGGCTTCCAGGAAACGCCATGGTCAAAAAATCGGTACGGATGCCGTAAGCCATCACCGGTATCCCCTCGAGCAGCGCGATGCGGAGGAGATCGTCCACCTGTGCGTCGCTGAGGAACTGTGCCTCGTCGACGAGCAGGCAGGAAATGTCGGTGGCCGACTCGGCCAGCGCGCGCGCCCGATGCAGAGCGAACAGGGCGTACGCGTCAGCATCCGGTTCGATGATGAAGTCGACGGGACGAGCGACGCCGAGCCGGCTCTCAATGTTGTTGTTGCCCTTGGTGTCGACGGCGGGCTTGGCGAGGAGGACCTGGTGGCCGCGCTCTTCGTAGTTGAACGCCGCCTGAAGGAGAGCCGTGCTTTTGCCCGAGTTCATCGCGCCGTACCGGAAGTAGAGTTTTGCCACGGCCTCAGTTTAGTGGCGAGGCTCGCGTGGTTCAGCGGGCGCTGCTCGGCCACAACGGGTTGCTCCGACGCTGCTCGGCCACAAAGGGCGAGACCTCACGAGCAAACACGACCCTTTTCGTCGGAGCTACCGCGAGTTCGACCCTTTCCGTCCGAGCAACGGTTGCCGCGTGGCCCGGACACCCGTGCTCCGTCAGTTGGTGACCCGAAACGAGAGCGCCGGGCTGACTCCGACGTTGCCGCGGGCATCCGTCGCCCTCGCCGTCGCGGAGTAGGTGCCGTTCGGGTACGCAGCCGAGTTGATCGTCGCCTCCCAGACACCGGGCGAGACCTGCACTCCGGTCGCCACCCGCACCGTCCCGACCCAGAAGGTGACGCCCGTCACGCGGACGTTGTCACTGGCCTGCGCCCTGACGGAAACCGTTCCTGAGACCGTCGCACCGGATGCCGGTGACGTGATGGTCACGGAGGGTTTGGTCGTGTCCGGCGTCGGCGTCGGCGTGGGCGTCGGCGTGGGCGTCGGCGTGGGCGTCGGACTCGGTGTCGGGGTCGGTGTCGGACTCGGTGTCGGCGTGGGTGTCGGGGTCGGCGTGGGTGTTGGGCTTGGCGTTGGCGTCGGCGTCGGCACAGATCCGGCTGGCACTGTCGATGCGAAGTATCCGAAGTACTTGTTGCCCACCTGGCTCAGCGGATCGCCGGCGAATACCCGCCCACGGTTGACCGCGGCGGCCCGCGCCTGAGCGATGACCGTCTGTCGCACCTCAGGCACTGACTTTCCGACACAGGCGCCGCCGGGCCTGAGGCAATTGAGCACAACGCCGGTCACCGCCGCGCTCGACATGCTCGTGCCCGACTGGATGAAGTCGTATCCGTTGCCCTTCTTCGTCGTATACGGGCAGGTGCCGTTGGCCGCTATCGTGTGCGCCCTGTCCGCGGTGGAGACGGCGTAGTTGCTCTTCGAGGCCGGTTTGTCGTCGGGCGCGGTCACTCCCGAGCAGGGAGGTGAGCCGAGGCCGCCGGGTTTGCCGTCGTAATTAACGACGTTTGTCGCCGCAAGCACCTCGTCGTACGCGGCGGGGATGGTCGATGCGAGGTCGGTTGCGCTGTTGCCGGCACCGGCGACCACGACAATCCCCGCCGCGGTGAGGTCGCAGATCTCCCGGTGTGCAACGTCGTTGTTGGTGCGGCCGCAGTTGCCGTCATCCGAACCAGGGAATCCGATGCTGAGGTTCGCCACCCGGATGTTGTACCGCGCCGCGTTCGCCTTCAGCCAGTTGGTCGCGCAGACGAACATGTCTGGCGTCCCCCTGTTCTTCGCGTCGAGAATCCGGATCGAGTAGATCGGTACCCCGGGAGCGACGCCGACGATCCCCTTGTCGTCGTCGATGGCGCCGATGAACCCGGACACGCCTGTTCCATGGCCGTTGGCATCCGCCGCCGTTCCCGACCCCGTGCAGTTGATCTGCGCGGCGACGTTGAGGTCGGTATGCACGCTCACGCCGCTGTCGATCACGGCGACGGCTGGTCCATCCCACGGACGGTTCGCCGATCCCGCCGAGACGGGTGGCTTGTCCGCCTCGTGCGACGCGATCACGGAAGGGATCGTCTCAGCACCCCACGCGGGCGTAGCGACGGTGAGTGGGATGCTGAGCGCAAGAATGCCGATGGCAACGGATGCCGCACGGCGCGACCTGGTACCTCCAGCCGGTTGTGAACGTGACATGAGAGCTGGTCCTTCGTCAGTGAGGGTGGTGTTCGGCGGGTGGGCCGAATCGGGTGGGTGGGCGGTGTCGGGCGGATGCGCCCCGCACCGCGCGATAGGCCGCGACGGTCTGGCCGGCAACGGTGGACCAGTCCAGGGCTGAGAGGTCAGGGCTCTCGCCGCGGTCGGTGTTACGCAGCCAGAGAACGACATCGTCGAGCACGTCGGCGGTGAGCTCGCCCTCAAAGGTGTAGACCCAGTCGGCGCCGACCTGGTCCCGCAGCTCAGCCATCCCCCCGAGCGCGGGAACAACGACCGGTCGGTCCGCACTGAGCGCGAGAATCGCCGAACCCGAGTTCTGAATCTTTGAGTACGGCAGCACAACCACATCGGCGGCGCGCAGCCAGGTCGCAAGCCGCTCGTCCGGGAGGAACTCGAGGTCGAGAACCACGTCGTTCGAGGCGGATGCCGTGATCGCGGCCCGCAACGCGTCATCCGCCGGTTTCCCCGCGATGGCGAGGATCTCCCTCTGGCTGGCGTCGGACTCCGCGCCGGCCAGAACCCGGACACCGCGGCGTGAGAACACGTCGACGAGATGCGGCACGTTCTTGTAGTGCCGGATCTGACCGACACTGAGCAACACGGTGGCGTCGATCGACTCGGGCGGCAGACCGAGCGCCGCGCGGGCCTCTTCCCGGGTCGCCGACAGGTCGTAGCTGTCGCGGTAGTGCCCGTGCGGTGTGACGAACGCCGGAACGCGCCCGAGTTCGGGGTAGCCGTTCCTCGCCGCGCTGATGCCCTCGCTCGTCAGGGCGATGATCCCGTCGACGTTCCGGACCAGCAGCCTCGAGTACCAGGCACGGATACGCGGGGTGGACCGGCTTTCGTGCGACGACACGTTGTGCACGGTCCAGACCAGCTTGGTGCCACGCAGCCTCGCGACCCGGAGAAAAGTGAAGAAGAGCACGAGCCTGGCGACCTGCCGCCACCGGCGGGGACCGGAGAGGAAGGTGAGGTCGGGCCAGTGCAGGTGCACGATGTCGGTCCTGCCGACCAGCAGTCGCAGGTAGCTGAGATCGCGCACCTCGGCATCGTGCGGTGACATGGCCGAGTAGAGCGCCGCGTTATACGGGTTGGCGTGCCGAGTCCGGAACGCGGGTTCAGCTTCAACCCGCAGCGGACGGTCGGCGCGCCGCCGGGAACGGGCCGTGCCAGGAGGCGCGCCAGCGGGCGCGCCAGCGGGTGTGCCAGCCGACGCGGCATCGGGCATTGCACCGACGTTGTCCCGCGGGGTTCGCCCGAACAGCGTCGCCTCGGCCTCCGGGTAGCCCTGGCGCCATTTCGTCCGCGACCGCCACACGGTGAGCCAGGTTTTTTTGGGGCTCCGGGTCACTACCTCGAGCGCTCCGCGAACGAGGGCCCCGACCTGCAGCAGCGCGATTCCAGCCCGAGCACGGGCCGGCGTCCAGGAGGTGCGCAGCAGTGTCGCTTTGCCCGCCATGACGAGGCTCATTTTTCGGCCGGAGTCGCCGGTCGACCCGCCGACGTCGTGCACGATGACGGCCGTCGGGACGATCACCGGGCGGAGGCCGGCCCGGCGTGCGCGCACCGAGAACTCGGCGTCTTCGCCGTAGAGGAAGAACCGTTCGTCCATCCCACCGATCGCAAGAAACTTCTCCCTGAGGATCAGGGCGAGACACCCGGTCACGATGGGCACTTCGCGAACGCTGTCACGCTTCCACGTCCCGAGCGATTCCGGATCGAAGAGCAGCGAGTGCTTGAACGCCGTCGACAGGCCGAGCGCAAACGAGGTCAGCGACCACAGGGTCGGTTCCCCCCAGCAGGAACTCGGGTCGACGACCCCATCCGTTCGGAGTGTGCGCCCGCCGAAAAGTCCGTACTCCGGATGCTCGACGGCGAACGACACGAGCGCGCGAAGGGAGCCCGGAAGAACGACGGTATCGGGGTTGAGCAGCAACACGTAGTCGTCCGTCGACGCGGCGACTCCGCGGTTGACGCCGCGGGCGAAGCCCAGGTTCTCCCCCGCTTCGATGACGACCGTTGCGGGAAACCGCTCCCTGATCGCATCAGCGCTGCCGTCAACGGAGCCGTTGTCGACGACAATCACCGTGAGCCCGTCGAGTGGGAGTGGAACAGCAGGGTCTGCCCCGGTCGCTGCGACGGTTTCAGCGAAGACCGATTCGATGCACTCGAGCGTGGCATCACGGGTGTTGTAGTTCACGATGATGACGGAGACCGTCGGCTGGCCGGTCATGAGATCCCCGCCCGGTCCGCGCTGAGGGCGTGGCGTGCTGGCGCCGATTCGCCTCCCGGCTGGACGACATCCGTCGCTTCACGCTCATCCGGCCGGGGACGGTGCCCGAGCACTTTCGCCGGAACGCCTCCCGCTATGCAGTTCGCCGGAAGATCACGCGTGACGATCGCGCCAGCGCCGACGATCGCGCCAGCGCCGATGGTGACGCCGGCCGTGACGACAACGTTCGCGCCGAGCCAGGCGCCCGGCCCGATCACGATGTCCTTCTCGATTTTCGCCTGGTCCATCACCGGCGTTCCCTCGACGATGCCGTAGTTCGACGCGGTGATCGTCACGTGCGGCGCAAGCAGGCACTTCTCCCCGAGGATCACGCGCGACCGGGAGTTGCCCGCCCAGATCACGCTGCCCTCGCCGATGTGCGTGCCGGAACCCAGGAAGATGCGCTCAGCGTTGCGGAACGACACGGTCGGGGCGAACGACACGGCGTCTCCCCGGTTCAGCTTCCGCACCTGCTGCACATGGCTGTACCCGTAAAAATGCGCAACCCTGATGAGATGCAGCGCGGTCCGCGGGTCAAGCACGGACCGCAACACACCACGTATTCCCTTAGACGCCACCTGGCACCACCTCTGTTCGTTCGACCGGAACTGACGCCCCGGCTGGAACCTCGGACGGATCGAAGACGCGAGCCAGGGCATCCGTCACCCGATCGATGTCTGTTGCCGCCGTCGTCACAACGGCGACGGCAAAGCTCGCGGCGTAACTCGTGGTGAATACCGCCATTCGGTCGTCGAGGTCGAGCACCGGCCAGAGGGTGATCGACGTCACCTCCGCCGGGCCGAAGTACTGGCGGCGCGGGTGCATCGGCAGGTGGGACGCGTACCCGGCCTCATCCACTGGCGACATCGCGGTGGTCCTGCCGGTGCTCCCCGGCGTCCTCACCGCCGAGCTGAGGGAGTCGGAGACGGATGCCACGACACCGGCGAAATCCGTCACCTCGCCCACGTCAATCCTCACCATCGAGATGTGGTTTCGTGCGGAGGCCTCCCGTTGGAGCGACAACGGCACGGACAGCGCATAGCCCTCCCGCTCCGGTTCGACGGCGGCGAGCGCGGAGAACGCGGCGGAAACCGTGAGCGCGGTCGGTGACACTCCGAACCGGGACGCCAGCGTCTTCACGACCGGGGCCGGCACCACGAACATACGGAACTGCCGTGGCGGGATGAGTTGCTCCGCCCGTCCCGACCGCACCAGGTAGATATTTTTGAGCGGGCGGGTCAGGCGCCCGGCGGTGCGTTTGAGCCGTTTAGCGACCGGCTTGCGGCGGAAGTCACGCCACGCATCGCCCACCGTTGCATGCTGGGACCGCCAGGCGGCGTAGTGTCCCCTCACCAGTTCGAGTTGCGTTCGGGGCGCCCGGCCGACGACGGCACCGGATACCGTGCCGCCCGCGTTCCGCACACCGGCGGGCATTGCCGGTTGGTCGGCGAGCAGGCTCGAGACCATGCGCACGCCCTGGATTCCATCGCCGACACTGTGGTGGATGACCCCCACGATCGCGATCGTGCCGTCGTCGAGGTCGGCGACCGTGAACGACCAGAGCGGCCGGGAGAGGTCGAGCCTGTTGGCGGCACCCGCGAGGAGGCTCGCGTCGGGTCCGCTCGGGTATGTCCCCGGCAGGATCGTGACGTGCCAGTTGAGGTCGACGCTCCCCGCCGGCACCCACGCCGGGGTGGCCAGACCGAACGCCACACGCATCAACCGCTGCAGCATGGCCGGCTCCGCCGTAATGCGCTCGGCGACGATCGCGCGAACGAGATCGGCATCGATGGTGCCGTCGTCTCGCCGCAGCCCGGCCCCGTCGAGAATCATGGTGAGGGCAGGCCGGGCCAGCCGGAACGCCACCTCGTTGACGAGAAATTTCTCGTCGAGCACCCTCAGGGGTTGCACGACAACGTCAGGAGCCATCGATCTCTCCTTGCGCTGAGGTCGACGCGGCGACACCGGTGGAGGTCGCGACGGAGCGGTCCGTGCGCCCGCCGTCGGCGACGGCATCGGGCAGCACGATCGGCTCTGGACGGGTGGTGTCGACGAAGAGCTTCCCGTCGAGCGGAAGGCGCGACGCCAGGGCGAATCCGCGCAGAATGCCGGTGAACATCGCCAGTTCGGCCCTCGCTCTCGCCCGGTTCCGCGGGAACGCCCGAGCAGCCTTCCTGAGCTGGCGGGAGAGGACAGTGGGCAGCATCACGAGGCCCACCGCGCTGTCGAGCCTCAGCCACTTGTTGACGAGCGCGCCCATGCCGAGGCCGTAGCCGTGAAGCAGCTCCCGATAGTTCTCCCCCACCCGGGTGAAGGTGTGGTGCACGACGCTCTCCGGCTCGTGCACGACCTTCCAGCCCGCGTCGATCATCCGGCAGAACGCGTCGAGATCCTCAGCTCCGGCGAGATCCCTCCCTGCGCCCAGAATGTCGTCGAAGCCACCGATCGCGAGAATCGACGCCCGCCGAAAGGCCATCAGCGCACCGTGCCCCGCGTCGAGACCGCCGGCGACGTCGGAGAACTCCAGCTTGTGCCGATACACCTCGTCCGATCCCACCTTGGTGTGATCGAGCATGCGCCCGGTCACGACTCCGATGTCTGGTGTATCGAAATGCTGCAGCATGGCGTCGATCCAGCCGGGGGTCGCAACGCAGTCGTCATCCGTGTAGACCACGATTTCGCGATCGGATGCCTCGAGGCCCAGGTTGCGGGCGATGCTCAGCCCCTTCACGTCGGTGCGCACGCTGCGAACGCCGGCATCCGCTGCCACCTGCCCCGTGGCATCCGTCGTCGATCCTGAATCGACAACAAGAACATCGACATCGGGCGGCGTCGCGGCCGCGATGGAGACGAGCGCGTCCCTCAGCAGCTCAGGCCGTTGACGCGAGCAGATAACGAGGGTGACGTCAGCCGGAAGCACCATGCACCCTGCCCCCTCGACTCGGCAGCCACGGGGATCCCGATCGCGGACATGGCACGGTTCCGGTCGCCTCACGGGTGTTCGTGAATCCCTCATCGAGGTCGGGGTACTCGCCCGTTCCCGGGTGAAGTTCCGAGGGTCTGCCACGATATCCGCCGGGGCGGAGCCCGTCGATCACCCGACGGTAGCCGTCGACGAGCACAGCGTTCGCGGCCTGCCAGGTGAGGCTCGGCGCCTGGGAGAGGACGCCACTACGGAGCGCTCGGCGCCAGCGCTGGCTGCCGTAGACGAGGTCGATCTGTGAGCCGAGCGCGCTCACGTCGCCTGCCCGGTGGATCAGCCCGTTGACCGCGTGCTGAACCACAGCACCGCTCGCCTGCGAGACCAGCGGAATTACCCCGGCGCCCTGCGCCTCGTAGGTGACGAGCGCGCTGCCCTCCTCGACCGACGGCAACAACAGAACATCCGCCTGCGCGTACACCCTGGCCGGCCTGTCGGTGAACCCCCTCACCTCAACCGAGGGGTGAGCCAGTCGTTGCGCGAGCAGTTCCCGATAACCCGGCACAAAGTCGCCGTAGATGAGGAACTTCCCCGACTCGCTTGCCCTCGAGGAAAGCCACGCGTCGAGCGCGTAGTGGAGCCCCTTGCGGGGTTCGCATCTGCCGAGGAAGACCGCGGTGAATGGCCTCGCCGTCTCGTCACGGGCCGGAACCCGGATCGTGGCGGGATCGAACCCGTAACGGTGGCGCACAAGCCGCGATGCGTCGAATCCCCTGGACAGAAAGGTGTCTGCGACGGCATCCGACGGCACGAGCAACCCGTGTGCCGCGGCGTACTCGCGGTCTTCGATGACGAGCCGCTCACCATCGAACTGGTGCGACCAGCCGTTCGGGACGGAGAGTCCGAGTCTCGCGTATTCGCGTCCAACGACGTCGTAGGCGTGTGCCGTGTGCGTGTTCGGCACCTCCCGGAGTCCGGCGACGCCCCTGGCACGTGCGGCGTGCAGGGTACGGGAGGATGCCAGCGGCCAGGCGTGGACGGCGTCGAAGGTTCCGCGCTGCAACAGGCGCGCCGCGAGAAGATCGTGCCATCCGAACGCCCGCATTCGACCGATTGCCCGGTGCGGTACGCGCCGCCCACCGACGATGAGGGTCTGCTCGAGCGCCGTCAACCGGAGAATGGGACGGGCAACGCTCGCGGTCACGAGGGTGACGTGGTGCCCGGCACGAATGAGTTCGTTCACCTGGTTCCACGCGGTTTCACCGATGCCCTGGCTGCCGATGGCGTGCGGGAAGCTGTACAACACGCGGAGCGCGTCACCACCGCGTTGCGGCGCGGGGCGTTGACCATCGGTCTGCCTCGTCATGTTCCTCCCCGCTCGGGCCAGGTGCGCTCTTCGCATCCCAGGAGGGGACGTGAGTATCTGTCACGAAATTTACAAGCACTGATGGCGTGTTTGACCGTGGCCGATCGATTGTTAATATACTCGTAATACTGAGGGTTCCTCAATTTTACAACGCGCGTCCACGATGGAAGAGGACACAGCGGTTCGCCCACCCGCGGGACATCCGTGTCCCACCAAGCAGAAAGTCGATAAGCATGGATGTTCCTCTCTACCTTCGAGTCCTCTGGAGCTACAAGTGGTTGCTCCTCGTTGGGCTGATCGTCGCCGGCTTTGTGGGCGGGATCGTCGGATACAGCTACGTTGACGGGCAACTGCAGCCGCGCGCCGTCCAGACCTACAGGGCGTCGACGACGGTTCTGGTCGGCAGCCCGCAGCAGCCGCTCTACCAGTCGGTGATTCCCGGTGCCCCCGTGCAGGAGGGAGTCGCTCCGGATGTCACCCGCGACCTCGTCTCCACCACGGTGGTCTACGCCTACATCGTGTCCGGCTCGGAGATCCGTGCCATGGTCGAGGATGTCGTCGGGCCGCTTTCCGACGAAGAACAGGTCACAGCGGTTCGACGCACGACCCAGCCGGCCGGAGACGAACAGTTCCCCGGCCGCCTCACGCTGCCGATTCTCGACATCGTCGGCTCCGCGAATTCCCCCGGCCGTGCCGAGGAGATCTCGCGGGCGGCCAACACGGTCTTCCAGGAGTATGTGCGGGCGGAGCAGGACACCACGGCGGTGCCGGAGGGCGAACGGGTTCAGCTGCAGACACTGCGCGAGAGCGAAGCGACCGAGGTCGAAGGTAGCAATCCGCTGATCCCGGTCGTGCTCACCGCTTTCGGCGTCCTGATCCTCGTGGTCGCGCTGATCTTCGTGCTGTACAACATCCGGATCAGCCGCGAGAAACGACGCGCAGCATCCCGCCGGTCCCAGGCCGTGAGCGCCGCAGGAAAGAATGACGACAGCGATTCGTCGTCGATCGACACGGGATCATCGGTGACCGCAGGGGCGAGGGGAACATCGACGCCAACGGGCGCCGACGGCGCCGTGCAGCCTGTCGGTGATGGAGACCCGGATCACGACGAGCACAAGCGGTCCGACGACACTCACGCATACGTTTAGGCCGTCATGACGACGACCCTCCCTGGGCCAGGCGCCCCTCCGACACCGGCAGAGCGCGGCGATCCTGGCGTGCCGCAACTGCCGACCGCCGCGAACGATGCGGGCCAGATGGCGCTGATCGGCGAGCGTGTGAGGGACGCCGTCCTGAGCTTCCGGCCGAGCCGCTCGGGAATTGCGCTCACCGTGCTCGCTGCCGTTGTCCTGTTCATTCCCGTTCGGCGGTACGCGATCCCGATCCCTCTGTCGTTCGCCCTCGAGCCTTATCGCGCCGTGATCGTGCTGCTCATCGTCGCTGTCGGCGTGGCCCTCCTCATCGACCCGCGCTTTACCTGGCGTCCGATCGCCTTCGGCGCTCCGCTCCTCATCTGGCTCATCACCATGATCGTTTCTGTCGCCGTCAACGCGACGATCCTGACCGAAGAGGGCCTGGCATCCGGAGCGATCGGTGCCCTCGGCAACTACGCGATCGTCGTCGCGCTGCTCTACCTGACCCGCCAGCTGCTGCGCTCTGCCCGGACCGTGAACACACTGCTCACCGCTCTCGTCACCTTCTCGGGGATCGTTGGCTTCTTCGCTCTCGTCGAGAAGGTCACGAGGGAGAACGTGTTCATGAAGCTCTCGAGCGTCCTGCCGCTCGAGCTGCTGCGTGACGGAGGAGAGGCATTGCGCGCTGGCGGGGCTCGCGCGTATGCGTCAGCGCAGCATCCGATCGCGCTGAGCGTCATGCTGTGCATGCTCATCCCCCTCGCGCTCTACCTGGCGAAGTATGCGGCCTGGCCACACAACATCTACAACCGCAAAATCTTCTTCGGCGGCATCGTTGCGCTCCAGTTGTTCGGAATCGCTGCAGCCGTCTCGCGCACCGCCGTTGTCACGCTCGCCGTCATGTTCCTGATCATCCTGATCACGAGGCCGATCCTCGGGATTGTGCTCGCGAGCTTCGCCTTGCCCGCCGTCGTGGTCGCGGCCGCCATCATCCCGAAACCGTTCGAGGCCATGTTTGGCGGGTTCCTCGACCCGGAGGCCCTCATCGCCTCTCAGAAAACATCGCCAGGGTTCACGGGGGCCGGCCGCCTCGCCGACCTCGACCCCGCGCTCGAGATCGTCTCGCAACAGCCGTTCTTCGGATCGGGACTGGGCTCGCGGATCGTCATCGGTGACACGGCGAACTCGTTCATCCTCGACAACCAGTGGCTCGGAACGCTCATGGAGGTGGGAGCGCTCGGTGTGATCGGCGTGCTGGCCCTGCTCCTCATTCCGGCGTCACGGCTTGTCGCATACGCGTTCAGACCAGCGCACTCGCCGCAGTACGCGGCGCTCGCTCTCGCGCTCGCCATCTCGATTGCCGGCTACGGCACGGCGATGTTCTTCTACGACGCGTTCGGATTCTTCCAGACCTTCATGCTGCTGTTCATGCTGCTTGGGGTCGGCGCGTGGGTGCTTACGGAAGCACCGACGCGAACCACTGTGGCCGGGTCGGCATCGGGGCAGGTGCCGGCCCGGTCACGCCCTCTCGACGGGCTACGGCCGCGACGGCGGCGGGAGCTCGCGTGAGCGCGGCGCGGGCGTCCGGTGCCGGGATGAGCGTCATCATTCCGGCACACAACGAAGCGACGGTCCTCCCCCGGCTGCTCCGTGAACTCCGAGCGGATGCCGACCTTCGCGTCATTGTCTCCGCCAACGCGTGCACCGACGACACCGTCGCTGTGGCGCGGGCGGCAGGCGGTGATGGTGTGCGCGTGGTTGAGACCGCTGAGCCCTCGAAGACTGTCGCACTGAACGCCGGTGACGCGATTGCCGGCGACCACTATCCGCGAGCCTATGTCGACGCGGACGCCGTCGTCTCCGCCGCGACGCTGCAGGCCCTCGCCGCCGCCCTCAGCGCGCCGGGCGGTCCCCTCGTCGCGGCACCGACGCTCTCGGTCGACACGTCGGCGGCGAGCTGGGCTGCCCGCGCCCACTACCGAATCTGGGAACTCAGCGATTACCGCCTGGCCGGTCACGTCGGATCCGGCATCTACGCCCTGTCAGCCGAGGGACGGGCGCGCTTCGGCGCGTTCCCCGATGTCATCGCCGACGACAGGTTCGTCCAGCAACTGTTCGCACCGTCGGAGCGGCTGACCCTCGATGAGACGTTCGTCGTTCGCGCGCCCGCAACGCTGCGGGCTCACATCCGCAGGGCAACACGCATCGCCGCGGGCAACCGACAGTTGCGCCGCCGCGCCGAGGTGGCGCGGATCGCGGGAGTGCCGGGCGCCGCAGCGGGCGCCTCCGGCGCGGCACAGACCGGCGCTGTACCGACCACCGCCCAGGCACGGACCGACGCTGCACCGACGTCCACCCCGGCGCCCGGAGGACGTTTCGGGAGGAAAAACCCGGCACCCAACCACCCATACCCGCCGGACCCCCCGATCCACCTCCCGAATCCCGCCGCCGCGTCGGGCTACCGCCACCTCCTGGCTCGGGTCGCCGTTCGCCCGGCCCTGTGGCCGTCGTTCCTCGTCTATTGCGTCGGCTACGGCGTCCCCCTCGTTCTCGCCGCGCTGTCGGAACGACGCGGCCGGTTGCCCGGCTGGAACCGAGACGAAACGAGCCGCGCATGAGGCCGCCCCGCACACCAACGGCTCCTGCGTCGGCGTCGGCGCCCGCCGTTGAGGCGCCGGCGTCCTCGGGAACGTCCGCGTCAGCGAATGACCGGCTCGGCCACCAGGCCAGCCGCGGCGTCCTCGTAACGATGGGCGGAACCTGGTCGAAGACCATTCTGCAGACCGTGTCGACGGTTGTCCTCGCTCGACTCCTCGATCCGTCCGACTTCGGACTCATCGCGATGATCATGGCCATCGTCGGCATCGCCGACCTCGTCCGGGACTTCGGCATGACCGGTGCCATCATCCAGGCGAAGAAGCTCAACGACAGGACCTGGTCGAGTGTGCTCTGGCTCAGCGCCGGAGTCGGCGTGATCGGCACCGCGCTCATCGCCCTCGCGGCTCCCCTGATCGCGTCAATCTACGACGAGCAACGACTCGTGCTGCTGAGCATCGCCGTCGCACCGACCCTCCTGATCAACGGCCTCGCGATGCCGTTGCAGGCGAAGGTTCAGCGCGACCTCAAGTTCGGCGTGCTCGCGCGCATCGACGTAATCTCCATGGCGCTTGGCGTTGCACTCTCCATCGCCGCTGCCCTCGCTGGCTGGGGTGTCTGGTCGCTCGTCGTTTTCACCGGAGCGGCGAGCGTGTATCGACTGATTGCCCTGTGGGTCGCGGCCCGCCCCCACTGGGGTCGACCGCACGTCGACCGCGAGGTACTTCCCCTCCTCACCACGGGTGGCTCGATCTTCGGCGTGCAACTGCTCAACTACCTGGCACGCAACGTCGACAATGTCGTGATCGGCCGCCAGCTCGGGTCGGACGTACTCGGCCAGTATTCGCGGGCATATGCACTCTTCATGCTCCCGCTCCAGCAGCTCAACGGACCACTCGGCCGTGTCGCGCTGCCTGTGCTGAGCCGCCTACAGGATGACGGACCGCGCTACCGGCGATACGTCCGCGCCTCGCTGATGGTGATCGCCTACCTCACGCTGCCCGCGTTCGCGATCGCCGCCGCGCTGGCGCATCCGCTGGTCCTTCTGCTTCTCGGTCCGCAGTGGGATGCCACGGCGTCGATTTTCGCCCTGCTCACGATCGCCGGCGTTGCGCAGGCCATCGGCAACGTGCAGGGCTGGATCTATATCTCGCTCGGTCGCGCGCACCGGCAACTGGTCTATTACATCGTCTCGCGGCCGATCATCATCGCCTCGTTCTTCGTCGGGCTGTGGTGGAACGGGGTCGACGGCCTCGCCCTCGCGTACGGTCTCGTGTCGCTCGCGGTTCTCGTTCCCGGGTTCGCCTGGGCGATCCGCGGCACCTTCGTTACCGGGCGGGACGTCGTCCTGCCCGTGCTTCGACCCGCCCTGCTCGTGCCGTTCGCCTTCGGAGCGGCGTGGGCGACGACGCTGCTCGCGCTTCCGGCCATTCTCCAGGTGCTGGTTGGCGGTGTGGCTGGACTGGTTCCGCTCGGACTCGCCATGGTCATCCCCGCCTATCGGCGCGACCTGGCGCAGATCATCGAGTTCGTGAAGAAAACCCGCAAACCACAGCCCCCGGCGGAGTCCGCGGATAGCGTTGACGACACCCGCCGCGACGACGATGAGCGCCGACCCGCGGGGACACCACAGGTTTCGCCGGTGGCAACGCAGGCTACAACGCCGGCCACATCGGCGAAGGATCGGGGGACGTCAGCGTGAGACAACCATCAAGGATTCCAGCCGTTCGGATGCTGGTGGCCGGCATCGCAGCGGTTCTCGTGCTCGCGGGATGTTCGGCACCGGCACCAGCGCCGACTCCGCCACCGTCCACGGCATCCGCACCGTTCGAGATCTCGGCGATCGCGTCGCTTGGCGATTCCATGAGCCTCGGCGTGAACGCCTGCGATGGCGGCGGCCACTGCCCGGAAGCGTCGTGGTCGACGGGAACCGACCCGATGGTGCAGTCACTCGCCTCCCGGGTGGCGGAGACCAGCGGCGCCGTTCCCACCACCGAGATTCTCGCCGGTGACGGCGCCGGCGTCGAAAGCCTGCCGGACCAGGCGGCCAGAGCCGTGGAGCTGGGACCGGACCTGGTCACCGTACTCATCGGCGCGAACGATGTCTGCGCCCCGTCCTACGACGACATGACACCGGAGGCCGCGTTCGCTGAGAACGTCACTGCGGCATTCGACACCCTCGCCGCCGGGCTCCCCGACGCACGCGTGTATGTGTCGTCGCTGCCGAACCTCGTCCGTTTGATCGACGCCAAGAAGGACGACCCGACAGCCGTCGCCACCTGGAAGAAGATCGCGCAGTGCCGCTCGCTGTTGTTCAACGCGACAAGCAGTGAACCGGCCGACGTCGACCGCCGAGCCTCGATCTCCGCCCTCATCGAGAAATTCAACGGCGTACTCGCCGACGCGTGCGCGACGCATCCGCATTGCATCTGGGATGGCGACGCTGCGTTCGAACTCGAATTCACCGGCGACGACGTCTCTTCGATTGACTTCTTCCACCCATCGACGCTCGGGCAGCAGAAGCTTGCCGCCGTGGCGTGGGACGTGATCACCAGTTCGGGTGAGCTCGCCGCGTCTTCGGGCACCGGCGTCGACGGCGGCGCGGTCGACGCGTCGAGCACCGTTCTCGACCCGCCGGGCGCGACGGGATCGCGCCTGGCATCGACCGGAAGGCTCGACAGCTCGAATGCTTTGGCCGCCGCCCCGAAGGGCTCGGGATCGGCGTGCTCGACCGGGTCGCCGTGCTCCCTCGAGACAGCGCTTGGCAAGGCCGGCGCCGGCAGCGTCATCACCCTGGCCGACGGTAATTACGGCAGCAAAAACCTCACGGGCATCGACAACCTCGCGTCGCTCGGTTCCGCTGTGGTCGTCGCTCCTGCCGCGGGCGCGACGCCCACATTCGACAGGCTCGAGGTGGGGATCCCGTCGGTGACCTGGCGCGGCATCACGGTCACCGGTGTGATGTTCGTGAACAAGCCGGCCGTCGACACTCGGCTCGAGAACGTGCACCTCTCTGGAACCGGGTTGTTCGTCCGGTCGCAGCATGTCACCGTCAGCGACAGCCTCTTCGAGGGTGGATCGAGCGTTGATGGAATCCAGGTGGGCGGAGCATCCGATGTTCTGATCGAGAACAACGAGGTGCGCGACTTCGACCAGAACAAGGACAACGGGCTGCACGCGGATTGCGTGCAGATCTTCGACAGCGCGAACGTGACGCTTCGGGCCAACAAGCTCAGCAATTGCTACAACGCCGGCATCATCCTGTCGTCGGGCAAGGGCACCGGGATGAAGAACATCCTGATCGAGTCGAACTTTGTGCAGGGGTGCATCGTGAAGAGTGCGGACTGCCAGGGCGGCTCTGCTGCCGACCTGCGCTACGCCAAGACGAAGAACCTGGTCGTGCGCAACAACTCGTTCTCGGGCGGATCGCTGCGGCTCGACCCGCTGCCCGGGCTTGTGTTCGATCGCAATGTTGTGGCGTACCTCGCCGACTGTGCGAGCCCGATGACGAACTCGATTGTCGAGAAGTGGAATGAGAAGTCGTGTGCAGAACCGGATGCCGTCGGCGCCGGCGGCAACCGCACCGGGGATGTGCTCTATGTGAATGAGGAAGCCGGCGACCTGCACCTTCGGGATGCGGGCAGTGCGGCGATCAGCCCGGCCGGCCCCCACGTGCCGGCGAGGGCCGACATCGACGGGCGACCGCTCCCCGCTGAAGTGGCGGGGGCAGCGGGGTAGCCGGGAGCCTTCGCGGCGCGGCGTTCCGGGTTTTGCTCGAGTGACACTTCCTGTGGGTGCGCCGCCCCGGCACCCTCAGCAACCGTCACCCGAACGTCGACACCACGTCCCCTCCGCCCCGAGCCGCCCGCCCACCCAAGTGACCCCACCACCCCGAGCCGCCCGCCCAAGTGACACCTCCTGCGGGTGGGCCGCCCCAGCACCCACCACAACCGTCACCCGAACGTCGACACCACGTCCCCTCCGCCCCGAGCCGCCCGCTCAAGCGACACTTCCCGCGGGTGCGCCGCCCCAACACCCACCACAACCGTCACCCAAACGTCGACACCACGTCCCCTCCGCCCCGAGCCGCCCGCTCAAGCGACACTTCCCGCGGGTGGGCCGCCCCAACACCCACCACAACCGTCACTCGAACGTCGCGGCGCCCGCGTGACAGCAGGAGCGCGCGCCACACGCATCCGTGCCGGCCCGATAGTCTCAGGCGGGTTCAGGCATCCGGCGACCAGCCGCGCGCGATGAGCGCGACTCTCACGCGGCGCACGACCTCTGTCGGATTCGAGCCGAGCAACGAATCCCGAACGCGAATGAAGCGCCATCCGTGCTCCACGAACCGGTCGATGCGGTCGATATCCCGATCGAACTGGTACCGACTCTCCCTATGCTGCTCACCGTCGAACTCGACGATGACCTTGTACTCGGGATAGGCGAGGTCCGCCCGTCCAAGGAACGTCCCGCCGGCCGTATAGATGTTCGCGTTGATCTCCGGCTCCGGGAGGCCGGCATCCACGAGCGTGAGGCGCAGTACCGTCTCCTTCGGTGACTCGACCCCTTCTCTGATGCGATCCAGTGCCTCCCGAAGCTTCGCGGCCCCGCGGCGACGGCACCAACTGGTGGCCGTCTCGAGCTCCGCCCGGGTGGCGAGCGGGGTGTACACGGGTCGGTACCCGTACTTCTCGAGCGGATCCACACCGCGGAGGATGAAATCGCCGACCGCCACAAGTTCGTAAGTGGTTAATGCGCTCGCCAGTTGCGTCCAGGTCGTCGCCGGCGAGGCCACCGGCAGGCCGAGCCACTCTCTCGTCGTTGCGGTTCCTGGTTTGAGGTGGTGCCCGACGGTGCCCGCGCGCCGTGTCGGTCGATTCGGTTTGAACGCGGAGACGTGAACCACCGGAGCTGCGCCGAGAGCCCAGGGCAATGGCATCCCCCAAATGAGAGCGGCCGTCTGATGGCTGAAGAACTGGCCGTTCTCGAGGACAGTGGCTAGTGCTTTCGCCCGCGCCAGTGGCTCGGCGACCATGGGCGCTGGCACCCGCACTCCCCGAAAGGGAGACTCGAGGTCCGAAGCCCTCAACCTGCCTGGCGAGACCCCAAGCTCCCGGGCCGCCTTCACGCTGACAGGGCCGGTGCGCGCGACCGCCGGAAGTGGTTGCCTTCTCGTCATGCGTCGATGGTCGCGCACTCGCGACAGCCGCGTGAGGGTTATCCACAGGCGAGAAACAGCCGCGGACGCGGCGGCCTCTTCGGGCTTGTCCCGCTCCTGACCGTTGGTGTGACGGATGCTGTGGGTGCGCAGTCGCGACACCCACATCAAGTGTCACCCGAGCGCCGACACCGCTGTGGACGGGCAACCCGGTTGGAGTGACAGTTTGTGTGGGTGCGCGGCCGCGACACCCACATCACCTGTCACCCGAATGCCAGAATCGCGTCGGCGGGCCGCAGCACGGCGCGCGGCAGAGCGGCACCGCCTTCCGCGGCGCGGGGGACGAAGGGGGATGGACGAGGGGGGGGGTGGACGGCGGCCCGGCCTTCGGGATGGTCCGGGCCGCCTGCCCCTCCGGCCGGAACGCACACGACGCCCGACCGGCAGGATTGGTACTACAGAACTGCCATCGCCGCCGGCACCAGTCCATCGAGGTCGAAGCTCGGCGGTTCCACCCGCTGCGCTGTGCGCACGGATGCCGCGACCAGCGTCGCGAAGTCAAGTCGCTCGGGCGGGCAATCGATAGCGAGGCCACGCCGCGAGAGTTCCGCCGCGATCTGGATCTGGTGGTCGTCCACGTGCTCCCCGAAGCGCGCCAGCCGCGGCACAAGCACCGGGACCTTGCCCGCCTCAATGGCGGTCAGCGCCGCCCCGGTTCCGGCGTGGGCAACGACCACATCGGCCTCGGCGACCGCCCTAGCGAGCTCCGAATGCAGCACGCTCGCCCGCCCGTCGATTCCGTACGCCGAGACATCCGCTGCGCCGACCTGCCACAGCACCTCACACCCGTCGAGCAGCGGCACCAGCTTCTGGAACAACCGGTCGAACCCGTATGACTCCTGGGTGCCGAGCGACACCACCGCCCTCCGGATGGGCCGCTCCGGACGGTTGGGGCCAGGCGCAAACTCGTCGAAGATGCTGCCGCGGTACGCCCATTCACTGTCGCTCGCCCAGACGGGGTACTGCGAATACGTCTTGACCCCTGGCATCCTGGCCACAATCCGTCCACTGAGCGATGGCCCCTCCGCTCGCGCCGCGCTCTCGATGTAGTGGCACGGGATGCCGCGGGCAAGGGCAACGGGGAACGTTGAGACCGCGGGCGACGAGCCGGTGCTGATCACCGCGGCGAAGTCCCTCTGCGCCATGACCTTCGCGGCGAGCACAGCGTTCCTCAGGATGTTGAATCCGTCACGCGGGGCAGCGAACCTGGCGAAGACCCGGTCGGTGCCGTCGGTGAGCGTACGGCTGAGCCCGTTATCGAAGGTGAACCAGAACTGGTCCTCCGGTGGGATACCGATACGGCGGGCAAGGGTGTGGAGCTGTTTAAGGTGCCCTCCGCCCGAACAGACGAACAGATATTGAGACATTGCGACCTCCCGAATGAGCACAACTGAAAACGGACATTGCTAGTACGCGCCCTCCCTCCTCAAAACGGCACGGACGGTGCGGAGCAGGATCATCAAATCCCCGGTCACTGACCAGTTCTCCACGTAATAGAGGTCGAGCTTCACGCTCTCCTCCCAGCTCAGGTTCGAGCGCCCGGATACCTGCCACAGCCCAGTGATCCCTGGCTTGATGAGCAGGCGACGCGCGGCGGCGTCTTCGTACCGGTCCACCTCGGCTGGCAACGGTGGGCGGGGCCCGATGAGGCTCATCTCCCCGCGCAGCACGTTGACCAGTTGGGGCAGCTCGTCGAGTGAAAATCGTCGGATGAACGACCCGACCCGGGTGACGCGCGGGTCGCTTCGCACCTTGAAGAGCACACCGTTGCCCTCGTCGAGGTGCGAGATCTCGGCACGCCTGGCGTCAGCATCCGGCACCATCGACCGGAACTTCAGCATGGTGAACGACGACCCGCCCACACCGACGCGACGCTGGCGGAAGAGCACAGGAGCGCCGTCCTCGAGGTACACGGCGAGCGCGATTGCGGCGAACACCGGCAGCAGAAGCACCGTGGCAATGCCCGCAACGACGACGTCGATCAGGCGCTTCATCCAGTGGTTGAAGCCGGTGTACCTGGGCAGCTGCACGTGCACCATCGGCAGTCCCTCGACGCGGCGCATGTGGATGCGCGGGCCGGCGACGTCGGTGAGGCTTGAGACGAGGATCAGTTCGGTGCTCGAGTTCTCGAGCGACCACCCGATCCGTCGCAACTGGTCGCTGCCGCCCGGCAGGTTCCCGGCGACCATCACCGCCTTGGTGCGCGACGAGCGGGACGTTTCCGCAAGAGCGTCGAGCGGGATGACGGGCAATCCCTCGAAAACGGATGCCGTCCTGTCGGTGATCACAACGCCGATTGGTCGGTACCCAGCCGTGAGGGTAGCGCGGAGCTGGTCGATCACCTCGCGTACGTCCCTCGTCGACCCCACAACGAGAGCGCCGGTCAGGCAGCGGCCTCTGCGCCTCAGCTTCGTCAGCCGCACCCGCCAGAACTTTCGCCCGGCGAGGAGGAGGACGAGGCCAGCGGGCAGGGCGACCGCCAGGTAGCCGCGGGCCAGGTCGATCTGGAACAGGAACGCGACAGTGGCAAGAAGGGCGAGCGTGATGAGAGTGGCGTTGGCGACGCGCTGGTATTCAGCGAGCCCGACACCGATGAGGCGCGGGGCGCGTGAGCGGGTCGCCGACAGGGCGATGAGCCACACCAGGGCCACAACGACGGCGATCACGCCGTACTCGATCCCACCCTCGGAGATCCGGAGACTGTCGGGGCCGAACCTCACGAGCTGGGCGAGCAGGAGTGCAGTGAGGACGGCAACGGCGTCGGTGAGAGTGGTCGCGAGGAGATACCGGGTCGGCCAGCGAAGCTTGAGCGGCTGTGGCAGAACGCGCGGGGCCGTGTCCTCAGCCGGCCCCCCATCCGGCCGGACTTCCCCCGGTGCCCGGTCCGCGGGGCGCACCTCTTCTGCGACAGCGTCGATCGACTGTTCCGGCGCGAGCAGCGCACTTTTCCGAGTCGTCGCAAACGTACTGCGCATGAGTGAGAACCAATCATCGTGGGCAAAGATGACGCGGTTCAGGGCCGCATCGAGAACTGTTTCTCACGCTAGCGCAAAAGTGAGGTTTCGTCAGGTTTTTTCGGGGAGGTGTAACCCAACGTTCTTTCGTGTTTACGAACCCGACATCTGGGGTCGCACATCAGGCAGCGTCAGAGCACGCGAGGCCACAATTCGGCGGGGAACGAGTTCATCAACGGCAGCGGGTCCCAGGTCGCCCCCGGGGCGCCGCCGGCTTCGATCGCGACGTCCACCGTCGGAGCCAGGGGCAGCTCAGTGCGGCCCGTCGCCTCGAAGTAATCCCGGTACTTGAAGAGGTTCTCCTTCGCCGGGGCCACGAGCCGCGCCGGAATACCGAGCGATTCCGCGACGATGATGCCGTGCAGGCTCGAACCGACAACAAGTTCGCTGCGGGCTATCCGCTCCAGCACGCGCCAGGCGGGTGCCCGGGGCGACACGACGTTCGGCCGCCCCGCCAGATCGCGGAGGTCATGAAGGTTGGGAATGACGGTGACCCCGTACCGCCTGGGTTCGCTTGCCCAGTCGGACAACTCGGGAAAGAGAGTCGGCAGAAGCAGCGCGGGGTCCCCGTACACCTCCGGCACTGCGAACCCGTGCTCGAGCAGCCGGGCGCGAGTGCGCGGCCCACGGACCGCCCGGATGTCGAGGGAGCGGAGGGTCGCCCACGACGGGTCGACCTTGCCGTTGATCCCACTCCCCCACACGACGTCGGAATTCCTCGCGTAGTGCAGGATCGAACCCACCGTCAGCAACCGGCGGTCGGGAAGCCCGGCATGGATATCGAGACCGAGGCGTTCCCGCATCCGTTCCACGACCATCGGGCCGAGCAGGTCACCGAAGTTGCCCACGGCCCGCTTCACGGGCACAAGCCTGCCCAAACGCCCGCGGAAGACGGGACGGCGCGGGTTCCAGTGAACGACCTCGACCGTCACCGCTGTCCCCTTGGCGCTGCGGAGGCAGACCCCGACCTGCCGAACTGGATCGCCGGGTACGTCAGCCCCGCCGCCGCCCACGCCGTCGTAAGAATGGTTTCGTGCCTCGACTGCCACGAGTTCTCGCTGAGGAACCGCTGTCGCTCTGTCGCTGACGCGACCGCGAGCGCGAGCGCCTCATCGAGCCGATCGGCGAAGTCGGCGACCGAGCTGGTGAGCAGCACACGCTCGTCGATGTGACGCACCGGCGGCAAGTCAACGGCCAGCACCGGACTGCCTGCCGCCAAATACTCGTATACCTTGAGCGGGCTCATCGCTTCAGTGAGCCTCGTCACGCGGTGGGCGAGCAGGCACACGTCAACGTTGCGCATGGTGGCAACGAGCTCGGTTCTGCCCACCTTCGGACGCACGGTAATCGAACGGATGCCATCGATCGCGGCCAGATACCCCGGATCGGGCAACGGCCCGAGGAGGATGATCGACAGGTCAGGGCGGCGGCGAGCCAGCGCGGCCAGACCCTCGACATCGAGGCGCGTGTCGAGCGTTCCGACGTACAGTGCACGCGGCCCGGGGATCCCGGACAGCCACTCCGGCTCCGGGGGGACAGGCCCCTCCCACTCAGCCGGCTCGACCGCGTTGGGGACGACGACGCCAGGACCTCGGGGGTTGATCCGCTCGAGCACCTCTTCAGACACGGCCGCCACCCCCAGACCGCGCTCGGCGATCCGGCGGTAGGCCTCCCGGTACGCGGGCCAGTACTCCTGGCGTGCCGGCGAGCTCAACCAGTCATCCCTGGCGTAGAAGGTGACGCCGGACGCCCACTCGAGCGGCGCGAAACCGGCGATGATGGGGTTCGCTGAAATGGTCACGGGCGCCGACTGGCCGAGTTGGGCGGAAGCACGCCGCAGCACCCGGTCGTAGGCGCGGTAGTCGCGCTCGAGGCTGGGGATCGAGATCCCATCTGCGCGCCGCAGGCGCACGGGAGACTGCAGCATGCGCTTCGGCGTCGCGGGAAACGGAGACTGGGATCGCGACAGCGCCCTCACCGCGTGCGATGGCAACCACCGGTACGGGTTGGCCACGAGAAGCCTGTCGACCGCCGGGCTCTCGAGCAACCGCGACAGCAGCCGGTCGGGGGGACGCATCATGCCGCGGCTGACGGCATCCGTCCAGGTCTCGTAGCTGAAGGTGAAGACGACATCGTGCGGCGCTGTGCTCACGAGCTGTACTCCGTCGCTGCGACGGCCCCCGGCAGGGAGCGGATGATGCGGGCGGGGATGCCGGCGACAACGGTTCGCGCAGGAACGTCGGTGCGCACGACGCTGAGGGCACCGACGACAGCCCCTTCGCCGATGGTGACCCCGGGCATGATTATCGCGTTCTGACCGATCCAGGCGCCCCGCTGGATGCGGACGGGGGCAACCCGGTCGAGCGGCTGGTCGCGGATGAACACGTCGGGCAGCTCGAAGCCATGGCTGTGGTCCGAGATGTACACCCCGCGCGCGATGGCCACACCATCCTCGATGACGACGCTCGACACGGCAGAGATCTGCGTCTGGTTCATGCGGACCCTGTCACCGATGACGATCGTCGGGGACGGCGAGTCCTCGACGGGGATCATGAACCACGAATTGGAGCCGATCAGGCAGCCATCACCGATCGCGATTTTCTCACCGTGTGCCACCCGGAACGGCAGGAGAATACGGCTCCGGCGCCCAAAGCTGTGGAACCCGGAGCGGACGGTGAGGCTGAACAGAGCGTCGCGTATTCGCTGCAGTGCCGTGAGCGCAGTCAACCCGTTCACAATCCTCCTCTGAATGCCTGATGGCGATGAGAACTCACGCCCGCTACCAACATAGCGCGCAGTGAGGATTTGTCACCTTCTCCGGTCGGAACTTCACCTGACCGAAACATCCGGGGTACGTGAGGTCGCCGGTGTTGCGCGGTATTGTCAGGTGTCAGAGGGGGAACTCGAATGGTGGCTCCAGATACGCACGCGCGCAATGCGCTCGGCCAGACAACGCCAACGCCAGCGCCGACGGAGCGCGGCGGCGCAGAGGGCAGCCGGACCACACGGCGGTTCTCCCTTGGCACGCTGCTTCTCACTGGCCTCGCGACGGCCATCGTCGCGAGCGTCGTGACGGCATCCGTCTTCACTGCCAGCAGCAGGGAGGACGCCCTCGAACAAGAGATCGAGGCGCTCACCGTGCAGTTGGCGGCCGCGGCGCAGACTCTCGAGGACTGCCAGGATTCACGGCAGGCGATAACGGATGCCGTCACCGAGATTGCGGCCGCCCGCGACGATATGGACAGCGCGCTCGGCGCATATGACGCGGGTGCGTCGATCGACGTGACCAGGCAGGCCATCGTCGCCGCGAACGCGCGCTATGCCGGCGCGCTCGAGGGCATCGAAGCGATCCCCGGCTGCGGCTAGCGGGTCAGCTCGAGAACCGCTGCCGTTGCGGCGAGGACTTCTTCCGCGCGCTCAGGCTTGTCGTTGAGAGTGACACCGTAGCTCGGGATCATCGACCTGAGCTGCGGCTCCCACCGTTCGAAGTCATTGGGGAAGCAGGTCTTGAGCACGTCGAGCATGATCGGGACCGCTGTCGACGCACCGGGGGACGCACCGAGGAGTCCGGCGATGGTGCCGTCTTTCGAGGCGATGACCTCGGTGCCGAACTGGAGGACCCCACCCTTTTTCGGGTCCTTCTTCATCACCTGGGCCCGCTGGCCCGCCGTGATGAGGTACCAGTCCTTCGGGTTCGCGGTCGGCATGAAGGTACGCAGCGCCTGGAACTTCTTCGACTTGCTCGCGACGAGCTCGCCGACGAGGTAGCTGATGAGGCTGGGGTTGTCTTTGGCGACGGCGAGCATCGGGATGAGGTTCGACGGGCGAACCTGCGTGACGATGTCGAGCATGGACCCGTTCTTGAGGAACTTCGGGCTGAATCCCGCGTATGGGCCGAAGAGGAGGCTGGCGTCTCCGTCGACAACCCGCGTGTCGAGGTGGGGCACGGACATCGGCGGCGCGCCGACGGCGGCCTGGCTGTAGACCTTTGCCTTGTGCTCAGCGACGATCGCAGGGTTGTCCGTGCGCAGGAACTGGCCCGAGATCGGGAAGACGCCGTAGCCCTTGATTTCCGGGATCCCCGACTTCTGCAGAAGCTTGAGCGCCCAGCCACCGGCGCCGACGAAGACGAAGCGGGCGCTCGTTTGTCCGGGGGTTCGGCCGACGAGTTCGCGATGACGGATCAGCCACGTTCCGTCCTTCTGCTTCTTCAGAGAGCGCACCTCGGTATTGAGCCGAAGTCTCGCCCCGGCATCCGTCACCGACTCGAAGAGCTGGGACGTGAGCGCTCCGAAGTCGACGTCGGTCCCTGACACTGTGCGCGTTGCCGCGAACGGCTCACCCTTGAGCCGCTTCTTCATGAGCAGGGGTGCCCACTGGTGGATGACCCGCGAGTCTTCGGAGTACTCGATGTCCTCGAAAAGCGGCTGCTTCTTGAGCACCTCGTAGCGGCGGCGGAGGAAGTTCACGTCCTTCTCACCGCGCACGAAGGTCATGTGCGGGGTGGAGTTGATGAAGGTCTTCGGCTCCCGGAGCACGCCCTTCCTGACGAGCGAAGACCAGAACTGCCGGCTCAGCTGGAACTGCTCGTTGATGCTGATCGCCTTGGACGGGTCGATCGAGCCGTCTTTCGACTCCGGCATGTAGTTGAGCTCGCACAGCGCGGCGTGGCCGGTACCGGCGTTGTTCCACGGGTTCGAGCTCTCCTGGGCGACCTCGCCGAGTCGCTCGAAAATCACGACCTTCCAGTCCGGCTGGATCTGCTGAATGAGGGAAGCGAGAGTAGCGCTCATGATGCCGCCACCGATGAGGGCGACATCGACCGAGGCGGAGGAAGTCATGCTTCTAGTTTAGGCGGCAGCGCGGGCCCACTGGCCACGCGCGGCACACGCGAACGGATGCGACGGATGCGCTTTACCCCGATTCTTCCGGCGCCTGACCGAACCGCTTCGCGGCGATGTCCTGGTGGGCGAGCCGCCGCATGGCAATGATCACCGGTTCGTGGAGCGCCGTGCCGAGCACCGCGTACTCGATGGGACTCAGGTCGCTCCCGCCCATACCCGCCATGTCGAACTCGGCAATACCCCTGACCTGCCGGGCGTACAGGTCGAGCCGCTCATCGCTCAGTCCCACCCCGGCCTCTTCCGCAGCCTCGAGCGCGTACTCAAGCTGCGCCGTCGCGGCGTACTTCGGGTCGTAGACCTGGCCGAGGCGCTCAAGCACGGCCCGTGCCCGGGGATAATCGGGACCCGTCTGGTCCCGGTAAGGAGGCAGGCTGCCAACCGCGCGACCGAGGGACGAAAAGAGGTCGTCGCCCGGGTTGTCGATGAGGTCCAGAACTATTTTCACTTTGGACAGGGGAAGACCCGCAACCGAGGTCAGTGCCTTGATCACCCGCAGGCGCCGCACATGGTCCTCGGTGTACTGAGCCTGCGTAGCACCGGTGGAGATTCCGGCGGGCAGGAGTCCCTCGCGGAGGTAGAACTTCACTGTCGCGCGTGGCACACCGGTTCGCTCAACGAGAGCAGAAATTTTCACGTTCCCCCTTGTGTTGGATTGCTTCAGTATCCAAAAATGGATACCCCTACTATCCCTCCTGGAGTCTACCGTGCACGCAGCAAACCTCATTAACGCCGGAATCGTCCTCCTCACCGTGGTTGCCATCGAATCCGGAGGCGTGTTCCTCCTCAGGGTGGTGCGAGGACGACAACGCGCGAACGACCTGCAGAAGAGCTTTTACCGGGCCGGCCACGCTCACGCTGGCGTTCTCGTGATCCTCGGGCTCGTCACGCTCCTCCTCGTCGACGGAAGCGGCGCAAGCGGACCTGTGGTGTGGGCCCCGACCCTCGTGCTTTCCGCGGCCATCCTGATGCCCGCCGGATTCTTCCTCTCCGCGATCGGCGATGATCCGAAGAAGCCGAACCGGTTTGTCGTGCTTCTCTTCATCGGGGCGGCTGTTCTCGCCGCTGGCCTCATACTCGGAGGGGTCGGCCTGATCATGGAGGGGGTCGCAAACGTCGGTTGATCCTCACTCGGGTTTCCTTGTGAGCAGCCCTCCCCCTCAGCTGGCTACGACGAGGCGCTGCTCGCGGCGGAGGTCGCGACCCGCGAGCCCGCGGCAGCACGCGCTCGAGCGCAGGCAGCGGTCGCAGCCTCGAGCAGCGCATCGAAATTGTGCTCCTCGGAGAAGGAGTCGCTCGTGCCGATGCTGACGCCAAGCCGAAATCCCTTCTTGCCCGCCACGGTCACACCGACGAGAGCGTCGAGCAGTTCGAGTGCACGTCGCTCGCCGTCCTGTGGCTTGGGAGAGATTCCGACGAGCGCAAAGCGTCCGGCCCCCCGGTACCCGATGAGCGTCGTTGGATAGAGCTGCTCTCGGAGGAAATCGGCGAGTGCCCTGATGACGTCATCCCCGAACGCGGCGCCATAGGTGATGTTGATCTCCTCGAGGCCGTTGATCTCCACCACGAGCACCGCTGAGTTCTCGCCGTAGTTTTTCACGCGGGCGACGCGGTCACGAGCGCCGGGGACGAACGCTCGCCAGTCCAGGACCCCCATCGCGAAGGTCGTGACTGCGCTTCGAAGAGCCGCATTCCCCATCCGCGCCGCCGCCAGCATGGCCGTCGTGAACGCGATGATCGTGTAGGTGACGAGGCAGACGAGCGCCGTCGTCGTCGCGTTGAAGTACTCAACGAACACGGGGTGATCAGGGCCGGCGATCGCAAATGTTGCGAGCCTCGCCGCGGTCCAGGCAGCCCCGATCGAGCACACGATGGTGATGACACGGCCGTTCACCCGCTTCGCCAGGTCTCCCCTGAGGCTCTCGATGCCGCTGGCGATGGCCAGCAGGATGATGGCCGCCATCGTCACAGAGGCGCCGGCCCATTCGCCGAGCTCGGAGACCTCAATGGCGGTGACGACCCCGGTCGCCAGGAAGAACACGCCGACGACGAGAAGTCGGGGGCGACGCGCGTTGAAGGCCATGCATCCGCTCCAGAGTCCGCCGACGGCACCGACCGCGGCCACGTTCGGCACGATGTTGAGCGCGGACTCCGGGCTGAGCCACGGGGCGAACGCGGCGGCGACAACGCACAACGCGGCGAAGACATACATCATGCTCCACGCCTGCATGAGCCTCACCTTGGAGGTCATAGCCACGTTGAGCATGGCCGCGGCACCAATCGCCAGCACAACGGCAACGCTGACCACGATTACTGCATCATGCACGGGAGTACTCCTCGGGGTGACCGACGATCACGTTGCCGCCCGCCGCGCGCCCTTCGTCGATGAGCAGCGACACTCGCCGGGCCAGACTG
Source organism: Mycetocola sp. Y444 (assembly GCF_059445295.1). Classification (NCBI taxonomy): domain Bacteria; kingdom Bacillati; phylum Actinomycetota; class Actinomycetes; order Micrococcales; family Microbacteriaceae; genus Mycetocola; species Mycetocola sp. Y444. Next base: position 391,759 of record NZ_JCAIUB010000002.1, on the reverse strand, counting down.
GCGAACCGCTCACCTGGCTCCGGAACAGCGAGCGCGATCGTCACGCTCGCTCTGAGGCCCTGGGATTCATCGATGGGAGTATCGACGAGCAACGAACGGATCTGCTGTGCTCGCTCCAGGGAACGGTCGAGGTCGTCAAACAGGAGACCGTCGAAGCCCCCACGGGTTGTGTGGCCGAGAAGAGCGGATGCCGGGGCGACGGCCCGGAGCGTCGAGCCGACCAGACGTGCGGCTGTTGCGGTGAATGAGTGCCCGAACGCCGTGTTCATCTCCGCCAGGTTGTCGATCTCGATCCGCACGAGCACGCAGGTTTCACCCGGACTCTCGAGACGCTCGAGGCGGTCATCAGCGACGCTGGCAAACTGGTCAGGGGACGCGAAGCTGCCCAACTCGCGGGGGGCGTCGGGGTGTGCTCGCCGCGTTTGAGTGCCTTCGGTCCGGAGCACAGCCATGGAGGTCGACGCCGTGATGACGAAGAGAATAGTCACGAAAGTCGTCACATCAGAGTCGAGATACGTGCGGAACACGAAACTGTCTGGCCCGCTCGAGGCAAACACGACGGCACGGACGGCATAAAAACCGCCAACGACCGACATGACCACCGCGAGCATCCGCGCGTTGAGGCTCCGTCGCATCCGGCCCGAGAACGACTCGACAGCCGCGAGCAGGGCAAATACCGTGACGCCGAGAAGGAACACCAGACCGCCGGCCCAGCCGCCCGCGGCCGCGTCGACCCAGGCAGCGATGACAACGACGAGGCCGCCGGCGATGCTCACAACGTACAGGGGCCTTCGACCGTTGAAAGCTCTGCTCCCCGACCAGACGAACCCCATGGACATGGCCAGGGCGCCGTTTCCGATACCGACCGAAATCATCGCATCGGGGACCACCGCCCAGACGGCGTAGGACGTCATCGTCGTGACGCCCAGAATGAACGCCGCGGACCATAACCGGCTGGCAACATCGTTGTGCTGCATCACCGTGCTGAGGATGAAGATCGTGCCACACAGTGTGACGACGAGGCCAGTCGCCAACAGGAGCGTCGGCAGGTCGAGGGAGACCGGACCGCCCATGAACGCGCGCATCACTCGGCCTCCGACGGTACGCGGGGAAGTGTGATGACCATCGTGGTTCCGGCAGGGCTCGACGCAGACATCCGTATGTTCCCGTCGTGCGCCTCGACGATTTCCTGGCTGATGGCCAGTCCGAGCCCGGTTCCATGAATACTCGAGTTACGCACCGACTCCGCGCGGTAGAACCGCTGGAACAGACTCTTCTGCTCCTCGGCCGTCATCCCGCTGCCTGTGTCAGACACGAAGATCTCCACCTCGTCGTCATCCCCGATGACCGCCACGCTCACGCGGCCTCCCGGGTGGTTGTACTTGACGGCGTTCGACAGCAGGTTGTCGATGACCTGGCGGACGCGGAACTCGTCGGCGTAGACGATCGGTGAGCCGATGGAGGTGAGCAGCAGCGAAATCCGCCGCTCGTCCGCCATCGGCTTGAGCGATTGGATTGACTGCTTGGCGAGAACCGCCAGGTCGGTCGGCGCGAAGTTCAGGAGGAACCCGGCGTTCTCGTTCTGTGAGGCGCGCAAAAGGTCGCTCACGATCGACAGCAGCCGATCCGCGTTGTTGAGCGCGACATCCACGTATTCCCTGTCCTGCCCCTTCAGCGAATCACCGTCGAGCACAAGCTCGAGATAGCCGAGGATCGAGGTGAGCGGGGTGCGCAATTCGTGAGAGACGGATGCAACGAGGTCGTCTCGGGCGCGGATCGCGGCGAGCTCTGCGGTGAGATCGCGGGAGACCATCACCGCGCCCTCGCGTTTTCCCTCGGCGTTGGTGAACGGGCGACTGGTCATCCCCAGCGCGAGTCGCTTCTCCCCCGGCTCGCCGTACCAAACGATCAGGTTCTCAAAACTCTCGCCACGCAGCATCCGTTCGAGGGGGCGCTCTCCGACCGGGAGTGGTGTGACCCCGTCCTCGCGATAGCCGACGGCGGGAAAGTACGACGACGATGGCGTCCCGAAATCATCGAGCCAGCGCCGGTAGGTCCGGTTGACTATGGTGTGACGCCCGAACCTGTTGGTTGCGACAACACCGAAAGACACGGTATTCATAACCTGGTCGAGGGTCCGCTCGTCGCGCCGCGCCCGATCGAACGCGCTCTCGAGGAGTTCGGCCTGCTGCCGGAGAAGAACCCGCTGCGCCTGGGTCTTTCGCGTGCCGATATAGGTCGCCGTTGAGACGAAGATCAGCACGACAGGGATGATCAGAGCGCCGATCACTCTCGTGCCGGACGACGGGTCCTGCACGACGAAAAGACCGGCGATGAGCAGGACCGTGGACATCGCCGGGCCGGCGATCGCACCGGCCAGGCCGAAGTATGTCGCCATCCAGAGCACGGGGAAAACCAGGAAAAGCCCTGCACCGAGCGCGGGTTCCGCCACCCGCAGCACGACGATGGCAACGATGTCGAGCAGGGGCACGAGGACGGTCCACTTCTTGCCCAGTCTGCCCCACGGAACCACCCCCGCCCCCGCTGTCGTGACGAAGACAAACGCGACCCCGAGAAAGAACAATTCGGGATTCGAAACGGTGCTGGGGATTGTCAGAGCAATGCCGACGAGCAGGAGGACTGCGCCGGCGAGGAGGAGTTGCCACAGGAAAACGGAACGCTCGAGGTGCCATCGGCTCGACGGCGAAGCCTTCGTCAGGGGCAGTGACATGGCTCTGAGACTAGCAAGCTCCCGCGGTGCTCCCCGACACGAACATGCGGAACCCCTGGTGCGCCCCCGCCATTGGTCTGGGCCGCCGACCAGCGTTGGTCAGGCCCGGGCAGCATCCCCGAGTTTTGCTGCGACGAGTTCGGCGATCTGCACAGCGTTGAGCGCGGCGCCCTTGCGGAGGTTGTCGTTCGAGATGAACAGGGCGATGCCCTTGTTCTTCGGTGCGCTGAGGTCGGCGCGGATCCTGCCGACGAACGAGGGGTCCTTGCCCGCTGCTTCGAGGGGCGTCGGGATGTCTGCGAGCTCGACGCCCGCGGCATCCGTCAACAATTCGGTCGCACGTTCCGGGGTGATCTCGCGCGCGAACTCGGCGTTGATCGACAGCGAGTGGCCGGTGAAGACGGGCACACGAACGCAGGTGCCCGAGACCAGCAGGTCGGGCAGCTCGAGGATCTTGCGGCTCTCGTTGCGGAGCTTCTTCTCCTCGTCGGTCTCGTTGCTGCCGTCATCGACGATCGAGCCGGCGAGCGGAACGACGTCGAATGCGATCGGGCGCTGATAGATCGTCGGAGCGGGCATCGTGACCGCTGAGCCATCGTGCACGAGCTGGAGCAGGTTTTCGTCCTGTACCGCGGTGCGTACCTGGGTGGCGAGCTCGCGTGCCCCGGCGAGGCCTGAACCGGAGACGGCCTGGTAGGTGCTCACGATGAGACGCTCGAGTCCCGCCTCATCGTGCAGCACCTTGAGCACGGGCATCGCTGCCATCGTTGTGCAGTTCGGGTTGGCGATGATTCCCTTGGTCGCTTCATCGATGGCGTGCGGGTTCACCTCGGAGACCACGAGCGGAACATCCGGGTCCATCCGCCAGGCACTGGAGTTATCGATCACCGTAGCGCCAGCGGCCGCGAACCTCGGGGCCTGGGCGCGGCTGCCTGTCGCTCCCGCCGAGAAGAGGGCGATATCGAGCCCGGTCGGATCCGCGGTTGCGGCATCCTCGACCGTGATGTCTTCGCCGCGGAACGTTATCGTGCTCCCGGCCGATCGCGCGGACGCAAAGAACCGGATGCTGGCAATCGGGAACTCCCGTTCCTCAAGCAGCCTGCGCATCACAGCGCCAACCTGCCCGGTGGCTCCGACGATCCCGAGGTTCACTCCGTTGGCCATGGTTCTCTCTCCTGTGCGTGCCGGCTTCTTCAGCCGGGTGTGACGAAAGGACAATTCTCCCAAACCGCGCCGGAAAGAGCGATGCCTGGTGGGTGCAGGGAACGGTCAGCGACCGGTTCCGCCGTGGACGACCGCCTCAGTGGCGCTGTCGAGCCCGAACGCCGCGTGGACGACGCGAGCGGCCTCCTTGACATTGTCGGCGCGCGTGATCACCGAGATGCGGATCTCACTGGTCGAGATCATTTCGATGTTGATGCCGGCGAGGTGCAGCGCTTCGAACAGTCGAGCTGACACGCCGGTGTTCGCCTTCATGCCGGCTCCGACGAGCACGAGCTTGCCGATCTGGTCGTCGTGCTGGAGCGACTCGAATCCGACGTCGTCCTTACGCTCGAGCAGCGCGGCGATCACCTGTGGCGCTTCGTCCTGCGGCAGCGTGAAGGAGATATCGGTCAGGCCGGTCGCTGCGGCAGAGACGTTCTGCACGATGATGTCGACGTTGGCTTCGGTCGAGGCGATGATCTTGAAGATCTGCGCGGCCTTGCCCGGTACGTCGGGCACCCCGACAACGGTGATCTTGGCTTCCGTGAGGTCGATCGCGACGCCGGTGACGATGGGCTGTTCCATCTCTTCGCCCTCTTTCGGGTTGATGACGAGGGTTCCCTCGTTGTTGTTGAACGATGATCGCACGTGCAGTTTCACGCCGTGCCGACGCGCGTATTCGACGGCGCGAATGTAGAGCACTTTCGCGCCGTTTGCGGCGAGCTCGAGCATTTCTTCACTCGTGATTGTGTCGATCTTCTTTGCCAGCGGAACGACGCGGGGGTCCGAGGTGAAGATGCCGTCGACATCCGTGAAAATCTCGCACACCTCGGCGTGAAGCGCGGCAGCGAGGGCGACGGCTGTGGTGTCTGACCCGCCCCTGCCGAGGGTGGTGATGTCTTCGGTCTCGTCGTTGAAGCCCTGGAAGCCGGCGACGATCACGATCGCCCCCGTGTCGAGGGCCTGGCGGACCCGGACCGGGTTGACGTCGACGATGCGGGCAGAGCCGTAGTGCTTGTCCGTGCGCATGCCCGCCTGCAGGCCCGTGAACGAGCGCGAGTCAACGCCGAGGTTTTTGATGGCCATGGCGAGCAGCGACATCGAGATGCGTTCGCCGCTCGAGAGCAGCATGTCCATCTCGCGCGGCTCGGGTGGGAGCGGAGAGACGGCGCTGGCCAGGTCGAGGAGTTCATCCGTCGTGTCGCCCATGGCGCTCACGACGACGACCACTTCATTGCCGGCCTTGTGCGTCTCGACGACGCGCTTCGCGACACGCTTGATGCTCTCGGCATCCGCGACGGATGATCCGCCGAACTTTTGCACGATAAGGCTCACGTGTACTCCTGGGGGGTGGATCGGACAAGACCGATATCTCATCCTAAAGGCGCTCGCATGCCGGGTTTGCTATGTGACGGATGCCCCGGTGCAATCCTCACGGAATCCGTGCAGCACCCACTCGGCGTACGTGCGCTGGTGCCTCACGGCGCCCGACCGCCTGCGCGCGGCAGGGCGGGCGACATCTCGAGGGTCAGCGAGAGACGACAGTGCGGCCCTCGAACGCACGGCCGAGGGTGACTTCGTCCGCGTACTCGAGGTCGCCGCCGACGGGCAGGCCCGACGCGAGTCGCGTGACGCGAATCTCGAGGACGGTGAGCAGCCGGCTCAGGTAGGTCGCCGTCGCTTCGCCCTCGAGGTTGGGGTCTGTGGCGATGATTACTTCCTGCACGACGCCGTCTGCGAGGCGCTGCATGAGCTGGCGGATGCGGAGGTCATCGGGACCGATGCCGTCGATGGGGCTGATGGCGCCGCCGAGCACGTGGTAGAGGCCGCGGAACTCGCGGGTGCGCTCGATGGCGACGACATCTTTGGCCTCTTCGACGACGCAAATGCTCGCCGGGTTGCGACGGGGGTCACGGCAGATCGAACAGGTGGGCTGTTCGGCGACGTTGCCGCAGATTTCGCAGAAGTGGACCTTCTCCCTCACCTCGACGAGGAGTTCGGCCAGGCGCGACACGTCGAATGTCTCCGTTTGCAGGATGTGGAACGCGATGCGCTGCGCGGACTTCGGGCCGATTCCCGGGAGACGGCCGAATTCATCGATGAGTTCCTGGACTATGCCTTCGTACATGTGTGTTTAGTCCCTGTTGAAACGTGTGGGTGGGGTGTGTGGTTGTTCCTCGATGAAACTGGCCCCGAGGATTTCCCGCACAACCGATTCGCCGTAGCGAGTGGATGCTTTGGGGTGCGCTGGTGTGAAGACCCGCGACTGTGGCTCCGTCTGCTGCTGCGTTGCCCGTTGCTGCGGTTTTTGCTGTGGCGCGGGCGTAGCTGGTGCCGGGCGCGTGACAGTCGGGGCGATCCGTGCCGTGACGTCGCCGATCGCGACCGGCTCCGCGTATGGATCGCCATATCCGTCGGGGTACGGCGGCTCGTCGTCTGCGGGAGGTGCATCGTCGTCGCTGGGGAGTGACGGATCGGTGCTGACGGGGCGCGCTGGCGCCTGACGTGTGGCCGGGGCTGCGGTGGACGGCGCTGGGACGGACGGCGCTGCGGTGCGCTGAGCGGCGGGTGCGGGCGCGGCGGGTGCTTCGACGGGAGCACCTGAGCCAGGAATCGCGACAACGGCCCAGCCGCCATCAGCGTTGAGCGGCGCTGTCTGCGGTTCCGGTGCGTCGGTCTGGACTGGGGCCCGTGTAGCTGGCGGAGTTGCCGGTGCTGCCGGAGTTGGCGGAGCGGCCGGAGCTGCCGGAGCTGCCGGAGCTGACGTCGAAGCCGGTGGTGCCGGTGGGGTTGCAGGCACAGCGGGGGCCGTTGGCGCGGCGGACTCGGCCGAGCGCTGCGGAACTCCCGGAACCACCCACTCCGTGGGGATCGCATCGCGGGCGGCGCGGGACTCGGCGTCTGCACCGACCACCTGACCGACGACGACGGTCGGCCAGGCCGGAGGTGCTGGTGGAGTCTTCGGCGCGACGTCGCTCTCGGCCGTGGTCGACGCAACGGCAGGAACAGTGTCCGTTCCACCGGACGCATCGGTCGACGCCCCATCGCGGGCTTCGGCGACTGCGGTGCCGGTACCTGCTGTACCGGCGACTGCTGTACCGGCGGGCACTGAACCTCCTTGCGAAGCCTCAGTGGCGGACACCATCCCTGCGACCTGCTGGCCCGTACCTGCAGCCGGCGCACCCTCGGTCTCGCGATCGGCGGCTACCCCCTGGGTGACGTTGGCCGAGTCGGCATCTGCCTGTGCTGCGTTTGCCTGTGCTGCGTCGGTTGGGCGATCTTCGGTCGGCGACATGCCGGGTGCGGCGGGCGACGCGGGCGGAGCATCCGTTGTTGACGATCCACCGTGACCATCGCCCGGAGGCGCCACCTGGGCAATGAATTTCACACTGACGCCGAGCACGTCGAGAATCGCTTGCCGCACGTGCGACGAAACGCCCTCGCCGGCGTTGAGCTTCTTGAAGTCATCGACGTCGGTCTGGCTCGGGAAGGCCAGCCGCAGGACGAGGTCGTCGCCGAAACCGCGGATGGATGCCGTTGTCGCAACGAGCCAGGAGGAGCGCTTGGTCTTGGCCACGCGATCCAGGATCTCCGGCCAGGCGTCTTTGAGCTGCTGCAGTGAGACAGGTCCGATGGGGCGGACGGTCACCGGTTCGGCCGGAGCGGGCGTCGCGGCCTCCGCCGCAGGGGCCTGACGTGATGGCGCGGACCCGGCCGGCTCGGCGGCTGTTTCGACCGGGCGCTGTGCCGCTGGCGTTGCCGTGGGAGGCGCGGGCGCCGCGGCCACCGCTGCCGGTTGCGCGGGCGGAGCGAGAACGCTGTCACCCATGCCGACGCGACGCTCGAGCCTCTCGACTCGGGCGAGGGCGCCCCGCGCCGTGTCGTCCATCGACGGCACGAGCACGCGCGCCACCATGAGCTCAAGGTGGAGCCGGGGCGAGGTGGCGCCCGTCATCTCGCTCAGCGCGGTGTTGACGATGTCGGCTGTCCTGCTGAGTTCCGCCTGGCCGAAGCCCGTCGCCTGCACAGACATGTGGTCGAGTTCGTCTTGCGGGATGCCGCGGAGCACGGCAGATGCGTCGGCTCCGGTCGCGCCGACGACGATGAGGTCACGGAGTCGCTCGAGCAGGTCGTCGACGAAGCGCCGGGGATCCTGGCCGGTCTGGATGACCCGGTCGACGGCGGTGAACGCCGCGCCAGAGTCACGGATGGCCAGTGCGTCGATGACCTCGTCGAGCAGGGCCGAGTGGGTGTAGCCGAGCAGCGCGACGGCCCGCTCGTAACCGACGGTGTCGCCCTCGGAGCCGGCCATGAGCTGGTCGAGCAGCGAGAGCGTGTCTCGGGCTGAACCGCCACCGGCGCGAACCACCAACGGCAGCACGCCAGCTTCGACCTTGACCCCCTCGCTCTCGCACAGGGACTGCACGTACTCGAGCATTTGCGCGGGCGGAATGAGGCGGAACGGGTAGTGGTGGGTGCGCGAACGGATGGTGCCGATGACTTTGTCGGGCTCGGTCGTCGCGAAGATGAACTTGATGTGCTCCGGCGGCTCTTCGACGATCTTGAGCAGGGCGTTGAAGCCCTGCGGCGTAACCATGTGCGCCTCGTCGAGGATGAAGATCTTGTACCGGTCGCGGGCCGGAGCGAAGACAGCACGCTCGCGAAGGTCGCGGGCATCGTCGACGCCGTTGTGGCTTGCCGCGTCAATCTCTACGACGTCGAGCGAGCCACCGCCATCACGGCTGAGTTCGACACAGCTCGGGCAGACACCGCACGGGGTATCGGTCGGGCCCTCAACGCAGTTGAGGCAGCGAGCGAGGATCCGGGCCGAGGTCGTCTTGCCGCAGCCGCGCGGGCCGCTGAAGAGATAGGCGTGGTTGACCCGGTTGGTGCGAAGTGCAGTCATGAGCGGATCGGTCACCTGAGACTGACCGATCAGCTCGGCAAAGGACTCTGGCCGGTAACGGCGATACAGGGCGGTAACCACCCCCTTATCGTAGTCGCCGCCGCCGACAACAAGCCGAGCTTCTCCACAGTGGCCGTCCCGATCCGGTGGGCCGCACCCTTGCGCGCGCCTCACCACCCGCGCGCGCCTCACGCCCCGGGCCTCACGCCCCATGCCCACGCCCCGTGCCTCACGCCCCGGGCCCGGCCTAGTGCCTCACCCTTCACGCCCCGGGCCCTGCGCTCGTGCCCCGGGAGGGGAAACACAGCCCCCGTCGACGTATCGGCCCCACACCCCCGGGTTCTCCTCCCGAAACAACGACACCCGGTTGTCCGCGGCCCCCGCGGCTCGGGCCTCACGCCCGGCGCTCGTACCCCACGCCGCAGCGTCGCCGCCGTGGCCGTGCTTGACGCCCCGGGCCCGGCGCTCCCGCCCCCGGGAGGAGAAACACAGCCCCCGTCGACGTATCGGCCCCACACCCCAGGGGTTCTCCTCCCGAAACGACGACATCCGTTATCCACAGCCCTCCGACGCTGAGAAAGTTCCCCACCGGTTTGGTCGCAAGACGGCGGCCAGCCGCGAGCAGGGGCCACCCTCGGGTCATGACCGACGAATTCAGCATCCTTGCCCGGCGCGGCGGACTCGCGCACCTCTCAGTCCTGGAGTCTGACGGCGCCCGCCGCGTGCATCTGCAGCGCATGGTCACCGCCGGGATACTGCTCCGCCCGCGGCGCGGGTGGTACGCGGTCCCCGACATCGACCCACTACTCCTCCGGGCCAGCACACTCGGCGGCATGATCACCTGCGTCAGTGCACTCAGAAGGCTCGGGGTGTGGTGTGAAAACGACCATGCCCTTCATCTTGCTGTTCCAGTCAACGCGGGTCACGGGCCTCATCGAGCCGACGGGCTGGTCACCCACTACTCGCTCCCGGCTACCCAGACTGCGGGGCTGCCGACGGTCTCGGTCCTCGACGCACTCATCGACCAGTTCGGATGCCAGAGCAGCGAGAACGCCATCGTCGCGATCGACTCAGCACTCAATCGGCGCCTGATTGGACGATCCGACCTGCCCGAGCTGCGGTCCCGGGTACCCCGGAGGTACTGGCCGCTGATCGAGTGCGCCGATGGCAGGTGTGAGTCCGGACTCGAAACGAAGGTCCGGCTGAGACTCCGGCGCCGCGGCATCCGTTACCGCACGCAGGTGTGGATCCGCGGAGTAGGCCGGGTCGACATCCTGGTCGGAGATCGGCTCATCATCGAGACCGACGGCATGGAATTCCACACCGGCGAGTCGGCGACGAAAGACCGCGAGCGTGATCTTGTGCTCCATCGACTGGGTTACATCGTCATTCGCGTGACCTACGCCATGGTGATGTATCGATGGGCGGAGGTCGAGTCGGTGATCGGCGAGTACGTCTCCCGCCGTGAGCACCTGTGGGCCGCGCGCCACATCCGCGCGGGGTTGGCGCGCTGAGACGGCGGACTGGCAGGTCGGGCCGCCGACACGTCAGCCCGTCGACCCCTTAAACCATCGGAACGGCGTGCGTAGCACGTGTGTTTCGGGCGGAGGATGCGCGGGCCCTGGCCGGTATGGGCGCCGGCACCCACGATTTACCTCCCGAAGCATCTGCACCCGCCCGAGTGTCGGCCGCCGAACCCGAGCGGGAGACACTTCCGACTCCGACACGACACCGCAGGACGCGCGGCGGAACAGGCGGGACACAACATCCACTCGGGCGCGCAAGTGCGTCGTCGCGTCAGCACCTCGGGCCGTGGCACTGGAGTTTCGGGCGGAGGATGCGCGGGCCCTGGCCGGTATGGGCGCTGGGACCCGCGATAGACCTCCCGAAACATCGGGCCGTGGCACTGGAGTTTCGGGCGGAGGATGCCCGGGTTCTGGCCGGTATGGGCGCTGGCACCCACGATTTACCTCCCGAAACACCAGCACCCACCGAAGTGCGGCCACAGCCACCCGGACGCGAACGAGCGGATTGTCGCCCACGCTAGGCGGGACGGCATCCGCTCCAAGCCGACGCGCTAGAGCGGCGGCCCGCCCGGCGCGCCCGGATCGTCCGTCGGATCGTCCGCCCAGAAACAGGTCAGGACTGCTGAGGTGCGGTAGAACACGATTTTCGCATCGGTCGTGCGTGCCATGTCTCCACCCGGCCAATCTCCGCCCGCGCTCTGGGTGCCGGGCGGAAGGCACCCATTGGAAGCGACCGCGAACACCGGTCGCTTCGGGGCGGTCCAGTCCCCTTCCTGGTCGCCGGGACACCCGCTGCAGGGGTCGGGCACAGGAATGAACGCCGGCAGCGAGAAGTAGCAGGCGACGAGAAGTGACCCGCCGTGTCGCACCACCGTGTAGGTCGTCGTGTGAATGTCGACCGGTGGGCCCGCGGGCAGGTAGGTCCCGTAGTAGCAGTCACCACCCTCGTCGAGGTCAGCGCCCGCGTTGTGATCCGCGAGCGCCGGGGCAGCTCCCACAAAGAGCAACGCGAGAGCTGCGAAAAACGTCACCACGATTTTGGTCATTCTGGACACAGCATTTCCTCTTTACTGAAGTCCGCTACGGAACCGGCGTGACGGGAGGGCCGCCGGGCGCACCGGGGTCGTTGGTCGGATCGTCTGCCCAGTAGCAGGTGAGAACGGCATGGGTCCGATAGAAGATAATCCGAGCGTCAGTGGACCGCGCCGACTCGCCGCTCGGCCACTCTCCGCCAGGGCTCATGGCCCCCGGCGGCACGCATGCACCTTGTGCGATGTACTGGACCGGCCGGCTCGGGGCAACCCAGTCGTCTTCAACATCGCTGCCGCAACCCAGGCAGTCCTCATCAGCCGGTATGACGCGGGGCAGCTGGAAATAGCACGCGACGAGCAGCGAGTCCCCGTTCCGGATCAGCTTGTACGTCGTCGTGCGGATGTCCTTGGGCGGGCCGGGCAGCAACTGACCGTAGTAACAAGAGCCGCCCTCATCGAGGTCCGCCCCCGCGTTGTGGTCGGCGAGCGCCGGGGCTGCGCCCGCAAAAAGCAGGGCGAACGCCGCGATAAACGTCAGCAGAACCTTCGTGAGCCGTGACACGGAGCACCACTCCCCTACGGCACCGGCGTCACCGGCGGCCCACCGGGCGCGCCGGGGTCGTTGGTCGGGTCGTCCGCCCAGAAGCAGGTCATCACCGCGTGGGTCTTGTAGAACACGATCTTGGCATCCGTCCACCGCGCGGTGGGCTCGCCGCTCGGCCAATCGCCGCCCGGGCTCATCGCACCCGGTGGCACACAGGCACCAGGGACGTTGTAGTAGAGCGGCCGGGTCGGGGCAACCCAGTCCTCTTCATCACAGCCCATGCAGTCATCCTCAGCGGGAATCTCACGGGGCAACGGGAAATAGCAGACGACGAGCAAGGACTCCCCGTGCCGGATCAGCTTGTACGTCGTCGTGCGGATGTCCTTGGGCGGACCCGGCAGCAACTGGCCGTAATAACAGTCACCGCCCTCATCGAGGTCCGCCCCCGCGTTGTGGTCGGCGAGCGCCGGGGCTGCGCCCGCAAAAAGCAGGGCGAACGCCGCGAAAAAAGTCAGCAGAACCTTCGTGAGTTTTGACATGGAGCACGACTCCTTCGTCGAAATTTGCGCACAAGTTAACCCCTGAGGATTCCTCATGTCAAGGCACCGGACAGCTGCGTCTCCGCCATCGTGCCCCCGACGTCGCTACCTCGGCGCCCGACCCCGGCACCACGAACTCAGCGAGCGCCGGGCCTCATCACAAAACGGCGAGGGTCTGGCGTGCGATCTCAAGCTCTTCGTTGGTGGGGATGACCAGCACATCCACCCCTGAATCGTCGGTCGAGATCCGGCGGGGATCCCGCGATCGCTCCTCGTTGCGGTCATCAGACAGCCGGATGCCGAAAGCCTCAAGCCCCGAGAGCGCCGCCGCGCGCACCTCTGGCGAGTTCTCACCAACTCCCGCGGTGAACGAGATAACGTCCACCCGCCCGAGCTGGGCCATGTAATTGCCGATATACCCCTTGATCCGGTGGGTGTAGACATCGAAGGCGGCGCTGGCAACCTCGTCGCCGGCGTCGGCGCGCTTCTGAAGGTCACGCATGTCGCCGACGCCAGCCATGCCGAAGATGCCGCTCTTGCGGTTGAGGAGGGTGTCGAGTTCGTCGAAGCTCATACCGGTGCGCCTGTGCAGGTGAATGAGCACGGCGGGGTCGAGATCGCCGGACCTGGTGCCCATCACGAGTCCCTCGAGCGGAGTGAGTCCCATCGAGGTTTCCACCGACCGCCCACCCGCGATGGCGGATGCCGATGCACCGTTGCCGAGGTGGAGGACGATCTGGTTCAGCTCGCCGAGCGGGCGGTACAGAAACTTCGCTGCTTCCTCCGAGACGAACTTGTGGCTCGTGCCGTGAAAACCGTACTTCCGCACCCGGTGCCTCGCTGCGAGTGTGGCGTCGATGGCATAGCTGTACGCGGCGGGAGGAAGGGTCTGGTGGAACGCGGTGTCGAAGACCGCGACGTGCGGCACGTCGGGAAAGGCACGCTGCGCGGCCTCAATCCCCTGCAGGTTGGCCGGGTTGTGGAGCGGCGCCAGTTCGGCCAGCTCCTCGATGTTGATCTTCACCAGGTTGTTCACGACAGTGGCTTCGAAGAAGCGCTTGCCACCGTGCACGACGCGGTGTCCGACTGCCCCGAGCGGGTGGCGGCTGAGCGACGGCCCGTGCGTTTCGAAGGCTTCGAGCATGACCCGGAACCCCGCCGTGTGATCGGCGATGGGAAGGATGCGCTCGGTCGTCTGCGGGGCGTTCGAGCGCTCGACCGACGGAACGGCATCCCATGGGATCGTGTGCACCGAGCGTCCTGACGCTTCGCCGATCCGCTCCACCAGGCCGCTTGCGAGCATCTGCTCGGTGTCCATGTCGATCAGCTGGTACTTGAACGACGATGAACCCGAATTGACGACGAGGACGGTGCTCATGCTGCCGTGTCGCCCTGGGCCTGGATTGCCGTGATCGCCACTGTATTGACGATGTCCTGCACCAGCGCACCGCGCGAGAGGTCGTTGATCGGCTTGTTGAGGCCCTGAAGCACTGGCCCAATGGCCACGGCGCCCGCCGAGCGCTGCACCGCCTTGTACGTGTTGTTGCCCGTATTGAGGTCGGGGAAGATGAAGACCGTTGCCCGTCCAGCCACCTCTGAGCCGGGCATCTTCGACGCGCCGACCGCGGCATCCGCTGCTGCATCGTACTGAATGGGACCTTCGACGAGGAGATCGGGCCGGCGGGACCTGACCAGAGCGGTCGCCTCGCGCACCTTCTCAACGTCGGCACCCTTCCCGGACTCGCCCGTCGAATACGACAACATGGCGACGCGGGGATCGATACCGAACTGCAGCGCCGTCTCGGTGGACGAGATGGCGATGTCCGCGAGCTGCGAGGCATCCGGGTCAGGAATCACGGCGCAGTCACCGTAGACGAGCACCCGGTCCTGGAGCGCCATCAGGAACACCGACGACACCACGTTGACGTCCGGCTTGGTCTTGATGATCTCGAACCCTGGGCGAATGGTGTGCGCTGTCGTGTGCATCGCACCGGACACCATGCCGTCGGCGAGGCCCAGGTGCACCATCATCGTGCCGAAGTACGAGACGTCGGTGACCTGGTCGCGGGCCTGGTCGAGGGTGACGCCCTTGTGCGCTCGCAGCCGCGCGTACTCCTCGGCGAACCTCTGTCCGAGTTCCGGGTCATGCGGCGAGAGCACCTCGGCGCGGGAGATATCGAGCCCGAGTTCGACGGCGCGGGCACGCACCTCGGCTGCCTCACCGAGAATGGTGAGCTGGGCAACCTCCCGGGCGAGGAGGGTGTGCGCGGCGCGGAGGATGCGGTCGTCGCCGCCCTCGGGCAGCACGATGTGCTTCTGGTGGGCGCGCGCTCGATCGAGCAGGCCGTACTCGAACATCAGCGGGGTGACCACCTCGGTGCGGCTGACCTCGAGGAGCTGCAGAAGAGCGGATGCATCGACGTGCTGTTCGAAGAGAGCGAGCGCGGCATCGTACTTGCGCTGCGAATCGGCGGCGAGCCTGCCGCGGGTGCGGGTGATCGCGACGATGGTGTCGTAGGTGCCAAGGCCGGTGCGGATGACCGGGAGTGTCTGCGGCAGACCGTCCAGCAGCCGCTCGACGGGCTCGGGCAGTTCGAAGCCGCCGTTGAGCACCACGCCGGCGATCGAGGGGAAGGTACCCGAACTCTGGGCCATCATCGCGGCGAGGAGCACCTCGGTGCGGTCACCGGCGACGACGAGAACGGCGCCCTCGATGAGCCGGGGAAGCACGTTGACCATGCTCATCCCGGCGACGACAACACCGAGCGCCTCGCGGGACAGCAGCGCGGGGTCGCCCTTGATAAGCGTCCCGCCCGTCGCCGTCATGATCGACTCCATGCTCGGGGCGATGAGGTAGGGATTTTCGGGGATCGCCCACACCGGAACGCCCGGTTCAGTGCGCTCGATCGCGGCCGTAATCTCGGCGAGTTTGTCCTCGTCGGCGCGGTTGGCGATGATCGCCAGGAGCGTCGCGTGGGCGTGCCGGAGTTCGGAGAGCGCGAGTTCAGCGAGGTCGTTCATTTGCGCGGGTGTGCGGGGGTCCGCCTGGCCGAGGCGCTCGCCGGAACCCTGGCTGCTGCGGCCGCCGAGCACGAGGAGGACCGGAGCGCCGAGGTTTGCGGCGATCCGGGCGTTGTAGCTGAGCTCGGTCGGGCTGCCGACGTCGGTGAAGTCGGACCCGAGGATCACGACGGCGTCGCACTGCGCTTCGACGGCCTTGTACCGCTGCACGATGGTCGCGAGGGCAGCGTCCGCGTCGGAGTGGACGTCGTCGTAGGTGACGCCGATGCACTCGTCGTAGTCGAGCTGGACGCTGCTGTGGCCGAGCAGCAGCTGCACCACGTAGTCGCGCTCGCCCGTTGAACGGGCGATCGGGCGGAAGACGCCAACGCGCTCCACCGAGTGAGAGAGGGTGTCGAGCGTGCCGAGCGCGATTGTCGACTTGCCGGTCTGTCCCTCAGCGGACGTGATGTAGATGCTTGTGGCCACGGTCCAAGACTACGACCCAGCGGGCCGGGCCGTAGTCGCGAAGGTCCCACCGCTCAGCTGTTGTCGCCCCCGGTCTCGTCAACCCGTTCCTGCGCGTCCTCCTGCGATACACCGGCACCCTCGCCTGCCCACTGCCACTTCGCAACCTCGGGAATGTCCTCGCCGTGGTCCCTCGTGTACTGGCGCGCGGCGAGCCGCGCATCCTCCATCAGCTGCCGCAGCCCGGCCGAGCGTGTACCGATCCCGGGAACCCGGTCGATCACGTCCATGACGAGCCGATACCGATCGAGGTCGTTGAGCATGACCATGTCGAACGGGGTCGTCGTCGTACCCTCTTCCTTGTACCCGCGCACGTGGATGTTCTCGTGGCCGTTCCTCTTATACGCGAGACGGTGGATCAGCCACGGGTAGCCGTGATACGCGAAGACGATGGGCCGGTCGACGGTGAAGAACGAGTCGAACTCCCGGTCGCTCAGCCCGTGCGGGTGCTCGGACTCGTTCTGCAGCCGCATCAGGTCGACGACATTGATCACGCGCACGCGCAGTTCCGGCAGGTGTTCACGAAGAAGGGATGCCGCGGCGAGCGTTTCGAGCGTCGGAACGTCGCCGGCGCACGCCAGGACGACGTCAGGTTCGGTGCCTGGCTGCTCGGATCCCGCCCAGTCCCAGATCCCGATGCCGCGAGCGCAGTGCGCGATGGCCTGGTCCATGGTGAGCCAGTTTGCCTGCGGCTGCTTGCCGGCGACAACGACGTTGACGTAGTCCACCGATTTCAGGACGTGATCATACGTCGACAGCAGGGTGTTGGCATCCGGTGGCAGGTACACCCTCACCACGTCGGCCTTCTTATTGACGACGTGGTCGATGAAGCCAGGGTCCTGGTGACTGAACCCGTTGTGGTCCTGCCGCCAGACGTGGCTGGAGAGCAGGTAATTGAGGCTCGAGATGGACCGGCGCCACGGAATCTCCGACGTCGTCTTCAGCCACTTGGCGTGCTGGTTGAACATCGAGTCGATGATGTGGATGAACGCTTCGTAACAGTTGAACAGGCCGTGCCTGCCGGTGAGGAGGTACCCCTCGAGCCAGCCCTGGCACTGATGCTCGCTGAGCATCTCCATCACCCGCCCGGCCCGCGCGAGATTCTTGTCGACCGGGAGGATCTCGGCATCCCACTGTTTGTCGGTGTGCTCGTAGACAGCGGGCGCGAGCCGGTTGGATGCCGTTTCGTCCGGGCCGAAGATACGGAAGTTGTCGGGATTGTCGCGAATCACGTCGGCGAGCCAGACCCCGAGCACCCGTGTCGCCTCCGCGGTGGTTCCGCCGGGGACGGGGACGTCGACGGCGTAGTCGCGGAAGTCGGGAAGCTCGAGTTCCCGGCGCAGCACCCCACCGTTGGCATGCGGGGTCGCGCTCATCCTCAGGTCGCCGGCCGGGGCGAGCGAGGTGACCTCAGCGACAGGACGACCGGTCTCGTCGAAGAGTTCGTCAGGACGGTATCGCCGCAGCCACTCCTCGAGGATTTTCGTGTGCTCTTTCGTGTCGCGCGCGTTGGCGAGCGGGACCTGGTGCGCGCGCCAGGTGTCCTCCACCAGGAGGCCGTCGATCTCGGCGGGGCAGGTCCAGCCCTTGGGTGTGCGCAAAATGATCATGGGCCAGCGCGGGCGGGTCACGTCCTCCCCCGCGTCGCGCTGCTGCTGGGCGGTGCGCTTGAGTTCGGCGATTTCATCGAGGACCGTGTCGAGCGTTTTCGCCATCCTGGCGTGCACGAGCATCGGGTCTTCACCGTCGAACCCGCCGGAGACGATGTACGGGTTGTGACCGTAGCCGCGCATGAGGGCGAGCAGTTCATCCTCGGGGATACGCGCGAGCACCGTCGGGTTGGCGATTTTGTACCCGTTGAGGTGCAGGATCGGGAGGACGACGCCGTCCTCGAGCGGGTCCACGAACTTGTTCGAGTGCCAGCTGGTTGCGAGCGGTCCGGTTTCGGCTTCACCGTCACCGACAACAGCGGCGACGAGCAGGTCGGGGTTATCGAACGCGGCACCGTAGGCGTGGCTGAGCGCATAGCCGAGTTCACCGCCCTCGTGGATCGATCCGGGCGTCTCCGGCGCGACGTGGCTCGGGATGCCGCCGGGGAACGAAAACTGGCGGAACAGCCGCTTCATTCCTTTTTCGGTCTGAGAGATACGGGAGTAGATCTCGGAGTAGGTGCCGTCGAGCCAGGCGTTCGCCACCATTCCTGGACCGCCGTGGCCGGGGCCCGTGATGTACAGGGTGGACTGTTCCCGCTCGGCGATGACGCGGTTGAGGTGCGCGTACACGAAGTTGAGCCCCGGAGTCGTTCCCCAGTGCCCGAGAAGCCGCGGCTTGATGTGATCCTTGGTCAGCGGCTCACGGAGAAGCGGATTGTCGAGGAGGTAGATCTGCCCGATGGAGAGGTAGTTGGCCGCCCGCCACCATGCATCGATCCGGGTGAGCGTCTCTTCGCTGACCGAGGTTGGTTCTGCCGTAGTCGTGCCTGCCGCTGTCGTGGGTGCCGTAGTCGTGTCTGCCGTTGACGAGGTCATGGGGTCATCCTAGGAAAGGGCACGCCCGTCCGATAGGGGCTGTCCCTCGGGCCAAACGCGGGGGCCAAGCGCGGGGCCCAAACGTAAGAGCCGGCGGGAGCAGTCGCTCCCGCCGGCTCGTACGACCGAATTACCTGGCTGCGCGGCGCGACCGGACCAGTGCTGCTCCTCCGAGCAGCAGCAGCATCCCGATCAGTGCCAGAGGGGCGACGTCGGCTCCCGACTGGGAGAGACGGTCAGCGCCTGCACGGTCAGCGCCTGCACCCTGCCCGCCCGCACCGGGCTGAGATCCAGCACCGGGTTGCTGCGGTCCGGCACCCGGCTGCTGCGGCCCAACGGCCGCAACAGTCACGGTGAGAGGAGCGGACGCACGGGCCACCCCGTCCTGCAGCGCGGCGATCTCATAAGCGCCGGCAGCGGTGTCCGCCGGGATGGTAACCCGGACGGATGCCTCTCCAGCGGCATCCGTCGTCACCGTCGCGAGGACCGCCGGGACCTCGAGAGCGAGAATCGAGAATCCTGCCGTTTCAGGTGCGGCTGGCTCCCGCAGCTGGAGCGCAACCTCGACTCCCGGATCGAACCCGCTGAGTTCGACGTCGACCGTGTTGCCGGCAACGACAGACTCGGGCGAAACCGAGATCATCGGCTGTGAGCCCTCGACCGCAGACACGAGCTGAGCCACTCCCCAGCGCGCTGTCGACTGGTAGCCGGCGCCTGACGGGTCTGCCCAGTTGCGGATGCCGGTGCGAGCGCCGTTCGAGGCGTCGTTGACCTGCAGGTCGAGTCCCTGGAAGGACCCGGCCCCGCCGGATTCGAGCAGGCTGACCGCGACTTCAACGCGGTAGCCGGTCTCGGTCCGTGCGGTGGCGGAGGTGACCCGGTTCCGCTGGAACGCCTCGTCACCGGTTCCGAACGACACAACGTTCTCTGCGCTGATGCGGATCTGTGTGTCGTCGTAACGGTATGAACCGTTCTTCAGGTTGCCCGGATCCACGTAGATCTCAACCGAATCCTGGATCCAGGGATCGGATCCGGACACGTCGACGGTCGGGTCTGTGACCTCGGCGAGGAGATACAGCATGTTGTCGCGCCACAGCGTGCTGAAGACTGCGGATGCTCCCGCGGTGCCTTCTACCTGCTTGAGGGTCTCGACGGTTCCGGCGGAGCTCCACGAGTCGTCGACGACGCCGTCGATCGTGGGAGCGGCGTCGGTCTCGACGACCTCCTGGTACGACAGCGGTTCGAGCAGTGTCAGGGTCCCGACCGTTCCCGCGGTGTTCCACCCGGTCACTGTGCCGTTGTTCTGAACCCGGACATCGAAGGCAACGGTGTCCCCCTGCTCTGCGGCTGTCAGCGGAAGGTGCGCCACGATGCTGTAGCCACCATCGGTCTCGGTGACGACACCCTCGACGTCACCTGTTCCGTCGCGGCCGAACGTCGCGGTCTCCTCGCCCCACGTGAACTGGATCTCGTCAGCGGCATCCGCTGTCGCATCGTCGACCTGGACGAACACGGTCAAGTGATCCGGTTGCCAGCGCAACTGGAACCCGGCGCTCTGCTCGATGGTGTGCAGCGGGAGTTGCTGCCACGCGAGCGCGGTCGTCGCCTCAGCGTCGAGTGGAACGTCGCCCTGGAACACGTTCGCTGTGCGCAACCGTGCAGGCAGCTCGCCGTCGACGATGCCGTAGTACGCGGGCTTGGCCGCAAACGCGTCGTTGAACACGAGCGGCGCACCCGAGCTGTTGCGCCAGCTGCGTCCGTCGGTCAACCCCCAAACCGTGACCGAGAACAGGTCAGCGGCGTGTGCGCGGAAGATCCGGAACGCGTCACGGTAGTAGTACCCCTGGTCGACCAGTTTCGCCTGGGTCACCGGGGTGCCCGTTGTCACATCGAGTTCGGTGACCGCCTGGGTGAGCCCGAGGTCGGTGAATGCCGACAGGGCGGTTTCGAGCGCCTCGACCGGGGTCGAGAGGCTCACGTGGAACTGGTGGCCGACACCGTCGACCGGTACTCCGCGCTCCAGCATCCGTTCAACGAGTGCGTGCAGCCGCTGCTGTTTGCCGTCCTGCTCGGTGTTGTAGTCGTTGATGAAGAGCGTCACCGGCCGGTTTGCGCCAGCGGCAGCGAATTCGTCGTTGAAGGCTTCATCCGCGTACTGGAATGCCAGGTCGATGAAGTCCTCACCGAGGATGCGGAACCACTCGCTGCGGCGGAGACCGTCGGCGTTTTCGTTGCCGTCCGAGACGACCTCGTTGACGACGTCGAAGGCGTTGAGCGGGTTGGAATCGCTGCCGAATTCGCCGTAGGTGTCACTGAGGTGTTCGGCGACGTTGAAGATGTGCGTGCGCATGCGGTCCCGGAGGATCTGCTGGTCGGCAGCGCTGGTGGTGAGTGCGACGCCCGCTTCGTTCTGGAAGAACCACGCCGGAGTCTGTGAGTGCCAGACCAGAGTGTGACCGTAGACCGCGAGGTCCTCATCCTGGGCGAACTGCATCAGGGTGTCGGCCTCGGCGTGTGGGGTGAACTCACCGTCGGCGTTGTACCAGGCCTCTGGCTTCATGTAGTTCTCGGAGGTGACCTGGTCGAAGTGCCTCGTGAGCAGGTCAGCCGCGGTACCCGTGGTCTCGCGACTGTCGATCGCTGCGCCGACGGGGAAGCTCACGGTGTCCTTGATCGGGGTGAGGTCCTCGACCTCGCCGCCGGTCGCGGGAACAGCGACGCTGATGTCGTCGATCAGGAAGGAGGAGGTGTTGCCGCCGTTGTACGCGGTCTCGAAGTAGAGCAGCGCCGAGTCGGCTTCACCCATCTGGAAGGTCTGGTTCACCTGCACCCAGGTGCTGTTCGACATGCCGGTGAACTGACCGAGCGTGGCGTACGACGTGGATTCGCCCGTTGTCCTGGCGAGGCTCAGCCAGACGTCTCCGGGTGTCTCGCCCGCGGCGAACTTCACCCAGGCAGAGAGCTCATAGGTCTGGCCCGGGAGCAGGATGCCCGTGACGTCGTGCCCGATGCCCTGGCCCTGCGAGGTGCGGCCGGACACCAGTGCGGCCTGCGCTCCACTGTGGGCGTCACTGGTCGAGACGGTCACCGAGGCGGGGCCGCTGGCGTCCGCTCGGGGAACCCACCCGCCAAGACCATCCTCGAAGCCCGTGTTGAGCGACGAGAGGTCTGAGTTGCCGGGCGGGGTGGGGTCGGTCGGCGCGTCCACACGCACGGCGGAGACAGAGATGTCGTCGACGAGGTAGCTGTAGCTCGACTTGTCGGGGAGGTCGTCCGTACCGATGTACGCCTGCAGCGCCGTGGCATCCGCGCCCTGCGGAATTTCGAAGGTTCCCTCGACCGTCGACCAGGCGTCGGCGGTGAGCGGGGTGTTCCCGATCCAGTTGTAACCCGGTTTCATCACGAATCGGATGTTGACCGGGGCGGGGGTTGGCTCAGCGAGGCGCGCCTTCATGGAGAAGGTCACGGTGTCCCCGGCCTCGAGGTCGGCGAACAGGCCAGCCGGTGTCTGGATGCCGGCGAAGTCGGTCGTCCGATCGCCGACGCGCAGGGCAGTACCGCCTCCGTCGGCTGGCTCGTAGGTGAGAACCGGGGAGCCGCTCGACTCCCAGCCACCGAGCGTGCTGTCCTCGAAGTCGGCGGAGATGAGCGTCTCAGGCTCCGCTGCCGCGGCAGGCGACGTGAGAAGAGGAACGAGCAGTCCGGCGGCGATGGCGCCCACCAGGATTTTGCGGGACACGGGTCTTACTTTCATGACGCTCCTTTGCGCGAAAGTGAGGTGAGCGAGCACGAGTTCGAATTTTTCGAAAACGTTGTCGAAACCGCTCAAGTGCTCGAAGCCTATTCGGGGGGCCTTTTGTTGTCAAGACCTACAAATACGAATTTCGGATGCTGTTCAGCACTGGCGGCCGGACCCCCATCGCGGTGCGATTTAACAGGAGATCGCACGTTTATCAGGACGGGATCAGCCCTCGGCATCCTGCTCTTCGCACGATGTCCTGCGAATCTCGCGGCCCGGCGAGTGGCTGGCAAGGGGCGGCGGCCAATCGGGCGACGGCCCGTTAACCCGTTAAAAAGAAAAGACCCCTCGCGCACCCGCCAGAGCCCGGTTACCCTTGCTACGTTTCCGTCCTGGGGGAGTTGGCCTGGATGGCGCCACGCGAGGAGCCGTCACCCATTCTACAGACATTGGGCTGTGTTGTTTGCCGCTTGAACCACACGCGGTCGGATGCCGCCTCAAGGCACGATAGGATAGCTGAGGTTGATTCGCTGCGGCGATGACACCGGCTCAGGAGAATTCGCCTAGTGGCCTATGGCGCACGCTTGGAAAGCGTGTTGGGTTAACGCCCTCGGGGGTTCGAATCCCCCATTCTCCGCCAGACACACAGAATCGCCCGCCCGCCAGGACGGGCGATTTCTGCATTTCCCAACGGTGTCGATTCGCGAATCCGGCACCTGCGAAGGCTCGCTAGCAGAACGCGGCGTCTCTTCGCAAAGCCCCCCGGGTGTCCCCCAAAGAGTGGATAGTGTTGCAGCACCCGACAGGAGAGACTTACTCCCGGGGGACGCGGAGACAATGACGGCGACAACAGATATGACCGGGGTGACGGTCAGAGTTCGCCGAAGTCTTCTGGCGCAGGGCATTATCGCCCTGTTGGCGCTCAGTGTCCCGATCATGATCGTGCTGTACTGGCTGACGATTCCAGCGGGAACCTGGGGCTGGGTCGGTGCCGCCCAGTTCGCCGTGCTCGTCGCCGTTCTCATCGCCGGGTACCGATATACCCGGGTGAGCATCACGGCAACTCCCACCTCGCTGTTCGAGGTCCGCTTCTTCGGCGGGGTGACCCGCACGAACATCTCAGATATCGAACGCGTGATCATGCTCGAGATGCACCGCACCATGGCGTCACAGTCGCGACTGCAGATGTTCGTCCTGAACCCGTCCGGAAAGCCCGTTCTCCGCATGCGCGGGGAGTACTGGACCCGCAACAGCATCAACCGCATCGCCGCTCAGTTGAGTGCCGTGCCCGTTGAGCACATCGATCACCCGGTCACGCTCGATGAACTCCAGACCACGCGCCCGGAGATGCTCTACTGGTTCGAGCGTCGACCGATCAGGTTTCCCTGACCACTGGCATCCGCTGGAACAGAAATCGGCATGCCGTACGTCGTCGCTGACGGGGTACTCGAGGCGAGCCTGGTGAAACCCAGCCGCTCGTAGAAGGCCCCGGCGTTCACGTTGTCCGCGCCCATCGTGAGATGCAGGCCGGGAATGCCGCGTTCGGCGAGGGCGGACCGAAGCGTGTCGACCAGCTGTCGGCCGAGTCCCTGCCCTTGCGCTTCGGGGAGGAGGTCGATGTGCAGGTGCGCCGGGTACTCATCCACCTCGTCGATGAGCATGCGCCCAGGATTCCCGGCGCCCTCGATCACCTGTGCCTCAGCAGGAGCAGCGCCGGCGTACTTCGGTGCCACGGTCGGCCACCAGGTCTCCGCGAACCACAGCGCGAAATCGCGGGTGTCGGCGGCCGCGATGACGTAACCGACCACGCGCTCTCCGTTGTCGACGACGAAGGCCAGTTCTGGTTCGCGGTCGACGTAGGGCAGTGCGTAGATGTCGGGCAGCAGGTCATCGCTGGAGTACAGTCCCGTGGCGTCGAGGCCGGTCCTGCCGGTGCGCACGCAGACATCGTAGATATCGGCCCTGTCGGCGGGGCGGTACGGTCGGATCGTCATCACGGTGCCGATTCTACGCACACCATGCTCGGGCCCGACAGCGGTCACGCTGCACCAGTGTGACCACCTCGATAGGGTGGCGGGATGACCAGCTGGCGCGCGGCATCCGTCGATGATGTGCTCACCCGCTGGGCGCTGGAACCGCTGGGACCCGCGTTCAGCACACCATCGTCACACCTCCAGCCCGTGCTCAGGCGCGGAGAGCGCGCCATGCTCAAGGTCGCCCGGATCGAGGACGAAGCGAACGGATGCCGGCTCCTCGCCTGGTGGGACGGCACGGGAGCGGCCCGCGTGTTCGAGCACGACGACACGGCAGCGGTGCTCGCGTGGGGTGGTTCGTCACTCGTCGACGTCGCGATCGGTGGTGACGACGACGGTGCGACGCGCGTGCTGTGCTCGGTCGCTGAGCGGCTCCACTCCGTGTCCCGCCGGAAGTTCGATGACCGGCCGGACGGATTGATTCCGCTCGAATCGTGGTTCCGTTCGCTGTTCCTGAAGGCCGGAACCGGGGGCTTCTACGGGCGCTCGGCAGAACTCGCCAGGCGCCTCATCTCTGGCGGGAGTGACCTGTCCGAGCTCGTGGTGCTTCACGGCGATCTTCACCACGACAACGTGCTCGACTTCGGTGATTCGGGCTGGCTCGCGATCGACCCCAAGTACCTCGTGGGCAACCGGGTCTTCGACTACACGAACATTCTGTGCAACCCGACTCCGGACATTGCGGAGTCTCGGTTCGATCGACGGGTGAGCCTCGTTTCGGAGCTCGCTGGCATCCCGGAGAGGAGCCTCCTTGAGTGGACAGTGGCGTGGACGGCGTTGAGCGCGACCTGGGCCGCTGACGACGGTGACGTTGAAGCCGAACGACGCACCCTCAGGATCGGTGCCATCGCGGAAGCGTCGCTCGCCCGCTGATCCGTCAGCTGCCGTGGTGCGGGCGCGGGAGCGCCGCTGCCGCCGCCGATTCCTCGGCAGCGTCCCTCGCGATCGCCGTGGTCTCGTCGGCTGCGGCCTGTGCGTCGGCGGATGCCGTCTGTGCCGCGTTCGACGCGGCATCCGTTGCCTGTTCCTTGGCGGCTGTGGCAGCCGAAGCAGCGGATCGTGCTGCGACCGCCGCGCGGTCCCCGTCCGCCGAAGCACGAGCGAGCGCCTCAGCGGCCTGCGCCTCGGCCGCGCGCTTCGCTTCGGTGGCGGCGTCCTCGATCCGGTGCAGCGCAGCATCCGCCTCCGCCTGGGCGTTGGCCTTCGTCTCGGCGAGCGTTGTGGCCGCTCGTTCTGCGCCCAGCGGCTCGGCGGGCACGGCTGGCGGGGCAGGCTGGGCTGGCGGGGCAGGCTGGGCTGGCTGGTCGGTGGCGTCGCTCATGCAGTGAGCCTAGCTCTGCTTCGGGCGGAAAAACGCGGGGGCAGTCCGGGAATAGGGCTTTGCCCCCACGATTTTCCTCCCGAAACGCACGGGTGTGCCACAGCCAGCGCCTGTGCCCGGGTGGGACGCGCGGGCCGGCACCTCTGCTTCGGGCGGAAAAACGTGGGGGCCGTCCCCGAATAGGGCTTCGGCACCACGATTTTCCTCCCGAAACGCTCGGGTGTGCCACCTAACCCGCGGGAAGCAGCTTCTGCTCGAGGAACTCGTTGACGAACACACGATCGGGGTCGAGCCGCGCGGCGAGCGCCCTGAAGTCGTCGATCCGCGGGTAGAGGCGCTCGAGCGACTCACGGCCGGCAGTGAAGACCTTGCCCCAGTGCGGTCGCGCGTCGAACGGCGCGAGCGCGGCCTCAAGCTCGGGCAGAAGTGCCTCCACCTCGTCCTGCTTCTTGAACCAGGTGAAGTGAAGCCCAACGGCATCCGTCTCGAACGCGGAACTCAGCCACAGTGTGTCCGCGGCGATCGTCCGCACCTCGCACACCTGGAGGAGCGGCGCGATCTTATCGGCCAGCCCGCGCACAGCGGCGAGCGCCGCAACAGCGTGACGACGCGGCACGAGGAACTCGGACTGCAGTTCTTCACCGTTCGACGGTGTGAAGTCCAGCCGGAAGTGCGGCAGGCGGTCAAGCCACGCACCGGGCACGCCCATCTGCGCCGTGCAGTTGACGGCGGAGATTCCGGGCAGCGGATGCCGGTCGGCCGGCGCGGGCAGCGCACCGAACAGGTCGGTAGGAGGAGCGGCGTCGACATCCGGGCGGCGCTTCAGCCAGACCTGGTCGATGACGTCCGGGTCGCGCCAGGTCGTGAACAGGGAGACGCTGTAGGCCGCGCCAGTGATGGCGTCGAAGTTCGAGGTGGCGGCATCGAACGGCAGTCGCTCGAACACGGTCTGCTCGATGTCGTAGGTCGGCTCGATGTCGAGTGCAACCCTGGTCATGACGCCGAGTGCGCCGAGGCTCACCACGGCACCGTCGAAGTCAGCGTCGCCGCGGCGCAGTTGAACGACGTCACCGCTCGCCGTGACGATTTCCACCGCAGCGACGGAACCAGCGAGCGACCGCACGCCGTTGCCTGATCCGTGGGTTCCCGTAGCGATCGCGCCGCCGACGGAGATGTGCGGAAGGGATGCGAGGTTGGCCAGGGCCCACCCCTGTCGCTGCAGTTCGCCGGCGAGCTCCCCGTACCGCATTCCGGCGCCGACCGTCACGAGCCGTTCATGCTCCTGAATATGCGGCGGGAAGACGAGGTTCGACGTCGACAACAGAAGGTCTGCCGAGTCCGCGATCGGGTTAAACGAGTGCCGCGTGCCGAGAGCACGCACCGCCGTCGCGTCCGCGACCAGCCGCTGCACGTCTTCGACGCTCGACGGCGCTTCGATGCGCCTGGCCCGGTAGGCGTGGTTGGCTGACCAGTTGGTTCCGATTTCGAGAGACACAGAGCCCTTTCGTTCGCTCGTCGTGGCAGGGATCCGCACGCCGCTCAGGCAACGGATGCCCCAGCGCACGTACGGCAGCGCCGACTGCTCCATTCTGCCGGTGCGGCAGCCCTACCCGCCACACCGATTCCCTCGGGCCGAATTCAGCGGCCGGGCGCGTCCGTCCCGCCCACGCCTGCCGCGCGGACCGAACCGGCACCGGCGACACCGGCTCCGGTTCCGGCATGGTTCCCGGTCCCCGATCCGGTTCCGGTCGTCGACTCGGCTGCGGCATCGGCGGACTGCTCCGGTGCCGGCACCATGCCCTCCTGCACGATCGTCGTTGCGAGCGGCACTTCCTTGACGAAGCAGAGCAGCACGGCCGCGACCAGGATCAGCGGCGTCATGTAGAGGAACACGGGCGTCAGCGAGTCGTTGTATGCACCGACCACGATGTCCTTGACCGGGCCGGGAAGCTCCTTGACCATCGTCGGGGTGAACGAATTGGTGTCCGTCTCGGGAGAACCAGCAGCCCCCGGCATCCGCTCGGCCAAAAGGTCGGTGAGGCGGGCGACGAACAGGCTGCCAACGATCGCGGAGCCGAGTGAGGCTCCGATCTCGCGGAAGTAGTTATTCGAGGCCGTCGCGGTGCCGACCTCTGACGCGGGGAACGTGTTCTGCACGACGAGCACGAGCACCTGCATGCTGAGCCCAAGGCCGAAGCCCATGATGGCCAGGTAGCTGCAGAGCACCCAGATCTCCATGTCAGGAGTCATGGTGGAGAGCAGCACGAGCGAGACCGCGACGATGAGGGTACCGAGGATCGGCATCCACTTGTAACGACCGTACTTCGTGATCAGGAAGCCCGATCCGATCGACGCAACGAGGAGCGCGGCAAGCATCGGGATCATCAGGTAGCCGGCCTGCGTCGCGTTGACGCCGCTGACCATCTGCAGGTAGGTCGGGATGTAGGCGAGCGCACCGAACATCGCGATACCGATGATGAGGCCGGCGATCGTCGTGAGGTTGAAGTTGCGCTCGGCGAACAGGTGCAGCGGCATGATCGGCTCGACGGCCCTGCGCTCGACGACCACAAACCCGACGGCGGTGACAACTCCACCGACGATGAGCGAGATGATGATGAGCGAGTCCCACTCGTAGGTGTTTCCGCCCCAGGTGGTGACAAGCACGAGGCAGGTCGACGCGATCGCGAGGAGGATCATCCCGGCGACGTCGAGCCGCGGCTTGCCGTTCTCGTTCTTCGGCAGACGGAGGAACAGAACGGCGGCGAGGATGGCGAGGCCGCCGAGCGGGAGGTTCATCCAGAATGCCCAGCGCCAGCCGATGCCCTCGGTGAACCAGCCACCGAGCAGCGGCCCGGCGATCGAGGAGAGGGCGAAGACCCCGCCCATGACCCCCATGTACTTGCCGCGCTCACGAGCGGGAACGACGTCGGCGATGATTGCCTGCGACAGGATCATGAGTCCACCGCCACCGAGGCCCTGCACGGCGCGACCGGCGATGAGCCAGCCCATGTCGCCGGCGAGGCCGCCGATGACGGAGCCGGCGATGAAGAGGCCGATTGCCGCGATGAAGAGCCCCTTGCGACCGACGAGGTCTCCGAGTTTCCCGTAGACGGGCATCACGATCGTCGTGGCGAGGATGTAGGCCGTTGTGACCCAGAGCATGTGATCGACACCGTTGAGCTCGCCGACGATGGTCGGCAGCGCGGTGCTGAAGATGGTCTGGTCGAGGGACGCCAGGAGCATCGTGACCATGAGGCCGATGAACACAAGCATTACGTTGCGCTTGTTTTCACGCAGGTCAGGATTCTCGGTACTCATCCGAATACTCTTGCAGACGGTGCAAGTTTGCACAAAAGGCAAGCTTGCGTTGCGCGATGCTACCCGGCGGCGGTGACGCTACCGGGTGATCACCCGTGGGGGCACGAGTTCCAGTTCGCGAACGAGGTCGGTACGCACGCTCACTCCCGACCCTGGCCCGGTCGGCACCGCGAGCCGCCCGTTCGAGAGCACGAAGGGCTCGGTGAGGTCTTCGCGGTAATAGCGGTCAGACGCACTGGTGTCGCCCGGGAGCGTGAACCCCGGCAGGGCCGCGAGCGCGACGTTCATCGCGCGGCCGATGCCGGTCTCGAGCATCCCGCCACACCAGACGGGATGTCGCGTTCGACGCACGCATCGTGGATGGCAACGGCCGGGAGGTAGCCACCGACCCGCCCCGGTTTGATGTTGACCACCGACGTTGCCCCGCGCTCGATCGCGTCGATGGCAACACCGACGGACACCACTGATTCGTCGAGGCAGACCGGTGTCTCAATGGCCTCGGCCAGGGCGACGTGCGAGGCGATGTCCTCCTCGTCGAACGGCTGCTCGATGAGGAGCAGGTTCGAGGCATCGAGTTCCTTCAGGCGGGGGATGTCGTCCCGTACGTATGCCGTGTTGGCGTCGACCTGCAGCGCGGCATCCGCACCGATCAGGTCACGAACACGACGCACAGGCTCAAGATCCCAGCCCGGCTTGATTTTGAGTTTGATCCGCAGGTACCCGGCATCGACGTAGCCCTGCACTTCGTCGAGAAGCGCGTCGATCGAGGTGCTGATGCCGACCGAGACCCCGCAGTCGACCTCCGACCGAACCGCGCCCAGATAGTTCGCGAAACTGACCCCGGATGCCCGCAGCTCGGCATCGAGGACGGCCGCCTCGAGCGCCGCCTTGGCCATGCGGTGGCCCACGACCCCGGACAGCAGCCGCCCGAGGTCGCTGGCCGTCACATCATCCGCGGCAAAAAGACGCGGAGCGAGGTGGTGTTCGATCACGTGCGCGCACCCGTCCACGTACTCGGAGCTGTAGCCGGGAGCCGAGCCGGCCACGCACTCGCCCCAGCCATCGCCGGTGTCGGTTTCGAGGTGAACGAGCAACACGTCACGGGCACTCTCGCGGCCGAAGCTGGTTTCGAACGGGCGCACGAGCGGCATCCCGACGCGGTGGAGGGTGATCGATCTGACCTTCATCCGCCGAGACTACCGCTGGCGCCGCCCGCGCGACGCGCTACCGGCCACCGGCGACTGGCCGGTTCCGCTGCTTCACGCCGGCTGTGCCATACGGATAATCGTCCATCACTGGCGCGCTGGCATCCGTCAACCGGTCAAGCTCCTCCGCGCTGAGCTCGAGGTCGACCGCAGCCATGTTGTCGTTCAGCTGCTTGACGGTGCGCGCACCGAGGATGACCGACGTAACGGCGGGCTGCGCCCCGAGCCAGGCGAGGGACACCTGTGACGCACTCACGGAATGGGCTTCGGCGATCGCGGCCACCGCATCGAGGACCCGCCAGGTGCGCTCACTCGCGTTCCGCGCCTCCCAGGCCTCCATTCCGCGCTCCGGGTTCTCGCCGAGCCTCGTCGATCCGGTTGGCGGGACGTCCCGCTCGTACTTGCCGCTCAGCCAGCCACCGGCGAGCGGCGACCACGGCAGCAGTCCGATCCCCGCATCGAGCGCAGCGGGCACAACTTCGTGTTCGATATCGCGCACGAGCAGGTTGTATTGCGGCTGAAGCGTGACCGGTGCCGTGAATCCCGATGCGGATGCCGTGTGCACCGCTTTGGTCAGCTGCCAGCCCAGGTAGTTCGAGAAGCCGTAGTAGGAAATCTTGCCGGCAGTGACGGCATCGTCGAGAAAGCGCAGCGTCTCGTCGATCGGCGTCAGGGCGTCCCAGGCGTGCATTTGGTAGAGATCGATGTGGTCGACCTGGAGTCGTGTGAGTGACGCGTCGAGCGCCGCCCGCAGGTGACGGCGAGAGAGGCCGACATCGTTGGGCCCGTCGCCCATCGGGAAACGCCCCTTGGTCGCCAGCACGATCTGTGCCGCCTCGGTGGGGTGCGTGCTGAGCCATCGCCCGATGATCTCTTCTGAGACGCCAGCCGAGTAGACGTCGGCCGTGTCCACGAACGTGCCCCCGCGCTCGGTGAACGCCGTGAGGATCTCTCCAGAGGCCTCCTCGTCTGCTTCTGCGCCGAACGTCATGGTGCCGAGAGCCTGCGCCGAGACGACAGCCCCGGATCGGCCGAGAGTACGAAATTCCATAGGTGATCTCCTTCGATTCAGCCCCGACATTACCCACGTAGCCGTCAACGCCACAGGGGTTGCGTCAGGGCACATCACGGCCACCGGTTTCGAGGCTCAGGGCTCCGGGGTGCGCTGAACCTCGGTCGGCGGCGTGAAAATGTAGCCGCCGTCCTCGAACGTCACGGTGAGCCCCTCGGCGAACGCCGGCTCGAAGACCGCGCGCGACGCGGCCCGCAGCTCTGCCGCGGCATCCGGGTCGCTCTGTCGAAGGCCCTCGTAATCGGGATGCAGTTCCAGGCGGATGCCGGTCGCAGCAGTGCCGAGGTCGGGTTGCGGCCCAGGGGCACCGGTGAGCGCCCGGTCAATGGCCTGGGCGACCTGGAGGGAGTCGAGCTGCCAGCTCACCTCGAAGCGGTCGGTCGAGTCCGTTCCGGAGATTGCATCATCGAGCACGCCGTAGAAGTCGGGGAGGTACGCCCGCACCGTCGCCCCGAGCTTCTCGAGGTTGAGGTGCGCGTTGCGGCGGATGAGCGGGTCGAACGTCCAGCGCACTTCGGTGACCCCGTGCTCGAGTGCGAGCGCCCGCTGCGCCAGCTTGAGCGCGAAGCCCACTCCCCCTCGTGCCGATGGCCGCACCGCTGTGGAGTGCGAGTGCACGTGGAGCCCGTCGTCCCAGCCCAGCACACCGAGAAGCGCCCCGACCACTTCGCCGTCGCGAGAGGCGATCAGTACCGTGTTGCCCGCGTGGGCAACGGCCTGAATGAATGAGGGTTCGGGACCGGTGCCGCGCCCCCAGGTCTCGTCGAAGAGGCTGGCGATTGCCGCATAGTCATCGAGCCCCGACGCCGACCGAACGAGAACGCCAGCGGCATCCGCCGCCGTTGTTGCGTGGTGGGCGGCCTCGGTCACAGAACCGGTTCCTTGCTGTCAGGCACCGCCGCGGACTTCTTGCCTCTCGGTTCACCGGAGATCCGCGACGCGAACGGTGCCCAGAGGATCAGCACAACGCCGGCGCCGAGCAGCGCACCGCCGACGGTGTCGGTGAGCCAGTGCACACCGAGGTAGGTTCTGGAGAACATCATGAGCGCCACCCAGATGGCACCGGCGGCCCAGACCCAGACCCGCGGGAAGATGATCCCGAGCGCGACGGCCATTGTCGCCGCGTTGGCCACGTGCCCCGAGGGGAATGAACCGAAGTCGCTCGTCACGAGCATCTCCTCGGGTCGTGCGCGACCGACGATGCTCTTGAGCAGTTGGGCGATGCCAACGCTCACGAGCGACGCGACGGCGAAGAACAGCGATGACCACGGACGCTTGATGAGCAGCAACGCGATGACGATGAGTATCGGGAGGATGTAAGTTCCGAAGATCCCGCCGCCGATCCAGTTCATGCCGTACGACAGCCAGTCGAGGAACGGCAGGCGCTCCTCGAATACTTCCTCGCTCCACTCGGAGTCGAGCTCGAACGGCAGCGTGTTGCCGCGCTGAGCGATGAGGAACGCAAGCACGACGCCGAGGGCCAGGGCGATTCCGCCCGAGATGTATGGCCAGCGGTTGGTGACGCGTTTCGCGGCGGGGTCTGCGTGTATCTCTGACATTGGTTAATCATGCCCTGCACAGCCCATTTGCGTGCGGCGCACCCAACCGTTGACTTTCCCACCCACGCTGTGCATTGCCGGGCGCGGGTGGGAAAGAAGGCAGATTCAGCCCACGGTATCCGCGAGGGCGAGGGCCGTGACTCCAACCTGGACGTAGCGCGGGGATGCCGTTGTCACGAGAGCCTTGTCGCCCGTGATCTCCAGTCGAGCCTCGGTTTCGCGCGTGTCGCAGGACGGCCCGACCCAGAGTTCCACGGCGCCCGGCTCGACGATCCGCTGCATATTCGCGTCCGAGAACGCCAGCCGTGCCGTCGGCACCTGGAACTCGACACTGACTGCTTCTCCCGGCTTGAGGACGACCCGGGAGTAGCCGAGCAGCTGTGCGACCGGGCGGGTGACGCTCCCGTGCACATCCCGCGCATAGAGCTGTACGACATCCGCCCCCTCGACGTCGCCCGTGTTCCGCACGATGACCCGAGCGGTGAAAGTACCGCCAGCGGCGACGGTTGGCGCGCCAACGGTGAGCTGGCTGTGTTCGAACGAGGTGTACGACAACCCGTGGCCGAACGGCAGCACCGGTGCGCTCGATGCGCTCGTGATCTCCGACGGGCCACCCAGAATCGGGTGGAGGTAGGAGTACGGCTGCGCGCCGGCGGAACGGGGAAGAGAAACGGGCAGCCGACCGGAGGGCACGACGCGCCCGCTGAGCACACCGGCAATCGCGCCAGCGCCCTCTTCTCCGGGGAAGAACGCCTGGACCACGGCACGTGGGGCCGTCGTTCCACTCACCGCCCAGTCGATCGCGTATGGGCGACCGGTGAGCAGCACGAGAACCACGGGGGTCCCTGTCGCGACCACGCGTTCGATCAGCTCGCGCTGCACGCCGGGGAGCTCGAGGCTCTCCACGTCGTTGCCTTCACCGACGGTTCCTCGACCGAACAGACCGGCGCGGTCCCCGGCGACGACCACAGCGACCTCGGCTCTGCGTGCGGCCTCAACGGCCTCGTCGATCGCCGATGTGTCTCTGCCTTCGACGTCACAACCGCGCGCCAGGACGATGTCGCTCCCGCCCAACTCGACACCGAGTGCCTCGGCGAGGGTGGGGATCTCAAACCCGAGGGGAACCTCGGGATGGTGCGCGAGGACGTGGTTTGCGAAGGAGTAGCAACCCATGAGCGCTTCGGAGGACGCTGCGTTCGGCCCGATGAGGGCGATGCGCTTCGGCGCGTCGGCTCCGCGGCCCAGGGGAAGCGTTCCGTCGTTGGTGAGGAGCACTAGCGATTCCTCGGCAAGCCTCCGAGCAACGTCGCGGTGAGCCGGCGAGTCCAGGTCGACGGCCTCTGGAGGCGAATCGAAGGTCTCATCGAGGAGCCCGAGCTCTTCCTTCTGCGACAGCAGCCGCAACACAGCGCGGTCCACGATTGCGACATCGGTGACGCCGCTCCTGATGCGCTCGGCAAGCGGCTCGAGGAAGGCATCCCCCGTCGGAAGTTCGACGTCGATACCGGCCTTCAGGGCGATCTCCGCCGCGTGGCCGAGGTCTTCGGCGACGGCGTGCATCACCTGGAGGAATGCGACCGAGAAGTAGTCGGAGACGACGACTCCGTCGAAGCCCCACTGCCCGCGAAGCACGTCAGTGAGGTAGGACTCGTCGGCAGCAACGGGGATACCGTCGATTTCGGCGTATGAGTTCATGACCGAACGCACGCCGCCGTCGAGCACGGCCATCTCGAAGGGAGGGAGCAGGACGTCTGCGATCTCGCGCCGTCCGGCATGCACCGGTGCGTGATTGCGCCCGCTCTGCGATGCGGAATAGCCGACGAAGTGCTTGAGCGTGGCGTGCACGCCCTCGGACTGCAGGCCGCGAACGTACGCCGTCGCGATGGTGCCGACAACGTACGGGTCTTCGGCGATGCACTCGTCCACGCGCCCCCACCGGGCGTCGCGAATGACGTCGAGGACGGGGGCGAGGCCCTGGTGGATGCCGAGCTCACGCATCGACTGTCCGATGAGCGCGCCCATCTCCTCGACCAGGTCCGGGTCGAATGCGGCGCCCCACGCCAGCGGCGTTGGGAAGGTTGCTGCCTGCCATGCGGCGAGGCCGGTGAGGCACTCCTCGTGGACGAGGGCGGGGATCCCGAGTCTGGTCTCCTCGCGCAAGCGCCTCTGCTCCGCCCACAGCCACCCCGCGCGCTCGGTCGGTTCGACCGGA
This sequence comes from Mycetocola sp. Y444, assembly GCF_059445295.1. Taxonomy (NCBI): domain Bacteria; kingdom Bacillati; phylum Actinomycetota; class Actinomycetes; order Micrococcales; family Microbacteriaceae; genus Mycetocola; species Mycetocola sp. Y444. The sequence goes on along the minus strand of NZ_JCAIUB010000002.1, from coordinate 356,764 downwards.
CGGGTTCCGTACACACGGGTCAGGTGCCCGAGGCCGTGCGTCGTCGCATCCGAGTACTTGCCGGTACTCGCCATCTCGCCCTGCATCGGTGCAACGATGTCGTCGCCCTGGTCGACCCAGTAGCCGACCAGCTGGGCAAGCTTCTCTTCCAGTGTCATCCGGGCGTGCAGCTCGCGCACGCGCTTCGATGTTTCAGGCACGCCCGAATACTCCATTACTGTCTCTCTTCTGTGTTTCCTGGTGCGAGCGGGTCGTGCGGCGTGGGAATCGAACAGTCGATCATCCCTTGACGGCGCCGGTCAACCCACCGACGATGCGACGCTCGAAGAGGCTGAAGAAGATGAGCGCGGGGATCATCGACAGCGACGTGAACGCGAGAACCTTCGCCGTGTCCACCGAATACTGCGAGGCGAACGACTGGACTCCGAGCGGCAGGGTGAACGACGCTTCGTTGTTGAGGATGAACAGCGGCAGGATGTAACCGTTCCAGCTGCCGATGAAGGCGAGGATGCCCGTTGTGATCACGCCGGGAACGGCGAGCGGCACAACCATGCGCCAGAAGAAACCGATCCGCGAGCATCCGTCGATGAATGCCGCTTCTTCGATCTCATCGGGGATGGCCCGGAGGAACGGCACGAGGATGATGATCGTTGTCGGCAGGGCGAACGCGATCTGGGGCAGGATGATGCCACCGAGGTTGTTCATCAGGCCGAGGTTCTTGATCACGAGGTACAGCGGGGTGATCGCGACCGTCATCGGGAACATCAGTCCGGCAGCGAACAGCGAGTACAGGATGCCCCGCGCGTTGAACTTGTACCGGGCGATGACGTAGCTCGCCATGAGGCCGAGAGCCACGACACCGATGGTGGTGGCACCAGCGGCGATCGTGGAGTTCAGCACCTGGCGCCAGAAGACCGACCCGACGAGCACGTCGATGTAGTTGCCGATGTTCCACGGCGCGGGGAAGCCGGACGGATCCGTCGAGATCTGCGCGTTGGTGCGGAAACCACCGAGGATGATGTACGCAACCGGCGCCAGCAGGAGGACGATGACAACGGCGGCGAGGACGTAAATACCGGGGTTTCCCCACGGCAGCTTCGGCTTCAGCTTCGAGAGGAGAGGACGGGGAGCGACAGCTGTTGTCGTGGTCATTTGCTGCTCTTTTCGGTGAGGGCACCGTCAGTGTCGCGCCGCAGCACGAAACGCTGGTAAATGAGGGCAACGGCGAGCGAGATCAGGAACAGGACGACGGCGACGGCGTTTCCGTAACCGAAGTTGCCGGAGGTCCGGCCGTTCGCGACCATGTACGTCGCCATGGTCGAGGTTCCCGCTGTCGACGCGATGTACTGGCCCCAGATGATGTAGACGAGGTCGAACAGCTGGAGCGAACCGATGATCGAGAGGAAGGCCCAAATACGAAGTGTCGGGCCGAGCAGCGGAAGGGTGATCTGGCGCTGGATCTGCCAGAAGGACGCTCCGTCGATCTGCGCAGCCTCGGTGAGTTCGTCGGGGATTCCCTGGAGACCGGCGAGGAAGAGGATGACGGCGAAGCCGATGTACTTCCAGGTGATGATGAGCATCAGGGTCCACATGGCGATGTCGGGATTCGAGAGCCAGTCCTGCTGGAGGAATCCGAGGCCGAGCTTCTCGAGCATTCCGTTGACGGCTCCGTTTGTCTGGAGCATGAGGCTCCAGCCGGTTCCGACGACAACCTCGGAGATCACGTATGGAACGAAGATCAGGACGCGAATGATCGACTGGCCGCGCATCTTCCGGTTGAGCAGCAGAGCCAGGAAGATCGCAGCTGGTCCCTGAAGGACGAGCGAGAGGACGACGATGATGCCGTTGTGGCGGACCGCGTCGATGAACGTCGGGTCCTGAAGGATCGTGATGTAGTTCTGAAACCCGACGAAGTCTGTCGCGGGTCCGTAGCCCTGCCAGCGGAAGAAGCCGTAGTACGCGGCCATGACGACGGGGAAGATAACAAAAGCGAGGAAGACGATCAGGGCCGGTCCGACGAGAAGGGCGATCTCAATGCGGGTCGCCCAGCTCATCTTCCGCCGGCGAACCGGGAGCGACGTGACGTCGCCCCCGGTTCGACCGTCACCCGCGGTCACCCGAAGTTCTGAGGGTGATTGGGTGCGAGTGGTCATAATGCGGCGAACCTAGCCCTTCTTGGCTGCGTCGTTGACGGCAGAGACGAGGCCCTTGGCGTCGGTCTTGCCGGCGAGCAGGTCGACAACGGCCACGTTCAGCGCGTTACCGATGTTGAGTCCGTAGACGGTGTCGAGCCACTGCGAGACGTACGGTGCTGCGTTGTACGTTTCGAGGATCTGCTTCAGGTACGGCTCGGTAACAGCTTCCTGGGCAACAGTGTTGACCGGAGGAGCGTTGAATGCCGCGTAGTACTCCTTCTGCACGTCAGCCGTAGCGAGGTAGTTGAGGAAGTCAACACACTCGGCCGGCGCGTCAGCACCACACGAGTAACCGTCAACACCACCGAGGACCGAGCCGGGCTCGCCCTCTCCACCCGAAACCTCGGGGAACGGGAACCAGGCGAGGTCGGCAAGCGGCTTCTCGTCGGGGGTGAGCGAAGCGATCACTCCGGGGTTCCATGCGCCCATGAGCTCCATGCCGGCCTGGTGGTTGGCGAGGAGTCCAGCTGAGCTGCCAGCGCCCTGCTGGGCGGAGGTGGTGAGGAAGCCGTCGTTGAACGGTTCGGTTCCGGCGAAGTCAGCCAGCTCCTGAGCTGCGTCTTCCCAGCAGGATGCCGTGAAGTCCTTCTCGTCTGCAGCCTTGGCCAGGGTCTCGGGCGAGCAGGCGCGGAGTGCGAAGTGGTAGTACCAGTGCGCTGCAGGCCATGCGTCCTTGGCGCCAAGGGCGATCGGCTGAACGCCGCTTTCCTTGAGCTTGGTTGCAGCGACCTCGAGGTCTTCGATGGTCGTAGGCGTCTCGGTGATGCCCGCTGCAGTGAAGAGGTCCTGGCTGTAGAACAGACCGCCGGGGAGTACGGCGACGGGCATTGCGTAGATCTTGTCTTCGAGCGTGTTGGCCTTGAATGATCCCTCGGGGATCTCTTCCTTTGCCGTGTCAGACAGCTTGTCGGTCAGGTCCATGAGCTGTCCGGCAGCCACCATGGCGGCCATCTTGCCGCCTCCGCGCTGCAGGAAGATATCCGGAGCGTCGCCCGAGTTGAGCGCCGTCTGGAGCTTTCCGTCGAGGTCTTCGTTCTGGATCGACTGGATCTTGATCTTTACGCCGTCGTTCTCCTTCTCGAAGTCGGCAACGGTCTTGTCCCAGAATTCTTTTCCCGGGCCCGTTGTCGAGTTCTGCCACAGAGTCATCTCGACGGATCCGTCGCTTGACCCGGCATCTGCGTTTCCGCATGCACTCAATGCGAGCGCGGCAGCCATCATGACTGCGGACCCGGCGAGGACTTTACGTGTCTTCATTTCTCACCTGTTCTCTTCTTTGAGCGACGTCCGCCATGGACGCCGTCGGTGCTTCACCGGCTGGGGTTGCCGGAGTTTCTCACTGCCGCGGTCCTTTGCTGTGGATGCGACGAGAGCCCGACCGCCTGGCATGTGGTCGGGATGCCGACGGAATCCCAACGGAAATCACGACGGTCGTACCCATGCTGAAGCGAACGAACCCTCGAAGTTTTGCAAGTCCCGACCTCAGTGTCAAACGTTTTCGAAAACCTTTTCCACGAGTGCTAGTGTCTGCCCTATGACTCGACGAGCGACAATCCACGACGTAGCCAGGGAGGCAGGCGTCTCGGTCGCAACCGTGTCGAAAGCCGTCAACGGCCGGTACGGGATCGCGGTGGACACGTCGCGGCGGGTCATGGATGCCGTGGAGAAGCTGGGGTACGCGTCGAGTCTCGTCGCGAGCAGCATGCGGTCGCGGCGCACCGGCGTTATCGGAGTGCTCGTGGCCGACTTCGAGCCGTTCAGCGCCGAGATCCTCAAGGGCGTCAGCATCGCGCTCAAGGACTCCGAACTCGATCTGCTCGCATACAGCGGGTCGCGCCAGCGCGATAGCGCAGGCTGGGAGCGCCGTTCACTCTCCAGGCTGAGCGGAACGCTCATCGACGGCGCCATCATGGTCACACCAACGGTCCTCGGCGCATCCTCCGACATTCCCATCGTGGCGATCGACCCGCACGCCGGTCCCGCTGACCTTCCCACCGTCGAGTCCGACAACTTCGGCGGCGCGCTGCTCGCGACACGGCACCTGATCCAGCTGGGGCATCGGCGCGTCGGGTTCGTCGCCGGCAGGCCCGACCTCCGGTCATCACGACTCCGCGAGGCCGGTTACCGCCAGGGCCTCAAAGAGGCCGGCATCCCGTTCCGGCAGGACCTCGTCCGGGTCGGGTTCTACCAGCAGGACACGGCGAAGGAAAGCACCGCATCGCTCCTCGGCGGTCCGGAGCGGCCGACGGCGATCTTTGCGGCGAACGACCTGTCCGCCATCGCGGTTGTTGAGACGGCCGCAAGCCTCGGTCTCACGGTGCCAGGCGACCTCTCGGTTGTCGGCTTCGACGACATCCCCGAGGCGGCGAGGCTCTCACCGCCACTGACGACGATCCGCCAGTCCATGCAACAACTCGGCGAGGATGCCGTTGGCCTCCTGCTCGCGCTCATGGAGGGTCAGCAACCCGCCGAAATGCACATCAGGCTCCCGACCGCACTGGTCCGGCGAGCGACAACGGCTGCTCCCGGCGCGTAGGCCACAGCCACACCGACTGGTCGACCCGAACCCGAGCGACATAGTCGATCTCCGACTCGCACGTGTCAAGCCCGCGACATGAGCAATTCTCAGTCGCATACTTGCTGACCACGACCCGTTCAACCCGAGGCGATCCGTGAGTCGCCGTCTTTCCGCACGCAATCCACCCGCGTGCAGGGGAACGTTCGTCGTGCCTTCGCCCAGGCGAAGAACCCTGCCCGGCACCGGGTAGGGACAACGAGGAAATGAGAACGAAAATGATTGATTCGAACGCAACCGGCAGCCTGATTGGCGCAACAGTCCTCGACCCCAACGGGGACAAGATCGGAAAAGTCGGACAAATCTACGTCGACCCGCAGGATGGTCACCTGGAATGGGCGAGCGTCAGCACCGGGTTGTTCGGCACATCTGAGTCCTTCGTTCCACTGGAGGACGCAACGTTCGCTGGTGAACAGGTTCACGTGTCGTACGACAAGGACTTCGTGAAGGATGCTCCGCGCATCGAACCAGAGGGAGCGTTCAGCCCCGAGGAGGAGCAGCAGCTGTACACCTATTACAGCCGGGACTACACCCCGGCGACACAGTCGAACGACACCGAGTCTCGGAACATGGATGCAACGGTCGGGCACGACACCTCGGGACCCAACACCGACTCCGCGATGACGAGGTCAGAGGAGCAGCTCCACGTCGGGACCGAGCAGGTGCAGACGGGGCGGGCGCGACTTCGCAAGTACGTCGTTACCGAGGAGCAGAATGTCACTGTTCCGGTCACACACGAAGAGGTCAGGCTCGAGCGTGAGCCGATCACGGACGCCAACGCGGCCGACGCTCTCTCCGGTCCTGACATCAGCGAGGAAGAGCACGAGGTCGTGCTCACCGAGGAGCGCGTGGTCGTCGAGAAAGAGACGGTGCCGGTCGAGCGCGTAAAGCTCGACAAGGAGCGGGTCACCGAACAGCAGAACGTCAGCGAGAACGTTCGCAAGGAAGAGATCGAGCTCGACACCGACGGTCGCGACGCAACGACCAGGTAAGTCACCGCAGGTCGAGCACCTGCCGGTACACAACGTGGGCTCCAGACCCGGCAGGGTCTGGAGCCCACGTGTGCGGCTACCGATCAGGCGAGAGCTACCGCCGACCACGACACGGGCGGCAGCGTCACCGTGAGAACGCCGTCAGCGAGTACCGCACCATCGAGCTCGCGCAGCCCGACCCGCTCGCGGTCATCGATCGTGTTCTTCGCGTAGACGTCGTCATCGTGGAGCGTGACCGCCTCGGTGATGGTCGCGGCGTTCAGTGACGCGAGGTCGACGCTCACCTCGATCGCCTCGGTCTGGCTCCGGTTGACGAGGAACAGCGCACTCGTGCCCGATTCGCCATCGGCGGTGGCAACCGCGTCGATCAGTGGCGCCGCGCCATACACCTCGGTGTCGTACGTTCCAACGTCGATCCGCGGGCGCAGGACATCACCCTTCGCGAGCCGGGACGTGACGGAGAACGGGAAGAACGTCGTCTGGCGCCAGGCTCCCCCACCCGGCTCGGTCATGATCGGGGCGATCACATTGACCAGCTGCGCGAGAGATGCGGATGCCACGCGGTCGTGGTTCTTCAGGAGCGTGATCAGCAGGTTTCCCAGCACAACGGCATCCGCAACCGAGTACACGTCTTCCAGTTGCCGCGGCGCATAACGCCACTCATCGTTGACCTCATCCGACGCCTGGTGTTCGTCGAGGTACCAGACGTTCCACTCGTCGAAGGAGAGCTTGATCTTCTTCTTGCTGCGCAGCTTGTTGCCGACGTGGTCGGCGGTGGCGACGACGGTTTCAATGAAGTACTGCATCTCGAGCGACGACGCGAGGAACGAACCGAGGTCGCCCTTGCGTTCCTGGTAATACGCGTGGCAGGAGATGTAGTCGACGTGCTCGTAGCTGTGCTCGAGAACCGTGCGCTCCCAGTCGCCGAAGGTCGGCATGCTCGAGCCGCTCGAACCGCAAACCACGAGTTCGAGGTCCTTGTCCGCAGCCTTCATGGCCTGCGCGGTCCGTGCGGCGAGCTTGCCGTAATCATCCGCGGTCATGTAGCCGGTCTGCCAGGGGCCATCCATCTCGTTGCCCAGGCACCACATACGGATGTTGTGGGGCTCGGCGGATCCGTTGGCCACGCGCTGGTCGCTGAGCGCCGTGCCCGACGGGTGGTTGGCGTACTCGAGCAGGTCGAGGGCAGCGTCGATCCCGCGGGTGCCGAGGTTCACGGCCATCATCAGTTCCGAGCCGGTGAGTCTGCACCAGCGGGCGAACTCGTCCGTGCCGACCTGGTTGGACTCGAGAGCGTGCCAGGCGAGGTCGCGTCGCACCGGGCGGCTGTCCTTCGGACCGACGCCGTCTTCCCACCGGTAGCCGGAGACAAAGTTGCCGCCGGGATAACGGATGGTGCTTGAGCCGAGCTCCTTGACCAGCTCGACCACGTCGAGGCGGAAGCCGTCGTCGTTGGCTGTCGGGTGCCCTGGTTCGTAGATGCCGTCGTACACGCACCGGCCCAGGTGCTCGACGAACGAGCCGAAGATGCGGCGGTTGAGTGGCGCGACGACCGCTGTTCGGTCGATGGCAATTCGTGCGGTGGTCACTGGATGACTGCCCTTCTATACAACGTTGTAAATGCAGTACCCATAGTGGCGGCGCGTGAGCGGATGGTCAAGTGTGCTGCGGTACTCGCTTGATTCCGGCTGGTGCGCCGCGGAACGCTCACACGGCGGTTGACTCCCGTGGGATCACCCGGAAGTCGGTCAGGTACCGCCGGGGCGTGTGCGGCTCCAGCCGGTTATCGATGCGCTCGGCCAGCACGCGCACGGCGGTGTCGGCGATCTCATTGCGACCAGGGTCGATGGTCGACAGCGTCGGCAGCGAGTATTTCGCCTCGTCGAGGTCGTCGAATCCGATCACGGCGACGTCGGCGGGAACCCGGAGCCCCGCCTCCTGGAGCACCCTCATCGCCCCGAGGGCGAGCGTGTCATTGAGCCCGAAGACCGCGTCGAAGCGAACGCCGGACGCGAGCATCGCGCGCATCGCCTCCGCTCCATTGCGCCGGTGCCAGAGCCCCGCGTAGCCGATGAGTCCCTCGTCGAACGGGATGCCGGCGTCGGCGAGCGCTTCCCGGTATCCCCGCAATCTCAGCGAGGCTGACCCGACCAGTTCCCCCTCGTGCGCTCCGAGAACGGCGATCCTTGACCGGCCAGCATCGATCAGGTGCCTGGTCGCGGCCTTCGCCGCCTCGACGTTGCGCATGGTGACGTGATCGGCGGGGCCGTCGAAGATCCGCTCGCCGAGCAGCACGAGTGGGTACGGCACATCGAGCAAGGCGAGGTCGTCCGGGCCCATGCCTAGCGGGCTGAAGATGAGGCCGTCCGTCAGCTGCAGCCGGGGGCTCGAGAGCATTTCGATCTCCCTGGTGCGGTCACCGCCGGCGGTCTGTTCGATGAGTACGACCAGGTGGCGACGTTCCGCAGCCTTGATGACGGCATCCGCGAGCTCCGCGAAGTAGCTCAGGCTGAGTTCAGGCAGGGCAAGACCGATGACCCCCGTCCGCCCCGACCGCAGACTACGTGCGGAGAGGTTCGGCTTGTACCCGAGCTCGGCGATGGCCTTGAGGACCCGCTCGCGTGTGGCGGGCCTGACGTGTTCATAGTCGTTGACCACGTTCGACACGGTCTTGATCGAGACACCGGCGAGGGTGGCGACGTCGTGCAGTGTTGTGGCCATCGAAGCCCGCCCTCCCCCGGAACGCTGCCCGTGAACCGTCATCTGCTAAAGAACCTACAACGTCGCACGTCGTCCCGGTGCGTGTACCGTGCCCGGCGGCATCTCCGCAGGCCACAATGGCCCCGGTGAGCGCACGTGCTCAGCAACAGCGCCCCTGCGGCTCACGGTCCCTGACGTCGTCGCGCTCCCGCCAGAACAGCTTCTCCGGCATCGGCGGGACGCCGGGGTGGGCGCTCCGGTGGTGTGCGACGTACACCTCGTATGCGTTATCGCCCATGACCGCGCGGACGTAGCGGACGATCGAGGCCAGGCCGTTGTGCACCATCGCACGCACCGCGGGCGCCCTGTCCACCAGCGAGCCGGCCATCAGTGCTTCGCCTTCTCTCGGCGCTCGGCGGCCGGCAGCTCGTCCCAGAGCTTCTGGATGCGCTTCTCCGGTTTCGTCGTGATCAAGCCGGACGGCCCGAAGATCCTCGAGGGAATGGCGGGATCCTCGGTGTTGACTCCTCCGCCGTTCTGGAACGCGCGCACCGTCCGGAACACAGCGATCGCGATGACGATGACCGTCAGGACGACGAACAGAATGGACAGGGTGCCCTGGACGACCGTGTTGCGCACGACCGCCTCCATCGCCTCTCGACTCGTCGCCGTTCCGAAGGTCTCCTCCCCCGCGGCGAGCGCCTCCCTGAACGCCGCGTTCTGTGCCCAGTAACCGACGGCGGGGACCGGTGAGAAGATCTTGAACAGCGACGCCGTCACGGTGACCACCGTGGCGAAGGCGAGGGGAAGCGCCACGACCCAGAGGTATTTGAAGTAGCCGCGGTCGGCAACGATGGCGAGGCAGACGGCGAGGGCGATCGCGGCGAGCAACTGGTTCGCGATGCCGAACAGCGGGAACAGGGTATTGATCCCGCCAAGCGGGTCGGTGACCCCCATGATCAGGATCGCTCCCCACGCCGCGACCATGATGGCGGTGCAGATCCACGCTCCGAGCGTCCAGCTCGCGTCCTTGAACTTCGGGAAGATGTTGCCGATCGAGTCCTGCAGCATGAACCGGGCGACCCGGGTGCCGGCGTCGACGGCTGTCAGGATGAACAGCGCCTCGAACATGATCGCGAAGTGGTACCAGAAGCTCATCAGTCCGACGCCGCCGATGAGCTGCTGCATGATGTGCGCGAGCCCGACGGCGAGGGTCGGCGCTCCACCGGTGCGGGAGACAATGCTCTCCTCACCCACATTCCTCGCGGTCTCCTCGAGCAGCTCCGGCGTGAGGTTCACTCCGGTCAGTCCGAGCGAGTTGACGTAGGCGACAGCCCCCTCGACGGTACCGAGCGTGTTGGCCGCCGAGATGTTCATGGCGAAGTAGAGTCCACGGTCGATCGAGATCGCCGCGACGAGCGCCATGATGGCGACGAAGCTCTCCATGAGCATCCCGCCGTAACCGATGAACCGGCTTTGACGCTCTTTCTCGAGGAGCTTCGGTGTGGTTCCGGATGCGATCAGCGCGTGGAATCCGGAGAGCGCGCCACACGCGATGGTGACGAACAGGAACGGGAACAGCGACCCTGGAACGACGGGACCACCGGCCGGGTTGCTGGCGAACTCGCTGAACGCAGGGACGGTGATCTCGGGGCGGACGATCACGATGGCAAGGGCGAGCATGAGGATCGTGCCGATCTTCATGAACGTCGACAGGTAATCGCGAGGCGCGAGCAGCAGCCAGACCGGGAGGATAGCGGCGATGAAGCCGTAGATGATGATTCCCCAGGCGATCGTGGTGCGGTCGAGGGTGAAGACCGCTGCGCCCCACGCGGTGTCCGCGACCATGCCGCCGCCGATGATGGCGGCGAGCAGGAGGACGAAACCGATGATCGAGACCTCGGTGATCCTGCCCGGCCGAAGGAACCGCAGGTACACGCCCATGAAGAGCGCGATCGGGATGGTCATCGAAACGCTGAAGACACCCCACGGGCTCTCGGCGAGAGCGTTGACGACGACGAGCGCCAGGATGGCCACGATGATGACCATGATGACGAGTGTGGCGATGATCGCCGCGGTCCCGCCGACCCTGCCGAGCTGATCGCGCGCCATCTGGCCGAGCGATCGCCCGCCGCGGCGGGTGGAGAAGAACAGGACGAGGTAGTCCTGCACAGCCCCGGCGAGGATGACGCCGACGATGATCCACAGCGTGCCGGGCAGGTAACCCATCTGCGCGGCGAGGACGGGACCGACGAGCGGCCCGGCTCCGGCGATCGCCGCGAAGTGGTGGCCGAAGAGCACCCGGCGGTCGGTGGGAACGTAGTCCTTGCCGTTGGCCTTGTATTCGGCGGGCGTCGCGCGGCGGTCATCGGGCCTCGTGATGACGCGCTCGATGAATTTGGAGTAGAACCGGTAGGCAATCAGGTAGGTACAGACTGCGGCGAAGACGAACCAGATCGCGTTGACCGTTTCCCCACGGACGATGGCGAGCATGACCCAGGCCAGTCCGCCGAGCAGCGCAATGGCTACCCAGAGGATGATCTTCGGCGGCGTCCACCTGCGCTCGTCGGCTTCCCGTTCGTCGTCGGGAACGGCCACGGGTGGGAGCGTCGGGTCCTGTGACAGAACCGCGGCATCGGCGGCCGCGTTCTGTGAACCGTTGCCGGTTTTCCGGTTCACTCTGCTGCTTTTGCTCTGGTTGGCGTCGTTGCCCATCGGAACCCCTCGGATCGCAGTGTCGGTGCTCGCCCGTCCCGCACAACGGCGTGCGGATGTTCCGATGGTACAACTCGACAGCCCCCGAACGGGTGGCTCCCGGCGTGTCTCGCCAAGCCGGTGGCCGACGCGCTAGCCGGCGAGCGCCGGGACCGTCCGTGGGCGCACAATGAGCCACACCGAAGCGACGGACACGAGGGCCGTCGCGAGCATGACTGAGCCCATCGGGACCGCTGAGTCGATACCGAGCACACCGACGATCGGTGAGATCAGTCCGGCAAGGCCGAAGTTGAGAGCACCGAGGAGCGAGGCTGCAGTGCCGGCTTCGTGCCCGTGGTTGACGAGCGCGAGAACCTGCACAGCGGGGAACCCGAAGCCGGCGGCCATGATGAAGAAGAACAGCGGAATCAGGACGCCGAGGAACCCCCCACCGGTCTGTGCCAGCACGATGATGGCGAGGGCAGTCAGCGCTTGAACAGCTGTCGTTACCGCGAGAATCCACTGCGGACCGATCGAGCGCATGAGCCTCGACGAGACCTGAACGCCGATGACGATGCCGATCGAGTTGATCCCGAAGAGGAAGCCGTACTGCTGCGGGTCGAGCCCGTACAGGTCCTGGAACAGGAACGACGAACTCGACAGGTACGCGAACAGGCCGGAGAAGCTCATTCCGCCGATCAACGCGACGCCGATAAACACCCTGTCGGTGAAGACCGATCGGTACCGGTCGCGCACCGTCGAGTGGCCCGAACCGTGCCTCTTCTCCGGGGGCAGCGTCTCGACGATGAACACCGTCACTGCGAGGATCACGACGACGCCGTACAGCGCCAGGAAGACGAAAAGACCACGCCAGTCGAGGAAGAGCAGCAGCTGTGAACCGATCACCGGTGCCAGGACAGGAGCGAGACCGTTCACGAGCGCCAGGCGTGACAGCATCCGTACCAGCGGTTTTCCACCGAACAGGTCGCGAACCATCGCCATGGCGACGACGCCACCGGCAGCGGCACCGGCGCCCTGCAGCACCCGGAAGATGCTGAGCCAGAGGATGTCCGGCGCAAAGGCCGCGCCGACGCTCGCAGCGATGTGCACGCTCGTCGCGAGAATGAGCGGAAGCCGTCGGCCAACCTTGTCGCTCCACGGCCCCATGAACAGCTGCCCGAGGGCGAAGCCGATGGTGGTTCCGGTGAGGGTCAGCTGAATGAGGGATGCCGGAACGTCGAGTTCCGATTCGAGCACGGGGAACGCGGGGAGATACAGGTCGATGGTGAACGGCCCGAGCGCGGTGAGAGCGCCGAGAACGACGATGTAGACGAGTCGCTGACGGCGGGTCAGCGCGTCACCGGGATGCACAACAGTAGAGGTCACTTGAGAGGGGTCCTAGATTTCAGCGGGCCGAGCATCCCACGGGCGAGAGTGCCGGGACCCTGACCGTAACCGCGGCGGGACGGCGGGTTATTCCCAGCGTCGGCAATAATATCGAATCGATTCGATCGGGGGAAACCCTTGACGACGGCGGGTCGGAATTTATCGTCACGAACCGACACAGGAAGCGCCAGCGTGAGCGGGCCCTTGCGGTCAGGCGGTCCGGGCTGCGAGCCGGGCGGGGTCCTCGATGAGAGGCTCGAAGGCAAGCTGCGCTGCGCCAATCAGCAGCAGGTCCGGGCCCAGTTGCGCGCGCACGATCCTGACCGATTCGTAGGAGGCGGCCAGGGTCTGTTCAGCGACGAGTGCCTCGAGCAGGTCGGGGTCGAACGCGTGCAGCGACGCCAGGAATCCACCGAGCACGACGAGCTCCGGGTTGAGCACATTGATCGCGTTGCGGAGCGCGATGCTCAGGATGCCGAGCTGGCGCACGGCTTCGGTGCGCAGCTCGGGCGACGTCGATGAGAAGAGCGCTTCCTCGAATTGAGCCGGGTCCGCCGACCGCAACTCGAGGAGTTCGAGCAGACGGGCGCGGTTGACCTCGTCCTCGAGTGCGCCGCCCGTTGACGGCTGGCCCGGACCATCCGGTGCCGTGACGAGGTTGTGCCCGAACTCCCCCGCGTATCCGCCGACACCGCGAAGTGGCGCGCCGTTCACGATGACACCGCCACCGATGCCCGAGGCGCCACCGTTGAGGTAGATCAGGTCGTCCACTCCGCGGCCAGCGCCGAAGGTGTGCTCCGCCAGCGCGCCAAGGCTCGCATCGTTGGCTGCTCGCGAGACGTACCCCGTGGCATCCGACAGCAACGACGCGACCGGCTCGTCGACCCAGCCGAGGTGAGGGGCAAGCCGAACAACGCCGTCTCCGGATCTGACGAGGCCCGGGACGGCAACACCGACCCCTGCGACGACGGCGTCCGCCGACAGACGCGACCGCAGTTCGGCGATGAGGCCGGCGGTCACGCGCACCGTTTCGTCAACGCCGAGCGGCGCGTCGATTTCGTGGCGGATTCGCTCGACGACGGCACCGTTCATCCGCACGACACCGATGCTGATGGCATCCTGCTCGGGGTTGACCGCGAAAGCCACACAATCGGGGTGGGGGCGAACGACGGGCGACGGGCGCCCGACGCCACGATTGACGTCCGGCTCAGCCTCGACGACCAGCCGCAGTGCGGTGAGCTCCGTGACGAGTGCGGCAACGGTCGATCGGTTGAGCCCCGTCTCGCGGGTGAGCGTCGACCGCGAGAGCGCGCCCTCACGATGAACGAGTCCAAGGATTCGCGACAGGTTGTACCGACGGACGGTATCGAGGTTGGTGCCGCGATTATTCACTGTCAGCTCAGGATTCTGTGGCTCCTGCCACGTTCTGCGTACGAGAGCGCGCTGTCGGGAGCGAGCGTCCGAGGTGTCATTCCTTCATCGAACGATACCAACGTCGTGGAATCGCCGGACGTCTGGTCCCCATAGTCGGGAAAATGACCACGTTTCCGTCGACAGCGGCACGCGAGGACACTCACTCGTCGCACGTGTCGACGACGCGATCCGCACGCCCACTCGCTAGTCTTAGTCCGCTTCCAGCCCCACTCGAGAGGTCCAACGATGTACGTCGACATGCCCGCGTCCGAACTCCCCGATTACCGCAGCAGCCAGGTCGACCCTGACGACTTCGATGAGTTCTGGGACGCAACGCTGACGACCTCGCGCGCCGCGGCATCCGCTGTTCGCATTGAACCGGTGGAGTCGGGCTTGACCACGATCGATGTCTTCGACGTGACCTTCTCCGGGTGGACCGGCCAGCCGGTCAGGGCATGGCTGCGGATGCCGAAGGGTGCGGCGGGTCCGCTGCCCGCGATCGTGCAGTTCGTCGGCTACGGCGGCGGCCGCGGCCACTACCTCGAGAACCTGCTCTTCGCCTCATCGGGCTTTGTCCACTTCCAGATGGACACCCGCGGACAGGGCAGCGGCTGGTCACTCGGCGACACACCCGACCCCGACGGCACCGGCCCGCAGATCCCCGGTGTGATGACGCGCGGAATCGACAGCCGCGAAACGTATTACTACCGGCGGCTGTTCACGGATGCCGTCCGCGCCGTCGAGACGGTGCGCGAACTGGCCGAGGTCGACCCGTCGCGCGTCTCCGTCTTTGGCGGCAGCCAGGGCGGTGGCATCGCACTCGCGGTCGCAGGGCTCGTGCCTGGGCTCGCCGCCGTTGCCCCGTGCGTGCCGTTCCTCTGCGACTTTCCCCGCGCGACGGTGATGACCGATGCCTACCCGTACAAGGAGATCCGCGACTATCTGGCGGTGCACCGGTCGAAGGTCGAGGCTGTCGCAGAGGTGCTCCGCTACTTCGACGGCGTCAACTTCGCGAAGCGAGCGACGGCACCCGCCCTGTTCTCGGCGGCCCTGATGGACGCCACCTGCCCGCCGTCGACGGTCCACGGCGCGTACAACGTGTACGGCGGCGAGCGGTCGATGTCGCTGTGGCAGTACAACGGGCACGAGGGCGGCGGCATCATCGATGAGCAGCGCGCGCTCGAGTTCTTCCGCGGAATCGTCGGCAACGCCTGAGTCGGCGCTCCGGGCTGTCGACGCGAGAGCATCACTTCCGGTCGAAAGCATCCCGCGCACCTGATGCCCTGGACCGGAACTGATGTTTTCGCCGCAGCACCCGCCGGGCGAGTGTCAGCCGCGGTGAGCGCCAGCGCTGCCGCGCACGAAACCGGCCGGATCGTCGAGCAGGCCAGCGAACGCGAGTTCTGCGGCACCGACCAGGACCAGCCGTGAGCCGAGGCTGGCGCGCTCGATCTGCACAGTGTGCCCGACGCTCGACATCGAACGGATGCTGACGGCATCCACGAGTCGTTCCCGACCGACGGAGAGCAGCGAACCGAGAAAGCCGCCCAGGATCACCATCTCGGGGTCGAACATGTTCACGAAGTTCGAGATTGCCTCCGACAGGAGGTCGAGCTGCCGCTGCACCTCGGCGAGGACAGCGGGGTCGCGGGAGACCCCGAGGGCAATGTCGAGCTCGTCCACGTCGGCGCGCGGCAAGCCGAGCACCGCAAGAAGGCGGGACATGCTGACCTCGGTCTCGAGGCATCCGATACGGCCGCAGTGGCAACGCGACCCGACGCTGTTGACGAGTGTGTGCCCGAGCTCACCGGCGTAACCGCTCGTGCCGCGGAGCGGTGCCCCGCCGATGATGAGTCCGCCGCCGATGCCCGACGCGCTTCCGTTGAGGTACACGAGATCGTCGATGTTCTGGGCGACGCCGAAGAGACTCTCGGCGATCGCGCCGAGGCTTGCATCGTTGCCGGCGTGAACCGGATAGCCCAGTGCCTTCTGCAGCGCCGTGGCGACTGCAGCGTCGCGCCAGCCCAGGTGCGGCGCGACGAGGACCCGGCCGTCGGTCACGTTCACGAGGCCGGGCACGGCGACCCCGACTCCGGCGATGCGGTAGTTTCTGTCGATCTCGCCGCGCATTCCGTCGACGATGGCGCGCACGGCGTTGACCGTCTCGTGCACGCTCGCAATCCGCGTCGTATCGAAGCGGATGCGACGGATCACTTCGCCGCCAAGCCCGACGAGCCCGACGGTGACCGCGTCGATCTCGGGAGTGACCGCGATGGCCGCAATTCCGGGGTTGGGGAACACCTGCAGGCTCGGCCGGCCGACCCGGCCGATGGCGCTCTCCGGTTCACCCTCGAAAACCATGCCGAGGTCGCTGAGTTCCGCGACGAGGGCAGCGATCGTCGACCGGTTGAGCCCGGTGCGCCTCGTCAGCTCGGCGCGGGAGCAGCCGCCGGCGTGGTGCAGCATCGTCATGACCATCGAGAGGTTGTACCGCCGGAGCTGGTCGTTGCTCGTGCCACCGCGGATACCGAGGGTGGACGGCGCGATGCTCACCACTCGTCACCACCCCTCGGTATTCTCCCTGTGCGGCGCCGCGCAGGGTCAGTTGCCGCCGGAGCGTCGCTTGTTGAAGATGTCGAACGCGACGGCGAGCAGGAGCACGAGCCCCTTGATGGTCTGCTGCCATGCGGCGTCAACGGAGAGGATCGACAACCCCATGTTGAGCACACCCATGACAAGGCCGCCGATGACGGCCCCGACAACAGTACCAACGCCGCCCTGAACCGCAGCGCCACCGATGAACACCGCTGCGATCGCGTCGAGTTCGTAGTTTCCACCGGCGGATGCCACTGCGCCGCCCGCGCGCGCCGTTGCCACGACGCCCGCGAGTCCGGCGAGCACACCCATGTTGACGAAGATGAAGAAGTTGACCCACTTGGTCTTCACCCCGCTCATGACCGCGGCGAACAGGTTGCCACCCATCGCGTACACGTGGCGGCCGAACACTGTGCGGTTGAGCACGAAGGTGTAGAGCAGAATCAGCACGGCCAGAATGATGAGGATGATCGGCGTTCCGCTGTAACCGGACAGCAGCCAGGCGAACCACAGAATGGCGACGGCGGCGATTCCGGTCTTGATCCACATCGACGCGATCGGCTCACGCGGCAGGTCGAGTTTTTTGAGCACGGCACGACTGCGAAGTTGCTGGATGATCAGGGCAGCAGCGGTCAGGATGCCGAGGGCGAGCGTGAGCACGTCGCGTCCGCCGATCTCGCCGAGGAATCCGGGCAACCATCCACCACCGATCGCGAGGTACTCCCGTGGAAGGCCCGAGATCGTGCCACCGGTGAGGAGGACGAGGGTGAGGCCGCGGAAGATGAGCATCCCGGCAAGGGTGACGATGAACGCCGGGATTCCGACGAAGGCCACCCAGAACCCCTGCCACGCCCCGACGGCGGCACCCACTCCGATCGCGAGGATGACGGACAGCCACCACGGCAGTCCCCATGTATTCATACTGATTGCGGCGACGGCGCCGACCATGGCGACCACCGAACCGACGGAGAGGTCGATGTGTCCAGCGATGATCACGATGACCATGCCGATCGCCAGGATGAGAACGTAGGCGTTCTGCTGGATCAGGTTGTTGACGTTTCCCGGCAGCAGAAGTCGCCCGTCGGTCAGGATCTGGAACAGGATGACGATGATCGCGAGGGCGGCCAGAATGCCGTACTGGCGCAGGTTGATCGAGAGCTTCGGGACGCGACGCCTGGGCGGTGCGGCCGGCTCGGTTGGTGTGGTCGTTGTTGTCGTGCTCATCGGGACTCAGTCCTTTCCCGCGGTCATGTAGTGCATGAGTTGCTCCTGGGACGCGTCCTCGCGGGCCACCTCTCCCGTGAGCTTGCCTTCGGAGATGGCGTAGATCCGGTCGGCGAGGCCGAGCAGCTCCGGCAGCTCCGACGAGATCACGACGACGGCCTTACCCTGGGCGGCGAGCTCGTTGATGATGCCGTAGATCTCGTATTTGGCGCCGACGTCGATTCCGCGCGTCGGTTCGTCGAGGATGAGGACGTCCGGGCCGGTGAAGATCCACTTCGACAGCACGACCTTCTGCTGGTTTCCTCCCGACAACTTGCCGGTAATCGACGACACACTCGGCGCCTTGATGTTCATCTTTTGTCGGTACGAGTCCGCGACCTTGTATTCGCGGTTGCGGTCGATCACGCCGAGCCTGGCGAGCTTGCCCAGGGCGGCAGCGGACACGTTCACCGCGATGTCTCCGATCAGGTTGAGGCCGTACCGCTTGCGGTCCTCGGTCGCATAGGCGAAGCCCTGGGAGATCGCTTCGTCGACGGTGCGCAGCTGGATCTCTTTCCCGTTCTTGAAAACGGTCCCGGAGATGTTGGTGCCGTATGACCGGCCGAACAGGCTCATCGCGAGTTCGGTGCGGCCAGCACCCATCAGGCCGGCGAAACCGACGATCTCGCCGGCGCGGACGGTGAACGAGGCACCGTCGACGACCTTCCTGCTGGTGTCCACCGGGTGGTGCACCGTCCAGTTTTCGACCCTCAGCACCTCCTCCCCGATCCGCGGGTCGCGCGGCGGGAACAGGCTGCTGAGATCTCGGCCCACCATCGAGCGGATGATTCGTGCCTCGGTGGCATCCGGCCCTGCCATGTCAATGGTCTCGATCGTCTTGCCGTCGCGCAGGACCGTCACCGTGTCGGCGACGCGCTTAATCTCCTTGAGCTTGTGGGAGATGATGATGCACGTGATGCCCTGGCTGCGGAGCTGCTCGATCAGGCCGAGCAGGTGCGCGCTGTCCTCGTCGTTGAGAGCGGCGGTTGGCTCATCCAGGATGAGCAGCTTCACCCGCTTCGAGAGCGCCTTGGCGATCTCGACGAGTTGCTGCTTCCCGACTCCGAGCTCGAGGATCTTCGTTGCCGGATTATCACTCAGTCCGACGCGGGCGAGCAGCAGCGCGGCTTCCCGGTTGGTCTTGTTCCAGTCGATCACGCCCCGTTTCTGGTTCTCGTTGCCGAGGAAGATGTTCTCCGCGATCGACAGGTATGGGCTGAGCGCCAGTTCCTGGTGAATGATGACGATGCCGTCGTGTTCGCTGTCATTGATCGATCGGTAGGCGACTTTCCTGCCCTCGAACTCGATGTCGCCGTCGAAACTGCCGGCCGGATAGACGCCGGACAGCACCTTCATGAGCGTCGACTTTCCCGCCCCGTTCTCGCCACAGATACCGTGGACCTCGCCGCGGCGGACGTCGATGGACACCCCGTCGAGCGCTTTGACCCCGTTGAAGTCCTTGACGATGTCGTTCATCTTGAGAATGGTCGTGCCCGCCATAGCCGCCCTCCGTTCCTTTCTCACTGCCGCGCCCCCGGCATCCGGATTCACTGCACAGTGCGGATGCCCCATCGAGGCATGTCTTCGTGTACCACCACGCCGGTGCGACCGGCCCCACCGGGATGGCGGAGCCGGTCGCGCTCGCGGTGCGGGTCAGAGCCCGACGTCCTCCGCCTTCACGAAGCCGGAGTCGACGAGCTTGGACTGCACGTCCTCCTCGACGACGACCTCTGGCTCAAGCAGGAACGAGGGAACGACCTTCTCGCCGTTGTCGTAGGTCTCCTCATCGTTGACCTCGACCTCGTCGCCCGCGATGATCTGTTCGACCATGGTGAAGACGCGGTCACCGAGCGTGCGGGTGTCCTTCCACACGGTCATCGACTGTTCTCCGTCGAGGATGGCCTTGACGTTGGCTTTATCGGCGTCCTGACCGGTGATGAGCGGGTAGTCCTCACCGGGCACGTATCCCGCCGACCGCAGCGAGGCGATGATGCCGACAGCGAGGCTGTCGTTCGGGGACAAGACAACGTCGACCTTCTCGTCACCGGAGTAGAACGACGACAGGCGGTTGTCCATCTCGGACTGCGCCCGGTCAGACAGCCAGCCCTGGATACCGATCGACGCCCACTCCTCGTTCGAGGCCGGAGCGTTGCCCGAAGGAACAACGAGCTGTCCGCTCTCCACGTATGGCAGCAGCACGTCCCACGCGCCGGAGAAGAAGAACTTCGCGTTGTTGTCGTCAGGGCTGCCGGCGAACGGTTCGAGGTTGAAGGGACCTGCGCCACTGGCGAGGTCGAGCTGCTCTTCGATGAACTGGCCTTGGAGCTGGCCGACCTGGTAGTTGTCGAAGGTCGCGTAGTAGTCGACGTTCTCGGTGCCGTTGATCAGCCGGTCGTACGCGATGATCGTGGCATCCTGCCCCTTGGCCTCTTCGAGCACCGGCGCGAGCACCTCGCCGTCGATGGCGGCGATCACGAGGATTTTAGCGCCACTGGCGATCTGGTTCTGGATCTGGCTGATCTGCTGGTCCGTTTTGTTGTCTGCGTATTGCAGGTCGACGGTGCAGTCGGCTTCTTCGAGCGCCTCCTGCAACTGCTCACCATCATTGATCCAGCGTTCGAGGCTGCGGGTGGGCATCGAGATACCCACGTTGCAGTCGCCGCCACCGTCGGCAGCGCCCCCGCCCCCGCCACCGCCGGTGTCGTTTGAACATGCTGCGAGCGACAGGACTACCGCGCCTGTCGCCGCGACCGCGAGAATTTTACGGGTCATGGACATGTGGTTGCTTTCCTCTCTGAATGCTTCCGGTTCTGCCAGCGCGCCGGGCAAAACGGGCGGCAGTTACCTCGTCGTGCCTGCGCCGCTGCATGATGCTGCGACGACCCACGACCTTTGTTGACGGAGAGAACATAACCCAGTCCCGGCAGCCCGTCCAGCGTTTTCTGAGAAATTCTCGACCGGCCATGGCGGCCCCGGCGAGCGTTCGGATCCGCACGCAGGGGGTCGACCATGTGCCGATTGTGGAATATGTTTTGGGCTGAAACTTTTCACCCGGATGCCGTCGACCGGCTGGCCAAACGGCATCCGTTGTGTAATATGTTTCTACATCCAACAAATCATCAACGATGCTGAATGGGAGCACCACATGAGCCTCACCCCCACCCGCGACGACAAATTCTCCTTCGGCCTCTGGACCGTCGGCTACAACGGCGCCGACCCCTTCGGCGGACCGACCCGCGCGCCGCTCGACGTCGTGCACGCCGTTGAGAAGCTCACCGAACTCGGCGCATACGGCCTGACGTTCCACGACGACGACCTGTTCGCGTTCGGTTCGACCGACGCTGAGCGCCAGACGCAGATCGACCGCCTCAAGAAGGCCCTCGAAGACACCGGCCTCATCGTGCCGATGGTCACCACCAACCTCTTCTCGGCCCCCGTCTTCAAGGACGGCGGCTTCACCTCGAACGACCGCAACGTGCGCAGGTTCGCCCTCCGCAAGGTGCTGCGCAACATCGACCTCGCCGCTGAGCTCGGTGCAAAGACCTTCGTCATGTGGGGCGGCCGCGAGGGCGCTGAGTACGACGCAGCGAAGGACATCCGCGGCGCTCTCGAGCGGTACCGCGAGGCCGTCAACCTGCTCGGCGACTACGTCACCGACAAGGGTTATGACATCCGTTTCGCTATCGAGCCGAAGCCGAACGAGCCGCGCGGCGACATCCTGCTGCCGACCCTCGGTCACGCCATCGCGTTCATCAACACCCTCGAGCGCCCCGAACTCGTCGGCGTGAACCCCGAGGTTGGGCACGAGCAGATGGCCGGGCTCAACTTCACCGCTGGTATTGCGCAGGCGCTGGATGCCGGCAAGCTGTACCACATCGACCTCAACGGCCAGCGGGGCATCAAGTACGACCAGGACCTCGTCTTCGGTCACGGCGACCTGCAGAACGCCTTCTCGCTCGTCGACCTCCTCGAAAACGGCGGCCCGAACGGCGGACCGGCCTACGACGGCCCCCGCCACTTCGACTACAAGCCGAGCCGCACCGAGGACGAGACCGGCGTCTGGGACTCAGCAGCGGCCAACATGCGCACCTACCTCCTGCTCAAGGAGCGGGCCGCAGCATTCCGCGCCGACCCCGAGGTCCAGGAAGCACTCGCCGCTTCTCGCGTGACCGAGCTCAGCGACACCACGCTGAACCCGGGCGAGAGCTACGACGACCTGCTCGCTGACCGCAGCGCATTCGAGGACTTCAACGCCGATGAGTACTTCAACGGCAAGGGCTTCGGATTCGTTCGCCTGCAGCAGCTCGCACTCGAGCACCTGCTGAACGCACGATAAAGAACCGCGGGGCGCGGATGCCGCGGCACTGTACGTTTCGTACCGGGCCACGGCATCCGCTCTCCCTCACGACCGAGTGGCGGACTCCGACGCATTGGCGAGCACCAGGCGTCGGGGTCCGCGCTCTTTACACGGCATAACTCCCACCGAAAGGCACCCCCATGACCCTCGTCGCCGGCGTCGACTCCTCGACCCAGAGCTGCAAGATTGTGATCACGGATGCCGATACCGGCGAGATCGTGCGCTCCGGCCGCGCACCGCATCCGTCAGGAACAGAGGTGGCGCCATCGGCGTGGTGGGACGCGCTGAACACGGCGATCGCCGAGGCAGGTGGACTCGACGATGTCGCGGCGATTTCGGTCGGCGGGCAGCAGCACGGCATGGTGGTCCTCGATGAGGACGGCCGGGTCATCCGCGACGCACTGCTCTGGAACGACACCCGCAGCGCGGCCGCCGCGCGGGACCTCATCGCCGAGGTGGGCGCCGACGTGTATGCGTCGCGAATCGGCGTCGTCCCCGTCGCCTCGTTCACGGCGACCAAGCTGCGCTGGCTGCGCGACGCCGAACCGGAGAACGCCGCCCGCGTCGCCGCCGTCGCACTCCCCCATGACTGGCTGACCTGGCGCCTCCGCGGGTTCGGCCCTGTCGACGAGTCCGAGCTCGGCCCGGTGCTCGAGGAATTGACGACCGATCGATCCGACGCCTCAGGAACCGCGTACTGGTCGGCGGTCACCGGCGAGTACGAACTCGACTTCTTCGAACGCGCACTCGGCCACTCCGCGATCCTGCCGCGGGTTCTCGGGCCTGGCGAACAAGCCGGGCTGATGACAAACGGCACCCTCGTCGGACCAGGCGCCGGTGACAACGCAGGCGCCGCACTCGGGCTTGGCGCGGCATCCGGCGACGTCGTCGTCTCGATCGGCACGAGCGGTACCGTCTTCGCCGTCACCGAAACGCCGGCAACGGATGCCACGGGCACCGTCGCCGGATTCGCGGACGCCTCCGGACTGTTCCTGCCGCTGATCGCGACCCTCAATGCGGCGCGCATCCTCGACGCGATCGCGGGCCTGCTCGGCGTGAGCCACGATGAGCTGGGCGAACTCGCCCTGTCGGCTGAGCCCGGTGCGAACGGCCTCGTGCTTCAGCCGTACTTCGAGGGCGAGCGCACGCCCAACCGTCCCGACGCCACCGCGACCCTGTTCGGAATGACCCTCGGGTCGACCACGCGGCCCAACCTGGCGCGTGCGGCGATCGAGGGCATGCTCTGCGGACTCGCCGACGGGCTCGACGCTGTGCGGGCGCAGGGCGTCGTCGCGGAGCGGATCCTCATCGTCGGTGGGGCCGCCCAGAACCCGGCCGTTCAGCAGATCGCCGCGCAGGTCTTCGACGTTCCCGTCGTCATCCCCCGGCCGGGTGAGTACGTCGCGGCGGGCGCTGCGGCACAGGCCGCATGGGCGCTGACCGGCGAGCGTCCGGACTGGCCGCTGTCGATCACGGCCGAGCCGCCGGTCGACTTCCGCCCGGTGATCCGCGAGCAGTACCGCGCGCACTGAGCGCGGTCGGCGGGCACGCTTCCGCGCGCACGCTTTCCTTCCAGTTGCGCGATTACGTCGAAAGAGCGCGCTATTCCCTGTAATCGCGCAACTGGAACGGCGGCCACGTCGGGCAGGCGCTCTTCATCTGACGCAAAAGCACGGAGGGTGCGATCCCTCCGTGCGTTTGCGTCCACCGAACGGATGCCGTCACGGTGACGTGACCGCGGCATCCGTTCGGGTGATGTGTCTACTTCATGGTCCCCTGGCTGACGGATCCCTGCAGCTGGCGCTGGAAGATCACGTAGGCGATGAGCACGGGCACGATGGTGATGACAACGGCGGCGAACAGCGCGCCGAAGTCGACGGCGTAACCCGCTGACGACGCGAACGACGCCATGCCCTGCGAGAGAACGTAGTTGTTCTTGTCGGTATTCAACGCCACGGGCAGCAGGAACTGGTTCCACAGGCCGAGGAAGTTGAAGATCGCGACGGATGCCATCCCCGGTTTCGCCATCGGCAGCATCACCTGGAAGAAGGTCCGCCACTCCCCCGCACCGTCTATTGCCGCGGCTTCTGCGATCTCATCCGGCAGCCCCTTGAAGAAGGAGTACAGGAAGAACACCGTGAACGGCAGCGCGAATGCCACGTAGGTGAGGATGAGGCCGGGAAGCGTGTTGAGCAGCCCGATGTTGCGGAGTACGAAGAACAACGGAACGATCGCCAGGAACACCGGGAAGGTGAGTCCCGCAAGCATCAGGTAGTAGATGGCCCTGCTTCCGAAGAACCTGTACCGGGCGAGCACGTACGCGCACATCGCGCCGAGGACCATGACGATGACGAGCGCGAACCCGACGACGATCACCGTGTTGAGGAAGTAATTACCGATGCCCTCTCGCGTCCAGGCGGAGACGTAGTTGTTGAAGTTCCAGTCGGCGGGGAGCGAGAACGGCGAGGCGAAGATCTCCTTCGTCGTCTTGAAGCTCGTCATGAGCGTCCACAGCAGCGGCAGAATGACGATGAGCGACCAGATGACGAGCGCGGTGTGGGAGAGAACCCCGACGGCTTTGTCTCCCGGTGTGTTCACCGGTTTGCGAGAGAAACCCGGTGAACGGTCGGGGCGCGATACGCCCCGTGTGGTGATGGCTTCGGTTGTCATGCGCGGCCCCTCTCTTCCTTGCCGCCGGTGATGCGGTTGACCGTGAAGACCAGTGCCGCAAAAATCAGGGTCACGATCGCGAGCACAACACCCATGGCACTCGCCTGCCCGAACTCGCCCTTGACGAACGCCGTCCGAAACAGCTGCTGGCTCATCACGAGCGTCGAGTTGTTGGGACCGCCGCCCGGGTTGAGCGCCTGCATGTAGACGAAGGCGTCGAGCGCCATGATTCCGAGATAGATGTACGCGGTCTGGATGTTGTCACGAATGAGCGGGATCGTGATCGAGAAGGCCGTGCGCATGCGCCCCGCCCCATCGATCCTGGCCGCCTCATACGTTTCCGCCGGCACGCCCTTGATCGCCGCGACGAAGAGCACCATGTAGAAACCAACGAAGCCCCACACGATCACGAAGATCGTTGCGCCCATCGCGGTTCGCTCATCGCCGAGCCACGCGAACGACTCGAACATGTCGAGACCGACGAGTCCGAGGAGCCCGTTGAGCAGGCCAGCCGGGTTGTAGATCTGACCCCAGAGGATGCCGGTGACGATGGCGGGGATCACGTACGGGAAGAAGGAGACGACCCGGTAGAAGCTCGAGTTCCGCAGGCCGCGGATGGGACCGTGGCTTGGTCCACCGACGGTGACCATGGTGGCGAGCGCGAGCGCGAGCACGATGGTGACGAGCGGAACGACGATGGCGAGCAGAACGTTGTTGCCGAGCGCCGTGAGGAAGATGTCGTCGCTCAGCAGCCGGAGGTAGTTGTTGATCCCGACGATGTTCATCTCGGGACTGAACCCCGACCAGTCGGTGAGGGAGTAATACACCGCCTGGACAAATGGCCAGATCACGAAGATCACGAAGATTGCGAGGGGCAACCCGAGGAAGACCACCATGAACGACACGTAGTCGAAGGTGGCCTTCCTCTTCCGCGGCCGGGCAGCCTTTTGGCTGCCCGGCGTCGTGTTGGCGAGTGCCGTATCGATCACTTGATCTCGATTTTGTCGATCGAGTCGTCGTTCCTCACCCTGTCGGTGATTTCCTGAAGACTCGAGGTGAGGGTGGCGACATCGGACTTGCCGTCGAGGAAGGAGTTCCAGACGACGAGCTGGTCGGCGTTGGTGCCGTACAGGTCGACAAAGCCCCAGGTGAAGATGTTGTCGCCAGCGGCATCCAGCATCTCGGTCTGCGACACGAGCGCGGTCGATCCGAAACCGTCGGCGGGCACGAGTCCCTTGACGATGGTCGGAGCGAGCTTCGTCTTCGCAAAGTTCGTCGCGGCATCCTTCGACAGCATTGTCCGAAGGAGTTCCTTGCCGCCGGCCACGTTCTTGCCCTGCGACGGAACGATGAACGGCTCGCCCGCCGTTGAGTGCAGCGCCTCGACCGGCATTGCGGAACTCGCCGAGACCACCGGTGCAGGGAAGCCCTTCATGGCGAAGCCCTCCGCGGTGTTGTCCTTCATTTCGTTCTCGATCCAGGACCCTGACGGGTACAGGATCGCATCCATGTCGTTGCTCCACTGTGCCTGAGCGGCGGTGAACTGGGTACCGGCTCCACCGGGCTTCATGTAGCCGGCGGCGACGATGTCGTGCATCGCCGTGAAGACGCTCTGTACCGCCGGAAGTGACCAGCAGCCTTCCTCGAGGTTCTCGAGGGCGAGACGGACCTCGTCTCCACCTTCCTTGATCGCCGACTCGATGGCCATCGTCTGGTAGTAGGTTGCCGCTTCCTTGCCCCAGACGAAGAGGTACTTGCCCTGCTCCTTTGCCTTGGCACCGAGGTCCATCATCTCCGCCCAGGTGGTTGGAACAGCCCAGCCGTTCTCCTCGAACAGGCTCGACGAATACCACGTGCCGTAGACGGTGAGGACGTAGTTGAGGGCGGCGAGCTTGCCGTCGTAAGTGCCGGGAGTGAGCACTCCCCCGTAGAGCGTGTCGCGGATCTTGTCGCCCTCGAGGTTCTCGGCGTCGATGACATCGGTGAGGTCCTCGAGCTGGTCGAGGATCGTGTTCATTCCGATCAGGCCTGAACCTGAATTGTCGACGAGGTCAGGCGGGTTGCCCGCGACGAAGCGAGGCTGGAGTTCCTGGGCGATCTGCGTGCTCGACGCGACCTTGGCTGTCGAGCCCTCGTGGTTCTTCTCGAGGATCTTGGCCGCGTACTCGACGTAGTCAACGCCGTAGCCGCCGTCGAAGATGACCGAGTCGATGGTGGAGTTGTCTGCCATGCCGAACGGGTTATTGGCCGAGACGGTTCCTGCCGCGCCGCCCGTGCCACCGGGTCCTCCCGTTGCGCAGGACATCAGCGATCCGCCGAGCGGGATCAGTACTGCAGCGGCAATAGCGCCCCTGAGCACATTGCGTCGGTCGATGACCACGTTATCTATATTCATCATTGTGATGTGCCTTCCAATTTTGCTGGGATTGCCGAACCGGGTTGGGTCCCCTGATCAGCGGGTGGGGGGTTGGGGTTATGCGAGTCTGCGGATTTTTCCGCGGTACTTGTCTTCGAGTGCGCTGTTGTGAGCATCCCCTGCCGGGATATTCGCCGAGATGTACAGGGGCGGAACTTCATCCCTCTCGGTAAACCGGCGGGAAACCTCGACGGTCAGCATCTGCGCGATGAACGCCGATGTGATCGAAGAGATGGCACCAACGCCGGCACCGCCGGGAAGCTCGAGGGTGGTGTCACCGAAGGGCGCCAGGTTGTCGATGACGACGTCCGCGACGTCGCTGAGCCGCTTGCCGCTCGGATGCTTGGGCTCGACCGCGTTCGTGTGCTCGAGGCTCGTCACCGCGATGAGCTTGTGACCGCGTTCCTTCACGGCGAGCGCAAAGCCGACGATGGATCCGTTGACTCCCGAGTTCGACGCGATCAGGAACACGTCCTGCGGGTTGATGACCGACACCTCGATGAGCTCGTCGACCACAGCGGAGTCACGCTCGAGGGTCGATCCACCGAGGTCTCCGACATCCCTCCCTCCGTACAGAACGAGGTCCTGGAGCGAGATGCGATTGGTCGGGATGAGGCCGCCGGCACGGCCGGCGATCTCCATGGCGAATGCCTGCGAGTGGCCGGTGCCGAACGCCTGGAGCACCCCGCCTGCGTCGAGCGCATCGACGCAGAGGTCGACGGCAGCATCGAGTCCGCCGGATCCCGCGAGTTCCGCAAGCCGCTCCAGCCGGGTTGTCGCCTGGATGAGCAGCTGGTGAACAAGGTCCGTCATCGGCCCCCGCCTTTCGTTGTCGTGGTTCGGGCATCGCGCCCCGCGGGACGGCGGTGTTCGGAGACCGCCATGGCGCTGGCCGCGAGCTTTGCCGCGGTTTCGGCCGAATTGTGCTGGGCGACGAGCAGATAGAGCAGGTCGAGCACAAAGAGTTGCGAGTGTTTCGCGGAGAGATCGTCTGGCTGCAGGAACTGTTCGGGCGCTGCGGTGACGACATTCACGTCGGCAACGGTGGCGAGCGGCGACCTGGAGTTGTTGCTCAGGGAGATCGTGAATGCGCCGGACGACTTCGCCTGGGACAACATCTGGATGGTTTCCTCGGTGCGACCGGTGTTCGAGATTCCGATTGCCACAGCCCCCTCGCCGAGAATCGCCGCGCTCGTGAGTCCGGCGTGAACCTCGGACCAGCAGTGGGCGTTGATGCCGATGCGATACAGGCGTCCCTGCATTTCGAGCGCCATGCCGGCGCTCCCGCCGATGCCGTAGATGTCGAGGTGCGGCGTCGTCGCGATCGCACCGGCGATCGCGGTGACGGCGGTGAGGTCCATCTGCTGCGCCGTGGTTTCGAGCGATCGGACGTGCGCGTTGAGGAGGGTGCTCAGCACCTCGCCCGGGGTGTCTTCCGGAGCAAAGGCCCGGCCGATATCGGCGCGCCAGGACTCATGGGCGTCGCCCCTGCCGCTGTCGCTCGCGACGCCGACCCGGAACTGGACGTAGCCGCTGAAACCGATCTGTCGGCAGAATCTGGTCACCGTCGCGGCTGACGTTCCCGCCCGATCTGCGAGTTCAGTGATGGACAGCTCGAGCGGCAGAGTGGGCTGCTCAAGAAGAAGCTCGGCGATTTTCACCATAACGCTCGACATTTGTGGCAGGTTGGCCTGAATGCGAGTCGACATACGCAATGCCTCTCTCCCAGATGTCAGCGCTGACATGAAAATCCGTTTCAGTGGATTGGAGCTTTGTTGAAAAGTATTCTTACCAGCGAGGAAGAGCAATGTTGCAACCATCACGAAGTCGTAACGAATGATTAACGTTCTCGCAATAGACGCCGGTGGCACATCCACGCGTGCCGTCCTGCTGGATGAAACGGGTCATTGCCACGGCTATGGATTTGCCGGAGGCGGCAACCCCGTGTCGTCCGGTCCCGAGCGCGCCGCCGCGTCGATCACCGCGGCGGCCGAGGTGGCGAGTGACGCTGCCGGACGGCCGTCGAGCGATATCGGGCACGTCCTCATCGCGATGGCGGGTATGAGCGTTTCCGGGCCGATCGACTGGGTGACCACGCCGCTCGCCGCTCGGGGGTTCCCTGCCACCGCTGGCGTGGCATCCGATCTCCTCGCCATCTACTTCTCCGGAACCTGGGAACCGGACGGCTATGCGATGGTTGCCGGCACCGGGTCGGCGGGAATCCGTGTGCGCGACGGCATCACCGAGGCGACCGCCGATGGACTGGGCTGGTTGCTCGGCGATGCGGGCTCCGGCTATTGGATCGGCCACCGGGTTGTCGGTGCCGCCGTCGCGAGCCTCGACGGGCGCGCCGAACCGACGGCGCTCGTCCCGCTCGTCCTCGAGGCTGCCGGTATCGAGGAGTCGGGCCAGCGCGGACCGGACGGTCGCCCCTCGTCGCTCCGCGCGCTGGCCGAAGCGCTGTACGGCCTGCGTCCCGTCGAACTGTCGCGGTTCGCCCCGCTTGCCTTCGCGGCGGGATCGGATGCCACAGCGCGCGCAATACTGGACGACGCGATCGTCGCGCTCGCTCGATTGTTCGACGCGATTTCGGTTCCGGACCTCCTTGGTCCGCTCGTTCTCGGCGGAAGTATCCTGACCTCTCAGCCGCTGGTGAGCGACGGCGTAGCCGACATCATCCGCAGGTCGGGGTTTCGTCCGGAGATCAGGACTGTCCCTGACGGCGTCGTCGGCGCCGCGGTACTCGGCCTGCGCTCCGCGGGTGTCGACGTGACCGCCGACGTGTTCGACCGGATCCGGTCAACGCTCAGCCACCTGCGCTGACCGGTATCCCGCTCCCGCCGACCTCTGCGGCAGACCCCGAGCGGGTACGCTCGACCCAACCGACGACGAAAGGCACCCAGATGCAGATCCGCTCGACCCCGTCCATCCGGCCCGGCCTGTGCTCGATCACACTGCGCGAGTCGAGTGTCGACGAGGTCATCGCCCTTGCGGCCGCCGCCGGGCTCGAGTCGATCGAGTGGGGCGGCGACGTGCACGTGCCGCCGGGCGACGTCGAGATCGCACGGGAGGTCGGCGAGCGCACCCGCGCTGCCGGCCTCGACGTGGCATCCCTCGGCTCCTACTATCGCTGTGATGAGGTTGGCGACTTTCCCTCAGTGCTCTCCTCGGCCGCGGCGCTCGGGGCCCCGCGCATTCGTGTCTGGGCCGGCGAGAAGGCGTCCGCGGATGCCTCCGCCGAAGACCGCGCGCTGGTCACCGCCCAGCTCGATTCCGCAGCGCTGCACGCATCGGAGTACGGCATCGAAGTCGCTCTGGAGTTCCACGACGGCACTCTGACGGACACCGCCGAATCCACGCTCGACCTGCTCTCCGGCATCACAGCGACAAACGTGTCGTGCTACTGGCAGCCACCGGTCGGCGCTGATGACGAGGCGGCTCTCGCCGAGCTGTCGCAACTGGCCCAGTGGGTGTCGACGGTTCACGTCTTCTCGTGGTCGCCCGAACGCGAACGGATGCCATTGGACAGCCGGGAAGCGCTGTGGACGCGCGCCCTCGCCTTTGCTGGCACCCTGCCAGGCGTCACCGATGCGCTCATCGAGTTCCTGCCCAACGACGATCCGGCGCTCCTGGCCGGTGAGGCCGCGACCCTCGCGTCCTGGCTCGCCTGAACTCTGTCGCCGCCCGCTGAGTCGCCTGGCTCGCCGAGAGCATCACTTCCGGTCGAGCGCATCAGTTCCGCGGGATGTTCTCGACCGCAACTGATGTTCTCGGTCTGTTCGGCCCCGGGGAACCGGGCTCAGCCCGCGACGGCGGCGAGCCGCGCGCCCGCCTCACGGAGCCAGAGCCGCGTGTCCGCCATCGCTGACTCCGCACTCCCGGCGAGCTCGGTGAGCGAAACGACAGCGTCGAAACCGATCGGGTCGGCGGTGACCGCGCCGGCGACGAGCATCGCCCGCGCCGATCCGACCCCGGCAAGAGAGCGGACGTACGACGGGACCTTTCCGGCATCCGACTGTCCGTCAAAACGTCCTTCACCGGTCACGACAATCGAGGCGGATGCCACGGCGTCGGCCGCGTGCACGACCTCACCGACCGCGTCGGCGCCGGCGGCAAGCGTTGCGCCCCAGGCGAGCAGCCCGAACCCGGTGCCGCCCGCGGCACCCGCGCCCGGGGTGGACGCGTCAGCGGGCAGGAGCGCCGCCAGCCGGGCGAGCCCGGCATCGAGCACGGCGACATCGGCGGCGGTCGCGCCCTTCTGCGGGCCGAAGACCGCCGCGGCGCCGCCCGCACCGAGCAGCGGGTGGGTCACGTCGCTGAGAATGATCGCCCCGCCGGTCGGCAGGGTGCGAAGCCCGGTGAGGTCGACCGCCTCGAGGCGTGCGAGCCCACGCCCCCCGTTCGCGATCGGGGTGCCGTCGCCGTCGAGGAAGCGGCCACCGAGGGCGGTGAGCGCGCCGACGCCGCCGTCGGTCGACGAGCTGCCGCCGATCGCGAGGTAGACCCGCTCGACGCCGGCGTCGAGCGCGGCGGCGATGGCCTGGCCGAAGCCAAACGTGTGCGCGTCGAATGGCAGCAGCGGATCGAGCAGGGTGATGCCGCTCGTCTCGGCGAGCTCGACCACCGCCGAATTGTCGGGCAGCCGGATCCAGCTCGCGTCGACGCTGCGGTCGTCTGGGCCCTGCACCGTCACGGGCACGCGCACGGCTCCGGGGACGGCGACCTCGAACGCATCGAGAGTTCCCTCGCCACCGTCGGCGAGCGGCATCCGCACCAGGACATCATCGGGGCGAACGGATGCCCACCCCTCGGCGAGCGCGTCGGTCACCTCGATCGCCGTTGCCGTGCCCTTGAACGAATCGGGCGCGATCACAACGGTGTGGGGTGTCATGGGTCCACTCTGCCAGAGCGGCGGCGGACGGCGTGGGCGTGGCGGCGGGGCCGCTCGTGACGGATCGTGGGGCCAGCTCCCGCGTCACGCCTGCCTTAGCAGGGCCGCGGTTGAGTTTCGGGAGGTAGATCGTGGGGCACATGCCGCTATAGGCCCGCCGACCGCAGGTTCTCCTCCCGAAACGACGACACACCCCGTTCAGCACTCCGCGGCGGACTCAACGCGAGAACGGCTGTCGCCAGTCGGCGGCGTCCGCCGGTCACGCTCCACCAACGGCGGGGTCGGCCTCCCCGCGACGCTCAGCTACACTTCGGGCGGCAAATCGTGGGGTCCGTGCCCGCATAGCGCGCAGACCCGCCGATTTTCCTCCCGAAATGACGGCTCACCAGGTTCAGCACTCGCGGCACGTTCAACGCAAGAAACGGATGCCGTCGGCTCGGCCGCATCCGCCCGACACGCCCCGTCAACGCCCGGGTCCGCCACCCCGCGTGACACTCAACTGCACTCCGGGCGGCAAATCGTGGGGGCCGGGCCGGTATAGCCCCTCGACCTGCCGATTCTCCTCCCGAAACGACCGCTCACCAGGTTCAGCGCTCGCGGCACGTTCAACGCAAGAAACGGATGCCGTCGGCGCGGCCGCATCCGCCCGACACGCCCCGTCAACGCCCGGACCGGCCACCCCGCAACGGTTCGGGTGCACTTCAGGCGGCAAATCGTGGGGGTCGGGCCCGCACTGCGCGTGGACCCGCCGGTTTTCCTCCCGAAACGACAGGCACACGCACCCAGCCCACCGAAGCGGCTAGCCGAGCCGCTGGTGCGTCGCGGCAGCACCGGGTGAGGCGACCACGCGCACGGGCGGCGGCGGGCCAGCCGACTCGCGCACGACGAGGGACGGCAGGATGCGCGGAAGGTCGGCAGCGTCCTCATCGCGGAGCACGGCCAGGAGTTCGGTCATGATGTCACGGCCGAGCCCGTCGAAGTCCTGCCGGATCGTGGTCAACGGCGGAGCAAAGTGCTCAGCCTCAGGAATATCGTCGAAGCCGATGACGCTCACGTCGGCGGGCACGCTGAGGCCGGCCGAACTGAGGGCGTGGATCAGCCCGAGCGACATTTGGTCGTTGCCGACGAACACCGCTGTCATGTCGCGGTCGGCAGCGAGCGCGAGGCCGTGCCGGTACCCGCTCGCTGGGGTCCAGTCGCCGACGAGGTGCTCGCGCGCCGGCAGGCCGGCGGCGGCGAGGGAGTCGCGCCAGCCGCGGAGGCGCTCGGTGGCATCGGTTGAATCGAGTGGTCCGGAAATGTGCCGAATCTCGCGGTGCCCGAGGCCGACCAGATGATCGACGGCCGCACGCGCGCCCGCGTACTGGTCGAGCGCGACAGAGTGAACGCCCGGCCTTCCGCCCGCGTCGACGGCGATGAACGGAACCCCCAGCTCGATGCTCAGGATGGCCTCGAGCGCGCCGGCGTGCGCCGCAATGAGCACGATCGCCTCGACATTCTGTCGCAGCAGCAGTTCGACGGCGGCGCGCAGCGAATCCGGGTCTGAGTCGAGCATGCTCGCCATGCTCACCGCGTACCTGGCATCCCGAGCCGCGTCGTTGAAGTGCAGCGCCGTCGACGACGGCCCGAAGTCCGGCCCGCCCGTCGTGATCAGGCCGATCGTGCGCGACCGCCGGGTCACCAGCGCGCGCGCCGCCTGGGACGGCGTGTACCGCAACTGCTTGATCGCCTTCTCGACGCGCTCCCGGGTCGCAGGCCGCACATTGGGCAGGTCATTGAGCACCCGGGACACGGTCTGGTGCGATACCCCGGCGAGGCGAGCAACGTCGAAGATATTGGCGACGCGCGCCTTCTCATCCTCGTTCGTCACCACGTGGGTCCGCTCCCGCCCGGCGACTCTCGCCCGTCCATTCGATTATCTCGTCACTCTGACCGCACTGTGAACATAAGCCACACCGGTCTCACTGTGCCCCCCGGCGGCATCCGTTCGCCCGTGTGCAACGGATGCCGGGTCATGTCCGTCTCGCGGTCAGCACCTTCTGAAGGAAGATGAACACGAGCAGGAGTGCCCCGATGAAGATGCTGGTCCACCAGGACGTGAGGTTGCCGTCGAAGGTGATCAGGGTCTGGATGGTGCCGAGCACCAGCACGCCGAGCACCGAGCCGAGAACGAACCCGTACCCGCCCGCGAGCAGGGTGCCGCCGATCACCACAGCGGCGATGGCGTCGAGTTCAGTTCCGATCGCCGTCAGCGCGTACCCCGACAGTGTGTAGAAGCTGTAGAGCACACCGGCGAGACCGGAGCAGAACCCGCTGATGACGTAGACGAGCACCTTGGTCCGTGCAACCGGAAGACCCATCAGAACACCGGATGCCTCGCTGCCGCCGATTGCATACACGGTTCGTCCCAGCCGCGAATAGTGCAGTACCACCACGGCAACGATGACGAGCCCGATCGCGAGGATCACGCTCGGGGTGATGCTGAGCCGTGGGGCGAGGGGAATCCGGGTCTGCGCCAGGGCGATGAACACGGGGTCGGTGATCGAGATCGTCGTCTTGCTGATCACGTAGCAGAGACCCCTCGCGAGGAACATCGCAGCGAGGGTCGCAATGAACGGCTGGATCTGGAAGTAGTGGATCATCAGGCCGACGGCGAGGCCGAGCAGGGAGGTGGCCACGAGGATCAGCGGGATGATCACCCCGGGCGGCCAGCCGGCCTGGAGCAGGCTCGCCGCGATCATGGTCGACATGGCGAGGACCGCCCCGACCGAGAGGTCGATGCCACCGGTGAGGATCACGAACGTCATCCCGACGGCGAGCACGATGAGGTACGCGTTGTCGATGAAGAGGTTGGCGATCACCTGCGGGTTCGTGAACCCGCGATACCGGGACGCACCGGCGATGAACATGCCGACGAGGAGCACGGCGGTGACGATGACCGGCCCGTACTTCGGGTTGGTCAGCCAGCCACGAACACGGCCGACTGCCGAGCTGATCGGAGAGCCATCGGTTACGACTGTTGCGGTCATGCCGTCACCGCCCTTTCGCGGCGCCGCGCGTTTCGGCGGCGCGCCGACTCAATCAGCTGGGTCGTCCGTGGCGACTGGAGCAGGCAGACCACGGTGACCACGGCGGCTTTGAACACCATGGTCACAATCGGCGGGATGCCCACCGTGTACACGGTGGTGACGAGGGTCTGGATGACGAGCGCACCGATCAGCGTGCCGAAGAGCGAATACCGCCCACCCGCGAGCGACGTGCCACCGATGACCACCGCGAGGATGGCATCCAGTTCGATGAAGAGTCCTGTGTTGTTGGCATCCGCCGCCGTTTGATTGCTCGTGAGGACGAGGCCGGCGATCGCGGCGCACATCGCGGTGAAGACATAGACGGTGATGAGCAGGCCCCTGGCGCGAACGCCGGCAAGGCGGGATGCCTCCGGGTTGATGCCGACGGCCTCGATCATGAGACCGAGCGCCGTTCGGCGGGTGATCACGAGCGCGAACACGAAGATGACAGCCGCGATGAGCACCGCGATCGGCAGGCCGAGGAAGAACCCTGAGCCGATCGCCTTGAACGGAGGGCTGTTGACCGTGAGGATCTGCCCCTCCGTGATGAGCATGGCGACCCCGCGGCCGGCCGTCATGAGAATCAGTGTTGCGATGATCGGCTGGATGCCGACAACCGCGACGAGGAATCCGTTCCACAGCCCGAGGACGAGGGAGATGAGGAGGGAGACGACCACCGCGACCGCGACGGTGCCCGGGTTGCCGGGATCGGACGAGCCCAGGATGATCGAGCAGGCGACGGCGCCCGAGATCGCGCAGACGGCGCCGACGGAAAGGTCGATACCGCGGGTGGCGATGACGAGGGTCATGCCGACGGCGATCATCAGCGTCGGCGAGCCGTTGCGCAGGATGTCGATGAGGCTGCCGAAGAGGTGACCGTCGCGGACCTGCACCGAGAAGAACCCGGGGAACGCGATGAGGTTGATGCCGAGGAGCACGATGAGCATGACCACGGGCCAGAACAGCCGGTTCGCCATGAGCGTGTTGAGGTTCATGCGACGACCTCCGTTGCGAGCCCGTCGGCAATGATGGCGAGCAGGGTGTCTGTGGTGAGGCCGTCGTTCTCGATGTCGGCCACGAGCCTGCGGTCGCGCATGACGGCGATGCGATGACTCAGCCGAAGCACCTCGTCGAGTTCTGCCGAGATGTAAATCACGCTCATGCCGTTCTCGGCGAGGTTGGACACCAGCTTCTGGATCTCAGCCTTGGCGCCGACGTCGATACCGCGGGTCGGCTCATCGAGGATGAGAAGCCTGGGCGCTATCGCCAGCCAGCGGGCGAGGAGCACCTTCTGCTGGTTGCCGCCCGAGAGATTTTTGAGGAGCGCATCCGGGTTCGCCGGTCGGATGTTGAGCGCCGAGATGTAGCTCTCGGCGAGTTCGTCCTGCCTCTTCTTCGGGATCGGCCGGAACCAGCCGCGGTCGGCCTGCAACGCGAGGGCTATGTTGTCGCGAACCGTGAGTTCGTCGACGATTCCCTCTTCGCGACGGTTCTCACTCGAGTAGATGATCCGTTCGTGAATGGACTGGCGCGGGGTGCGGATGCGACGCAGCTTGCCCTCGATCTCGAGCGCACCGGCATCCGCCCGATCAACTCCGGAGAGAATCCGCGCCAGCTCGGTGCGGCCGGAACCGAGCAAACCGGCGAGGCCAACGACCTCGCCCTCGTAGACGTCGAGGTCGGTCGGCAGGACCGAGCCCTTGCGGCCGAGTCCGACGGCGCGCACGTACGGGGTGACTTCGACGTCGTCGATGCTCTGTTGCCTGGTCTTGCGTTCGAGATCCTCGAGCACGGTGAGTTCCTTGCCGATCATCTTCTGCACGAGCTCGATGCGCAGGATCTCCTCGGTCAGGTACTCGCCGACGAGCTTGCCGTTGCGCAGAACGGTCAACCGGTCGGAGATTTCATACACCTGGTCGAGGAAGTGCGAGACGAAGAGGATGGCGACGCCGTCGTCTTTGAGATCCCGGATGATACGGAAGAGTTCCTGCACTTCGTCGGCGTCGAGGCTCGAGGTCGGCTCGTCGAGGATGAGGACCCGCGCGTTGATGTCGGTCGCGCGCGCGATGGCGACGAGTTGCTGCACGGCGAGTGAGTGGGAGCCGAGCCGTGAGTTGGGATCGATGCTGAGGTGGAGCTTCGCCAGAAGCTCGGCGGCGCGCGCCCTGGTCGCTCGCCAGTCGATGAACCCGAATCGCCGGGGTTCCCGGCCGAGCATGATGTTCTCGGCGACGGTGAGGTTGGTCAGGAGGTTGACCTCCTGATAGACGGTTGAGATTCCCGCGGCCTGGGCCTCCGCGGTGGTGGAGAAGGACACCTCGGTGCCTGCGAGCGTAATCACGCCGCTGTCGATGCGATAGACGCCGGTCAGCGCCTTGATCAGAGTTGACTTTCCCGCCCCGTTCTCGCCGAGGAGTGAGTGCACCTCGCCGGGAAACATCCGGAAACTGACGCCGTCGAGGGCCTTCACCCCGGGGAATTCGATGGAGATGTTCTCCATGCTGACGGCTGGTTGCTGTTCGGTCATGACCCTGCTCTCTGCGCTGAGGAAAGATGTGTCGGGCGTTCCGGGTCCGGATTCATCGGACCTGGAACGCCCGAGGTGGGTGTGCCTAGTACTTCCTGTCGGGCAGCGCTTCGATCGCCTGCTCCTGGGTGAAGGTCGTTTCCTCGGTGATGATCCGCTTCTCAACGTCTTCTCCCGCGACGACCTTTTCCACAATCTCCACGAGCTGGCTGCCCAGGAGCGGCGAGCACTCGACGATGAAGTTGATCTTGCCGTCGGCGAGCGCCTGCATGCCGTCCTTCACGGCATCCACCGTGATGATCTTGATGTCGGTGCCCGGCACGAGGCCGGCCGCTTCGATCGCTTCAATCGCGCCGAGACCCATGTCGTCGTTGTGTGCGTAGATCACGTCGACGTCGGGATTCGACTTGAGCAGCGCCTCGGTGACCTGCTTGCCGCCGGCGCGAGTGAAGTCGCCGGTCTGGGACGCGACCACCTGGAACTTATCGTCAGCGGCGATGACATCGGCGAAGCCCTCGGCCCGGTCCAGGGCGGGGGCTGCTCCCGTCGTTCCCTCGAGCTGGATGATGTTCACCGGCTCCGTCGACGCGGAATACTCCTCGACGAGCCACTCCCCGGCCTTCTTGCCTTCCTCGATGAAGTCGGAGCCGAGGAAGCTCACGTAGAGCGAGTCATCCTCGCTATCGACGGCGCGGTCGGTGAGGACAACGGGAATCTCGGCGTCCTTTGCTTCCTTGAGCACGGCATCCCACCCCGATTCGATGACCGGCGAGAACGCTATGACATCGACGCCCTGCTGGATGTACGAGCGGATCGCCTGAATCTGGTTCTCCTGCTTTTGCTGGGCGTCGGAGAACTTGAGCTCGATGCCGGCGTCCTTGAACGCCGCCTGGATGTCTTTGGTATTCGCGGTACGCCATCCGCTCTCGGCGCCGACCTGGGCAAATCCGACGATGATCTCGCTCGGGTCCTTGGGCCCGTCTGCCGAGCCTCCCCCCGACTGTGCACACCCGGTGAGCGCGAGGAGCAGGGCTCCAGCAGCTGCAATCGGCGCAAGTATCTTCTTCACAACCAAACCTCCTTGTTCGGCCGGCGCGACGTGGTCCGATGCTGTGTCAGCTGCCGGTTGACCAGTCCGTTCTGGTCATGGCTGCGATGTTAGCGCTCACAATTACGCGAGCACAACGCTTCAATCAAAGTCCGTTACCAAATTGTGAGCGATCACAGTGGGACACATCTCAGCGACGGATGCCGTCCGGCTGGCGGCATCCGCTGCGGAGCGTCGGGCACGACCGGTGCCGCGGCGTCGGCCGGTAAATCGCGGGGGCCATGCTCGTAGACCCCGCCGACCCTGCGAATTTCCTCCCGAAGCAACACCGCAGCCCGGGTGTCGAGCACCGGCGAGCACGACGTGCACCGGCACCGCGCGTTAACGCGCGAAGCGGATGCCGCCGGCTGGCAGCATCCGCTTCGTGGGTCGCGAGTTGACTCGGCACCGAGAACACCACTTCCGGTCAAGAACATCAGTTGCGCGGGATGTTCTCGACCGGAGGTGATGGTCTCGGCGGGGTGGGCGCCCTAGAACCCCTGCGCGAGCCTGTAGTACGCGTTGTTCCAGCGCACCTCGCGCGAGAACCCGTCGAGTGTTGTGTCGTTATCGATGACGAGCAGCTCGGTGCCGGCGATCTCCGCGAAGTCACGGAATACGTCGACGCCGACAGCGGTCGACATCACCGTGTGGTGGGCCGCACCAGCGGTGAGCCACGCTGTCGCCGACACAGCGAACGACGGCTCCGGCTTCCACACGGCACGACCGACCGGCAGCTTCGGCAGCGCTTCAGCCGGCTCGATCACGTCGACGACGTTGGCCACAAGCCTGAACCGGTCGCGCATGTCGCTCATCGCGACGACGACGGCCGGACCCGGATCAGCCGTGAAGACAAGCCTGACCGGGTCTTCCCTGTCGCCGATTCCCAGCTCGTGGATCTCGAGCGTCGGCTTCGCCGTCGTGAGGCCAGGGCTGACCTCGAGCATGTGGGCACCGAGGATCTGCTCCTCCCCCGGCACCAGGTGGTAGGTGTAGTCCTCCATCAGCGAGGCACCGCCGGGCAGCCCAGCTCCCATAACGGATGCCGCGCGCACGAGAACGGCGGTCTTCCAGTCGCCCTCTGCACCGAAGCCGTAGCCCTCGGCCATGAGCCGCTGCACGGCGAGGCCCGGCAGCTGCTTGAGCGCACCGAGGTCTTCGAACGACGTGGTGAACGCGCCGAAGCCACCCTCCTCGAGGAACGACCGCAGTCCGATCTCGATCGCCGCACCGTCGCGCAGCGACGAGTGACGGTCGCCACCCTTCCGCAGTTCGGGGACGACGTCGTAGAGCTCTTCATATTCGGCAACGAGCGCGTCGATGTCGCTCTCCGACGCCGCGGCGACGGCATCCGCCAGCTCGTTGACGCCCCAGGTGTTGACCTGGACGCCGAACTTCAGTTCGGCCTCGGTCTTGTCGCCCTCGGTGACGGCGACGTAACGCATGTTGTCGCCGAAGCGGGCGAGCTTGAGCTCGTGGGTGGCTGCCCAGCCGGCGGCTGCGCGCATCCAGGTGCCGACCTGTGCGGTGACGGCGGGGTTCGAGACGTGGCCGACGACCGTCTTGCGCGAGACGCCGAGTCGGGTCTGGATGTAGCCGAACTCCCGGTCGCCGTGGGCTGCCTGGTTGAGGTTCATGAAGTCCATGTCGATGCTGTCCCACGGCAGCGCAACATTGGCCTGCGTGTGCAGGTGCAGCAGCGGCTTCTGCAGGGCGTCGAGGCCCGCGATCCACATCTTGGCCGGCGAGAACGTGTGCATCCACGCGATGAGGCCGATGACGCGATCGTCGGAGTTGGCGTCGAGCATCGCCCGCCGGATCGA
Source organism: Mycetocola sp. Y444 (assembly GCF_059445295.1). Lineage (NCBI taxonomy): Bacteria > Bacillati > Actinomycetota > Actinomycetes > Micrococcales > Microbacteriaceae > Mycetocola > Mycetocola sp. Y444. Next base: position 316,112 of record NZ_JCAIUB010000002.1, on the reverse strand, counting down.
CGCGGAGTCCTTGAGCACCGGCTTCCAGACGACCTTGACGGGAACATCGGATGCCGCGCCAAGCGTTCGCGCGATCTCCTGCGACTGCTCAGCGACCTGCTGAAGCGTTTCTTCGCCGTACAGGTTCTGGCTTCCGGTGAGGAACCAGACCTCGTAGGCGTCGAGCGAGGTGGTCAGCTTAGGCATGTGTGTCTCCTTGGGAGTCGGCGAGAGCGCCCTGCGGCGCCTGGCCGTAGACGTTCTGGTAGCGGTCGAACAGGGAATCGATGGCGGGCTGCGGGATCGGAACCGGCTCACCGAGCTGGCGGGAGATGTGCACGGTGCGGGCGACGTCCTCGACCATGACGGCGGCCTTGACGGCATCCTTCGCGTCCTTGCCGATGGTGAACGGACCGTGGTTGGCCATCAGCACGGCACGGCTGCGGTGGCCGGTCAGCGTCTCGACGATGCCGCGACCGATCGAGTCGTCGCCGATGATGGCGAACGGCCCCACCGGGATCTCGGCGCCGAACTCGTCGGCCATCGCGGTGATGACGCACGGGATCGGTTCGTTGCGCGCGGCCCAGGCCACCGCGTAGGTGGAGTGGGTGTGCACGACGCCCCCGACCTCCGGCATATTCCGGTACACGTATGCGTGTGCCGCTGTGTCGCTCGAGGGCGACCGATCGGAACCCGGCGTGCCCGGAAGCACGTTCCCGTCGAGGTCGCAGAGGATCATGTTCTCGGGCGCGAGGTCGTCATAGCTGACACCGGACGGCTTGATCACGAAGAGATCGGCGCCTGGGACGCGGCCCGAGACGTTTCCGCCCGTCCAGACCACGAGGCCATAGCGCACGAGTTCTCCGTGGAGTTTCGCGACATCGGCACGGACCCGCGCGATGGCGACCTCAACCTCGGGGGAATATCCGCTCACGCGAGAGCCTCTCTCTTGAGTTTGCGCAACCGGTGCATGACGTCGTTGCCGCCGCGCCCGAAGTAGTCATGCAGTTCGCGGTATTCGGCGAAGAGCCTGTCGTACGCCTCAGCCGCTTTCTCGTCCGGCGTGAACACGTTCTTGTGAACCTTGCCCATCACCTGGCCAGCCGCCTGCACGTCCGGGTAGGCGCCAGCGGCGACAGCGGCGTGAATGGCAGAGCCGAGCGCGGGGCCCTGGTCGCTCGCGATGGTGGAGATCGGCATCCGCAGGATGTTGGAGTATGTCTGCATGAGGAACGGGTTCTTCTGCAGGCCGCCGGCGACGATGAACTCGGTGACAGGCACGCCGGACGCATTGAAGGTCTCGACGATCACCCGGGTGCCGAATGCCGTGGCCTCGAACAGTGCCCGGTAGATCTCCTCGGTGCGGGTGGTCAGCGTGGTGCCGAGCACGACCCCGGAGAGTTCGTGGTCGACGAGCACCGACCGGTTGCCCGACTGCCAGTCGAGCGCGACGAGACCGTGGGCGCCGACCGGCTGGTCCTCGATGAGGCTCGTCAGGTACTGGTGGATGCTGACGTCGGCTTCCTCCGCCGCTTCGTAGTAGGCGCTGGGAACCTGGTTCTTGACGTACCAGGCGAAGATGTCGCCAACGCCGGACTGCCCGGCTTCGTACCCGTAGAGACCGGCGACGATACCGCCGTCGACGACGCCGCACATGCCAGGCACCTCGACGAGCTTGTCGCTGTTCATCACGTGGCAGGTCGACGTCCCCATAATGGCGACCATCTGGCCGGGGAGCACTCCGCGCGCTGCGGGGGCTGCGACGTGTGCGTCGACATTGCCGACGGCGACGGCGATGCCCTCAGGCAACCCCGTCCAGGCGGCTGCTTCCGCGGAAAGCCGGCCGGCGGCATCCCCCAGCTGACCGATCCGGTGCTCGAGCTTCGACTCGACGAAGTCGGCGAAATCGGGGTTGAGAGCGGCGAGGTAGTCGCGGCTCGGGTATTCGCCGTCCTGGTAGATGCCTTTATAGCCAGCCGTGCATGCGTTGCGCACGTACTCACCGGTCAGCTGCCAGATGATCCAGTCGGCTGCCTCGACCCAGTGGTCCATGCGGTCATACAGTTCGGGGTCTTCCTCGAGCAGCTGCAGGCCCTTTGCGAACTCCCACTCGCTCGAGATGAGGCCGCCGTAACGGGGCAGCCAGCTTTCCCCGCGGGATGCCGCGAGCTCGGTGATGCGGTCGGCCTGCGCCTGTGCGGCGTGGTGCTTCCACAGCTTCACGTAGGCGTGCGGGCGGTCGGCAAACTCCGGCAGCTCGTTGAGCGGTGTGCCGTCTGCGAGTGTAGGAACCATCGTGCACGCGGTGAAGTCAGTGCCGATGCCGATGACGTCCGCCGGGTCGATCCCGGCGATCTTCACCGCCTCGGGAACCGCTGATTTGAGCACGTCAACATAGTCCTGCGGCACCTGCAGCGCCCAGTCCGGCGGCAGTCGCCTGCCGGTCGCGGCGAGCGTCGTGTCCATCACGGCGTGCGGATAGTCGAGCACCGCACTGCCCAGTTCGGCGCCATCGGAAACGCGCACGACGACCGCGCGGCCGGACAGGGTGCCGTAGTCCACCCCGATCACGTAGCGCTCGGCGGCCTGGTTCTCTGCTCGATCGGTCACCGTCTCGACTCCTTCGTCTGGATTCCGCCCGGTTTCGGGCTCTTGCTGCACTGCCACGTTCTTCTCGATTCTAACGTTGTATATCGGTACGGATGCTGAGGGCCGCGAGGCCGCGAAGCGTCACGTCCCTGCCGGAAAGTTCCGTCGTGAGGTGGGTGCCGTGCTGCGCGAGGATGCGGTTGCTCAGCCCGAGAAGCTGGGTGGGGTCTGCCGCCTCGACGAGCACCGCGGTGCCCGCCGCGGCGATCGCTTCGATGAGCGAACGCCGCTCGTCGCGCTCGGTCGGGCCGAGTCCGGAGAACGGCTCGGTGATCAGTGCCACCCGCGGTGGCGCTGCCGCCCACCCCGCCAGGACCTCGTTCATGTCGCTCGTCGACGGCCGGGACCTGGCGCCGGGAAGCGCCTCGAGCAGCATCGACGGTGCCCGTCGCGGGACATAGGTGCGCCGCGGGTCGATCAACCCGGTCCGGGCCAGTCGGGCGAGCGATTCCCCTGACACGCTCGTCGGCATCCCGCCGATGAGGCCGATGTCATAGGCCGGCGGGTGTTCCGAAATGAACAGCACCCGCGCCGCTATGGCTTTCGCCACGGTCGTCAGGTCGACCGGCTGACCGTCGAGCCGGATCGTGCCGGTCACCTCCCCGCCCGACGACGCACCGAACACCCCGAGCACCAGCGACTCCGCCCCGGCGAGGCCAACAATTTCACCGGCGCGGACGGTGAGATTCGCGCCTTCGACGACCGCGCGCCGGCGCTGGATCGGATGGGTGACGCTGACCGACTCGAGCTCGAGTACAACCGGCCCGAAGACCCGCTCCACCGGTGCCGGCTCATCGACGTCCCCGGCCAGAAGGTCGAGCAGCGTGGTGCTCTCCTGGGGCCTCGCGACACCGGCGACCGCCCCATCCCTCATCACCAGAACGGCATCGATGGGCGCGGGAACGAGCCGCAGGTCAGCGAGCGACTGAACGGCGACCAGGATCGGTGTCGCCGCAGAGGCCCTGGCGACGGCGGCATACCAGCGAACGGCCTCATCGGCATCGAACAGCGTCCACCGATCGTCGACCAGAATGACGCCGGTACGCCTCGCCAGTGCCCTGGCGAGTTCAACGACCCGCTGGTCGACGGCGTCGAGATCGAGTATCGAAGTGGCGGGCGCGACGTCAAGGCCGACAACCTCGAGGAGTTCGCGCGCGCGGCGCTCGAGTACCCGCCGCCGAGTAAAGAAACCGCTCGCCGACTCCGATCCGAGCAGGACATTGTCGCCGACGGTGGAGAACGGGATGGTGAGCGATTCAGCGCCGATCAGCGGGATCCCGTGAGCCTGAGCCTCGGGCACACCACCGAGCACGGCGACGAGCCGTGCTCCGTCCGGCAACAAACCGACCAGGTGCATCTGGTTCTCCTGAAATGCGGCAGGGGTCGTCACACTGTGACGACCCCTGCGAGGTGCTACTTGCCGCCGGAGCGACGCTTGTTGTAGACGTCGAAGGCGACGGCCAGGAGCAGCACGAGACCCTTGACGGCCTGCTGCCACTCGATTCCGAGGCCGAGGATCGACATTCCGTTGTTGAGGACACCGATGATGAGACCACCGATGATCGCTCCGCCGATGGTGCCGACACCGCCCTGGACTGCAGCTCCACCGATGAACGCCGCCGAAATGGCCTCGAGCTCGAAGCCGTCTCCCGCCTTCGGGCCTGCGAGGTTGAGTCGCGCGGTGAAGATGAGTCCGGCAAGTGCGGCGAGCACACCCATGTTGACGAAAAGCAGGAAGTCGGTCTTCCGGGTCTTGATTCCCGAGAGCTCGGCGGCGTGGCGGTTTCCACCGATCGCGTAAACGTGGCGGCCGAAGACACTCCGGTTCATGATGATGCCGTAGATCAGCACAAGCACAGCGAGCACGATGAGCGTCACGGGGATGCCCTTGTACGACGCGAGTGCGTAGGCGAAGAACCCGATGGCCGCGGTGATGAGCACGAGCTTGGCGATGAACCAGACGATGGGCTCGACATCCTGGCCGTACTTCTGGCGGCCCGCCCGGGTGCGGAACTGGCCGACGATGAGGGCGACGACGGCCGCGGCAGCGACGATCAGTGTCAGCGGGTCAAGATCGAAGTCACCGAACAGGTCGCTCAGGAAGCCGTTACCGAGAGCGCGGTACTCGGTGGGGAATGACCCGATGTTGGCGTTGCCCAGCACGACGAGCGCGAGCCCGCGGAAGATGAGCATGCCGGCGAGCGTCACGATGAACGCCGGTATGCCGACGTAGGCGATCCAGAATCCCTGCCACACACCGACGAGCGCGCCGATTCCGAGCGACATGATGATGGCGAGCCACCAGGGCAGGCCCCACGTCACGGCGAAGACGCCGGAACAGGCACCGACGAAGGCGGCCACCGATCCGACCGAGAGGTCGATGTGACCGGCGATGATGATCATCACCATTCCGATCGCGAGCACGAGGATGTACCCGTTCTGGACGATCAGGTTCGAGATGTTCTGCGGACGAAGCAGGATGCCGTCGGTCACGACCGTGAAGAACAGCACCACCGCGAGCAGCGCGATGAAGATTCCGTTCTTGCCGAGATCGGAGAGCAGGTGGCTGAGCCAGCTGGTGAACTTGTTGTCGACCGGGTGGATCGCGCCGCCTGCGGCGGTTTCCTCGGTCACCGGTGTCTGTGTGTTTGACATGTCAGGGTTCTCCTTGGTGGTGCCGGGCGCCCTAGCGCGGCTTTTCCATGGTCATGAGCTTGAGAAGGGATTCCGGGTTGGCGTCCTCGATGGGAAGCTGGCCGGTGATACGGCCCTCGCTGAGGGCGTAGATGCGGTCGCAGATCCCGAGCAGTTCTGGCAGTTCGCTCGAGATGACGATGACGCCTTTGCCCTGGGCCGCAAGCGCGTTGATGATTGCGTAGATCTCGTACTTGGCGCCGACGTCGATGCCACGTGTTGGCTCATCGAGGATCAGGACGTCGGGGTCGGAGTAGATCCACTTCGACAGCACGACCTTCTGCTGGTTACCGCCGGACAGCTTGCTCGTCTTTGCGAGCACCGATGGAGCCTTGATGTTCATGCTCGACCGGTAGCCGTTGGCGATCTTGTATTCCTCGTTGTCGTTGACGAGGCCGTTGCTCGAGAGCTTGTCGAGGGATGCCAGGGCGATGTTGCGCTTGATGTCCTCGAGCAGGTTGAGGCCGTAATGCTTGCGGTCCTCGGTCGCGTACGCGAGGCCGTTGCCGATGGCTTCCGAAACCGTGCGGGTCTTGATCTCCTCGCCTCGCATGAAGACCTTGCCGGAAATCTTGCTTCCGTAGCTGTGGCCGAACAGGCTCATCGCGAACTCGGTCCGCCCGGCACCCATCAGCCCCGCGATGCCGACGATCTCGCCAGCGCGCACGTTGATGCTGACGTTGTCGACAACGACCCGCGTCGGGTCCTGCGGGTGGTGCGCCACCCAGTCCTCGACCCTCAGGATCTCATCGCCGATGTTGGGCGTGTGGTCCGGGTACCGGTGCTCGAGGTCGCGACCGACCATGTCCTTGATGATGCGCTCTTCGGTGACATCCGTTTTCTGGATCGTCTCGATCGCCTTGCCATCGCGGATCACTGTGACGGTGTCCGCGACCTTTTTGATCTCGTTGAGCTTGTGACTGATGATGATCGACGTGATCCCCTGCTGCTTGAGGTTCAGGATCAGGTCGAGCAGGTGGTCGGAATCCTCGTCGTTCAGCGCGGCGGTCGGCTCGTCGAGGATGAGGAGCTTCACGCGCTTCGAGAGCGCCTTGGCGATTTCGACGAGTTGCTGCTTGCCGACGCCGATATCGAGGATCTTCGTTGTGGGGTTTTCCTTCAGCCCGACACGGGCGAGCAGGGCCGCCGCCTCCTGGTTCGTCTTGTTCCAGTCGATGAGACCGAACGGGCCGGTCTGCTCGTTGTTGAGGAAGATGTTCTCGGCGATCGACAGGTACGGGCTGAGCGCCAGTTCCTGGTGGATGATCACGATGCCCTTGGCCTCGGAGTCCCGGATGTCCTTGAACTCGACGACGTCGCCCTCGAAGACGATGTCACCGGTGTACGTGCCGTGCGGGTAAACCCCGGACAGCACCTTCATCAACGTTGATTTGCCCGCACCGTTCTCACCGCAGATGGCGTGGACTGTGCCGCGCTCCACGTCGAGGGTTACGTCCGATAGCGCTTTGACACCGGGAAATGTCTTGGTGATATTGCGCATCTCGAGGATGTTTGTGGTCACTTTCGCACCTTCTCCATACCGAACCTGCTTCATTGCATTCGAGTGCCGGTGGGAGAGAACCTACTCTCCCACCGGCCTCGATTAGGAAGGGGTGTTAGCCGATCTGTTCTTCTGTCCAGTAACCGGACTCGACGAGCACCTCGTTGACGTTGTCCTTGACAACGATCTGCGAGTCGAGGAGGTACGACGGCACAACGAACGTGCCGTTGTCGTAGTCCTCGGTGTTGTTCACCTCGGGCTCGTCCTCGTTGAGCACGGCCACCGTCATTTCGACCGCGGCTGTCGCCAGCTTGCGGGTGTCCTTGAAGATGGTCGCGAATTGCTCACCCGAGTTGATCGCCTTGACCGAGTCGAGCTCAGCGTCCTGGCCCGAGATGGTCGGCCATTCCTCGCCGGTCGTGTAGCCGGCGTCGGTGAGTGCCGAGATGATGCCACGGGAGATTCCGTCGTACGGCGAGAGGATGCCGTTGACCTGCGTGCCGTCCGAGTAGCTGGACGTCAGGATGTTCTCCATGCGCTTCTGCGCGGTTTCGCCGTCCCAGCGAAGCGTCGCCGCCTGCTCGAAGTCGGTCTGCCCGCTCTTCACAACGAGGGTGCCCGCTTCGATGAACGGCGCGAGGGTGTCCTGGGCGCCTTCCCAGAAGAAGGTGGCGTTGTTGTCGTCGGGCGAGCCTGCGAACAGCTCGACGTTGAACGGGCCGGCGGGTGCACCCTCGACGGGCGCGCCCTCGAGGTCGACGAGTCCGAGTCCGTTGAGTACCGAGTTGGCCTGCTGGACGCCGACCTTGTAGTTGTCGAACGAGGCGTAGTAGCTGACGTTCTCGGTGTCGCGGATGAGGCGGTCGTATGCGATGACCGGAATGTCCGCGTCAGCGGCGTCCTGGAGGACCTGCGTGAGCGTGGTGCCATCGATCGACGCGATGATCAGCGCCTCGGCGCCCTTGGTGATCATGTTCTCGATCTGGTTGACCTGGGTGGGGATGTCGTCTTCTGCGTACTGCAGGTCGACTTTGTAGCCCTCGGCTTCGAGCTGCTCCTTGACGGCGTCGCCGTCCTGGATCCAGCGCTCGCTCGACTTGGTGGGCATTGCGACGCCGACAAGCGCGCCTCCGCCTTCTCCGCCTTCTCCGCCGCCCGAACCGCCCGACGAACATGCCGCGAGTGACACGACCATTGCGCCGGCCGCGAGTGTCGCGATGAGTACTTTCTTCACTGTGTTACCTCTCTGTAATCGTGCCATGGACGTCATTGTCGCCTGAGATTCCAGACAGGGGGTGGTGTTCCGCTCGGGCAGGGCTGCGTCCATGAACGCCCTGTTCGCTGCGGCTGCCGAAGCGAACCGCGTACGGGTAACCGCGAAAAACTCGTGAGGGACTTCTTCGTCAGCCGGTTTCGATTTCCGATCCCGGCAGGCAATGTGACCGTTCACATTGTTGTCACATGTTACGCAGAACACCAGCGAAGTTGTCAAGCTCGAAGGTCTCAGTTTGGTAACCACACCGATCGCGCGAGCCGGGAAGGCTCAGAACGCCGGTCTCCCGGTCGACGCACGCACCACGAGTTCCGGCTGAATCCGCGCCGCGTAAGCATCCGGCGAATCACCCATTGTCCCCAGAAGTTGCGCGACGCAGCGGCGCCCAAGCTCCAGGAAGTCCTGCCTGACCGTCGTCAGGGGCGGCCAGAAATGTGCGGCCTCGGGAATGTCGTCGAATCCCACAATCGACACGTCCCTCGGGACATCATGGCCGACGTCGCGGATCGCGTGCATGAGGCCGAGCGCCATCTGGTCGTTCGAGGAGAAAATCGCGGTGAAGTCGCGGACGCGCATGAGCTCGCGGCCGGCGTAATAGCCGAAATCCGCCGACCAGTCGCCGAGGATGGGCGCGGTGGTCGCGACATCCTGCGCGTTCATCTCCTCGAGGAAACCACGCATCCGCGCCTCCGCCTCGATCCAGTCCTGCGGGCCGGCCAGGTGGTAGATGTGCCTGTGCCCCTGTTCGATGAGGTGCCTGGTGGCGAGGCGGGCGCCGGCCACCTGGTCGACGGCGATGGCGTGGTCGTCGCCCTCGCTCGTATTCATGGTGACGAACGGAACCCTGAGGTCCAGGCTCGAGATCGCCCGCAACACCCGCACCTGCGGCGCGATGATCACGAGGCCCTCGATCGCCTGCGCGTTGAGATGATCGAGCGCCGTGACGATCGACTCCTCGTCTGTCGCCGTGATGTTCGCGGTCGACACCAGGTAGCCGGCATCCTGCGCGGCAGTTTCGATGCTCTGGATGATGCTCGACGGCCCGTACTGCGAGCGCTGCGAGGCCAGGACGCCGAGCGTGCGGGACCGGCTGGTCACGAGGGCACGCGCTGCCCGGTTGGGGCGATACTGCAGCTCGTTCATCACGTCGAGCACGCGCTGCTTCGTGGCTTCCCTGATGCTGGGGTGGTCGTTCAGAACGCGGGAGACGGTCTGGTGGCTCACTCCGGCAAGGCGCGCGACGTCGCGGATGTTCGGCGCTCGGCCTTTGTCAACGCTGGGTGTCACCGGGATGCCCCTGACTAATGTGCACGGTCACATCCGCGCTGGTACGTCAATTATGCACACCCCTGCCGACGAATGGCACGCCAGCGAGGGCAGCGGGCTGTGGGGCCGAGGCACCGACGCAGCTTTGGTGGACAGGCACGCTGATGACGATGTGACAGCAATGTGACAGGGAGCGGATGCCATCGAAGCGCTGTCACACTCTGTCACATCGCCAGCGCCGCGCTGGCAAACCGGGCGCGGTCAGGATGCGCGTGGGCCGTCGTTGGCGGCAACAGGTCGAACACCGGTGCCGACGCGGGACCCGAGCCCGAGGGTGACCACCGAGATCGCGGCCGCGAGAAGAAAACAGCCGGCGAACGGCCAGGCGCCGCCCAGCCCGACCAGGGCCGCGAACACGATTCCGGTCGAGGCCAGCGCGAGGGCACCACCGAGAGAGTCCGAGATCGACAGCGCCGAGCTGTTGAAACCCTGGTCGCGATCGCTCGAGTATGACAGCGTCATGACGCTGAGCCTCGGGTACATGAGTCCCATGCCACCTCCACCGAGCAGCCAGCCGCCGATAACGACGAGCGGTGACAACTCGAACGCGGCGGTCGCCACGGCTGAGAGGATCGCCAGCAAGACGAGGACCGTCCCGATGCGCATGGCGTTCACGGAACTCAGCGTGGAGTCGAGCCTGCCCTGAATCCACGAGGCACCAGCCCAGGTGAGTGCCGCTCCGGTGAGCGCCAGTCCTGAGAGAGCGGCCGAATAGTCGTACCGATCGGTCAGCAGGTAGGGAATGTACACCTCAGTACCGAAGAAGGCCGCCGAGATAAGTCCGCGCAGCAGGATCACACTCGGCAGCCCGCGCTCCGCGCGGAGCGTACCGGTCGGCAGGAGGGGGCGAACGGCCACGAGCGCGAGCACGACAGCGGCAACCGCGACGACACCAATGAGGACACCGTCGAGCCTCGCCGAAAGATTGAGACCGAGCACAGCGGCCGCGGCGAGCACAGCCCACCCGATCTTGCCGATCGCCCAGGCCGGTCGCCTGGCGAGTTCGGTTTGCTCGCCGCCCTGCAGCATCCGCAGGGCGGGAACCACCATGAGCATGGCGATGAGGACGAGGACAACGACGCCAAGGAACACCCAGTGCCAGCTCGTGAGTTCCGCGACGACACCGGCGGCGAACGGACCGACGAGCGAAGGCACGACCCACGCCGCGGCAAACCCGGCGAAGATCCTGGCGTGGAGCGCAGCCGGGTAAATCCGCGCCACCACGACGTAGAGCGCGACGCTCATGGCGCCGGAGCCGAGTCCCTGCACGAGGCGCCCGAGAAGGAACACTGTCATGTCGGGCGCGAGCCCGGCGATGATCAGTCCGACGATGAACAGCGCAACAGAGGTCAGCAGCGGCGCGATGGGACCAATGCGGTCTGACCAGTTTCCGGCGACAACCATGCCGATGACGCCGGTGGCGAGCGGACCGGCGAACGCGAGCGCGTAGAGCGCAGCACCGTCGAGGTCAGCGCTCACGAGCGGCATGATCGTCGTCACCGCGAGCGACTCGAATGCGCTCAGAAAGACGAGCGCACACGATCCGATCGTCGCCCAGAGGTACCCGGCCGAGAAAATCCCGGGTGCAGCCGGACGCCGGGGGTCGTGCGATCCGGTTCGGGGCCCGGCGTCAGAAGTCACGCGAAGAGCCTAGCCCGGCGGTCAACGCTTCTTGAGCGCCTTCCCGATCGCCCGGTCCACATCGGCGAGCAGATCGTCAATGGTTTCGAGTCCGACCGAGAGCCGGATCACATTGGCGGGAACCGCGAGTTCGGTTCCGGCGACCGAGGCGTGGGTCATCTCAGCGGGGTAGTTGACCAGCGACTCGACACCGCCAAGCGATTCGGCGAGCTGGAACACCCTGGTGCTCTCGGCGAATCGCCTCGCCACCCGCTCGCCGCCCGCGAAGGCGACGGACAGCATCCCACCGAACCCCGACATCTGGGTCGCCGCAAGCGCGTGACCCGGGTGAGATTCGAGTCCGGGGTAGTACACGGTCTCGACGGCGGAGTGCTCGGCGAAGTACTCGGCAATCGCCTGCGCGCTCTCGCTGTGTCGCTGCACGCGCACGTCGAGGGTCTTGATTCCCCGCGAGGTGAGGAAAGCATCCATCGGCGATGACACGGCACCGGCGGCGAACTGCATGAAGCGCACCTTCTCGTGCATGTCGTCGTCGTTGAGGACGAGCGCGCCACCGATCACGTCAGAGTGACCACCGAGATACTTCGTGGTCGAGTGCACGACGACGTCGGCACCGAGGACCAGCGGCTGCTGGAGGGCCGGTGACGCGAATGTGTTGTCGACGACAACGGTGAGACCGGCGGCGTGGCCGATTTCTGCGAGTTCCGCGATGTCGGTAATTTTCATGAGCGGGTTCGACGGAGTCTCAACCCAGAGGATCTTCGTGTCAGCGGTGATCGCTGACTGCACAGTGCGGAGGTTCGACATGTCGACGACGGTGTGGGTGACCCCCCACGCGCCGAAGATCTTGTTGATCAACCGGTAGGTTCCGCCGTATGCGTCGTTGCCGAGGACGATGTGGTCGCCGGGCTTGAGGATGCCGCGAAGCAGGGCGTCTTCGGCGGCGAGGCCTGACGCGAATGAGATGGCGTGCTTTCCGCCCTCGAGCGCTGCGAGCTGCTCCTCAAGTGCGTTCCGGGTCGGGTTTCCCGCGCGGCCGTACTCGTAGCCGTTGCGCAGCCCGCCGATGTGCGTCTGGACGAACGTCGATGACTGGTAGATCGGCGGGATGACGGCACCGGTCGTCGGGTCGAATTCCTGGCCGGCGTGGATGGCCCGCGTCGCGAACCCGCGCTTCTTCGTGGTCTTGTCGCTCATTCTCGGTCCTCTACTCGCTCAAAAAGGTCAGGAGGTCCTGACGGGTGATGACGGCGTTCGGCTTGCCGTCGTGCATGACCAGGAGGGCATCGGATGCCTCGAGTGCTGTACGCGCGGATTCGAGCGATTCTCCAGAGCCGATCAGCGGAAGCGGTGCCCGCGTGAGTGTGGAAACGACATCCGTCACCGTTGCCGAACCGGAGAGGATGCTCTCGAGGAGCGAGCTCTCCGACACCGAGCCGATAACCTCACCGAGAACGACGGGCGGTTCGGCGGAGAGCACGGGCAGTGCGGAAACACCGCTCTTCGACAGCAGGGCCGCCGCGCTCTGGACCGTGTCGTCGGGGCGGACGTGCGGCAGGGACTCTGCGGTGTCACCCTTCGCCAGGACCAGGTCGCCGACCGTTCGCTCGTCGGTCGCTGAACCGATGAAACCGTGCCTGCGCATCCACGTGTCGTTGAAGACCTTCGCGAGGTAGCCGCGTCCGCCGTCGGGCAGGATCACCACGACGACGGCATCTGCGGGGAGGGAGCGGGCTGCCTTGAGCGCGGCAACGACGGCCATGCCGCTCGAGCCGCCGACCAGCAGGCCCTCCTCGAGCGCGAGGCGACGGGTCATGGCGAAGGATTCGGCATCCGATACCGCGATGACCTCGTTGACCACGCCCGGGTCATATGCCCCCGGCCACATGTCTTCGCCGACGCCCTCGACGAGGTAGGGCCGGCCGGTGCCGCCGGAGTAGACGGAGCCCTCAGGGTCTGCGCCGATGATGCGGACGCCGCCGTTGGAGACCTCGCGGAGGAATCGCCCAGTGCCCGTGATGGTGCCGCCGGTGCCAACGCCCATGACGACGTGGGTCACGGTGCCGTCTGTGTCGTTCCAGATCTCGGGGCCGGTGGTCTCGTAGTGGCTGAGCGGACCGTTCTGGTTGAAGTACTGGTTGGGCTTGAATGCGCCGGGGATTTCGGCGGCGAGCCGGTCGGAGACGCTGTAATAGGACTCGGGTGAATCGGGCGCGACGCTCGTCGGCGTGACGACGACCTGGGCGCCGTACGCGGCCAGGACGTTGCGCTTCTCCTCGCCGACCTTGTCCGGCACGACGAAGATGCACTTGTAGCCGCGCTGCTGGGCGACGAGCGCGAGGCCGACACCGGTGTTGCCGCTCGTCGGTTCGACGATCGTCCCGCCGGGCAACAGGTCTCCGGATGCCTCGGCGGCGTCGATGATGCGCGTCGCGATGCGGTCCTTGATCGAGCCACCCGGATTGAAGTACTCGACCTTCGCGAGCACGGTGGCGGCGATGCCGTCGGTGACGCTGTTGAGCTTGATCAGCGGGGTGTTCCCGACCAGATCGACGATGGTCTCTGCGTACTTCACGGGTTTGTCCATTCGGGGAGTGCGTGCGTGGCCGGGGTCCGGGTCGGGTCGGTCTCGTGACGGGTTATGGCCGTCTTATCGAGCCTAGCCGCTGCTCCGGGAGTGTTACAGGGCGCGTGTGACGCTCGCGGCGGCATCCTCTTCACATAAAGCTGTGAGGATGCGGGCCATACACTATGAAAGGCAGCCCGGCGCACACTCGTGGTCGACCGCTGACCCCGACGATCACCGACGAGAGGCCCACGTTGACCCCCCGAGACGATTCCCCCACAGGCACCGCGAACAAGAGCGGTAACCCGGCGAAGCAGTTGACCATCAAAGAGCAGCGCGCAGAGCAGCGCGCCGCGAAGGTGGAGGCGTTCAAGCGGGAACAGGCCAGAAAGCGCCGCAACAAGCGCATCGGAATCGGAGCCGCCATCATCGGCGGCATTGCCGTCATTGCCCTGCTCGTTACCAGCATCGTGCTGACGATGCCGAAGAACGCCACCTATGAAGCTGGCGGCTCCGGTGCCGAAATCGAGGGCGTCGAGACCTTCGAGAACACGAACAACCACGTGGAGACCACCGTGGAGTACCCGCAGACTCCCCCGGCCGGCGGCGACCACAACCCGGCCTGGCTGAACTGTGGCGTGTACACCGAGCCTCAGCAGAACGAGAACGCCGTGCACTCGCTCGAGCACGGGGCTGTCTGGGTCACCTACGACCCGTCGATCTCCGACGCGGAGCTCGACGCGCTCAAGGAAAAGGTCCCGTCCACCTATGCGATCCTCTCTCCGTTCGAGGGCCTCCCGACGCCGATCGTCCTCTCCGCGTGGAACGCGCAGCTCCAGGTCGACGAAGCCTCTGACGAGCGCATCGGCGAGTTCTTCGAGGAGTACTGGCAGAGCGAGAACGTCCCCGAGCCGGGCGCACTGTGCACCGGTGCCGTCGACGGACCGGGCAAGGCGTAATTTTGGCGGCTGCTGAACTGACTGATCTCGAGGCGGATGCTGCGGCATCCGTCTCGAAATCGGATCCGACTCCGCAGCGCCGGTCACCGCTCGCCCTGCTGGTCGTCGGTCTCGTCGCGGTTGTCATCGTGGGAATCGTCGCGTTCTCGGTGGGACGGCTCTCGACGCTCGGCGACCCGACCCCGACGACGGAGAGCGCCGAAGCCGGTTTCGCGCGCGATATGCAGACGCACCACAACCAGGGCGTTGAACTGGCGATGATCATCCGTGACCTCACGGATGATGCCGAGGTTCGATTGCTCGCCTACGACATCGCGACGACCCAGTCTGCGCAGTCGGGCATGATGAAGGGCTGGCTCAACGTGTGGGGGCTGTCCGGGTTCTCGTCGGAGCCCCCGATGACGTGGATGACGACGCCGACGCTGGACGGGGACGGGCACAACCACGGTTCCGGCGACAGCGCGCACAAGCCAGGTGAACCGATGCCGGGGCTGGCCACGCCTGAGCAGATTGCCGAGCTCAAGGGCCTCAGCGGTGTCGCGGCCGAGCGCCTGTTTCTCGAGCTCATGATCGAGCACCACAAGGGCGCCATCGAGATGGCCGAGGCTGTGCTCGACCGGAGTACGAACTCGACGGTGCGGACCTTCGCCACCGGAGTGGTGAAGAGCCAGGACGCGGAGATCGACCTCATGACGTCCATGCTCGAGGAGCGGCCGGCGCCGTAGCGGCCTGCGCGACGCGCCCCCCGCACCGCACCGCCCGGCATCCGCTCGACTGTCACAAAAGCACGCCATAACGCTGCAACACGTGCATTTGCGACCACCGAACCGCCGCACCGCCCCACCGTCGTGCCCCCGCGCCCCGGCATCCGTTCGGGTTCTCGTCGCCGCAGCGCCGCCCTCATCCGTCACAAACGCCCGCCTCCCTCTGTAAAACCCGACACTCACGACAGACGAACCCCGCACCCGACCCCGCGGCGCCAGTCATCCGTCACAAACGCCCGCCTCCGTCTGCAAAACCCGACACTCACGACAGACGAACCCCGCACCCGACTCCGCCACCACCCCCGATCGCGTGCTCGCGAAGTGCCGGAGCGCTGCACTAGTCTCTGCTCACGGCGACGGGCGACAGCCCTCGGCCCGAGAGGACTCCGTGGGATCAAAACGTCAGGGCGTCGCCGCCGCGTGCGCGGTGATCGTTTCGTCCGCCCTCCTCCTTTGCGCGTGCAGTTTTGCGAGCGACCCACAATCGTCACCGGTGGCGCTGACCTCGCCGAAGACATCCGGTGTCCCCACACCGACGGCATCGACTGCCCCGCCGGAGCTCGAACTCGGAGCGGTGGTCGCAACCGGGCATCTCGTCGGCGACCCGCTCATTTCTGGTGACGTCGACGTCCGAGTCGGGCGCAAAGGGGCGTTCGCACTCCACCTGCTGAACTTCAGGTCCGAACATCCCGGCGAAATCTCTCTCGGCGTGTCACCACGGACGGTGGAACCGGGCGCCAAGTGCACCAGCTCCATCATGACGATGGACTACGGTGACCCAGCCCAGTACGCGGAACCGGTTTTCCCTCTCCTGGAAGACTTCACACACGGCGATCCGACCTTCCTCCGCACTGTTCTCATCAAACTGTTCGACCCGGTTGCGTTCGCAGACGGATGCTATGTCTCGGTGCTGTCGAGTGCGGTCCTCACGTGGACCCTGCCCGACATGCGCCCCGGCCTGGTTGTGGCAGACTCCGGCAAAACCGGCGGCGCGAACGGCGAGGTGACACTCGTCGACGGCATTCCCGTGACATATACCGTCGCGCCCGATGATGTCGCGGCAGAGGTCGCGGCGCGATTAGGCATCACGGTGGACGACCTCTTTTACCTCAACCCGACCCGCACGACGATCATCGAATACCCCCTGTTTCAAATTGGAGAAGTTCTCAACATCAGCAAGGCCCACCGGTAGGCCGAGAGCTGCCTCCCACTTTTCCACAAGCACTTCCCCTCTCCACAGTTCCCGCACATGACGAACTCACTCGTTCATCAGCTGGAACCATGAGCGCATGCGTACCCCACGACCGCTTCCCGCTGAACTGCCTTCCGCGTTCACGTATGCCCACGCCCGCATGCTGGGCGTCGGTAGATCACGGCTCGAGGCCCACGATCTCGAGCGGCCGTTCCATGGAGTACTGGCGCGAGTGGAGACCACCACAACCGACCTGATCGACACCGACCCGGCAGAGCGGGCGCGAACTGACATCGAGCGTCTGGCTCGCGCGTACGCGACACGGATGCCTCCGGTCGAATTCTTTAGTCACCGTACGGCCGCGATTCTCTGGGGTGTGCCACTTCCCGTCAGCGGCGGTGATCAGCTCGTCGATGTGTCCGTCCATCGACCACGCCGGGCACCTCGCAGTAAAGGAGTACGCGGGCATGAGCTGGACCCACGACTCGTCCACCTCACCGTCCGCGATGGCCTCCGCCTCACAACGCCGGCCTCGACGTGGGCGAGCCTCGGTCGAATCCTTCATCCCTACGACCTGGTCGCGGCGGGCGACGCAATCGTGTGCCAACGCACCTCCGCAGGCGGAAGCGGTTTTGGGCAGGCACCGCTCGCAACGCTGGACCAGCTTCGCGCCGCAATCGATGCCGGTCGACGCCCCGGGGTCGGCGCTCTCCGCGACGCGTTCGGTCGCATCCGCACCCGCTCCTGGTCGCGGCTCGAGACCTGGGTGCGGCTCATCCTCGTCGATGCAGGGCTTCCGGAACCCGCACTCAATTACGACGCATACGACGACGCGGGCAATTTCCTGGGATGCATCGACCTCGCCTACCCGGAACTCAAGATCGCCATCGAATACGAGGGCGCGCACCACTGGCAAACGGCCGAGCAGTTCCACCGTGACATCGACCGGCTGAATCGTCTCATCGAAGCCGGGTGGCGGATCGTGCGACTGACGAGTCGCCACGTCTTCTCTACCCCGTCCGAGGTCGTGCGGCAGGTGTCTGTGGCCCGTGCGCAGCGGGGCGCCACCGCGTGAAACGACGCGCGAACGAAGGTCCGCACCCGCAACGCCGGCCCATCCGCCGCGAATGCCCGAAACGACCCAAAGTTCCCGACATCTGCGACGGACGAACGGACGTCCGCACCCGCAACGCCGGCCCATCCGACGCGAATGCCCGAAACGACCCAAAGTTCCCGACATCTGCGACGGACGAACGAAGCGTCGCACCCGCAACGCCAGCCCATCCGCCGCAAATGCCCGCAACGACCCGCACATCCCCACATACGCGACGGACGAACGAAGCGTCGAACCCGCAACGCCAGCCCATCCGCCGCAAATGCTCGCGCGGCAGGGCACAACAGAGTCGCTCACTCCACGAGCGCGCGCCCTCCGAGCTGCTCCTCGAACATCCGCGCGTACGTGCCGCCCCGCGCGAGCAGTTCCGCGTGCGTCCCCTTCTCGGCGACCCGCCCCGCCTCGATCACGAAGATCACGTCGGCCTTCACGATCGTGGACAGCCGGTGCGCGATCGCGATCGTGGTCCGGCCAGCGGATGCCGCCTCCAGCGCGCGCTGGACGACCCGCTCCGAGATCGTGTCCAGGGCGCTTGTCGCCTCATCGAGCACCAACACGGCGGGGTCCTTCAGCATCACCCGGGCGATCGCGATCCGCTGCTTCTCACCACCGGAGAGGCGATACCCACGCTCCCCCACCACCGTGGCGTAGCCGTCTTCGAACGACGCGATCGTCTCGTGGATGTTCGCAGCACGTGCCGCCGCTTCGAGTTCTGCGTCCGTGGCATCCGGTTTCGCGTATCGGAGATTCTCGGCGATCGTCGCGTGGAAGAGATAGGTCTCCTGGCTGACGATCCCGATGTTCGAGACGAGCGACTCGGCCTGCAGGTCACGCACGTCGGTGCCGGCAAACAGCACCCGCCCCCCTGTCGCGTCGTAGAAACGCGGAACGAGGTACGACACGGTGGTCTTGCCCGCCCCACTCGGACCAACGAAAGCCGCGAACTGGCCCGGCTCGATCGAGAACGACACGTTGTCGAGAGTGGGCCGCGAGTCGTCGGCTGCGTCGGGGTACCGGAAGGTCACGCCCTCAAACTCGACGCTGCCCAGCCGCGGGTTCGCGCGCGATACCGGCACGGCATCCGGCCGGTCGGCGATCGACGGCGTGAGATCGAGGTACTCGAAGATCCGGGCAAAGAGAGCTCCGGATGTCTGCAGGTCAAGTCCGACCCGCATCAGGGCCATGAGTGGAAACAGCAGTCGCGACTGCACGGTCGTGAACGCGACGATCGCCCCCGCGGTGATATCCGCAGCGCCGCCGGAGACCAGCAGCCCGGCGACCAGGTAGACGATGGCCGGGATCGACGACAGGAAGATGTTGACCATCGCGAAGAACCACTGGCCGCTCATGGTCTGCTTCACCTGCAGGTCGACCTGCTCCTCATTCGCTCCGCTGTACCGCTGAATCTCGGCCGGCTGCTGGTTGAAGCTCTTCGACAGCAGCACACCGGACACGCTCAGAGTCTCCTGCGTGATGGCCGTCATGTCGGAGAGCGACTCCTGCGTCTTGGTCGCGATACGCGCACGCACCTGCCCGACGCGACGCTGCGCGATCACGAGGATCGGCATGAGGATGAGCGCGACAATCGTCAACTGCCAGTTGATCAGCACCATGGCGACGAATGCGGCGATCACGGTGACCGTGTTGCCGAGCACGCTCGAGATGGTGTTGCTCAGCGCACCGGCCACCCCACCGACGTCGTTTTGCAGCCGCGACTGGATCACGCCGGTTTTGGTGCGCGTGAAGAAGCTCAGCTCCATCGCCTGAAGCTTGCGGAACAGGGAGACCCGCAGTTCGCCCATCACCGTGTTGCCGACGGTCGCCGTCAACCAGGTCTGCCACACACCGAGCCCGGTCGCGACCACAAAGATCCCGATCATGATCGCGACGATGCGGGTGAGCGCTGGCAGGTCGGGGCCGCCCTCCGGCGGGAACAAGCCGACATCGAAGGCCTGCTCGACCAGCAGCGGCGGGATGACGCTGAGCGCCGCCCCGATCAAAACCAGAATCACCGTGAGCGTGATCTTCGCCCGGTGCGGCGCGAACAGAGCCATCACCCGTTTGAAGAGGTGGGGCACTCGCGGGGCGCTCGCGTTTACCGCACGCTGCGCCTCTTCGTCACCGCCACCGCGCATCCGTCCGCCGCCAGCTCCACTTCCGCCACCGCGGCCATGCATACTCATAAATTCACCCTAAGCCCGGCATACGACGTGCGGATGCCGGGCTTAGGGTGATCAATCAAACGGATGACCGTGCTGCGGAATTATCCCTTCGTCGCGCCGGCCAGAAGCCCGCGAACGAAGTACCGCTGGAGGCTGAAGAAGACGATCAGCGGAATGATGAGCGACACGAACGCCGCGGCGGTCAGTCGCTGCCAGTCCTGCCCTCGAGTACCGGTCAGCTCGGCCAGCCTCTGTGTCAGCGGCGCGACATCCGGTGTGCCGCCGGAGAAGATCAGCGCGACAAGCAGGTCGTTCCACACCCAGAGGAACTGGAAGATCGCCACCGATGCGATCGCCGGCAGCGCGAGCGGCAGGACGATCCGGAAGAAGATCTGGCCGGGGCTCGCACCATCGACGCGCGCTGCCTCGATGACCTCGCCCGGGATCTCCGAGATGAAGTTGTGCAGCAGGAAGATGATGAGCGGCAGGCCGAACATCGTGTGCGCGATCCAGACGGGCAGGTAGTTCTGCTCGGGAATCATCGGAATGACCTCGTGCAGGCCTTCCTGCAGCGGCCGCAGGAAGGTGGTGAACATCTGCAGCAGCGGCAGGAGCGCCATCTGAAGCGGGACGATCTGCAGCGCGAAGATCAGGATGAACAGCCAGTTCGAGCCCTTGAACTTCATCCACGCAAAGGCATATGCCGCCATCGCGCCGAGGATCAGCGGGAAGATCGTGCCAGGGATCGCGATCGCCAGCGAGTTCACAAAATAGGAACCAAGCTGCGGCGACGACGCCGATGACGACAGGAGCACTTCCTGGTAGTTCTCGAGGGTGAAGCCCGGGTTCTGGAAGATCGTCCACCAGCCCGTCGACTGGATGAGCTCCGCCGGCCGGAACGACGAGACGAAGAGCCCAAAGGTCGGGATCGTCCAGATGACGGCGATGATCAGGGCGGCAAACGTTGCACCGCGCGAGGTGAGCCGACGCTTGACGCGTTTCGATTTGGTGCCGAGATCGATCGCTTCACCGCGCTCGATTTGTTCGAGGGCTTCAGCGTTGCCCGTCGTGGGAATGATCGGTGTGCTGCTCATCGGATTTCCCTCTGCTGCTTCATGAGCCTGATGTTGTAGATGACGATCGGGAGGACCAGGACGAACAGAACGAGCGCGAGGGCTGAGCCTCGACCCGGCTCTGCGGCCCGGAACGCCTGGGTGTACATCTCATTGGCGATGACGCTGGTGTTGAAGTTTCCCGCCGTCATGGTTCGAACGATGTCGAACACCTTGAGCGTCGCAATCGAGATTGTCGTGATGACCACAACGAGCGAGCCACGGATGCCGGGCAGGGTCACGTTGGTGAACCTCTGCCATGCGTTCGTGCCATCAATCTCGGCGGCCTCGAGTTGCTCCACCGGAACCGCCTTGATCGCGGCGGACAGCACGACCATGGCGAACCCGGTCTGGATCCAGATCATGACGATGAGAAGAAGGAACGTATTGATCGGCGAGGTCTGCAGCCACTGAACCGGCTCACCTCCGAACCAGATCACGATCTGGTTGAGAAGGCCGATCTG
Source organism: Mycetocola sp. Y444 (assembly GCF_059445295.1). Taxonomy (NCBI): domain Bacteria; kingdom Bacillati; phylum Actinomycetota; class Actinomycetes; order Micrococcales; family Microbacteriaceae; genus Mycetocola; species Mycetocola sp. Y444. Next base: position 294,716 of record NZ_JCAIUB010000002.1, on the reverse strand, counting down.
TTCGTCGCCCGACTGGCGATAATCGTAAACGAACTTCCAGATGATTCCGGCGCCGACCATGGAGATCGCCATGGGCATGAACACGAGGGCCTTGAAGAACTTCTCACCCCGCGACTTGTCGATGAACACGGCGTAGGCGAGGCCGACGATGGTGGACACCGTCGGGACCAGGAGCACCCAGATCACCGTATTGAGGAGCGTGCTCAGGATCGCTGGCTGAGTGAACATCCACACGAAGTTGTCGATCCCGTTGAAGTCGCCCTGGTTGTTGGTGAACGCGAGGAGGCTCGTGCGGATGGCCGGATAGATCAGGCCGAGCAGGACGAGGATAAACGCCGGGGCGAGGAAGACGACGAGCTGAACCCAGTCTTTGCCACGCTTCGGAGCCTTGTCGAGGAAGAAGAACAGCAGGCCAACGATGGCGGCGAAAATCGCGAGGCCACCCACAACCTGGATGATTTTGCCGATGAGGTCAGCGGTCGTCATGAAACAACGCCTTTCGGAACGAGGGAAATCAAGGGCGAGGCCACCGTGAGGCGACCTCGCCCTTGAGAGGCGGTATCAGCTAGTCCTGCGGCCAGCTGGATTCGATCGTGTCCACGGTCTCCTGGGTGCTGTCCCCAGAGACCCAGGCGACGATGCCCTTGAAGAACGAGTCGGCGCCAACGGCAGCCGGCATCAGGTCGGATCCGTCGAAGCGGAAGACCGTGTCTTCGCCCTGGAGGATTTCGATGCTCTCCTTGAGCACGTCGCTTGACGCGTTCTCCGGGTCAAGTCCCTTGTTCGCGCTGATCACACCGCCGAGTGAGACCCGGATGTTTGCCCAGGTGTCGCTCGAGAGGTAGGTACGGACGGCGTCAACCTCTTCGCCCTCGTTGAAAGCAACGGGGAACTCGCCACCACCGGTGACAGCGGTTTCTCCGCCAGCCTCAACCGAAGGCAGGAGGAATGCGAAGACGTCTCCGTCGGGGCTGACCTCGGTTCCCTCGGGCCAGAAGCCCTCGTAGAACGATGCCTGGTGGTGCAGTGAGCACTCGCCGTCGAGGATCGGAAGACCACCGTCAGCCATCTCGGTGGAGATGACGCTCGACACGTCACCGAGGCCACCGTTCACCATGTCGGGGTTCTTGATGATCTCGCCGACAGCATCGAATGCGGCAACGATCTGCGGGTCGTTGAACGGGATCTCGTGGTTGATCCACTGGTCGTACACGTCAGCGCCAGCCTGGCGGAGCACGTAGTCTTCAACCCAGTCGGTTCCCGGCCAGCCGGTGGCGTCGCCCGAGCCGAATCCAACGCACCACGGCTTCTGGCCGTCTGCGACGATCTGCTCGCTCAGAGCCGTGAGCTCGTCGAGGGTCTCGGGGACTTCGTAGCCCTTCTCCTCGAACTCGGTCGGTGAGTACCAGACGAAGCCCTTGACGCTGGCCATCAACGGCGCTGCGTAGAATGTGCCGTCGTAGCTGCCGTAGGTCTTCCAGTCTTCGCCCCAGAACTCGTCGACGTTGGCTTCAACGGCCTCAGGTGCCGGCTGGAGCCAGCCGCCGGTAGCGAGTCGCTGCAGCAAGCCTGGCTGCGGCACGATTCCGATGTCGGGTGCGTTGCCAGCCTCGGCAAGCACCGCGATCTGCGCTTCGAATTCCTTGGTGCCCTGGTACGAGATGTCGATCCCCGTGCAGGTCTCGAAGTCACTCCATGACTCGAGGAGACGGTCGGCCTCGGCGTCAACGATCGTTCCGCTGATGCTGACCTCGCTGCCGTCGAAGGTTCCGTACGTCTCGTAGTCGGAGCAGTCCGTGTTCTCCTTGTCGCCTGCGGCGACGTCGCCGGTGCAACCGGTCAGTGCCAGGCCGAGAATGCTCGCCGCTGCAAGCGGCGCGAGCACCCGGCGATGGGTTTTCTTCAAGCTCATCTGTGTCTCCTCGTTGAGTGTGATCGTGAGGCGAGTTCGTCGCCTCAGCACTGCAGGTGCGGGTCCGGCGCCACATAGGGAACCGGTTCCATGCACAAACTACGGCACACCGGCGAGATGCACAAGCCGGGCTTGTCCGACGCTTATCGGCACGTGTTCGCGCTCTCACGGCTGTCACTGTCGCGCTGAGGCGACACTCGCTGTGCCGCGGGGATGGCCGGGACACCCCGCTTTGTGTAACCGGTTCCATAAGGCCCGTCTATGGGCTAGCCTGTGACCGACCGCATCCCCCAGCGAGGGTGGGTCCCTCTTTCACCGGCGATCGGAGGCCCAGTGTCGAGTGCCATCGCTGATGTTGCCGCCAGGGCCGGGGTGTCGAAGGCCACGGCGTCGCGTGCGCTCTCCGGCAACGGTTATGTCGCGGAGGCAACCAGGCTGCGCGTGATCGCTGCCGCCGAGGAGATCGGTTACGTCGCGTCCTCGAACGCCGCGAGCCTCGTGACCGGGCAGACCAAAAACATTGGCGTCGTCATGCCGTTCATCAACCGGTGGTTCTTCGGCGAGGTGCTCGACGGGATCGAACAGGCGCTCCTTGACCGCGGGTATGACATGACCCTGTACAACCTGCACGCCGGTTCCCCGGACCGTCAGCGGGTCTTCGACTTCTTTCTCGCTCGCAAGCGCTTCGACGGCATCATCCTGATCGGCGTTGAACCGACCGAGGCAGAACACCAGGCACTCACCAGACTCGCGGTCCCACTCGTCGGGATCGGATTCCCGACCGACGGCATCCCGACGCTTGCGATGGATGACAGGGGCGCAGCCAGAAGAGCCACCGAGCACCTGATCAGCCTCGGGCACCGCCGCATTGTCCATATCGGGGGCGAGGATGCCGATGAGTCAGAATGCTCCGTGGCCGCGCAACGGTCCGCCGGCTACCGCGAGGCGATGGCCGCCGTTGGTCTGAAGTCCGAGTCAAGGATCGAAACGACGATCATGAGCCTGCCCGGCGGTTACGACGCAGGCGCGAACATTTTGAGCAGTGCCCAGCGGCGGCCAACGGCAGTGTTTGCCGCCTGCGACGAGATCGCCATTGGGACAATGATCGCTGCGAGGCGACTCGGGCTCCGCGTGCCGGACGATCTCTCGGTCATCGGCATCGACGGCCACGAGTACGCCGAGATGTTCTCGCTGACCACGATCGAGCAACGCCCGTGCCAGCAGGGCGGCGACGCCGTCACAGCGCTTCTCGACGCGATCGCCGGAAACGCGGTACACGCCGCCGTTATCGACGTTCCCGCCCGCCTGATCGTCCGAACCAGCACTGCACCGTTTGCCCCGGCGCGGACCGGGCTGCCCCCTGTCGTCGAGCGGGCGCCTGCAGGACCACAGTCGGCTTAACGCACGAATGACGCCGCTCCGTGAGGAGCGACGTCATTCGGTTCGACCCTGACGGATGCCGAAGCACACGTGTCAGGGACGGTGGAGCATTTCGACCGCGCAGAATTATCCGCGCGGGTCACGCCACAAGTAAGAGCCCCGAGGGGCGCAAATTACTTGAGGTTGACGGTTGCGCCGGCTTCTTCGAGAGCAGCCTTTGCCTTCTCGGCGGTCTCCTTGTTTGCACCTTCGAGAACGGGTCCCGGTGCACCATCGACGACGGCCTTGGCCTCGCCGAGGCCGAGCGAGGTGAGCTCGCGGACAGCCTTGATGACCTGGATCTTCTTGTCGCCGACAGCCTCGAGGATGACGTCGAAGGAGTCCTTCTCTTCAACCTCTTCTGCAGCAGCACCGGCAGCAGCCGGTCCAGCAACAGCGACGGGTGCAGCCGCGGTGACCTCGAAGGTCTCCTCGAATGCCTTGACGAACTCGCTGAGCTCGATGAGCGTGAGTCCCTTGAACTGCTCAAGCAGCTCTTCAGTTGACAGCTTTGCCATGATTTTCTCCCTTAGATTTCTTTGGTCTACTCACCGCTGTCCCAGGTCTGAACCTAGGAAGCGGACTCCTGCTTCTCACGCAGCGCGTCGACCGTGCGAACGGCCTTCGACAGCGGTGCGTTGAACAGATATGCGGCTCCGAACAGCGAGGCCTTGAAGGCGCCGGCAAGCTTGCCGAGCAGAACTTCGCGGGACTCGAGGTCGGCGAGCTTGCCTACCTCTTCGGCGGTCAGAGGGTTACCGTCAAAGTAACCGCCCTTGATCACCAGGAGAGGGTTTGCCTTGGAGAAGTCGCGCATGCTCTTCGCAACGGTGACAGGGTCTCCGTGAACGAAAGCGATGGCCGACGGACCAACGAGCTCTTCGTCAAACGACGAAATGCCCGCGTTGTTCGCGGCAATCTTGGTCAGCGTGTTCTTCACCACGGCGTAGGTTGCGTCCGCACTGATGTTCTTGCGCAGCGTCTTAAGCTGGGCAACAGTGAGGCCGCGGTACTCGGTCAGCAGAACGGCGGTCGAGCTCTGGAATTTCTCCGTGAGTTCGGCAACCGAGGCTTCCTTGTTCGCCATAGCCACTCCTTGATTAGTCTTCCTCGCACCGCGGAGGCGATGCGAGCCAAAAGGGGCAGTCGGTTTTCGGCAAAAAAAGAGCTCCGGCGCAAGCGCACGGAGCATTTTGAGAGAATCTCTAAGAATGTTTCGTTCACCTGCGCGGGTTGTCTCAGCTGAGAACCTTCGATCGGATGCACACTTGCGCGAGCACGCCGAAAACCTGCGGTCTTTGGTTTTGTCCCAGCTTATGGCATCCGCTTCACTTCGCCAAATCGCGTGCGGTCGTCAGGCGAGCGGGCTGAGCGACAACTCACGCAGCAGGGCGGCGGGGTCGTCGTAGACGGCAATGGCGCCGGCCGAGAGCAGTTCAGCCGAACTAAAACCGCCGGACAGCAGGCCGACCGTACGGACGCCGGCGCGCGATGCCGCAATGCAGTCCCAGACGGAGTCGCCGACGAACACCGCCTCACCTGCGTCCACTCCGGCTTTCTTGAGTGCGATCTCGACGATCGACGGGTCGGGCTTGGCGGTCTCGACATCGTCGGCGTTGGTGGTGGCGTCGATGGCGTCATCGACGTCGAGCTTGCCGGTCAGGATCTCCAGCTCGTCCTCGGGCGCTGAGGTCGCAAGCACGATCCTGAGGCCACGGCCGTGAAGTTCACGGAGGAGGTCCCGCGCCCCGTCGAGCGGACGCAAGCGATCGGCGAGTTCCTTGTAGTACTGCGAGTGCAGGTCTTTGGCACGATCACCGAGTTCGTCGACTTTGTCACCCAGCAGCGCCTCGAGCAGCTTCGCGGAGTCCAGGCCGATCGCGCGGTGGATGCGCCACGACGAGACTTCGGCACCGACGTCGGCGAAGGCGTGCGCCCAGGCCTCGACGTGCAGGTAGTTGGAATCGACGAGGGTGCCGTCGATGTCAAACAGAACGGCGCTCGGGGACGTGGCTGGTGCGGCTTCGGTCAATGGATTCTCCTCCGGTTCGCCGCAACTGTAGCGCGACGCGATCCTCCTCGTCAGGGGATTGCGCCAGCCGCGTCCCTTCCGTCAGTGACGGGCGCGGTGCCCTGATCGGCGAGGGGCAGGCGGATGCTGAATCGGGTGCGACCCGGCGCCGACTCGACGGCGACGGTACCGCCGTGTGCCTCGATCACGCCGCGGGCAATGGCGAGCCCGAGCCCGGTTCCGCCTGACGCGCGCTGTCTGGACGAGTCCCCGCGCACAAACCGCTCGAACACCGACCCGAGCAGGGTCGGGTCGATGCCGGGGCCGTTGTCTGTGACGGTGATCTCGGCGGTGTCCCCGTCGACGGAGAGGGCAGTGACCACTCGGGTGCCTTCCGGGGTGTGCACTCGCGCGTTCCCGAGGAGGTTTGCGACGACCTGGAACAGGCGCTGCGCATCACCAAGAACGACTACATCCCGGCCGGGCAGTTCGAGTTGCCAGTCGTGGCCTGACGCGGCCGCTCTGGCGTCGTTGACGACCGAGGATACGAGCGTGCTGAGCTCGACGGGTTCCTTTGCCAGTTCCCGCCCCTCGTCGAGCCGCGCGAGCAGCAGCAGGTCTTCGACGATTGCGGTCATCCGCACAGCCTCTGACTCGATCCGGCCCAGGGCATATGCGGCGTCCTCCGGGAGCTCCTCGCCTGACCGTCGGGTCAGCTCGGCATATCCGCGGATCGACGCGAGCGGGGTGCGCAGTTCGTGGCTGGCATCCGACACGAAGGTTCTGACCTTGTTCTCGGATGCCTGGCGAGCGGAGAGCGCGGCGGCGACGTGACCGAGCATCCGGTTAATCGACGCACCAACCCGCCCGACTTCGGTGTCGGGGTCGGCGTCCTCAGGTGGCACTCGGACGGCGAGCGCGACCTCGCCGCGGTCAAGCGGCAGTTCTGACACGGCGGTCGCCGTATTCGCCACCCGGTCGAGCGGGCGAAGCGCGAGCCGCACGATGACGTACGAGGCCGCGCCGGCGACGACGAGAACGCCGAGCGTGATCGCACCGATCACGGCAATGAGCTGCCCGAGAGTGAACTCGAGGTCTGCGAGCGGAAGTCCAACGATCATCACGCCGTCCCCCGCCTCGACGGCCACCACCCGGTAGGAACCGAGCTCACCGCCGAGGTCAATCGACTCCGGCTGACCGCCCATGCTCACGGTCAGCAGCGTCTCCACCTGTCCCGCAGTCAGCGGCTGCAAGTCGCCTGCGTCATCGAGGTAGCCGGCGTAGCGCACCGCTCCCCCGGAGATGATCGCGCCGAGCGTGCCCGCGGACTGGCCGGGCACCCCGATGAACTCGGGCACCGGCGGTTGCCCCCTCGGGGACATCGGGCCATCGTTACCGCGGCGCGCTTCCTCGGCGCCGTACGACCGCGAGGTCGCGGCCGTCAGCTGCGCGTCGACACGGTCGAGCAGCACCGTCCGCACGCTCACCACGCTCGCGAAGCCGATGATCACCGCGGCGAGCGCCAGCAACGCGACGACAGCGACGACGAGTCGTCCCCGCAACGTCCACCGCGACATCCGTTTCATGGCGTCGTCTCGGCCGCCTTGAGCATGTATCCGGCCCCGCGAACCGTGTGGATCATCGGCGGACGTCCGGCGTCGATCTTCTTGCGCAGGTAGGAAATGTAGATCTCGACGACGCTCGCCCTGCCCTCGAAGTCATAGCTCCACACCCGATCGAGGATCTGTGCCTTGGAGAGGACGCGCCGCGGGTTGCGCATGAGGAAGCGGAGGAGTTCGAATTCGGTCGCGGTCAGTTCGATCGGGGTGCCGCCGCGCGAGACTTCATGGCTGTCTTCGTCGAGCGTGAGGTCACCGACGGTGATGACGGGGCCACCGGTCGCACCGGTGAGCGTTGAACGCCGGATCAGCGCGCGCAGGCGGGCAACGAGCTCCTCGAGGCTGAACGGTTTCGTCACGTAGTCGTCTCCACCGGCGGTGAGTCCGGCGATCCGGTCGTCGAGCGCGTCCTTCGCCGTGAGGAACAGCACCGGGACGTCGTCGCCCTGTTCGCGCAGGCGGTGCAGTACGCTCAGCCCGTCGATGTCGGGAAGCATGATGTCGAGCACGATGGCGTCTGGCCGGAACTCGCGCGCAACGTCGAGTGCTTTCCGCCCGGTGGCTGCCGTGCGGGTCTCCCAGCCCTCGTAGCGAAGCGCCATCTTCAGCAGGTCGGTCAGGCTGCTCTCGTCATCGACGACGAGCACGCGGATGGCACTGCCATCTGCTCGCTTCAGGGGTACGGATGCCGCTGGCAGCGAAGAAGACTCGAAAGCGCTCATATTTCCAGTATCCGCCCGTTGCTATGAGCCACCTATGAGCAATCTTGGGGGCTCCCGTGGCCCCTGTTCGTGTCGCTACACCCGTGGCTGAGCCGCCCACTATTCTCGGGGCATGACCCGCTCCGTCGACGTGGCCAGCCGCACAGTTCCAGCGGGTCGCGACCTCACACTTGACCTTGCCCGTGTGTTCTGCGTTGTGCTCGTCGTTTTCGTCCACATCCTGTTCACGGGGGTCGGGCGCGACGCAAACGGATCGCTCCTGATCGAAAGGACCGTAGAGTTCCAGCCGTGGTTCAACGCCGCGACGTGGATGGCGAACATCATGCCGCTGTTCTTCGTGGTCGGCGGCTACGCGGCGAGAGCAGGCTGGCGATCCGCCGTTGCGAAAGGCACGACCGCCGATCAATTCGTGCGCGTTCGCCTGGCGCGCCTCGCCCGCCCGGCGCTCGTCGTTTTCGTCTTCTTCACCGTCGTTCTCGGTGCTGCCGGAGCCCTCGGCATCGACCCTGAACTGGTCGACGCCATAGCGATCGGGGTCGGTTCGCCGCTGTGGTTCCTCGCCGCGTACATGATCGTCCAGGCGCTCGCGCCGGTGATGATGCGGTGGCACGACCGGTACGGCGGGTGGGTGCTGCTGGCGTTGTTCGCTGCGGCGCTGGCGATTGACGGCATCCGCTTCGTTGTGGCTGGCGGCCTTCTCGGCATCGACCGGCTTCCGCCGACCGGATATGAGATCGGGCAGGAGCTCTTCGGCATCCCCAACGTCGCTTTCGTCTGGCTCTTCGCCAGCCAGGTCGGCTTTTTCCTCTACGACGGCTGGTTCGCGAAGCGCCGGTGGTGGCAGCTCCTCCTGCTGGTTGGCGCCGGCTACATCGCCGTGTGGCAGCTGGTTGCCCTCGGCGGCTATTCGGTGAGCATGCTCGGCAACCAGTGGCCGCCGACCGCGCCCATGGCAGTGTTCGCCGTCATTCAGGCGGCAGCTTTGACCCTGCTGCACACACCACTGACCGCGATGATGCGCACGCGAGCGGCGCAGGGTGCGGTGTTCCTCGTCGGATCGCGGCTGATGACCGTCTACCTCTGGCACCTGCCGATGATCATGGTGCTCATCGGCATCCAGCTGCTCCTGCCACTCCCGTTGCCTCAGCCGGGGAGCGCCGCATGGTGGTGGACGCGGCTCCCGTTCTTCGTCCTGGTTCTCGCGGCCGTGTGGGTGCTGTCGCTCTGGCTGATCAGGTTCGAGAAGGCGCCACCTTTGGGTGCCCCGCGTATCGCGGCGCCGTGGGCCACCCCGGTCGCCGTTGTACTTTTCGTACTGCCCATTCTGGCGATCACGGCGTACGGACTGGACTTCCCGCTCGCCGCGGCAGCTCTCGTCGCCTGCGCCGCGGCGCTGTGGCTGACGGGACCACAGCGCACCGCCATCCCCCGCGGGTGAGTGCGCGGCACGCCAACAGCCGCGCACCCACCAGTGCGGCTTCGGTCAGTCGCGCCAGGAGTGCTGCGGGTCGTACCCGAGCACCCGACGTGCCTTGTCGATCGACAGCAGTGTGTCGTTCGTCCCCAGCTCGCGCGTCACGGGAACGTCGGGGAAGACCTCGGCGACGAGTTCGTCGTTCGGGCGTGACATGACGGTGTCCGCCGCCGCGATGATGAACCGGTCGAAGCCTGTGGTGTCGAGCTCGACGGCGCGCTCGACCGCCTGGGCGCCGTCCCGCCCGTCGATGTAGCCCCACAGGTTCCACTTCCGCAGCGACGCGTCAGAGTCAAAGTCAGGGAACTCCGCGTAATCCTCAGGGTTCATCACGTTCGAGAACCGCAGCGCAATGATCTTGAGGTCGGGGTTCCACCGCACGAGCTCGATCGCCATCTGCTCTTCGAGGTGCTTGACCAGCGAGTAGGTGCTCTCCGGCCGTGCCGCGTACTCCTCATCGATGGGAATGTACGGCGGGGGCGTTTCAAACGGCAGGCCGAGAACCGTCTCGCTCGACGCGTAGACGATGTTGCGGATGCCGGCGCGAATAGCACCACTCATCACGTTGTAACTCGCGAGGATGTTGTTGGAGAACGTCGCAACGTTGCTCGCCAGCCCGGCGGCCGGGATCGCGGCGAGGTGAACGACAGCATCGAATCCCGAGTGCCTGTCGTCGACACCGAGCAGTGCGTCGAGGGTCTGACCGTAGTCGGTGAGGTCGACGCGCACGAATCCGGGCCCACGCTCCCCCGTCATGTCGAGGTTGATGACGACGTGCCCCGCGGCGCGCAGTTCGCGGACGACGGTGCGTCCCAGTTTTCCGGATCCACCGGTAACAGCAATTCTCATGGGCCCATTCTGTTGCAGTTGGGGCATCGGGGGTATGGGTGGCGCTCGGGCGTGGTTGAGTGTAAGCATGCAACTCGTCCTTTACACCTCGTCGTTCTGCACCCCGTGCGCCCGCGCCCGAGAGGTGCTCGCCGAAGCCGAACGCGTCGTGCCCAAAGCCAGGGTGGTCGAGCGCGACGTCGCCATCGAGAATGCGAAGGCGGCGGATGACGGCATCCGCCTCACCCCGACGGTTCTCGTCCTCGACGACACGGGCAAGGAAGTCTTCCGCGCGACGGGGGTTCCCACGCTCAACCAGGTGCTCCGGGCAGCAGCCAAGGCGCTCTGACGCCCCGGGCCGGGTGTTCGGCCTGAGTCAGCCGGCCGGACCCGCGCGGCCCAGAAACCGACCGACCCGATAAGGCGCGCCGACAGGGTGCCGGTGGCGGGAGCATCCGCCCGGCCGAGGCACAATAGAGTGTGACTTCCAGCCATCTTGACCGCCTCGTTGCCGATTCATCGGACCGGGTGGCCTGGCTCCGGGCTCGCTCTCGCGGCATCACCGCGACGGATGTGGCCCGGCTCTCGAGCGCGAAGTCGATCGACGCCGTCGCCACCGAGAAGCTCGGCGGCGGTCCCGGCTTCTCCGGGAACGCCTACACCGACCACGGTCGGGCGCGCGAACCTGAGATTGCTCGCTGGGTGGCCGCGACCCACGGCATTTCGCCGTCATCGGCGCTCTTCCACGCGGAGATCGAGAAGCGTCACCTCGCGACCCCTGACGGCCTCGCCGTGTCAACGTCGGGTGCGCTTGTGCTCGCCGAGATCAAGACGACGACCAAGCCGTGGTCGAGCGTTCCCCGCAACTACCTGCGTCAGATCTGGTGGCAGCAGTACGTGCTCGGGGCAGAGCGAACCCTCGTGGTCTGGGAACAGCACGCGAACTTCGTGCCGGTCGGCGAGGAACCGATGTGCCGCTGGATCGACCGCGACGAGAAGCAGATCAACCAGCTGGTCGGACTCGCCAACAACCTCATCGACGAGTTGCACCGCAGAACCACACGCGTGTCGCGGTACCTCGTGCACGACGACCCGTACGACATCCCCTGATCCCTGGTCCGTCGCGGCCCTCCCTGTTCGCGACCGCTGCACGTCCATGCCCGCGCTGCAGATGTTTATGTAGCGCAGGCATGGATCTGTAGCGCTCGCTGGACGATTGTTTGCTGGGTGGGAACTCGGCCGTAACACCACTGACTCATTGTGGGCGTTAGCTGTAAACAGAGCAACAACGACAGGGGACAGAGATGCGTGAGGGTGTGGGGATTGCGTGGCAGACTCGGGGCATGACTGGATCATCTGATGCGTCCCCGGCGGGAGCATCAGCCCCGCCCACGATTCCCGAAACCATGCGCGCGGCGGTCATCGATGCCACCGGCGACGCGAGTGCACTGCACGAGGCCACTGTCCCCGTCCCGTCCGCGTACAACTCCGAGTTCATCGTGCAGGTCGTGGCCGCCGGCATCAACCCCATCGACGCGAAGACACGGGCCGGACGCGGCGTCTCTGCCGGCATCCCGAGCTTTCCCGCCGTGCTCGGCTTCGATTTCAGCGGGGTCGTCGTGAAGTCACCGTATGAGGCGCACCCGTTCGCTCCTGGCGCCGAGGTGTACGGCATGACCATGGTTCCGCGCACGTCGGGCAGCTACGCGCAATTCGTCGCCGTGTCGAGCCTGTCCGTCGCGAAGAAACCAGCGGCGCTCTCGCACGTGGAAGCCGCCGGTGTGCCGCTGGCCGCGCTGACCGCCTGGGGAATGGTCGTCGAGGTCGCCAAGGCCCACCAGGGCCAGCGCATCCTCATTCACGCAGCCAGCGGCGGCGTCGGGCACTTCGCCCTGCAGTTCGCCAAGTACTTCGGTGCGCACGTCATAGCGACAGGTTCGAGCCGCAACCAGGAATGGCTGAGAGAGCTTGGCGCCGATGAGGTCATCGACCACGGGACGACCCGATTCGAGGATGCCGTCAGCAAGGTCGACGTCGTCATCGACCTGATCGGAAATGTCAGCGACAACACGGGCTCGCGCTCTCTCGGTGTGCTGCGCGAAGGCGGTCTCATCGTCAATGCGCCGACGGGCAGCTGGCCGACCTTTCTCGCCGAGGCCGCTGCCGCGGGAATGCGCGCGACGACGTTCAAGGTCGCGCCGGACGGCGACAGCCTTTCGACCATCTCCCGCTTGCTCGAGTCGGGGGATGTTCGCGTGTTCGTCGACCAGGTATTCGATCTCGGCAACGCCGCCGAGGCGCACGAGGCACTCGAGTCCGGGCATACCCGCGGCAAGATCGTGCTCACGATTCCCGCACACTGACGGCTGCGCCACACAAGCGCCGCGTCCGGGCGTCAGCTCGCGCGTTCCGAGAGCGCCTGCCCGAGTTCGCTCCGGAAGTAGAGAACGCTGTGTCCGTGCCTCGTCGACGTCACGAGCCCGGTGTCCGCGAGTACACGCAGGTGCTGGTTGACCGCCGAGGTGGAGATGCCAAACCTGATCCCGAGCTCGGTCGATGACGCCGGCGAGCCCAGCGCCCTGAGCAGCGCCGTGCGCCGGGAGCCGATGAGGCTGACGAGAGCGCCCTCCGGTGCCAGAGTCTCTGGCTCCCACATCGCGCCCTGACCGCGCGCGGGGTACATGACAAGCGGGGCCTGCCCGGCCTCGACCGGCGCCGACGCCCGCCGGGTGAACATCGTCGGGACGAGGGTGAGACCGAGGCCACCCGTGTACTCGGTCCGGCTCTCCGGTGCGGCAAGGGCGATCGACACCACTCCGTTCTCATAGGTCACCGCCGATGAGACACCGTTGAGCATGACGGCGAGCCCGTCGAGCGCCACGACACGGCCCCTGTGCACGATGTCGGACTCCAGGATCGCCCGCATCCGGGGCCAGTGCGGGCGGAAGCACGCGTCCCAGTACTCCCGGAGGGCGCTCACCATCCGCCGGATAGCCCGGTCAGGCGGCCCGGCAAACACCGGAGGCAACTCAGGGTGCACCGAGAGCACCCCGCGCAAGAAATCGGCGGCCGGGAGCGCCTCGAGCCGGGCGAGTTCGTTCTCGATTCGTGTGAGGGGCGAGTCCGGCCGCGGGTTGAGGAAGTCAGGTGTCCACAACCGGTCGTTGACCAGCGCCGCGAGCACCTCGGTGTCGAGGGAGCGCCTCGCGTCTTCTGTTCGAATAACCCACGGCAGCTGCAGCGGGTAGCGCCCGGGATCCCGGATCGACCGCAGCGAGAGACCGAGCTCGCACAGCGGCGAGATTCCGAACCGCACGCCACCGAGATCGGACTCGCTGAGTTCATACCGCAACATGTAGCCATACGCTACATCACTAACGGATGCCGTTCCGCGCATGGGAGAAAGGAACGTGAGCGCACCACCACCCAGCAACGCCCCCTCCCTCCCCGACACCACACCGATCCCGGCAGGCGGCATCCGTCGTCGTGATGGCAGATGGTTCGCTTCGATCACGCAGGACCCCGTTCTGCGTCGGCTTGTGCTCGCCACCCTCGTTTCGACTCTCGGCCGAGGCGTGTTTCTCACGCTCACCGTGCTGTACTTCACCCTCATCGTGGAGCTGCCCGCGATCGAGGTCGCCCTGCTTCTTACGATCTCGAGCGCCATCGGAGTGGGAACGTCGTACCTCGGCGGCCACCTCGCCGACCGGTTCAGCGCCAGGCGCCTCGCCGTCTGGCTGGTGCTCATCGAAGCCGTTGCGCTCGCGTGCTATCCACTGGCGACCTCGTTCCCCGTGGCACTCGCCGTCGCGTGTGTCGTCACGGCAACCGCGAGTGCCGCGCACTCCACTCGCGGCGCGATCATCGCCCGCGCCTTCACCGGGCAGGGCAGGGTGGGCGCCCGCGCCGTGCTCCGCACCGTCACGAACATCGGCATCTCGCTCGGCAGCGCCGCTGGCGGAATCGCACTGTTGCTCGCCACCCCGACGGCCTACCGAAGCGTGATGGTGATCGCCGCGGTCCTGACGGGAGCGAGCGCGTTCGTGCTCGCTCGCCTGCCGAAATCCGTCGACGCCCCGCAGCACGACCCGACGAGCGACGTGCCCCGCCCGGTGCGGGGGCGCTCACCGTTCCGGAATCCGACCTACCTCGCGCTCACTGTGCTCTCCGGCGTGTTTGGCATGCAGTTCGGTGTTGCCGAGGTTGGCCTGCCGCTGTGGATCGTCCACGACACCCGGGCACCAAGTGCCGTGTACTCGCTCCTGCTCATCCTCAACACGGTCCTCGTGATCGCATTCCAGGTGCGGCTCTCCCGTGGCACCCACGATGTCGCGCACGCCGGAAAGATCTCGGTGCTCGCCGGCATCCTCATGGTTGTCGCCTGCGGCCTCTACGCCGGGTCCGCTGACGTCGCCATCGGGGTCGCCATCGCCCTCCTCGTGCTCGCCATGGTCGTGCACTCCTTCGCCGAGATCCTCTCGAGTGCCAGCAACTGGGGGCTGAGCTTCGAGCTCGCGGACCAGTCGCGCGCAGGCGCGTACCAGGGGGTCTTCGCCATGGGCTATTCGCTCGGCGCCATGGCCGCGCCGCTCGTCATCAGCGCGACCGTGCTCACCCACGGCACGATGGGCTGGCTGGTTCTCGGTGCCGTCTTCCTGCTGTCAGCACTGGGGATCAACCTGCTCGCCCGACACCACCTCACGACGGCCCTGCCAGCGCCCGCTCCATGACGAAGTCGCTGTGCACCTCGGGGCCGAGCGAGAACTTCTTCTCACCAACGATGGCGAATCCGCTCTTCTCGTAGAACCGGAGCGCCCTCGCGTTGAGCTGATTGACCCCGAGCCAGATGCCCGCTGCTCCCCGTTCTCTCGCCGCGTCGAGCGTCGCCGTCATCAGCGCCGCCGCCACACCCCTGCCGTGAACCCCCGGCAATGCGTACGCCTTGCTGAGTTCGATGGTCGGCCTGATCGTCACCGCAGCGGCGACGTCGGGGTCGGCCGGCTCCCCGCCGATGAGCATCATGTATCCCACCGGGCCACTGTCGTCCTCGGCCAGCAGGATGCCACGGTTGCCGTCGTCGAGGTACCGATCGAAGCTCCGCTCCGTCAGATTGCCGACGATGTACTCGGCGATCGCCTCCGGCGCGCTGCCGGGAGGGCAGGCGAGCGGAAACGTGACGGCAGCGAGCTCCCCCAGCCCCGCGGCATCCGCCGGTCGGGCACGTCGAACAGTCAGGGTCATCCCGCTATTTTATGGAGCACGGCGGATGCCGCATTGCACGCAAAAAGGACCCCGCCGAAGCGAGGTCCTTTTTGTCAGTGCGCCAGAAACTGCAGCGCGCGGGAACTAGATGGAGTTGATGTCCATCGGGATGCCAGGACCGAAGGTGGTCGAGACGGTTCCCTTGAGGATGTAACGGCCCTTCGAGGAGGACGGCTTGAGGCGGTTGACCTCTTCGAGAGCGGTCGAGATGTTCTCGAACAGCTGCTCGGGCGAGAACGATGCCTTGCCGACGACGAAGTGGACGTTGGAGTGCTTGTCAACGCGGAATTCGATCTTTCCGCCCTTGATGTCGTTGACGGCCTTGGCCACATCGGGGGTGACGGTTCCGGTCTTCGGGTTCGGCATGAGGCCGCGGGGTCCGAGGACCTTTCCGAGACGACCGACCTTGCCCATGAGCTCCGGGGTCGAAACCGCGGAGTCGAAGTTGGTGTAACCAGCGGCCACCTTTTCGATGAGCTCGTCGCCACCGACCTCGTCAGCACCTGCAGCGATTGCTGCTTCTGCTGCAGGGCCCGTTGCGAACACGATGACGCGGGCGGTCTTACCGGTTCCGTGAGGAAGAATCACGGTACCGCGGACCATCTGGTCTGCCTTGCGGGGGTCGACACCGAGCTTGAGGGCAACCTCAACCGTTGAATCGAACTTGGCCGAACCGGTTTCCTTGGCAAGGTTAACTGCCTCAGCTGCGGTGTAGACCTTGTCAGTGCCGATTTTCTCGGCGGCGGCCCGGTAGGCCTTTGACTTCTGTGCCATGTGAATTTCTCCAATTCGAGAATGTGGTCATTTGCGCCTGGCCGGCGCTGCCACGAATGTTGTGTCTTTGAGACGGCGTCAGACGGTGTCTGGCCAGCTCGGGTGGGTCCCGTTGCAGAGAGCAGTGCGGAACCCGAGGTGTTACTACGCTTCGACGGTGATTCCCATGGAGCGAGCGGTTCCGGCGATGATCTTCGACGCAGCGTCAATGTCGTTTGCGTTGAGGTCGGCCATCTTCTGCTCAGCGATCGAGCGGACCTGCTCCTTGGTGAGCTTCGCAACCTTGACGGTGTGCGGGGTTCCCGAGCCCTTTGCGACGCCGGCAGCCTTCTTGATGAGCTCTGCAGCGGGCGGGGTCTTCAGGATGAACGTGAACGAGCGGTCCTCGTAAACGGTGATCTCGACCGGGATGACGTTTCCACGCTGGGATTCGGTCTGGGCGTTGTATGCCTTGCAGAATTCCATGATGTTTACGCCGTGCTGACCCAGTGCCGGGCCGATTGGCGGGGCGGGGTTGGCGGCGCCAGCCTTGATCTGAAGCTTAATCAGACCAGTGACCTTCTTCTTCGGAGCCATGTTTCTTCCTTCTTATTGGGTTTCGAGCACCGTCCGTGTGACAGGCGCTCTCCCGCAGGCCCGGTTGGGCCGCGGTGGTGTGAGAAAAGTTTAGAGCTTGGTGACCTGATCGAAGCTGAGCTCGACCGGGGTCTCGCGCTCGAACAGCGATACGAGCACGATGAGCTTGCCGCTCTCCGGCTTGATCTCGCTGATCGAACCGGGAAGGCCAGCGAACGAGCCTTCCTTGATCGTGATGGTCTCGCCGATTTCGAAGTCGACCTCTGCCGGGATCGAGCGAGCCGTCTGGCCGCCCTTCGCACCGGTGGACTTCGACTGTGCGGCTTCCTTGACCTCGACGAGGCTCTTCAACATGTTGAAGGCCTCTTCGAAACGCAGCGGCGTCGGGTTGTGGGCGTTGCCCACGAAGCCGGTGACACCTGGCGTGTGGCGAACGACTGACCAGGAGTCTTCGTTCAGGTCCATGCGCACGAGCACGTATCCGGGGATACGAACGCGGGTGACCATCTTGCGCTGGCCGTTCTTGATCTCGACGACATCTTCCATCGGAACTTCGACCTGGTAGATGTAGTCGGCAACGTCGAGCGATCCCTTGCGCTGCTCGATGTTCGCCTTTACCTTGCGCTCGAACCCGGCGTAGGAGTGAATGACGAACCATTTGCCCGGCAGGCTCCGCAGTTCCTTGCGGAATGCGTCGTAGGGGTCGGCGTCTTCTGCGTCGGCCTCGTCGCCAGCGGCGGCAGCCTCGACGACATCGGCATCCGGCTCCTCGCCGTTGTACGGCGCGACCTCTGGCTCGAATTCTGCTTCTTCTTCGCGCTCGACCTCGATGGAATCTGCGAGAGCGAGAGCAGCGGCTTCAGCCTCTGCAGCCTCGTCGATCTCGAGAGCGTCATCGACGATCGCATCGGCTTCGGGATCTACGGCTTCGGCGAGAGCCTCGACCTCCTCCTCGACGTCAACGATGACATCCGCGGTGTCTTCGATGTGCAGCGCTTCGTGCTCGGCGGGGTTGACAGCCTTCTCTTCGGCCGCGAGCACGTTGCCCTCCTGGGCTTCGTCGTCCTCACTGGACTGCTCAGCGGCAGTCGACCAGTCGACGTCGTCTAGATTTCTCTCCGACACTTAAATCTCTTTCCTTTGGCTCTCGTTTGGCCGGTGCACGGCCACGTTGCGCTGTATGAGGTTCGGATGAACGGATGTCAGCGGCTAGGCCGCCGGAGTACCGAACGTGAAGATCACGACCCAGCTGAACACCTGATCCAGGCCCCAGACAAGCGCCATCATGATCACGACGAACACGAGCACAACACCGGTGTAGCTGAGCAGTTCCTTGCGGGTCGGTGTGACGACCTTCTTGAGCTCAGCGACAACCTGCTTCAGAAACAGGATGATCCCGGCGAAGGGTCCACGCTTTGCGGCACGGTCCTTCTTCGCTGCTGCGACGATTTCCTCGCTCGGTTCGTCGATAACTTTTCGGGCCACCTGGTTACACCTTTCATGTGCCGGGGTGTTAACACCGACGCGCAGGGCGGACAGGACTTGAACCTGCAACCTGCGGTTTTGGAGACCGCTGCTCTACCAATTGAGCCACCGCCCTATGACCGGATACCCGGTCGGGAAGCAAAAACCTGATTCACGATTCTGACCCGCAATCCCCTTCTTACGGCGGTTGCCGAAAAAAGATGAAAATAGGCGCAAAAAAGCTTGGCAGATTTCAACTACCTCCCCAAGTGTACAGGGCGAAATGCTCTCCGCAAACACGAGCACGCAGAGCACGGCAACCTGACGGGTGTTTACAATCACGACCTCGGCGCGTATGGTTCCTATAGGATATTGGAAGCCGTGATGGCGACCCTGAATGCAATGGAGCAGAATGTCGACTGAGAAACCCAAGTACACGGCTGAGACCTGGCCCATCGCCACCTGTCTCCACGCTTTCCCGCCGGTCGATAAGCAAGGCCTCGCCATGCACGACGCCCCGGCCGAGGTGTGGGACGACATGTTCGCACAGGTGGCCGACGTCGGATTCACCCTGGCCGAACTGGCTGACAGCCACGTGCGCCCCGCAGACCTTGAACCCTCGAGGCGCGACGAGTTCCTTTCCATCGCGAAATCGCACGGAGTCGGCATCCCCTCGGTGCACCTCCAGCGTCAGAGCGTCATCATGCCGGGCTCTGAAGAGAAGAACCTCGCGTACGCCCACCGCACCATCGACGCGGCAGCCGAATGGGGCATGGAGGTCTTCTCGACCGGCCTGCACCAGCCGTTCAGCGACGCGCAGAAGAAGGCGCTGTGGTTCTGGACAGCGGAGGGCCCGAAGGACCCTGACGACCGCGACGTCTGGGACACCGCCGTCAAGCGCATCCGTGAGCTCGGTGAGCACGCGGCATCCGTTGGTCTTCCGCTCTCCCTCGAGATGTACGAGGACACCTACGTCGGCACCGCGGACAGCGCCGTTCGGTTCGTCGAAGATGTGGGCCTCGACAACGTCGGCATCAACCCCGACGTTGCAAACCTCATCCGCC
The DNA here is from genome assembly GCF_059445295.1 of Mycetocola sp. Y444. Taxonomy (NCBI): domain Bacteria; kingdom Bacillati; phylum Actinomycetota; class Actinomycetes; order Micrococcales; family Microbacteriaceae; genus Mycetocola; species Mycetocola sp. Y444. The sequence goes on along the minus strand of NZ_JCAIUB010000002.1, from coordinate 275,591 downwards.
TGCACCGGCCCGTCGAGGACTGGCGCGAACTCTTCGCGAAGACGCTCCCCTATGCCAACTATTGGCACGTCAAGAACTACACGCGTGACGAAGCGGCAGACGGAAGCTGGTTCACCTCGGTTCCGTCGACCATGGAAGCGGGTCTCATCAATTACCGCCAGGTATTCCGGGATGCCATGGCGCTCGGCTACAACGGGATCATCCTCGCCGAGCACTACGGCGGAGACAGCCTCGGCATGTGTGCCACCAACCAGAAGTACATCCGCTCACTTCTTCCGAAGGCCTAGGAGAGAATCATGACCAATCGCATCATCGCCGTCGTCGGCTCCGGATACATGGGTGGGGGAATCGCTCAGGTTCTCGCCCTTTCTGGTGCCCAGGTCCGCATCGCGGATATCTCCGAGGAGATCGCCGTCAAGAACTACGAGCGCCTCATCGAGGAGGCCGCGCAGTTCGTCGCTGACGGGCTGTTCCCCGCCGACGCTGTGGAACGCATCCGCGCCAACGTCTCGCCAGCCGCGTCGATCGAGGAGGCCGTCGCTGACGCCGACTTCATCGAGGAAGCGGTGCCGGAGAAGATCGAGATCAAGCACGCGACACTCAAGCGCATCAGTGATGCAGCGCGTCCTGACGCGATCATCGGCTCGAACACCTCAACGATCCTGATCGGGTCGCTCGCTGAGGCCGTGACCAACCCGGCCCGGTTCCTCGGCGTTCACTTCTCGAACCCGGCCCCGTTCATCCCTGGCGTTGAACTCATCCCCCACGAGGGAACCGACCCTGCGGCGATCGAGGTCGTCGAAGAAATCGTGAAGGCGACCGGCAAGGAGACGGCGCGGGTCAAGGACGCGACGGGCTTCGTGCTCAACCGCTTGCAGTACGCACTGTTCCACGAGGCGACCCAGCTCGTCGAAGAGGGCGTTGCAACCCCCGAAGACATCGACACGATCGTGCGGACCACCTTCGGCTTCCGCCTTCCGGTCTTCGGACCGTTCGCGATCGCCGACATGGCCGGCCTCGACGTCTACTCGTTCTGCTACGCCTCCCTGCAGACCCGCTGGCCCGAGCGCTTTGCGACTCCGGACTCGCTCAAGGAGCTCGTCGATGCAGGCAAGTTCGGCACCAAGACCGGTGCGGGCTACCTCGACGTACCCGCGGAACGCACTGCGGAGCTGATCGCCTACCGCAACAAGGCATACGTCGCCATCAAGAAGCTGATGGATGAGCTCGGCCCTGCCCCCATTCACCCCTCGAACTAACACGATCGGACCGGACATGGCAACACAGTTTCCCGAATCGCGCGCGGTCATCCTCACCGGTGCCGCGTCACCGCGTGGCATCGGCCGCGCATCAGCCCACTATCTGGCCGAGCAGGGCTGGAACATCGGCATCATTGACCTCGACGCGGATGCCGCGGCATCCGTTGCAGCGGAGATTGCGGAACAGCATGGTGTCGTCGCCGCTGGCGCCGGTGCGAATGTTGCCGACGACGCGCAGGTCCGTGCCGCTTTCGACTCGCTCGAGGCTGCGCTGCCCCAGGTCATCGCGCTCGTGAACCTCGCCGGCGTATCCTCACCGGTGCCGTATCTCGAGGTGACGAACGAGGAGTGGAACCGGGTCCTGGGCATCAACCTGAACGGCGTCCACTTCGCCACACGGCGCGCCGTCGAATCCATGGTGAAGAACGGCGTCGGCCGGGTCGTCAACCTCTCGTCGGTCTCGGCCCAGCGCGGCGGAGGCACCTTCAGCAAGACGGCGTACTCCGCGGCGAAGGCCGGCGTTATCGGGTTCTCTCGCAGTGTCGCTCGCGAGCTCGGAAAGGACGGGATCACGGTCAACGTCATCTCCCCCGGCCCCATCGACACCGACATCATGGGCGGAACCCTCACGGACGAACGCAAGGAAGCCATGGCATCCGACGGCGTTCTCCCGCGCATCGGCACACCGCGCGACATTGCCGCCGCCATCTCCTACCTCATCAGCGAGGACGCCGGATACGTGACGGGTCAGACCCTGAACGTTGACGGCGGCCTCTACATGCACTGAGGCCGGGATCATGACGGGAGCAACAGGACCCTGGTCCAAAGGCCGCATCCTTTTCCTCGCCCTCGGGATCATTCTCGTTGGAGTGGGAATCTGGTTGCTCGCACCGAGCATCTTCGGCTGAGCACTCCACCGCCCCCGCGTGCCGCGCGCGGGCTACATCGAATAGACCTCAAAGGAGAGCAGTTTGTCCGCGCTAAACCCCACTGCCGGCATTGATCCCAATGCCCACAGCCCGGCGCTCAAGTCGGCGATTTCAAAGGCGGCTCGGCACCTCATGCCGATGCTCGTCATCCTCTACTTCGTTGCGTTCCTCGACCGCACGAACATCGGCTTCGCGGAAGATGCCCTGTCGATGGACCGTGGGATTTCCCAGGGAGCGTTCGCGCTCGGTGCGGGAATCTTCTTCATCGGCTACGCGATCTTCGAGATCCCGAGCAACTTGCTGCTGAAGAAGTTCGGAGCGCGCTTCTGGCTTGCCCGGATCGCGATCACGTGGGGCATCGTCGCCGCGGCGTTCGCCTTCACCACGAACGACACGATGTTCATCATCCTGCGGTTCCTCCTCGGTGTCACCGAGGCCGGGCTGTTCCCCGGTGTCATCATGTTCCTCGCGGAGTGGTTCCCGAACAAGGTCCGCGTGCAGATGTTCGCTATCTTCTACCTGGCACAGCCGTTCTCCCAGATGCTCGGGGCACCGCTCAGCGGCGGCCTGATCAGCTTCGGTGACACCCTGACGCCGTGGCACGGCTGGCAGGTGATGTTCTTCGTCGAGGGCATGTTGGCGGTGGTCGCCGGTATTGCCGCGCTCTTCTTCCTTGTGAATAGTCCGCAAAAGGCGAAGTTCCTCAACCAGGAGGAGAAGGATGCCTTAACCGAGGTCATGGCGAAGGAAGACGCTGTACGCACCGAAGACGGCCCCTCCGGCATCTGGCGCGCGATGTCGAACTGGAAGGTCTGGTACTTCACCCTTATTTACTTCTGCCTCCAGATCGCGGTTTACGGCACCACGTTCTACCTCCCGCAGCAGGTCTCCGGACTGATCGGTCAGGATGTCGGTTGGCAGGTTGGTCTTGTGTCGGCTATCCCGTGGCTGGTCGGTCTGTTCGCCTGCTACCTCGTGGGCAAGAACGCGTCGACCATTAAGTTCCGTCGCAATTGGGGCACGCTGTTCTACATCTTCACCGGTCTCTCGATCTTCGGCTCGGCCTGGGCTGGCGCGAACAACCTGCCGGTCGTTGGCATCCTGTTCATCACACTTGCGGTCGCCAGCTTCCTCTCGGTTGGTCCGATCACCTGGTCGTACCCGACGGCGTTCCTCACCGGAACGGCGGCGGCCGCCGGAATCGGCCTGATCAACTCGCTGGGTAACCTCGGTGGATTCGTCGCACCCATTATGCGTACGAGCTTCAACGAGACCGCACCCACCGAGAGTGGAATCTGGGGCATCGTCTCGCTCGGTGTGTTCGCGTTCCTCGCGGCCGCGATGATGTACTGCACCCGGTTCTTCAAGGCGCGTGCTGATGCGCTCCTCGAAGAGGCTCCTCCGGGACACTAGCTGCACGGCAAGCCGGGTCGGGTCCTCAGGGACCCGGCCCGGTTTTCGTTGGGCGGATACTCGCTCAAGCCGCCGCTCGAGCCGGTGCCGCGGCGCCGGGAGGAAATACCGGGGGTCCACCGACAGTAGCGGCGCCGACCCCCTGATCCGCCGCCCGAAACAACAATCCCTCAGGGCGAAGGAGATTCAGCGCGTGTGCGCGTCCGATCGCGACCGCGACCGCACCTTCTCGATGTGTTCCCGCATGGCCCCGGCGACAGCATCCGGGTCGCCGGTGCGGAACGCCTCGATGATGTGCGTGTGCTCGTTGACGGCATCCTCGGCGTCGGTGACGCCGCTCAGCACCGTTTGGCGCATGCGGTGCACCCTCGTCGAGATGACTTCGGACATGTCGATGAGGAACTGGTTGTTCGTGCCCTCGAAAATGAGGTGGTGGAAGTTCCAGTCGACCGCGAAATACTCGCGCAGCAAAGCCACCGAGAGGGCGCCACCTTGGGCCGCCGCACGCACGCGCTTGGTCACCTTCCGGTGCTCCTCGAGCGCTGCCTCGAGCAGAGGAACCAGTTCGTCGGAATGACGTGCCGCGAGCGCCGCGGCTCCGCCCTCGAGCACGATCCGGGTATCGAAGAGCGACTCGAGCTGTCCGTCAGTGATCTGCGGAGCGACCCGGTAGCCCTTGAGCGGCTCCCTCGTCACGAGGCCCGTGCGCTCCAGCTGGACGAGTGCCTCGCGCACCGGAGTGGGCGACACATTGAGGTCGCGGGCGATCGCGTCGATCGAGAGTCGGGTGCCGGGGGCGACGGACTGGCTGACGAGCATGTCAAGCACGAGGTCATAGACACGGTCCCTGAGCCCTTTGCGCTCAATCACCCCCGCCTGTCCGAGCGGGTAGGTGGATTCAGGCATTGGCTCTCCTCGACGTTCCGTTCTCGAGAGTACCAGCGCCGTGGGGTGCCTTCGCGGCATCCGCTGCTTCGTCGAGGATGACGCGCACGGCGTCGGGATCGTGAGCGAACCGTCCGAGGAACAGGCCATCGACGCTCTGGGCGATGTGACCGAGGAGGCCGGGGCCTGCGCTTCCGCCGTAGATCACTACCGACCCCGGGAAGTCGGCGAGCGAACTGACGTACTCGCGCAGCGCGGAGCAGACCATGCGGATGTAGTCGGCCGACGCCGGTTCCGGCGCACCGATCGCCCAGTGCGGCTCGTACGCAACGATGACCCGGCCGTGGTGGCCGGCGGTGCGGCTGGGTTCAAGGGCCGAGGCGATCTGGGCCGTGCAGTCAGCGATGGCGTCCTCCGCGGTCGAGCGCACGGCTTCGCCGATACAGAGCACGGCATCGAGCCCGTTGCGCAACGCCGCATCGGTTTTCGCCGCGACAACCTCGGCTGTTTCGCCAAACAGACGCCGCCTCTCGGCGTGCCCCACCTCCACCACGCGGCAACCCATTTCGGCGATCTCAGCCCCGCTCACCTCTCCGGTATACGCGCCGCTGTCCTCGGTGCTGAGGTCTTGCGCGCCAACCAGCGCGACCGCGCCGAACGCATCGATGGCAGCAGGAACCGACAGGAAGGTCGGGATGACGAAGAGCTCGACGGTTCCGTCGGCGATCGCCGGGTGGTTCCCGGCGATCGCGGCGACGTCGCGGCACCAGGCCACGGTGCGAGCGTGGCTGAAGTACATTTTGTGGCTCACCCCGATCAGGAATCGAGGTGAGCCGGCCGGCGGCATCAGACGCCTTCGTAGCTGCGGATCTCCTGCACCTTGTCGTTGGAGGCACTCGACTCGTCGAAGGTATAGGTCAGCCACTCGCGCACGAGGCGTCGAGCGAGTTCGAGCCCGACGACGCGCTGGCCCATGCACAGCACCTGCGCGTTGTTCGAGAGCACGGCGCGCTCAACGGAGTATGGGTCGTGGGCCGTGACGGCGCGCACTCCGGGGACCTTGTTCGCCGCAATGGCGACGCCGAGTCCGGTCCCGCACACCAGGAGGGCGCGGTCGGCCTCACCTCGAGCTACCATTTCGGCTGCCGCTATCGCGATCGTCGGATAGTTGGTGTGACCATCGGCGTTCACGCCAACGTCGGTGACGGATGCCACGAGGTCGCTGCCCTCGAGGTCCGCTTTCAGCCGTTCCTTGTACTCGAATCCTGCGTCGTCAGAGCCGACGACGATACGAAGTGCGCTCATGTTGTGCTCCTGTTCGTGGGTAAATCAGAGAACGGATGCCGTGGGCAGGACACCCTGCACCGCCGCCGCGATCATCGCGAGTGAAACCGCACCGGGATCCGCGACCCCGAGCGCCTTGTCACCGTGCGATCGGGCGCGGCCCATCCCTGGCATCATGTCGGTGGTGCCGTCCGCTGCGTCCTGTGCGGCAGTTGCCGCGGCCGACCATGCGGCGGCAAGACTATCGCCGGAACCAATACGTTGGCTGAGCGTCTCGGCGAAAGGCACGAGCGCGTCGACCATGGTCTTGTCGCCAACCTTCGCCTTACCGAAATCCATGACGGCATTACTGGCGCCGACGAGTCCATCGGCAACGGCGTTCGCCGTGACCGGTGCCGTGTTACCGAGCCGCTCGCCGACGGTGCGGAGGATGACCGCCCAAATCGCGCCGGAGGTACCACCGGCCCGGTTCGACCACTCATCCGCCGCCGAAGCGAGCACACTCTGGGCGCCGGCCCCGTTCGAGTGCGCGGAGCGGGCAGCGGCGAGCGCGGCGTGTGAGCCGCGCTTCATCCCGATACCGTGGTCGCCGTCCCCGGCGATCGCGTCGATGCGGCCGAGTTCTTCTGCGTTCGCGTCGATGACCGAGACGATCGCCTCGAGCGCAGTGACAACCACTGCAGCAGCACGCCTGGACTCGTCGCTCGCGTCGGGGATGACCTCCTCGGCAACCGAGTCGTCGATCTCGTCCCGTTCAACCTGCGCAGTGCTGTCGACAGAACCCGTGCGGAACGCGGGGGTGTCGGCAGAGGCGCGCCACAGGGTCTCGAGCTCGTCGTCGAGCCAGAGCAGGGTGAGCGAGACACCGGCCATGTCGAAACTGGTGCAGAACTCGCCGACGTGCGGATCGACGATCACGGCACCGGCATCCTCCAGCAACGTGGCGATGCGGTCGAAAACGACGTAGAGCTCCTCGTTCTTCACCGAGCCGAGGCCGTTGAGGATGGGAACCACCCGCGCACCCGACACGCTGACGCCGTCGGGAATCTCAGCGGGGTCGAGGAGGCGATCGACGAAGAGTTCCGCGAGGCCGTCTGCGCTGGGGATGTCAACCTCGTCGATGCCAGGCTCACCGTGGATGCCGAGACCGATGGCCATCCGTCCCTCCGGCACGGTGAACAGCGGTTCGGCGGCTCCCGGCAGCGTGCATCCGGTGAAGGCGACACCCATCGTGCGTGTGCGATCGTTCGCGAGGATGGCGGCTCGCTCGACGCCATCCATGTCGTACCCGGCCGCGGCAGCGGCGCCGGCGGCCTTGAACACCGTGAGGTCCCCTGCGATCCCCCGGCGCTTCTCCTGCTCGCCCGCTGGTGCGCTGAAGATGTCGTCCGTCACCGTCACGGTCCTGCAGTCGATGCCGTCGGCACGGAGCTTGTCCTGCGCCTCGGTGAAGTGGAGAACGTCGCCGGCGTAGTTGCCGTAGCTCAGCAGGACGCCCCTGCCCTGTTCGCTCGCGCGAGCGACCGATTCGACCTGCCGCGCGGACGGCGATGCGAACAGGTTTCCCATGGCGGCCCCGTGTGCCAGACCGTGACCGACCAGGCCGCCGAACGCCGGGTAATGGCCTGACCCGCCGCCGATCACGAGGGACACCGTCGGTTCTTCCGAGCGGGTCGAGCGGGTGACCCCTCCTGACACCCGGCGGACCCATCGCGCGTTGGCGCGAGCGAATCCATCGGTCATTTCGTCTGCAAAGTTCTCGGGTTCGTTCCAGAGCCTGGTCATGTGTCTTCCTCGACGTTGAGTGTGTGGTTCGACTAATCCTATAGGATATTTCCGGTCGTGTCGATGGGTCTCAGCTACGCGACTTGCCGACGAAAACCGACCGTCATTCGGTCCGATCGGGTGCGATGACCCGGATCACCGCGGAATCATCGGCGGCACCGAGACCCTGCGCCTGGCCAAGCAGGAACAGCTGTTCGGCTGCCGCAGCGACCGGTGCCGGCAGCCCGGCGGCACGCGTTGCCGCGCCGACAATGCCCAGGTCCTTGACGAAAATATCGAGCCTGCTCAACACCTCCGCGCCGTCCTCGTCGTACGCTTCCAGCATCCGCGGTCCGCGATTCGAGAGCATGAAGGATCCGGCCGCGCCCGCCTCGAGGGCCGCCAGGGCCTTGCCCGGATCGAGACCAAGCGCGTCAGCGAGGGCAAGCGCCTCAGCCGCAGCCGCAATGTGGACACCGCACAACAACTGGTTGACGGTCTTCATCGCCTGCCCGTCCCCCGGCTTGTCGCCCACCACCGTGAGCGTCGACGCGAGCAGGTCGAGGACCGGACGAGCGCGCTCGAGCGCCTGGGGCGACGCCCCGACGACAATGAGCAAATCGCCCTGCCCGGCCCGAACCGGACCGCCCGACAGCGGCGCATCGACAAGCTCGACCCCACGCTCGGCGAGCCGATCGACGGTCGCCGGAATGGCATCCGCCCCGATCGTGCTGGTGAGGATCACGATGCTTCCGGGCCGAAGCACCTCGGCGACGCCATCGGGCCCGAAGAGGGCACTGTCGAGCTGCTCGCCGTTTCTCACCGCGATCAGCACGATATCCGCGCCGCGCGCAGCGTCAGGTGCCGAGTCGAAACAGGTCACGCCCCGCTCCGCGGCGAGCGCCATCCGTGCCGGATCGAAGTCGAAGGCCCGCACTGACAGGCCGCTGGCGAGTCGCGTCGCCATCGGCAGCCCCATGGCCCCGAGACCGAGAATGGCCACGGTGTCAGGGGCGGATGCCTGGGGTGTCGTCGTCATGCGGATCTCCTGTCAGCGCCGTTGCGGGTCACACCCGCGGTGGATGTGTCCGACATCTTATATATTTGGCGCTGTCACCCGGAACGGACCGAGGCGGTTCCGGAGCGGCAGTGGAGCCACAGCGCCGGGGTGACCGGCAGTATCAGCGGGGAGCAGCAGATGAGCGACACACCGAACGCGCCGGCGGGCCGCACGATGCAGGAACTCTCGACGGGACTCCCCGCGCCGCTGACCATCCCTGACGCACGTCGGAGGATTCGCGAGGCCAACGAGTCAGGCAACCGCTGGGTGATCGTGCTCGACGACGACCCGACCGGAAGCCAGACCGTTCACGACACCCCGGTGCTGACCAGCTGGGACGCCGATGACCTCGAGTGGGCGTTCGACCAGCCAGGCCACGGGTTCTTCATCCTCACCAACTCCCGCGGGTTCAACGACGACGAAGCCCGCGAACGGGTATCAGAGGTCGCCAGAGCGGTCGAGCGGGAAGCCAGGAGGCGAGGCGCTGAGATCGCGCTGATCGCGCGCGGCGATTCCACCCTCCGTGGGCACTACCCGCTCGAAACAGACGTGCTCATCGAGCAGGCGGCAGCCACGGGGACGCCGTTCAACGCTCTCCTCCTCGCTCCTGCCTATTTCCCGGCGGGACGGGTAACCGTGGGAGACGTGCATTACGTCGGCACCGGGAACACGTTCGTTCCGGTCGGACTCTCGAACTACGCGAAGGATGCCACGTTCGGCTTTTCGGCATCGACCCTTCCCGAGTACATCGAGGAAAAGACGGGTGGTGCGATCGCGGCGACGGATGTGATCAGCATCGGTCTCGAGGACATCCGTGAGGGTGGCCCCGAGCGGGTGCGCGACATTCTCCTGGGCTGCACCGACGCCCAGCCGGTCGCGGTCAACCTGCTCGATGAGGCCGACCTCGACGTCGTCGTGCTCGGGCTGTTGCTGGCAGAAGAACAGGGAGCCAGGGTCCTGACCCGCTGCGGGCCGTCGTTCCCGGGAGCGAGGCTCGGCATCGCCGCCCGCGAGCCGCTCACCCACGACGAGATCTTCGCCGGGGGCGAGCGTCCTGGCCACGGACTCGTCGTTGTCGGGTCGCACGTCGAGCTCACCACCCGCCAGGTCGCGCACCTGCAGTCCGAGGTCACCGACATCGAGACAGTTGTCCTCGACGTGCCGCGACTGCTCGACCCGGAAGGCACCGGCCCCGAACTCGCGCGGGTCGCTGAGGCGCTGATCTCGGCGCTCGGCCGCACAGACGTCGTCCTCGCCTCGAGTCGCGAACAGATCACCGGCGACTCCGGTCATTCCAGCCTCGTGATCGCGCAGACGGTCTCCGCGGTGCTCGTCGCACTCACGGAAGTCGCCGTCAGTGATGCGACGCCAGCGTGGGTGATCGCCAAGGGCGGCATCACGTCGAGCGATGTTGCCACGGGCGGTCTGAAGATCCGACGGGCAATGGTGGCCGGCCAGCTGTTCCCCGGCATCGTCTCGGTCTGGCTTCACGTCGGGGAGGACAACCCGGCCCTGAGTGGGCTTCCTTACGTCGTCTTCGCCGGCAATGTTGGCGCGGACGAGACCCTGGCCGAGGCCGTCAAGATCCTCCGCGGCGACGCTCGCGCCTGACGCACGGGCGCGGCCGATCGGTTACGCCGGTGCGTGTGCCTCGAGGAAACGGTAGACCTCCACCTGGTCGACGCCCGGAAACGTTCCCGTCGGCAGCGCCGCGAGCAGACTCGTCGGCGTCCGCGCCGCGGGCCAGGACTGGTGTTCCCACTTCTCGGCGAGCTCGCTCGGTGCGCTCTTGCAGCAGCTCTCGTCCGGGCAGCTGGACCGCGACCGGTTGGCCGTCTCTCGCCCACGGAACCACTTCACGTGCTCAAACGGCACCCCGACGGTCACCGAGTAATCGCCCTCCTTGGCCTTCTCGATCCGCGACGTGCACCAGTACGTGCCGTTCGGGTTGTCGGTGTACTGGTACCAGGGGCTGAACCGGTCTTCAGCAGCGAAGACGGTGAACGCAGTCCACTTGCGACAGACGGTCGTCCCCTCGACCGCGCCGAGGGCATCCGTCGGGTGCTTCACACCGTCGTTGGAATACGCCTTCACGATCGTGCCCGATTCGTGGACCTTGGTGAAGTGCACGGGGATGCCGAGGCGTGCGGTGGCGAGGTTGGTGAAGCGGTGCGCCGCGGTCTCGTAGGAGACGGCGAACGCGTCGCGGAGATCCTCCATTGAAATCCGGCGGAAGTTCTTCGCCTCGGTGAGGAACCGGACGGCATCCGACTCCGGCAGGAGGATCGCCGCCGTGAGGTAGTTGGTCTCGACCCGCTGTCGGAGGAAGTCGGCGTAACTCGTCGGCTCCAGGTGACCGAGCACGTGGCTGGCGAAGGCCTGCACAACGGGCGAGCGCGAGTCGCGGGATGCCGACTGCGACGTGGGCAGGTAGATCCGGCCGTTGCGTGAATCGGTCACCGACCGGGTCGAGTGCGGCAGGTCACCGACGTAGTGCAGCGTGAACCCGAGGTGGTTGGCCATGTCCCCGACGAGCTGCTGTGACACCGGGCCGCCGGTGTGCCCGACGGCGGCGAGCAGCTGCTTCGCCTGCGCCTCGAGCTCGGGGAAGTAGTTGTCTTTCGCCCGCATCGTCGCCCGCAGTGAGGCGTTCGCTCGCCGGGCCTCCTCCGGGGTCGCCGCCCGTTCCCGATGCAGCCGCTCAACCTCGGTGGCGAGCGCCAGGATCGTGCGCAGCGTGTCATCGCTGTGGCCCTTCGACACCCGGATCGGGTCGATGCCGAGCGCGGAGAAGACCGGGCCGCGCTGGGCCCGCTCGAGAGCGATCTCGAGCGCCGCCCGTTCGCTCGGGGCCTCATCGCACAGAAGATCGTCGGTAGTTGTGCCGAGGGCCGTCGCGATCTGGCGCAGCATCGAGAGCCTCGGCTCCCGCTTGCCGTTCTCGATCGTTGACACCTGGGACGGAGCGCGGTCGATCGCCGCCCCCAGCTGCTCGAGCGTCATTCCGCGGGCAACGCGCAGCGAACGGATGCGACGCCCCAGCAGGAGGGCGTCGACGGTTCCCTCGTCGGACTCGGGAGTGGCGAGAATTCGTGGGTCAGCTGCGGTGCTGGTCATGGTGTCATCGTCGCATTCGGCGGTCCTTTCGACAACCAGAAGAATCGCGCTTTTTCTGCGGACTTTTCCGGGTCGGGCGCCTGGCGGCGCACGCAGACTCTCTGTACGACCTCCGAACCACGGCTCTTCGAAGCCGGTTCGGCCCACGACGAAGGAGCACAACGATGAGCACCGACAACACCCGCTCAGGTGACCAGACCCAGACCGCGGCAGAGCTGCAGCTCGAGTGGGACGCGAACCCCCGCTGGGAAGGTGTCCGCCGCGATTACACGGCCGACGAGGTCGTCGCGCTCCGCGGCAGTGTCCGTGAAGACGCCACCCTCGCCCGCCGCGGTGCCGAGAACCTGTGGAACCTGATCCACTCAGAAGAGTGGGTGCCGGCCCTCGGCGCGCTCACCGGCAACCAGGCTGTGCAGCAGGTGCGCGCCGGCCTCAAGGCCATCTACCTCTCCGGCTGGCAGGTCGCCGCAGACGCGAACCTCTCCGGACAGACCTACCCCGACCAGTCGCTCTACCCGGCCAACTCGGTGCCGAGCGTCGTCCGCCGCATCAACAACGCCCTGCTCCGCGCCGACCAGATCGAGTTCGCCGAAACCGGGACCACCACCGTGGACTGGCTCGCCCCGATCGTCGCCGACGCCGAGGCCGGATTCGGCGGGCCGCTCAACGCTTACGAGCTGATGGCATCCATGATCTCGGCCGGCGCGGCCGGCGTGCACTGGGAAGACCAGCTCGCGAGCGAGAAGAAGTGTGGCCACATGGGCGGCAAGGTGCTCATCCCGACTGGGCAGCACATCCGCACCCTCAACGCTGCTCGGCTCGCCGCCGACGTTGCCGGCGTGCCGAGCGTGATCATCGCCCGAACCGACGCCCTCGCGGCGACGCTGCTGACGAGCGACGTCGATGAGCGCGACCGTCCGTTCCTCACCGGAACCCGCACCGCCGAGGGCTTCTACGAGGTGAACAACGGCATCGACACCGTCATCTCCCGTGGTCTCGCCTACGCCGAGTACGCCGACCTGCTCTGGGTCGAGTCGGCCGAACCTGATCTCGAACTTGCTCGTAAGTTCGCCGAGCGCATTCACCAGGACTTCCCCGGCAAGAAACTTGCCTACAACTGCTCGCCGTCGTTCAACTGGAAATCCCACCTCGACGACGCTCAGATCGCGACGTTCCAGAAGGAACTCGCAGGCATGGGCTACGCCTTCCAGTTCATCACGCTGGCTGGCTTCCACGCACTGAACCACTCGATGTTCACGCTCGCTCAGGACTACAAGAACCGCGCCATGAGCGCATACGTCGAACTGCAGGAGGCCGAATTCGCCTCGGAAGCAGACGGCTACACCGCGACGAAGCACCAGCGCGAAGTGGGCACAGGCTACTTCGACCGGATCGCGACGGCCCTGAACCCCACGAGCGCCACCCTCGCGCTCGTCGGTTCGACCGAAGAAGACCAGTTCCACTAACCACTTTTCCGCCCGGCCGCTCGCGACAGTGCGCGGCCGGGCGACTCCCGAAGGGATTCCACCATGAACACACTGCTCGCCGAGCACGGCACGACAACGACCACACCGACCACCTCCTCCACGCCCACCGGCCCTCGCATCGAGGTCATCGGCAGGCTGCACGAACGATTCGACGAGATCCTCACCCCCGAGGCACTGCGGTTCCTCGCCGAGCTTCACCAGCGCTTCGCCGGCCCGAGGCACGACCGGCTCGCCGACCGCATGCGCCGGCGGTTCGAGATCGGCAACGGCCGTGACCCGAAGTTTCGCGATGACACCGCATCGATCCGGGCGGATGCCACGTGGCGCGTCGCCGGCGCGGGGCCGGGCCTCGAGAACCGTCGCGTCGAGATCACCGGTCCCACCGACCGCAAGATGACCATCAACGCGCTCAACTCGGGTGCTAACGTGTGGCTCGCCGATCAGGAGGACGCCACAAGCCCGACCTGGGCGAACGTCATCGGCGGACAGATCTCGCTGTTCGACGCGATCCGTCGGCAGATCGACTTCACCAGCCCAGAGGGTAAGGAATACACGCTCACCACGGGCGAGACCCCGACGATCGTGATGCGACCGCGCGGCTGGCACCTCGTCGAGAAGCACCTTCGGTTCGTTGACTCCGCCGGTCACTCCATGGCGGCATCCGGAAGCCTCGTCGACTTCGGCCTGTATTTCTTTCACAACGCGCAGGCGCTCATTGACTCGGGCCGCGGGCCGTACTTTTACCTCGCCAAGCTCGAGTCGAGTGAGGAAGCCCGCCTCTGGGACGATGTGTTCACGTTCTCGGAGCAGCGTGCAGGCATCCCGCACGGAACCATCCGAGCGACGGTGCTCATCGAGACCCTGCCCGCTGCGTTCGAGATGGACGAGATCCTCTACGAGCTGCGTGACCACTGCGCCGGGCTCAACGCCGGCCGCTGGGATTACATCTTCTCGATCATCAAGAACTACCGCGGCCGCGGTGCCCGGTTCGTTCTGCCCGACCGCAGCGAGGTGACGATGACCGTGCCGTTCATGCGGGCATACACCGAACTGCTCGTGAAGACCTGCCACAAGCGGGGCGCGCACGCCATCGGCGGAATGAGCGCCTTCATTCCGAACCGTCGCGACCCCGACGTGACCGCCCGCGCGATCGAGAAGGTCTCGGCAGACAAGAGGCGCGAGGCCGGCGACGGTTTCGACGGCACCTGGGTCGCTCACCCCGACCTGATCGAGACGGCTCGCGGTGAGTTCGATGCCGTCCTCGGCGAGCGCCCGAACCAGCTCGACCGGCAGCGCGACGATGTCGAGGTGACCGCGGCGCAGCTGCTCGATGTGCACATCGGTCGTGCGGTGACGGATGCCGGGCTTCGCGACAACGTGTCGATCGGCGTTCGGTATCTCGAATCGTGGCTCCGCGGCGTCGGCGCTGCGGCGATCGACAACCTGATGGAGGACGCGGCGACGGCCGAGATCAGCCGCTCACAGATCTGGCAGTGGATTCATCAGGACGTTCGCACCGACGACGGCGCCCCGATCACCCGTGACCGGGTCGAGGAGATCCTCACCGAGCTGCTCGACTCGGTCGACAGGTTCGACGGCGACCGGTTCGACGATGCTGCGGAGGTGTTCCGCGATGTCGCGCTGAAGGACGAGTTCCCGACGTTCCTCACGGTGGGTGCGTACTCGAGGTACCTCGTCGACCTGGCCTGACGGCATCCGCGTCGCCCCTGACAAACGGTCCCCGCACGCTCGTGCGGGGACCGTTGTGCGATCGCCGAAGAAAACTTTGGGAGCGATGGAACCTTTCGTGGCGTGCCGGACACTACAGGTATGAGTATTCCCCTGAGCGACGCTGACGAGTGGCGCGCTGTCGTGGCCGGAGACGGCGAGGCCTTCGCCCGCATCTTCGACAGGCACAGCCAGCGCGTCTACCGCCACAGCCTCGCGATGGTACCGGCGATTGACGACGCCCAGGATGTCGTCGGGGTCACTTTTCTTGAAGCGTGGCGCAAGCGCGGTGACGTGCGTTTTGTGAACGGGTCACTTCTGCCCTGGCTTCTCGTGACCGCATCCCACTCGTCGAAGAACATCTCGCGGGCGGCCCGGCGCTACCGGAACCTGCTCGAACACGTTCCCCGCCCCGACCCGCAGGCTGGACCCGAGCTGATGCTCGACGACGGCGCCGCGATGACGGCGCTCCGTGACCTCGGGACTCACCACCGCGACGTTGTCGCCCTCTGCGTCATCGAGGGCTTCAGCGAAGCCGAGGCCGCCGAGGCCCTCGGTGTTCCGGTCGGAACCGTGAAGTCCCGGCTGCACCGGGCCAAGAAGACACTGGCCAGTCGCCTTCGCCGGGACGTCACCCCTGAACTGCTGGCTCCGGCGACAAACCGGGCCGCCGCATCCGCCACCCATAACACCGCCTCCGCTTCGATCGAAATGAGTGATTCCCGATGACCTCCCTCGGCACCGAACAATCCAGCGCCCTCCGACGCATCCTCGTCGACACCGTCGAGCACCCTGTGTCCCCTCAGCCACCCAGACGACCTCTGATCGCCGGCCTCATCGCGGTGCCGCTCGCGGCCGCGCTCGTCGTCGGCACCGTCGTGTTCGGCCCCAGCCCGGACGCCGCCCAGGCGTCGGAGGCGCTGCGGAACGCTGCGGACCGGACGATCAGCGCGTCGGACCCGGTGGTTGGCGAGGGCCAGTACCTGAAGATCACCACCGAGGAGGCGTTCCTGGCCTACGAGATCGCCGCGGACGGCGAGTACTCGGCGTACCGGTCGACCTCGGTGTCCGAGGTCTTCGTTCCTGCGAGTCCCGGAGACAGTTGGGTACAGCGGGTAACCGCGCAGCCGGCCACGGAGTTCTACGGTGAGGCGTCGCGCGCGGCAGCCGCGCGTGACTGGGCAAACACGGTTGAGAACGGGGTCGTCCGAATCACCCGGGATTCCGATGGAGACTTCGTCCACGCCCGGGAACTCGGCGGCGAGGTCGACGAGCCCGTTGTGCCGAGCGACCCGGAGGATGCCCTGGCGTTCCTTCACGAGATGCCGTACGGCGACGGCACCGACGCGGGTGCTCTCTCGTACGCCGCACAGCTGCTCCGCGACGGCACGATGGCGGCGGAACAGCGCTCCACGCTGTACCGCGCCCTGGCGCTGCTGCCCGGCATCCGCATCACCGACGGCAACGCTGCCCTGAACGGGCGCATCGGCATCGCATTCAGCATCGACTCCGACACCACGGTCCCGGAGATCATCGTCGACCCGGACACCGGCCAGTTCATCGGCGAACGCTCACTCACTCCTGCTGCGCAGGATGCCGTACCTGCCGGAACCGTGGAGTATTACACCGCCGTGACGACAACGGTGGTCGACGAGGCGCCGTAGGCGATCCGCGCCGCCGGCGTCGACCTCGCCTGACGGCATCCGTTCGCTTCCAGTGGCGCGATTACGTCTTATGGAGCCTTCATTCGACGTAATTGCGCGACTGGAAGGCGGAGGCAATCCAGGAAACGGGGGCCTTGACGAGTTACTTGCTTTTTGCAAGCATGGCTCCTGACGGTGACCGTCACCGCCGGAACGTCAAAGGAGACATCATGACCGACATCTTCGTCAACCTCCCCACAACGGACCTTGAGCGCTGCAAAGCGTTCTATTCGGCCCTCGGCTGGACAATCAATCCGCAGTTCACCGACCAGAACGCCGCGTGCGTCGTTGTCGACACGAACATCTACTTCATGTTCCTCACGCATGAATTCTTTTCCACATTCACCGACAAGCAGATCATCGACACCACCACTTCGGCGCAGGCCTCAACCGCATTCAGCCGGGAGAGCCGTGAAGCAGTGGACGCCATGATGGAGAAGGGGCTCGCGGCGGGGGGAACGGAACCGCGCGCCGCCCAGGACTACGGGTTCATGTACTCACGTGACCTCGAGGACCCGGACGGCAACATCCTCGGATTCCTCTACATGGAACCCGCTGCCGTCGAGAAGGGGCCAGAAGCGTATATGGCAGAACAGGGCGTCGAGGCCTGAAGCGCGCCGCGCCATGACAGCTCGCAATTACGGTCAGAACAGCGGCCTGGTGAGTGCGCTCGAGCTGGTCGGCGAACGGTGGGCGCTGCTCATCGTTCGCGACCTGCTCGTCGGCCCACGCCGCTACACCGATCTCAAGGCCGGGCTGCCGCGCATTCCCACCAACATCCTCAGCACCCGGTTGAAAGAGCTGCAGGAGGGCGGCGTCATCCGCCGCGCCCCGCTCCACCACTCGGTGGTGTACGACCTCACCGATGCCGGCCGTGAACTCGAGCAGGTCGTCCTCGCACTGAGCCGGTGGGGGCTCAGCGCGGCGGGCGAACCGGCCGACGACGACGACATCATCACCACGGAATCGCTGACCCTCGATCTTCGATCGGTGTTCCGAACGGATGCCGCCAGCGGCTACGAACCGACGGCGTACGGTGTGCGGGTGGGTGGCGTCCACGTCACCGCCAGGGTGGACGGTCCGACGCTCGACATTTCACCGGGCGCCTCGGGTGCGATCGACGCCGACCTCGATTTCGCAGCGGGTCACGGCATCCGTTCGGTGATCACGGGCGAGGTGACGGCGGACGCGGCGATCGAGCGGGGAATCGTGCGGATCCTCTCCGGCAACGCGGCGCTGATGGACCGCTTCGCTGCAACCTTCACGGCCGCACGGCAGGCGGTACCCTTCTAGGGTGAGCACAACACCGAGACTCTCCACCAAGATTTCCGCCATCGCCGAGTCAGCCACGCTGAAGGTCGACTCGAAGGCCAAAGCGCTGCAGGCCCAGGGCCGCCCCGTGATCAGCTACGCCGCTGGCGAGCCCGACTTCGGGACGCCACAGCACATCGTCGACGCCGCGATTGCCGCCGCGAGCGACAAGAAGAACCACAGGTACACGCCGGCAGCTGGCCTGCCCGACCTGCGCGAGGCCATCGCCGCGAAGACCCTCCGCGACTCCGGTCTCGCCGCGAGCGCGAGCCAGGTGCTCGTCACCAACGGCGGCAAGCAGTCCGTCTACGAGGCGTTCCAGGTGCTGCTCAACCCGGGCGACGAGGTCATCGTGCCGACGCCGTTCTGGACCACATACCCCGAGGTCATCGCCCTCGCCGACGGTGTCGCCGTCGAGGTGTTCGCGGACGCATCGCAGGGCTACCAGGTCACCGTCGAGCAGCTCGAGGCCGCGCGCACCGAGCGCACCAAGGTGCTGCTGTTCGTGTCGCCATCGAACCCGACCGGTGCCGTGTACTCGCCCGAGCAGACGAAGGCCATCGGCGAGTGGGCGCTCGAGCACGGGCTCTGGGTCATCACCGACGAGATCTACCAGAACCTCACCTACGACGGCGTGAAGGCCCTGTCGATCGTCGAGGCGGTTCCCGCTCTCGCCGAGCAAACCCTGCTCGTCAACGGTGTCGCGAAGACCTACGCGATGACCGGCTGGCGGGTCGGCTGGACCGTGGGACCCGCGGATGCCATCAAGGCGCTGTCGAACCTGCAGTCGCACCTCTCCGGCAACGTCAACAACATCGCCCAGCGTGCCGCGATTGCCGCGCTCACCGGGCCGCAGGACGACGTCGAGACCATGCGACTGGCATTCGATCGACGCCGCAAGCTCATCGTCTCCGAGCTCAATAAGATCGACGGCTTTGCCGTGCCGACCCCGCAGGGCGCGTTCTACGTCTACGCGGATGTGACGGGGCTGCTCGGCAGGGAGTTCGGCGGAGTCACGCCGACGACCTCGCTCGAGCTCGCTGATCTCATGCTCGATCAGGCCGAGGTCGCCGCCGTGCCCGGTGAGGCGTTCGGCCCGTCGGGGTACCTGCGCTTCAGCTACGCGCTCGGTGACGACGCACTGCTCGAGGGCGCCCAGCGGCTGCAGAAGCTGTTCGGGTAGGCGCACCGCCGACGGGTGAACATCCGCCGAGAACATCACTTCCGGTCGAGAACATCCCGCGCAACTGATGCGCTCGACCGCAAGTGATGCGTTCGGCGCAGCCCCCGCCTAGAACTCGACGTTCACAAACACCGGCTCGGGCTGCAGCACAACGCCGAACTCCGCACCGACGCGCATCTGCACGTAGCGCGCGAGCGCGGCGATCTCATCGGCCGTCGCCCCACCCGTGTTGGTCAGGGCGAGCGTGTGCTTGCTCGAGATTGCGGCGCGCGAGCCCGGCAACCGGAACCCGCGACGGATGCCCGAGCGTTCGATCAGCCAGGCGGCGGAGAGCTTGACCCGTGCGTCATGCTCGAGCGACGGGCGCGGGACCTCGCCCGTCCACTCACCGAGGGGGATGACGACCGCGTCGTCTGCGTCGTCATCCGCGATCGGCCAGCGCGGGGCGTCCGACGGCAACGACCGGGCAAACGACTCGGAGACGATGGGGTTGGTGAAGAAGGATCCGGCGCTTGAGGTGTCAGGGTCTGCCGGGTCGAGAACCATGCCCTTCGACCGGCGAAGCTCGAGCACGGTGCGCCGCACGTCGGCGATCGGGAGCCGGGTGCCAAGCTCAACGCCGAGCGATGAGGCCAGCTGCGGGTACGCGACAGGAGCGCTCAGCCCGCCGGCATCCGTCAGTTCAACGTCGATCGACACAACAACACCGTCACGGACCGGCGCCTCCCCGCCGTGCCGCTTGAGCACTGACGTGCGATAGCCAAGGCCCAGTTCGGATGCCGGCACGCGGACGAGGTCGCCGTGCTCACGGTCGAGCAGTTCGACGGCGATGAGGCTCGCCGACAGTTCCTGCCCGTACGCGCCGATGTTCTGGATCGGGCCGGCACCGCACGATCCGGGGATGCCGCTCAGCGCTTCGATTCCGGCGAGGCCGCGATCGACGGCATAGGCGACGAGGTCGTCCCAGCTCTCGCCGGCCTCCACCCGGAGCAGCACGCGCCCGTTCGCGGCACCGACCTGTTCGATACCCCGCGTCGCGACGCGAATGAGGGTGCCGTCGTAGCCATCGTCGCCGACGAGCACATTGGAGCCGCCGCCGAGCACGAACGGATCGTCGCCCTCGTCCCAGACTGCGGTGACGGCGCGAAGAAGCTCGTCGCGGGTGGTGGCGGTGACCGTGTGCGCGGCGGGTCCACCGACCCGGAGGGTCGTCAGTTCAGCGAGTGTCGTCATCGGCGGTTATCCGAGCGCAACGCGCGCCTGGGCCTTGCCGAGGACAGTCTTGCCGTCGAAGCTCACCGTGAGGTCGACGCGCGCAATACCCGGCTCGATCGCACCGATCTTCGCGACCACAGTGACGAGGGCGCCATCCTGCGCGTCGACGATGACCGGCCGGGTGAATTTCACCGCGTAATCAACGACGCGAGCGGGGTCGCCAACCCAGTCGACAACCGGCTGAACGGCGAATCCCATGGTCAGCATGCCGTGGGCGAGAACACCGGGCAGCCCAACGGATGCCGCAACATCGTCGCGGTAGTGAATCGGGTTGAAGTCTCCGGATGCTCCGGCGTACCGAACGAGCGAATCGCGCGTCAGCGGGAACTCGCGTTCGGCGATCACGTCACCGACGGTGAGCTGGTCAAGGGTCGGGGTACTCATTCGTCACCTCGCACAACAAGGGTGGATGTCGCCGTGACGACGTGGGCTCCCGAGGCATCGACCATGGTGGACTCAGCGGTCACCATGGCGTGCGGGCCCAGGGTTTTGACGCTCGTCACCGCGAGCGTCGCCGTGAGTTCGTCGCCGGCTACAACGGGCCGGGAGAAGCTGAACCGCTGGTCGCCGTGGACGACCCGCGAGAAGTCGATGCCGGCATCCGGTTCGCTGAGCAGTTGAGCGAGTGTCTGCTCCTGCACAACGACGGGGAAGGTCGGCGGAGCAACGACGTCTGCGTGACCGGCTGCGCGCGCGGCATCCGTGTCGAAGTGGATCGGGTTCGTGGCGAACACGGCTTTCGCGAATTCGCGAATCTTCTCGAGCCCGACGAGATATGGCGGGGCCGGCGGGAACACGCGACCCTGAAGTTCGGGGTTTACTGGCACCCGCCCAGCCTACCCGGGCGCGGCTTCGTCCGGCCGCTCACGGGCATAACCTGCGGCCCCGCCGGGGTTCCGCGAGGGGTACCGGCCGTGAGGCGGAATTCGGCCCGGCGGGCCGGCAAATCAACAGCCGAGGAGACAGGGCGCAGAAATAGAGACCGCCGAGTCGGAGGTGGAACCGTTCCGCCCGATCTCGCTAGGTCCGGCTGCTGCCAAGGAAGCAGCCGAGCACGTCCCCGATTCCACCCGACGTCTTTCCGCCTCCTCCGAGGAGCCCTCCGAGCACCTCGTGGATCCCGGCGCCGCTTTCCTCGGACGGCTTGTTGCCGCCAAGCAGGCCGCCGAGTACCCCACCGAAGCCGGTCGGTTCCTCCTTCGGCTTCAGCTGGCGCGGCTGCATCGGCTCGACAGGCTGCACGGTCCGGGTCGTCTGTTTGCGGTCCGAGAACTGCTTCGCGACGTAGCTCAATACGATCGGTGCAAGTAGCGGCAGCAGCTGACTGAAGACCGAACCGTCGGGCGCACGAGACTGCCCCGTCCCCGCGGAGAGCGTCGCGACGACCTGGTCCCTGTGCTCGCCGAAGATGTGCCTGACGATCTTTTCCCCGTCCGCGGGGTCGACCTCCTCGAGGTTGACCGGTCCGTCGACGAGAGCGGGCGAATGATCGGAGATCGCTTTCTCGAGGGATGCCGCGCCCGCCGGATCCTCAGCGTTCGTCTCGAGGGCGCTCACCAGGGCGGGCAGAGCCTCTTCGACGGCTGCGGATGCCGTGGATTCGTCGACACCGAGCCGGTTGGCAACCTCGGCTATCGGGATTCTGCCGAGCAGGTCATCCAGTGATGGCATGGTTTCTCCCCCTGTTGCGCGCCGCCCCCATCGTACGACTGGCAAAAGCGTACAGAGGGCCCCCCGACCACGATAGGGACTTCAGTGTGAACGGAGAACTTTCACAGTTCTCCGTTCACCCCCCCCCGTTCCCCGAATTCTCAGGGAAGCGCCTCTACTCTGGGGTGTGCTCGTGACGATTCCTCCCTCCCCGACTCCTCCGCCGTGCGTTCCGGACAACCGCGGCGCGGGACCGAGGGTCGTCCGATGACCGACGAGCTGCACCTGCCCGCCTCCGGACCCGTCGCACACCGAAGAAAGCCACGAGCGGGCGTCGTCGCGCTGCGGTGGCTCGGGTTCAGCCTGGTGCTCATCCTCGTTGTCTCCGGCGGTTACGTGCTCTACAACTACCAGCGCTTCGTCACGGGAATCACGCACATCGATGCCATCCCGCAGTCGACGGGTGATGACGCAGACGACGTCGATGGAAAGAGCCAGAACATCCTTCTCGTTGGCGACGATCACCGGCCAGCCGGGGCGTCGGATGAAGACCTGGCCAAGCTGGGGACCGAAGATGACGGCGGTGGCGTAAACACCGACACGATGATCGTGATGCACATCCCTGCGGACGGGTCCAAGGTCACCCTGCTCTCGTTCCCCCGGGACTCCTGGGTCGACATCCCCGGCCACGGTAAGAACAAGCTCAACGCCGCCTTCGGCCTGGGTGGGAACGAGGCGGCTGGTGCTCAGTTGCTCATCCAGACCATCCAGAACCTCTCGGGCCTCACCATCGACCACTTCGTCAGAGTCTCATTGCTGGGGTTTTACGAGGTGGTCGAGGCTCTCGGCCCGGTCGAGGTATGCCTGATCAACGCGGTCAAGGACCCGTACTCGACCGTCGATTTGCCCGCGGGCGTTTCGACACTCAATGCTCAACAGGCCCTGGCCTTCGTGCGTCAGCGCCATGGTTTGCCCAACGGCGACCTCGATCGTCAAGTTCGGCAGCAGTACTTCCTGTCGGTGGAGGCGCGCAAGATGCTGTCGGCGGGCACCCTCCTCAACCCGGCCAAACTTCAGAAGGTACTCGACGCGGTGTCCTCGTCGATCGAAATGGATCCCGGCCTCAACCTGATCGATCTGGCCGCCCAGCTTCGCAACCTGAAACCGGACAACATCGAGTCCGCCACGATTCCCGTCCTTGGCATCCCGACGATCAAGGTTGGCCGACAGAAGCTGTCCGTCGTGGAGATCGACCATGCCGCGATGCCCGAATTCATCGCCGGAGTGACCGGAGTGCCGACCCCGTACGGTGCTGCGGTCGCCGCAGCACCGTCGGAGACGACGATCAAGGTCCTCAACGGTGCTGGCATCTCCGGGGTCGCACAACGGAACACCGATGCCCTCGCGGCCATCGGGTTCATCGTCACCGAGCCTGGTTCTGGCACGATGATTCCGAAGACGACGATCACGTATCCCGCGGGCCAGGAAGCGCAAGCCAAGGCGCTCTCGAGCTACTACCCGGGAGCGTCGGTCGTTCAGTCCGAATCCGCAACGGTCGTCACGCTCACCGTCGGTGCCGACAACCCGACGTTGACCGACCCGAACGTGCCAGTAGCTCCGCCAAGCGAGGCGCCCGTGGACCCGACGCCGACCCCCACCCCGACCAACTCTCCCCAGAGTTTCGGCGAAACCGCCTGCATCAACTAGCGGTTCGCGCCGGCTGGCGCGAGCACCGCGAACGACTAGCGCGAGCGAAGCACTTTCACCGTCATCTGCACGGCGATGGCAACGAGGAAGATCGCGAACAGCACGGATGAGAGCGCGGGCGAGATAACAGCGGCAACAGCGGCCCCGGCGGCCGTGGTCGTGCAGGCGGCAACGCCGATCGCGGCGGCGGCCGGCAGGTCGACGTTGCCCCGCCTGAAGTTCCCGATGGTACCGAAGAGCGCCGTTGGGATGATCACGGCGAGCGATGTGCCCTTTGCGACGAGGTCACTCGCGCCGAAGAGAAGGATGAGCAGCGGCACAATCACGACGCCACCACCGATGCCGAGGAGACCGGAAAGGACGCCAGTGCCAAGGCCGAGCACGACGAGCCCCGCTCCGCTGAGCACGGTGATCTCAACAAACGCATCACGCGACGGTGTGACGAGGAACAGTGTCGCGATCACGACGAGAAGAAACCCGATGAAGAGCCAGGTCACGACCCGCCGCGGAATTCGGTTGAGCAGCCGGATGCCGATCTGGGCTCCGACGACGCTGCCGACGATCAGGAGAAGCGCGACGATCCAGTCGACGGATCCGCTGAGTGCGTAGCTGAGCACACCAACGGATGCCATCGGCACGATCGCGGCGAGCGATGTGCCCGCGGCGATGCGCTGGTCAAGCGCGAGCAGGAGCAGAAGAGCGGGAACAATCAGGATGCCGCCACCAACGCCGAAGAGGCCGGACAGGAACCCTGCGGCGAGGCCGATGAGGACAAGCCAGGCCCAGTGTCCTCGCGTTCGTGGCTGTGGCATCCGTCTCCCCTTCGCGGCCCAAACGGCCGAGAAAGAACCTACCAGCCGCCACACCGCCATCGACCTGGCTGGCAGGCCGTGTGAAAGCGCTGCGAGCTCGGGCCGCAGCGCACGCCCGGGGTCCCGGCTAGTGCCAGAATTGGAGGAGGCGCGCTTGGTGCGGGCCTCGAGGGGATTGAGGAACCGATGAAGGTCATTGCCGATATCGAAGTGTGTGTTGCCGCCGGAGTGTGCGCAGCCATCGCGCCCGACGTTTTCGACCAGGACGACGAGGTGGGCAAGGTCATTCTGCTGAACGCCAACCCGGGCGCCGATGAGCACGATGCCGTCCGTGACGCCGTCCTCAGCTGCCCGTCGGCAGCACTGAGGCTCGTCGAAGAGTCGTGAGCGACGCCCCTCCCTCTCATGTCGTCATCGTCGGGGCGTCGGCCGCTGGGCTGACCACCGCCGCAGCACTCCGCCGCAACGGGTACGACCGCGAACTGACCCTCGTCGACAGTGAACGCCACACGCCGTACGACAGGCCGCCCCTCGCCAAACAGCTGCTCACCGGCGAGTGGGCGCCCGAACGCATCGCGCTGAAAACCGACGCCGACCTCGAGAACCTGGGGGTGAGCATCCGTTCGGGTGTCACGGCGACGGCGCTCGAGGTTGGGCGTTCGCTTGTGTCGTTGTCGGATGCCACGGACCTTGCGTTCGATCGCCTCGTCGTTGCGACCGGCGTGACACCACGGGTGCTGCCGGATTCGACGCACCTCGCGGGAGTTCATACCCTTCGAACCCTCGACGATGCGCTCGGGCTGAAGGAAGAACTCGTCGCCGGGCGGCATCTCGTGATTGTCGGCGGTGGTTTTCTCGGCACGGAGGTCGCGGCGGCTGCCGTCGGGCTCGGACTCGACGTCACCCTGGTGAACGCGCTGCCGACACCGCTCGAACGCGGGCTTGGCCCGGCGATCGGTGCCGAGGTGGCCGCCCTGCATCGGCTTCACGGTGTCGAGCTGCGGACCGGAGCTGCGTCCGCGGTGCGCTCGCTGGTGTCAGCGGGCGGCCGGGTGACCGGCGTCGAGTTTGCCGACGGTTCCCGGCTGGGGGCGGATATCGTTTTCGTCGCGATCGGGGCGACCCCGGCGATCGGCTGGTTGGCCGGCAGCGGGCTGCGGCTCGGCGACGGGGTCGAGTGTGCGCCTGACCTGTCTGCGGCGCCCGGCGTTTATGCCGCCGGCGATGTGGCGCGCTGGGACAACCCGGCGTTCGACCAGTCGATGCGTGTCGAACACCGCACGAACGCGACCGAGCAGGCCGTGCACGTCGCGGGTCGATTGCTCGATGGAGCCCCGGATGCCTTCGCCTCGGTGCCGTACTTCTGGACCGACCAGTACGACCTCAAGCTGCAGGTGCACGGGTGGATCAAGGGGTATGACGAGGTGCGGATCCTCGAGGGTTCGCTCGTCGAACGCCGGATGATTGCCGTGTTCCGCCGGGGTGACCGGGTGGTCGGCGCACTCGGCGTCGGCGCCGCGAAGGCGCTGCGCCAGTGGCGGCAGCTCATCGTCGACCGCACAGCCTGGGCGGACGTCGTCGGGGGCTGAGGCTCCGCGGGCGGGTCGTGCGTGCGCCGTGCTGGTGCGCACCTTTGCACGGCCAGAAACGGCCGTCCGCCCCGCGGACACCGCTGCTCGGACGGAAACGGTCACGTTTCGCGCCCAAACCCAGCCATTTGCGACCGAGCGCGGGTCCGTGCAGCCATTTGCGACCGAGCGCGGGTCCGTGCAGCCCTTTGTGGCCGCGCAGGAGGTCGCGTCAGGAGTTGCGGTACGACTCCGCCAGGCGACGGAAACCCTCGTCGAGCGACACCGCGGGCGTCCACTCGAGGTCGGCGCGCGTGCGGCGCTGGTCGAACCAGTGCGCCGTCGACAGCTGCTCGGCCAGGAACCGCGTCATCGGCGGCTCGTCAACGCCGGGCTTCACGCGCCAGGCCCGCTCGATAAGCGACCCGGCACCACGGGCCAGGCCGGCGGGCACACTCCAGCGAGGTGCCGCGACTCCGGCCGCGCCACAGATTCCGGCGAGCAGCTCAGCCACCGGCCGCGGCTCCCCATTGGTGAGCACGTACGAATTGCCGTGAACGGCATCCACCCGCTCCAGCGCGGCAGCGATACCCGACGCCGCGTTGTCGATATAGATCGTGTCGATCAGCGCCGCACCAGCATCGAGCAGCGGCAGCCGTCCGGCACGCGCACGCTCCACCACCCGCGCGACGAGTTGCGTGTCACCCGGACCCCAGACGAGGTGCGGCCGAACGGCAACGACTCGAAGCTCCGGCGAGTCAGCGGCAAGAGCGAGCAACTCAGCCTCCGCCTTGGTCCGCGCATAGTCGCCCCGAGCATGCGCCGGGTCGGCGGGCAGCGCGTCATCCCCGACGATCGACGTCCCGGCATGGGCCACGGACGGCGACGACACGAACACGAACTTCCCGATACCCGAAGCGGATGCCGCGGCCAGCAGGTTGCGCGTCCCGCCGACGTTGATGCGGTCAAAATCGGCCGGGTCACCGGCGAGTGACACCTTCGCGGCCAGGTGCACGATCGCGTCCTGGTCCGCAACCGCGCGAGCGACAGCATCCGTTTCGGTGACCGAACCGAGCACATCGGTGACGCCGTCGACGCTGGATGGACGCCGCTGGAAGGTCGTCACCTCGTGACCGGCCGAGCGGATCTCGGCGGCAACTGCACGCCCGAGCAACCCGCTCGCTCCGGTGACGAGGACTCTCACGGGTTCGTCATCCGTCCGCCGGCGAGGATGCCGCCGGCCCAGTCGGACAGGGCCGAACGGTTGATCTTGGAATTGTGACGGATGTCGGTCGGCAGCCGCGGCACCACGAGGGCAGCGGCAATCGGAACGTCGACCATGCCGCGGATGGCATCGGCAAGCGCAGGCGTCGCGAGGGACACACTCCGAGCCGGCGGCACGGTTTCAACGACGGCGACGACCTGGCGATTGCCGTCAGGGCCGACCCCGACGACACCGGCGCGCGCGACCTCGTGCAGCCGCTCGATTGCCTGCTCGGGTCCGACGGGGGTCAGCACGCCGTCCGCCGTTGCGATGACGTGGGGCATCCGGCCCTCGACCCAGAGCCGGCCAGCGGTGTCGAGGTGGCCGACGTCGCCGGTACGGTGCCAGCGTTCGCCCGGCACTCCCCCTCGACGGCTGGCCCGGTGGGTCAGCCAGAGCCGGTCGTAGTGGTCTTCAACGTGCGGCGCAGAGACGATGATCTCGCCGGTGACGTTCGGCTCGTCGGTGAGGTCTTCGGTGGAGCGACCGGTCTCGTCGAGCGGCGCGATGCGCACGCGCGTGACGCCCGTTGGCCTGCCGACGCACACGCCACCAGCACCGGCTTCGGCTGCAGCCTCACGGATGCCGTCGAGCGTGATGTCGGTCATCAGCAGCCCCTCGGTCATGCCGTACGGGGTATGCGCTGTCGCGTTCGGCATGAGCGCCGAGATCGCGGCGAGCAGGGGTTCGGAAACGGGGGCACCGGCGGAGAGGAACCGTTCGACCCCGGCGAGCGCGTCGCGGTCGGCGTCCGTCAGTTCGCTTGCGGTGGCGACAACATTCGCGACCGCGGCCGGTGACAGGAATACGACTGTGGCGTCGACGGCGGCGACCGCTGCGGCGACGGCGGTCGCGGTGAGGGTCTTCGGCGAGGTCACGTCCATATCGGGCGTGACCGACCGGGCGCCGAGCGCCGGGCCGAGCAGCGCGAACGGCGCGAAGCCGGCGACGAGCCCTGTTCCAACCCCGACGCCGTACTGAGCGGCGAGCGCGTCACGGACCGCGGACAGCTGGGCGTGGGTGTAGACGACGCCCTTCGCAGGCCCGGTCGAGCCTGAGGTGAACAGCACGGCAGCGGTGTCGGTCGGTGCGGGAGGCTCTGGCATGATCTCGTCGGAACCGAGCGAGATCAGGTCGGAGAGCGAGTACGACACGTCGAGCGCGCGGCGAACCGGCGCCGGGTAGGTCGCCGTCGAGATCTTCTGGCCGGGCCAGCCGAGCGCGCGCGCCGCAGCAAGACCGGTCGCCGCACCGATGATGTGGTCGGGGCACGCGCCGCGAACGGCTCGGGTCAGCCCCTTGAGACCGAGCCCGGCGTCAGCGACGACGACGATCGCGCCAATCCGCAGGCACGCGTAGAGAACGGCGACGAGGTCGGCGCTCGGCGGGATCAGCAGCGACACCCGGTCGCCCTTGGTCACACCGATCGCGCTGAGTCCAGAGGCAATCTGGCGCACCCGGCGCGACAGCAACTTCCAGCTGACGACGCGCGGCTCATCGCCCGCTGGCGGCACCATGTCCACCACGACCGTGTCGTCGCTGTCACGCAATTCGTCGAGGTAGTGCCAGAGCGGCTGGCGCTCGTCGTCGGCAGCGGCTTCCGTTGCGGCCACAGAATCGGCACCGGCAGAGCGGATGCCGTCGGCCAGCCAGGTCAGGACGGCACCGGCGTAGTCCACGTCTTCCGCGACGAGGTGACCGGCACCTTCGAACCGGTGCACGTCGGCGTGCGGCAGCCGGTCGATGAGGTCGTCGAGGTACTTGTCGCTGAAGATCGGGTCGCGCGGGCCCCACAGCATGAGCGCAGGAACGGTGAGCTGGGCGACCCCAGAGGAGATCCGGGTGAGTTCGGTGAAGCTCTCGTGGTCGGCGTCGACGGGGATGTCGGCGACGAAACCGCCGATTCCTCCGCGCCGGGTCGCGTCGCTGTATGGCGCGCGGTAGCCGTCCTTGACTGCTTTCGGCAGCGGCGGGTGCGCGAGAGCAAGCGTCGTCTCGAGGAAGGCGGGCGTCGCAACCGTGGCGTTGCCGAGCAGCGCGGGCTGCAGCGCGAGTCGCAGCGGCGCGGGAATCGCATCGGCCTCCGGCTGGTGCACGGCCGTGTTGAGCAGCATCACACCGGCGAGCAGGTCGGGGTGATCGACGGCCCAGCCGAGCGACACGACACCGCCCCAGTCGTGTCCGAGGGTGAACACCGGTCCGTCGAGTTCGAGCGCGTCGGTGAGCGCACCGAGGTCCCGAACACGCTGCGCGAGCGGTCGACGCTCACCCGTGCGTTCGGAGAAGCCCATGTCCAGCTGGTCGACGGCGATAACGCGCCACGCCTCGCCGCCGTTCGCGGCGGCATCCGTCGCCTGTGACACGAGACGGCGCCACAGGTACGACCAGGTCGGGTTGCCGTGAACGCAGAGAATGGTGCCGACCGGCGTCACGCCAAGTTCGGCGAGGCGGCCGGCGTTGTCGAGAACGTGCCAGTCGTGACCAACGGATGCCGCGGCATCCGTCGTCGTCACAATCCGGGAGAAGGCGGGATCGAGGCCGTCGAGGCCGAGCGGGGGAAGGGTCGCGGGCGAGCGCAGCTCAGCCGCACGCGGCAGCCGGGGACTCACCAGGCGAGTTCCATCATGGCCGTATTAAGGCCGGAACCAACGCCCATGAGCAGCACGCGGTCGCCGCTCTTGAGGCTGTCCGCCTGCGAGGCGAGCGTGATGGGGATGGACGCGGGGCCGACGTTGCCGAGGGTCGGGTAGGTCAGTGGCACCCGAGTGCGATCGATGCCGATCGCCTTGATGATGGCGTTGGTGTGCACGTCGGACACCTGGTGCATGATGTAGCGGTCCATCGAGGCCCAGCTCCAGTCGGTGCGGGCTTCTTTCCACGCCGAAGTGACGAGCTGCATGCCGCCCTTGAGCAGCGCCTTCGCGTCGGTGAACATGCCGTCGACGCTGCCGACGCAGAGTTCGTTGAACTGGGTGGCCGCACGAGTGACGCCGCCGAGGATGCGGTGCCCGTTCGGGTTGTCATCAGCGCGACCGAGAACAGCGGCTGCAGCGCCGGACCCGAGGGTGAGGCTCGCGAACTCGCTCATGAAGTCTGTGCGGCTGATGTCCGGGCGGTGAAGCCGCTCGATGGTGTTGTGCTGGATCTCGTCGGCATCCTCGCCGTCGATGATCACCGCGTATTCGATCTGACCGGCGTCGATGAGCTGCGACGCCAGGGTCATGCCGTTCACGAAACCGAGGCACGCGTTGGCGATGTCGAAGTTGATCGCCGACGACGGCAGGCCGAGCCCGTGGTGCATCTTGACCGCGACAGACGGTTCGAGGTGCTTGCGGGTCACCGACGTGTTGATGAGAAGGCCGACCTTGTCGGGAGTGATACCGGCGGATGCCATGGCGCGATTGCCTGCATCGACCGCTGCGGTATCGAAGGTGACGCCTTCTTCCCAGTTGCGGCGCTCGTGAACGCCGGCGACGCGCTGCAGCAGACGCTGCGGCAAGCGCAGCCGCTTGAGCACGGGTTTCAGGCGGGCGTCGATCTCCTCCGACGTTGTGACGCGAGAGGCGAGTGTGGACGAAACAGACAGCAACGAGACGTTGCGATGTGTGGTCGTTGCATTGCCGGCCAAAAAAGACTCCCTCTCGACCTCGGCGACGCCGAGTACCCATCGATTTTACGTTGCCGCGGGCTGAACGTTTACCGGGGTTGCACTCCGTCGCCTTTGCATGCATGGTGCGACGGCCGGGATGACGGAAACAGGGCCCCGGAAACGGAGAAACCCCAAGGTGGCGAGACCTTGGGGTTCAGTGGGAAGAGGCCTTGAGGGGCCTTTCCCCGTAGCAGGAGCGGGATTCGAACCCGCGACCTCACGATTATGAGTCGTGCGCTCTCACCAACTGAGCTACCCTGCCGCGAAACTTCGCCCGGGCTTACCGAGAAAGTAACGAGCCCCGAGTCGGGTTTGAACCGACGACCTCTTCCTTACCAAGGAAGTGCTCTACCACTGAGCTACCGGAGCGTGGCCATACGAAATGGCACCAGTAGAGACTAGCATCCATCGCGGGGTGCTTCGAACCATACCGGGCGCTTGTGCTGGAACCGTAGCATGGCAGGAGGGAAGGACCCATGACCGAGATCTCACACGCACCGCCCATCGACCTGACTCTGTCGGGGCGATACCGCCTGCTCGCGCTCATCGGCGCCGGCGGCATGGCCTCGGTGTACCGCGCCCGCGACGAGTCGCTGCAGCGCGACGTCGCCGTAAAACTTTTCTCGCCGGCATCCGCGTCGCCGGGCGACTTCCGCCGACAGCAGGGCGAGATGTCACTGCTCGCGAGCCTGACCCACCCCGGACTCGTGACGCTGCTCGACGCCGGAACCGACGAGAGCGACCCGCTGCACCCCCGCTCCTACCTCGTGATGGAACTCATCCGCGGGTCAGACCTCCGTGAGGGCCTCGCGCACGGGGCGCTCAGCGCCGACGATACCCGGCACATCGGTGCCGACCTCGCCGATGCCCTGAATTACATCCACGACAGGGGCGTTGTGCACCGCGACGTGAAACCCGCGAACATCCTGCTCGCCCACACGGCGGGCAACGACACGCGCCCGCACCCGAAGCTCAGTGACTTCGGCATCGCTCGCCTGGTGGATGGCACCCGCATCACGGCGACGCACTTCACGGTCGGCTCCGCGGGGTATCTCAGTCCCGAACAGGCCCGCGGAGAAGACGTCGGACCGGAGAGCGACGTGTACTCCCTCGGCCTGGTCCTCCTCGAGTGCGCGACCGGCCGGCGCGCATTCTCTGGATCAGGGCAGCACGCGGCACTCGCTCCGCTGACGCGAGACCCCGAGCTGCCGGGTGACCTTGACCCGCTGCTCGCCGAGACGCTCACCGCCATGACTGCGCGGTTGCCCGCGAACCGGCCGACCGCGCACGAGGTCGCGCTGGCGCTTCGCGGCATCCGGCGGCTCGGCGCTTACCGGTCGGCCTCAGACCCCGACGAGGCGACCGCCGCGATGGCCGTGGTCGACACCGGCTCCCCTACCGCGCTGACCGTGGTCGACACCGGCTCCCCCACCGCGGCGACCGTGGTCGACACCGGCTCCCCCACCGCGCTGTTGGGTGCCACGTCGGAGGCCAGCAGGGCGTCGACCGCACTCCTCACACCCGGCACAACCGGCACGTCGCGAGAGTCGGTGACGGATGCCGTGACGGCGGCGTCGGTGCCCGCACGGCCACGCCGGCGCATCAGGTTGACGGCGACCCTCGCGGCAGCGGCAGCAGCCGTCGTCATCGCGATCGCCGTCGCCCTGGGGGTCTCCCTGAGCGGCACCACAGAACCTGCGCCCGTCGACTACCCGGCGGTGCCGGGCGAGATCGGCGAGCACCTCGACGAGCTGCAGAAGAGCGTGACACCATGAGCGCCCGTTTCATTGCCGGTCCCCCCTCCCGTGTGGCGCCGCTCATGCTCGCGTCCGTTCTGGGCGTCGCCACGCTGACAGGGTGCCAGTCGAGCGCGCCGGACCTGGACACCGACGCGGCGACGCGGTTCCAGGCGACAGTGCTCACGGTCACGCAGGCGGTGGCCGACGGTGAACTGCAGCTCGCGCGTGACACGCTCACGACGTTCGACACCGAACTCGAGGAGGCAGCCGCCGACGGCTCCGTCTCATTCGCTCGGCACAAGCGCATCGACGCGGCACTCGCCGCAGTGCTCGCCGATGTCGACGCCGCACTGGCAGCACAGGCCCCGGCGCCCGTCGAACCGGAGCCGCAGCCGACAACGACCGTCACGCCCGTGAGTCCCACGACGCCGGTCACCGACGAGGAAAACGAAGACGAACCCGATGAGTCCGAACCCGATGAGTCCGAGCCGGACGAGTCGGAACCAAACGGGCCCGGCAACGGCAATGGCAACGGGAACGGGAACGGGAACGGGAACGGGAACGGCAACAACGAGAAGGGGCCCAAGGCGCCCAAAGCCCCCAAGGAGCCGAAAGCCCCGAAGGCCAAGCCGGGCGAGTAGGCCCGTCCGCGAGTTGCGCGGCGAGCACGTCCCCTCCGAGCGCTTCCCCGCGAGCACGTCCCCTCGCCGGGTTGCACAGCGAGCACGTCCCGCTCCGAGCGCTGCACATCCATGCTCGCGCTGCAGAAGTATCTGCAGCGTGGGCATGGATGTGCAGCGGTGGGCGCCAGGCAGCGCGGCTCGACGGCGCGCTGGCGCTACAGCGCGACGCCCGCCAACTGCCACACGGCGAAAGCCGGCCCGTCGCCCGACAGGCGGATGCCATCCTCATCGGTGGACAACGCCGCCGACCCGAACAGGCGGGTGGCTGATGGCACGCCGCCGACGGCATCCGCGTGCACGTGCAGATCGAAGTCCGCGCGTGCCGCAACCACGAGGATCGTCTCGAACTCGTCTTCGCGGGCGTAGACGAGCGCATCGTCACCGACGTGCAACCACCGCATACCGCCGCCGTTGAGCGACGAGTGCGCACGGCGCAGGCCGATGAGCGTCGCGTACAGGTCGATCCGCTCGCCGGCTTCGTCGGCGCGCTCCCACGGCATCGGTGTCCGCGAGTGTTCGCCGTCGATACCGGTGAGCCCGAACTCGTCGCCGGCGAAGACGACCGGGATGCCCGGCAGCGTCATCGACATGCCGAGCGCGACGGGGATCACCCCGGGCAGTGCGTGCGTCGCGAACCGCGGGGTGTCGTGGGTGTCGAGCGCGTTCATGGTGGCGAGCCTGGTCTGCCACGGGAATCCGGCGGAGAACTGCCGGTGCGCGCGATAGAACTGCTGCCCGGTGTAGGCCGGCATGGTCGACATGTTCATCCCGAGGCCGCCGCCCGCCGGGGTGCCCGGTTCGCTGAGCCAGCCCCAGAGCGGCCGGGTGAAGTTGGCGTAGGTCATCGCACCGTGCCAGCCGTCGCCCTGGAAATCGACCGACGCGTCATTGGTCGACTCAGCGACGAGCAGGGTGTCTGGATTCACGTCGATCATCGTGCGGCGGATGGTGCGGCGCACATCGGCGTTGAGGTCCTGGTCCGCCAAACGGCCGGTCATGTTGGCCACGTCGATGCGCCAGCCGTCGAGCGCGAACGGGGGCTTCAGCCACTTCGCGACGATCGAGTCATCGCCCTCGATGAACCGGCGGCGCAGTTCGGGCGAGTTCCAGTTGAGCTTCGGCAGGCTCGGCACGCCCAGCCATGACGCGTACGTCTCCTGCTCGTCGTCGAGCCAGTGGTAGAAGTCGCTCTCGATGGCTTCCGGATGCCGGTGGGCAGCGACGAACCAGTCGTGGGCGTCGCCGGAATGGTTGCTGGTGAGGTCACCGAGGACGCGGAGTCCGCGAGCGTGCGCGGCCTCGACGAGCCGCACGAGTGCTTCATCGCCGCCGAGCAGCGGATCGACGGCGTCGAAGTTGGACGCGTCGTAGCGGTGATTGGATCGGCCGGCGAAGATCGGGGTGAGGTACAGGGCGCTGACGCCGAGCTTCTCGAGGTGGTCAAGGTGCAGGGTGATGCCGTCGAGGTCGCCCCCGAAAAACTGCTGCGAGCGAGCGGGCTGCTCAAGCAGAACCTCGTCGTCCCACTCGGCGGGGATCGCCCAGTCCGGAGCTTCCCGCTGGCTGGCTGCCGCACTCCGTGCGAACCGGTCGGGGAGGATCTGGTAGAGCACGGTGCCCGATGCCCACCGGGGAGGAGCGGGGTAGCTCGTGAGCTTGAAATCCTCGCTGTCGAGCGTCTCGGTGTCGAAGACACCGCGGGCGTTGATCCACTGGTCTCGCCCGTCGCTTGTCCGCACAACCCACCGGTACCCGTGCACCGGGTTCTCGATGAGGATCTCCGCCTGCCACCAGTCCCAGCCGGCCACTGTGCTCAGCAGGGTGGCTTCAGAGAAGCGCGGCTCGCGATCCGGATTCGAACGCACCCGGACCGCGAGCGGCTCGCCGAGGGCGTGCGGCACGCGGAGCCGGACCTGCACCCACTCGCCGAGCGCCGGCGACTGGTTGGAGACGTAGAGCGGGGACCCGTCGTGGTGCGGTTCCATTACTTGACGGCGCCGGCGGTGAGGCCGGAGACAATGTACTTCTGCAGGTACAGGAACAGCGCCATCACCGGGATCGCCGCGAGCACGGCACCGGCGGCGAAGACGCCCCAGTTGCTCGAGAACTCCTGCGACACGAATTGGTAGAGGCCGACGGCGAGTGTCTGCCGCTCGGGGCTCACCAGCACAACGCTCGCGATGACGAAGTCGCTCGTGGTTGCGATGAAGCTCAGCAGCCCGACCACCGCGAGGATCGGTGCGACGAGGCGCAGGATGATGGTGAAGAAGATCCGTGCGTGACCGGCGCCGTCAAGCTTGGCCGCTTCGTCGAGCGACGACGGCACCGTGTTGAAGAACCCGTACATCAGGTACGTGTTCACGCCGAGCGCTCCGCCGAGGTACACGAGGATCAGGGCGATCTGGTTGTCCAGGCCGAGGATCGGGAAGATATCGCCGAGCGTCGTGAGCAGGAGGAAGATCGCGACCACCGCGAGCAGCTGCGGGAAGATCTGCACGATCAGCAGCGACATCAGTCCGAACCGGCGGCCGACGAATCGCATCCGGCTGAAGCAGTATGCGGCGAGCGCACCGAGGAAGACGGTTCCGACCGCCGTGGTCAGGCCGATGACCAGGGTGTTCACGAACCACGCGGCGTACGGCTGCTCCGGAGTGTTGAACAAGTCGACGTAGTTGTCGGGGCCGAACGCGGAGAAAAGACCGTTCGACTGCAACAGTGTGCCGTTCGGGTTGAATGACGCGCTCAGGACGTACAGCAGCGGGAAGACCGAGAAGACGACCATCACGATGCCGACGAGGTGCCGCCATCCGGTTGCTGCGAACCAGCGGCTGAACTTGAACGGCCGTTTCGTGGGGATCGAGCGCGGCTCGGTCGGGGTGCCGGTAGCGGCGACCGTCGGAGTGGTGAGAGACATTAGTTCAAGTCCTCCAGTGCCTTTGTCTGCCGGAAGCTCACGATGGCGATGATCGCCACGATCACGAAGATGATGATCGAGAATGCGCTCGCGAGCCCGTAGTCACGGTTGGCCCCGACGAACGCGACCTTGTAAACCATCGAGATGAGGATGTCGGACCCGCCGACGTTGATGCTCGCCGACGCGTCTCGCGGACCGCCGTTGGTGAGCATGTAGATCAGGTTGAAGTTGTTGAAGTTGAACGCGAACGATGAGATCAGCAACGGGGCAACCGAGACGAGCAGCAGGGGGAACTTGATGCGGCGGAACACCTGCCACGGGTTCGCGCCGTCCATCTTCGCCGCTTCCTGCAGTTCGTCGGGGATTGACTGGAGCGCCCCGGTGCAGACGAGGAACATGTACGGGAAGCCGAGCCAGAGGTTGACGAACAGGATGCTGAACTTCGCCAGCCACTCGTTGGTCAGCCAGGGGATCTCTGCCCCGCCGAGGAGTGCGAGGTTGACGAACCCGAAGTCCTTGTTGAGCATCCCAGCCCAGACGAGGGCCCCGAGGAAGCCGGGGAACGCGTACGGCAGGATCATCAGCACGCGGTAGAACTTCCTGCCCCGCATCCTCATGTCGTTGAAGACGACAGCGAGGAACAGGCCGAGCATGAACGTCGTCGCGACGCTGAGTATTGCAAAGAGGAAGGTCCACGTCGTGACGGCGATGAGCGGTCCGCGGATGCTCTGGTCGGTGAAGGCCGTGAGGTAGTTCTCCGCCCCGATCACGACGCTCCAGCCTGGCAGCAGTTCTTCGCCGTCCTCCGAGGTGAACGCGCCGTTGCCGGTGTCGGAGTAGACGACACCGGTCTCGGTGTTCGTCATGGTGTCAGCGGCCTCGTCGTAGGCAAGCGTGGAGAGGTAGAGGTACGCGCTCGATCCATCCGGGGTTCGGAGAGCCCCGTCGTTGGGGTCATCCGAGATCTGCACGGTCATGGCCGCGATCGCGTCCTGGTTGGTAACGATGTCGGTGAAGTTGAGGCTGGTGTAGCCCGGCAGGCTCACGGCCTTGTCGCCGGACATCTCGGCGTCGGACACCTCGGTCAGCGGGGTCTCGGTGTTTCCGATCAGCACGTCACCGTCGGGGTCAGTCACCAGGAAGCTGAACGCACCCAGCTGCTCGACGACCGTCAAGCCGTAGGTCGGAGAGTCCGGCACGCGGTACTGGGCCGACTGGATCAGCGAGCTGACGGCATCCGCTTTGGTGCTGTTGTGCCCGGTGCCGTAGTTGGTGAAGGAGATGTACGCGGTGTAGCCGACGACGAAGATCTGGAAGATCAGGAGGAAGACGAGGCCAGGGGCCAGGTACTTCAGCGGCAGCAGTCCACGCTTGAAGTAGATGACGTTGATCGCCACGGTGACCAGCAGGACGATCGCGAAGATCACCCAGTCCTGGCGGAGGAAGAGCACGAAGAGGCCATAGACGGCAATGGCGTCAACGACGGCGAGCATGCCGATCTTGATGAGGAGAGCCGTTATCGACCCAGACGCGTGGTCAGCGATGCGGGCGGCGCGCTTCTGCCGCTTCGACTCGGCGACCTGCGGTGTGGTCTCGGGGGATTTCTCGGTACTCGTCTGCATGGTCGCCTCAGTTGATGTGTGCGTGACGGAGAAAGGATGCCGGGTGGCGAGCTATTGCCCGCCTCCCGGCATCCTGACTTCGCTATTCTGCGATCGCAGCCTGGATGTCTGCGGTCATTTTGGTCCACAGCTCGGTGGGGTCACCTTCGCCGTTGATGATGGCTGCCTGGGTGACACCCCAGAACTGCCAGACCTTACCCATCTGCGGGATGGTCGGCTGGGGGACGCCGTTGACGCCCACCGCACCGAATGCGGCGACGATGGGGTCGCTTGCCGCAGCCTCGAACGAGGCGGTGAGGGCCGGCGGACGCTGGCCCTTTTCGAAGAGAGCGGTCTGAACGTCTTCGGTGGCGATGAAGTTCGTGAGGAACTCGTTGGCCGCGAGGGTGTTCTTGCTCTTCGCAGAGACGAAGAAGGCCTGCACGCCGACGAAGGGCTGTGCGGGCTGTCCGCCTGCGGACGGGATCGGGTCAACGGCAACGTCGATGCCGGCTTCCTGAGCGCCGCCGACGTTCCACGGACCGGTGAGGAAGTACGGGCTCGCACCGGCGTTGAACTTCTCCTGCGCGATGTCGCTCGTGAGCGAGGTGCTCAGGTTGCCAGCCGCGCCCTGCTCCGCGAGCCAGGTCGCGAAGGCGGTGCCGGTACCGATCTGCAGGTCCTCAGGGTTGTAGCTGCCGTCGGGGTTGGTGCCGAAGACAGGGGCACCGAACGACGTCTGGAACGGGTACAGGTGGTACGGGTCGCTCTCCGGTCCGACCTGCACGATGAAGGGGAACTCGGTTCCGGCTGCCTTGCCCGTTGCGACCATGTCGTCGTATGACGTCGGTGCGTTGGGTGCGAGTGCCGTGTTGCGCAGGAGCGCGAGGTTCTCGATCGCATACGGCAGGCCGTAGGTCTTGCCCTCGTAGCTCGTCGCCTGGATCGCGACGTCTTCGAACTCGGCGGCCTTGTCGCCCAGCTCGATCGGCTGAACGACACCGTTGGTGACGAAGTTGCCGAGCCAGTCGTGGGCGCCGATGGTGATGTCAGGGCCCTTACCCGACGGGACCTGGGCGATGAACTCGTCCTGGATCTTGGTGAAGTCCTTCTGGACCAGCTTGACCTTGACGCCCGATTCCTCGGTGAAGTCTTCGGCCGCTTCCTTGAGCACCGGCGCGCGGTCTGCGTCGACCCAAACGGTCAGTGTCGATTCTGAATCGCCCTCTGCCTTGTCGCTTCCGCCGGCAGAGCAGCCCGCGAGCGACAGTGCGGCAACTGCCGCCAACGCGCCCGCCTTCAGGAACGAAGAGTTTTTCACCCTCATTGGTGTGCCTTTCATGATTACGTGTGTGAACGAGGCCTCGTTGCCCGTCATGGCCGCCGACGAAGCCGATCCAGTGTTCCGGTTCGGGACGCCATGAGCGCGAAAGGCCATTCTCTCGGTGCCGACAAGTGCTGTAAGCGTTTCCAGATATACCCGGTCGATGTGTAAAACACAAGCAACGGCGCGCCCCTTTCGGGGACAGTTACCCATTTGTCACCTGAGCCGTCCCGTAAGCGCTTACAGAGCGTGAGAGGGATGCCATAGAGTAGCCGCATGAATACCCCCACCAGCCCCGAGTGGTGGCGCTCCGCCGTCATCTACCAGATCTACCCTCGTTCCTTCGCCGACGCGAACGGCGACGGCATCGGCGACCTGCCTGGAATCACCTCTCGACTCGGTTCGCTGTCTGACCTCGGCATCGACGCCATCTGGCTCTCACCCTTCATGACGAGCCCACAGAAGGACGCCGGCTACGACGTCGCGAACTACTGCGATGTCGACCCGCTCTTTGGAACCCTCGACGACTTCGACGCGATGACCGCGAAGGCGCACGAGAACGGCATCCGCGTCATTGTCGACCTGGTCCCCAACCACTCCTCCGACGCACACGAGTGGTTCCAGGCGGCACTCGCCGCAGGCCCCGGTTCGCCGGAACGCGCGCACTACATGTTCCGCGACGGCAAGGGCGAGAACGGCGAGCTTCCCCCGAACAACTGGCAGAGCGTGTTCGGCGGACCGGCGTGGACCCGAACCACGAACCCCGACGGCACTGCCGGGCAGTGGTACCTGCACCTCTTCGACTCGAGCCAGCCTGACTTCGACTGGAACAACGAAGACGTCCGCACCATGTTCCGCGATGTCCTGCGCTTCTGGCTGGACCGCGGCGTCGATGGATTCCGCGTCGACGTTGCCCACGGCATGATCAAGGCCGACGGCCTGCCCGACTACACCCCGCCGGCCGAGGGCGGCAGCATGGGCGGCACCACCCCGCTCGGACTCGAGCCGGGTATCGACGACTTCGACGACATCGACGGCGGCGCTCCGTACTGGGGCCAGGAAGGTGTCCACGACATCTACCGCGACTGGCACCAGGTCCTCGAAGAGTACGAGGGCGACCGGGTGCTGTGCGCCGAGGCGTGGGTCGAACCGCTGGCAAAGATGGCCAAGTGGGTGCGCCCCGACGAAATGCAGCAGGCATTCAACTTCCCGTACCTCGAGACCCCGTGGGAGGCATCCGCCCTGCGCGCTGTCATCGACGAATCGCTCGAGGCGTTCAGCACCGTCGGCGCACCGAGCACCTGGGTGCTCTCCAACCACGACGTGGTTCGCCACGCATCACGGCTCGCGCTGACCGCCGAGAACCCGCAGGGTCACGGCATCGGCCCGAAGAGCCCCGGCCAGCCCGTTCGCGAGATCGGCCTCCAGCGCGCCCGAGCGGCAACCGCGCTCATGCTCGCGCTGCCCGGTGGCGCGTACATCTACCAGGGTGAGGAACTCGGGCTTCCCGAGGTCATCGACCTGCCGGATGACGCCCGCCAGGACCCCACCTGGTTCCGTACGAACGGCGAGCGGTACGGCCGTGACGGATGCCGCGTGCCGATTCCGTGGGAAGCGGACGCTCCGGCGTATGGCTTCAACTCCACCGGCGACGCCTGGCTGCCGCAGCCGGCCGACTGGGCACCGTACGCCCGCGACGCCCAGGCTGGTGTTGAGGGTTCGACGCTCGAACTGTACCGCGAGGCGCTGCGCGTCCGTCGGGAGCAGTCACTCGGCCTCGGCACCCTCGAGTGGATCGATGGCCTCGGCGACGACGTGATCGCGTTCACCAACGGCGCGGTCACCGTGGTTGCAAACACCAGCACAACCGATGTCGCGCTGCCGGCATCGCTCGCGGGAGCTGAGCTGATCCTCTCCAGCGGTGCGTTCGACGGCAAAACGCTCCCGGGCGACACGACGGTCTGGCTCCGCACACCGTAGTTGCTCGTGAAGGGGCGGATCGCGATCGCGATCCGCCCCTTCTGCATCCCTGCCTTTGGACCCTCGCACCGAGACCCTGACCGTGCTCAACTGCGTCCATGAGCGCGCTGGACAACCCCGCCGGGCCCGGTTCGCACGCGAACGAGCCCCACTCGAACAGCGGCCTCGCGAGTCGACTCAATTGGCTGCGCGCCGGCGTTCTCGGCGCCAACGACGGTATCGTCTCCACCGCGGCGCTTGTCGTCGGCGTCGCCGGTGCGACGACCGCGTACCTGCCGATCCTGTCGGCGGGCGCCGCCGGGCTCATCGGAGGCGCCATCTCGATGGCTCTCGGCGAGTACGTCTCGGTGTCGAGCCAGCGTGACAGCGAGCGCGCTCTCGTCGCGAAGGAGCGCACCGAGTTGCGTGACATGCCGGACGAGGAGCTCGAGGAACTGACGGGGATGCTCCAGCAGCGCGGCCTGCAGGAAAGCACGGCGCGCCAGGTCGCCACCGAACTCACGGAGCATGACGCTCTCGCCGCGCATCTCTCGGTCGAACTCGGAATCCGCGAGGCCGATATCGCCAACCCCTGGCACGCCGCGTTCGCGTCGGCCGTCGCCTTCACCGTCGGGGCGATCCTGCCGATGCTCGCGATTCTCCTGCCGCCCGTCGAATGGCGTATCCCCGTGACATTCGTCTCGGTGCTGATCGCCCTCGCGCTCACCGGGGCGCTGGGGGCGAAGCTGGGCGGCAGCCCACCGCTTCGCCCGACGATCCGAGTGGTCGTTGGTGGTGCACTCGCCCTCGGCGCGACGTTCGCTGTCGGTAGCCTGCTCGGTACAGCGGGAATCTAGGCGGGAATCCAGACCGGATCGATTCGACAAACGGATGCCGTCAATCGGGAAGCAGATCGCCTCACCGACGGTTCCCCCTGGGAGAGAGCACGAACCAGCCGTGCCGTGAAAGGGAGACATGTCGATCGTCGTCACAGGAGCAACGGGCCAGCTCGGCCAGCTCATCATTGAACACCTGCTCGAGCGCGGCGCCCAGCCAGGCGAGATCACCGGCACCGGTCGTTCCGAGGAGAAACTCGCCGAGCTGGGGTCAGCTCTCGGCGTCAGAACCGCCGTCGTCGACTACTCCAAGCCCGCGACTCTCGATGCCGCTTTCGCCGGAGCCGACACTCTGATGTTCGTTTCCGGCAGCGAAGCCGGGCGACGGGTCGAACAGCACAGGAACGTCGTCGATGCCGCGGTTCGCGCCGGGATATCGCGCATCGTCTACACGAGCGCGCCGCACGCCGACACCTCCACTCTCGTGCTCGCCCCCGAGCACAAGGCAACCGAGGAGATGATCCGTGCCAGCGGCATCCCCTTCACCTTCCTCCGCAACAACTGGTACACCGAGAACTATGTCGGCGCCTTCACGCAGGCGACGACGTCAGGCACCTACCTCGCGAGCACAGGCGAAGGCCGCGTGGCGAGCGCGTCGCGAACCGATTTCGCGGAGGCGGCAGCGGTCGTGCTCCTCGGGAACGGGCACGACGGTGCCGTCTACGAACTCTCGGGTGATGTCGCCTGGGACGGCAACCAGCTCGCCGCGGCCTTCAGCGAACTGTCCGGACGAGCAATCACCTTCACCTCGGTAACGCCGGAGGAGCACGCCGCCGCTCTCCGGGCTGCGGGTCTCGATGAGGGAACCATCGGTTTCATCGTCCGCCTCGACGGAGACATCCGAAACGGCGACCTCGCGGACACGTCAGGCGACCTGTCTCGCCTGATCGGACGACCGACGACGCCGCTGCTCGAAGGGTTACGGCTGGCGCTCAGCTAGACCCGCCGGCATCCGGCACCCGGCACCCGGCACCCGGCATGAAAGTGACACTTTTTGTGGGTGAGCGCGAGCATCACCCACAAAAAGTGTCACCTTCGAGTGATCCAACGCCCAGCGGATGCCCCGGCGGAGGATTCCGTCGGCTACTGGTTCGCGCGCTTCTTTCGCACAGCACCCGCGACGAAGTGCAGCACGACGCCGGCTGCGAGAAGCAGCAGCCCAAAAAGCCACACCTGACCGCTCTGCTGGGTGAGCAGGAGGACGCAGGAGAGAACACCGAGGACGGGCACGAAGGTCCAGACCTTGAAGTGCTTGTGCTCGACCTTGTCGCGGCGGAGCACGAGAACCGCGACGTTCGTGGAGATGAACACGAAGAGCAGCAGAAGAACGACCGTCTCGGCGAGGGTCGACACGTCACCGACGAGGGTGAGCGCCATCGCAACCAGGGTCGTCGCCACGATCGCGGCCCACGGTGTCTTTCGCTTCGGCAGCACCTTGCCGAGGACGCTCGGCAGAAGTCCGTGTTCCGCCATGCCGTAGGTGAGGCGGCTCGACATGATCATCGTGAGCAGCGCACCGTTGGCGACGGCGACGAGGGCGATGAGGCTGAAGATCCACTCGGGGATTCCGACACCGCTTGCAGCGACAACCGCGAGCAGCGGGCCGGACGAGTCAGCGAGTTCGCTCGCGGGCAGCGCGATCGAGCTGGCGAGCCCGACGAGGATGTACACGACGCCGGCTGTGGCGAGCGACCCGAACAGCGCGAGCGGGTAGACCTTGCTCGGGTTCTTGATCTCCTCGGCGACGTTGGCGCTCGTTTCGAAGCCGACGAACGAGTAGTAGGCGATGATCGCGGCGCTCAGGGTCGCGACCGCTGGCACCGAGCCGGCGGGGAACTCACCGATGCGCGACACGTCGCCACCGCCGTTCGCGAGCATGATGGCGACCACAACGACGACGATGACGAGACCGCTCAACTCGATGATCGTCATGACGAAGTTGCTTCCCATCGACTCACGGATGCCGCGCGCGTTGAGGCATCCGACGAGCGCGAGGAAAACAATGGCTGCGGGAATCGGCGGCACGTCGAGGAAGGTGCCGAGGTATTCCCCGGCGAAGGCGAGTGACAGTCCTGCGGCGCTGACCACGCCGGCTGCCAGCATGCTGAAACCGACGAGGAACGAGATGATCGGCTTCTTGAACGCCCGCTCGGCGAACACCGCGGCGCCGCCGGCCTTCGGGTACTTGGTGACCAGTTCCGCGTACGAGCCGGCGGTGAGCAGAGCGAGCAGCAGAGCGAGAATGAGCGGTGCCCACAGCGCCCCGCCGACCTCGGCC
Source organism: Mycetocola sp. Y444 (assembly GCF_059445295.1). Taxonomy (NCBI): domain Bacteria; kingdom Bacillati; phylum Actinomycetota; class Actinomycetes; order Micrococcales; family Microbacteriaceae; genus Mycetocola; species Mycetocola sp. Y444. The sequence goes on along the minus strand of NZ_JCAIUB010000002.1, from coordinate 231,149 downwards.
GACAGCACACCCATGAGAGCGTAAATCCCTGCGCCGAGCACATCGCCAAGGACGAACAGGAAGAGAAGAGGACCTGTGATGCTCCGCTTGAGTTTTGACGCGGGGGCGGTGTCCGCCTGACCCGCCGGTGTAATAGAGGTCATGAGCGTCTTTCTCGATGAATGCGATAGCCACTGTCGGCTCGTGGGTCGCTTGCGTCTGCAAGGGTAAGAGAGCGGATGCCGTCTGCCGAAATTTGCGGTGGGGCTTGCGCGCTGATAAATATCGTGCCATCGCAGTCTGAGAGTCTTCAAAAAGCGCCTCACAGCATCCGTCTGGATAAACTGGCCGCGTGTCCAGACTTCTCGTAACCGGCGGCGCCGGATTCATCGGCTCGAACTTCGTCCACTACGTTCTCGCGAACACCGACCACTCGGTGACAGTGCTCGACAAGCTCACCTACGCCGGCAACCTCGCCTCTCTCGCCGGGCTGCCCGAGGATCGCTTCACCTTCGTGAAGGGTGACATCCAGGATGCTGCCCTCGTCGATTCCCTCGTCGCTGAGACGGATGCCGTCGTGCACTACGCGGCAGAGAGCCACAACGACAACTCGCTGAACGACCCGCGGCCGTTCCTCGACACCAACATCATCGGGACATACACGCTGCTCGAGGCGGCGCGGAAGCACGACAAGCGTTTTCACCACATCTCGACGGACGAGGTCTACGGCGACCTCGAACTCGATGACCCTAACCGGTTCACCGAGAGCACCCCGTACAACCCGTCCAGCCCGTACTCGTCGACGAAGGCGGGCAGCGACCTGCTCGTTCGCGCCTGGGTCCGCTCGTTCGGCGTGAAGGCGACGATCTCGAACTGCTCCAATAACTACGGGCCGTACCAGCACGTCGAGAAGTTCATCCCGCGCCAGATCACCAACGTGCTCCGCGGCGAGCGCCCCAAGCTCTACGGCTCCGGCGAAAACGTGCGCGACTGGATCCACGCCAACGACCACTCGTCCGCGGTGCTCACGATCCTCGACAAGGGTGAGATCGGCGAGACCTACCTCATCGGCGCTGACGGCGAGAAGAATAACAAAGAGGTCGTCGAACTCATCCTCACCCAGCTCGGCCAGCCCGCTGACGCGTACGACCACGTCGTCGACCGTGCCGGCCACGACCTTCGCTACGCAATCGACTCGACGCGTCTGCGCACCGAGCTCGGCTGGGCTCCGCAGTTCTCCGATTTCGAGGCCGGACTCCGCGACACCATCGAGTGGTACCGGGACAACGAGGCATGGTGGGCGCCGCAGAAGGACGCCACCGAGGCCCGCTACAAGGAGCAGGGCCAGTAACCCTCACACGCGAGAAGCCGGGCCCGCGGGCCCGGCTTCTGTTGTTAAGCAGACCGGTCAGCCGAGAACGGATGCCTCCGCGCCCGCTTCGATCAGCATCTCGTGGAGCGCGTCGAAGAGAACGGGATCGGCGGCGAGGGTGAAGTCGCGGCTCGCCGCTGCGCCGTGCAGGCCGCCGACGCGGGCGCCGGCTTCCTCGGCGATGAGCGCACCGGCAGCGTGGTCCCACGGGTTGAGTCCGCGCTCGTAGTACGCGTCCAGTCGGCCGCACGCGACGGAGCACAGGTCGAGCGCCGCCGAGCCCATGCGGCGGATGTCGCGGACCTGGCCGACCAGCTGCTGCACGATTCCCGCCTGCCAGATGCGGCGCTCGGCGGTATAGCTGAAACCCGTTCCGACCATCGCAAGCGACGGAGTGACATCCGTGTTCGCCCGAATCATTGCGCCGTTGAGGGTCGCGCCACCGCCGCGCGACGCGCTGAACGTCTCCCCCGCCGCCGGGTTCACCACGGTTCCGGCGAGCCCGATCCACGAGTGCGGGTCAGGGTCGCCCTCGACGACGGCGATGCTGACGGCGTAGTTCGGGATGTCGTAGAGGTAGTTGACGGTGCCGTCGATCGGGTCGACGACCCAGGTGAGTCCGGTCGAACTGCCCGTTGCCGTCGACTCTTCACCGTAGAACCCATCGCCGGGGCGCGCATCGGCGATCAGCGAACGGATGAGGTCCTCCGACTCCCGGTCGGCGAGGGTAACGACATCTTCGGCCGACGATTTGGAGGCGGCGACGGTGACGCCCTCGCGACGGCGACGGTGGATGAGTTCACCAGCCTGGAGTGCGATTTCGGTGGCAAGGTTCTGCAGCTCAACGCTCATCGGGGAGTCCTCTCGGTTCCCTCTCAACGCTAACCCAGAAGCCAGCCGGGCAATGTCCCGGAATCGGCGTCCTGAGTTTGATTGTCAGGAGTTTCGAACGTATATTCGACTTATGCCGGATCTGTCGAACTTTACGAAAGCGATCGAGTGGGAGGTGACCCACGGTGCATCGCAGACTCCGATCGCAGTGATCCGGAAACTGAAGCTCGGCCCTGGACACGTACTGTACTTCCGGGCGGTGACATGGCATGCCGACCCGGGTCGGCGTGAACTGATCGGGTACTGGGGGTCGCTCGCCGAGGCCACACAGAACGTCTACGGGCTGTACGAACGCAAGCTGCCATCCCAGCTCCTCGCGTCGAGCGGAAGCACGTGGAGAGAACCCCTTCCGCTGACCAGGCCCAAGGCGCCGCCAACGGGCTGAACCCGGCGGTTCGAGACCGCGGGACGAAGATCAGGTCGCGGGGCACGTCTCAGGGGCGTCGACCTCAGGCTCGACAGTGCCCGCGGCATCGCACGCTGCGGATGACGCGGTCGACCCCGGCCCGGATGTGGCGTCGGGTGGGCAGTCGACCCCCGCCTTCTTTCGCCCCCACAGGCCTTCGGTAGTGATCTGCGCCCGGATGCGCGTCAGCATCGATTCGAGCTGGTCCTGCTCTTCGGGGGTCAGCGGATCGAAAACCGATTCGCGCACGAAAGTCACATGACCCGGTGCCGCGGCGCGAATTTCGTCCCATCCCGCATCGGTGAGTGCGATGTCCTGGCCTCGACCGTCAGCATCCGAATGAGCACGGGCGACGGTTCCCTTGACCTCCATGCGCTTGACCAGGTGGGAAAGCCGACTTCGGTCCCAGCCCAGGTCGGCGGCAAGGTCGCCGGACCGCTTTCGCGCGCCGGGGCATTCGGAGAGAGCCGCAAGCACCGAGTACTCCACAACGGACAGCGCTGAATCCCGCTGGAGCTGGCGATCAATCGCGGTGGGAAACTCCCAAATGAACTCGCGGAGGGTCAGCCAGACGGCCTTTTCCCTGTCGTCCAACCAGCGTGGCTGAGACTCTTCTGCACTCATCGAAAGATTCACCTCCATTTAGTTGACATGACAATCAATGACACCCAGACTGTTACCGTCAGACTAATTGACACATCAACTATTTGGAAGGTCGCCAATGACTAAGATCGCTATTGTCACCGGAAGCACCCGCCCGGGACGCATCAACCTCGGCGTTGCCGAATGGGTTCTCGCGCAGGCGCAGCAGCGCACGGACGCTGAGTTCGAGCTCGTTGACATTGCGGCTTACAACCTGCCGGTCCTCGATGAGGGATACCCCGCCGCGTACCAGAACTACGCGAACGACCACACCAAGGCATGGTCCCAGAAGATCGCCGAGTTCGATGGATACATCTTCATCACCGGCGAGTACAACCACTCGGTTACCCCGGCCCTCGCCAACGCGCTCTCCTACCTGAACGCCGAGTTCAACAACAAGGCAGCCGGCATGGTCGGATACGGATCAGCTTCGGGCGTTCGTGCGGTCGAGCACCTCCGCGGAATCCTTTCGGAGCTCCAGCTCGCCCACGTTCAGAAGACCGGCATGTTCAGCCTCTTCACCGACTTCGAGAACTTCAGCACCTTCGCACCGACCGAGCTCTCGGCCGCGACCGTTGCGCCGATGCTCGACCAGCTCGTCGTGTGGGCCAAGGCCATGGAGACCGTTCGCGACGCAGCACTCGTCGCCGCGTAAGTCTTCTCCACCTTCGTTCAGGGTGCCTCGCCGTTGGCGGGGCACCCTGTTCTCGTTCACGGCCATCCCATGCCCCGTCAGCACGCCCGGTTCCGATGTCAGGCCAGGGGAACCCACGCTGACTCTGGCGTCGCTTGATCACCGCGATCGTCGAATTCTTCCGAATCGTCTGAAGCACCGAGTAACCGGCGAGTGAGCTCATCGCGGGCCGAGAGCAGGCGGTCCATCGCAGCCGCCAGATCGTCATCGGTCGGCTGACGATCCTCCTCGGCAGCCAGCAACATGGTGCGGCGCATGACCTCTTTCGCAAAGGCACCTGTTGCGCCCTCAGCGCGACCGGCTGCCCGCTCGATCGCCTCGGCCGAAAGTGGCATTTGGTCGGCGTAAAGAGTGAACAGCCGGGTTCGTGCATCGGCATCAGGTCGTGGAATCTCGACAGCGAGGTCGATTCTGCCGGGACGGTCGACGAGCGCGTTCTCGAGCACTTCAACGCGGTTGGTGGTGAGCACGAATGCGACGTCCGCGTCGCCATCAAGACCGTCGAGGGCGTCAAGCATGGCGAACAACAGCGGTTGGGGTCCCATCGAGAAGCTCCGATCGGTCGCCACCAGGTCGACGTCCTCAAGCACGACAATGGCGGGTTGCATGGAGCGGGCCAGTTCAGCGGCCTGCGTGACGAACTGGATGCTGGCACCGTCAAGGACGACAGCGGTGATGTCGGGGGTCTCGCTCAGCAAGTGCCGTATCGTCAGGGTCTTGCCTGATCCAGGAGGACCGTACAGCAAAACGCCTCGTTTGAGGTGGCGGCCCGAAGCTCTCAGAACATCCCGGTGCGTGCCAATGGTGATCACCTGTCGGGTGAGGTCATCGAGAACGCCGTCCGGGAGAATCACCTGATCGCGGGTCACCGTCGGCCGCTCCAGGAAGTCGATGCCCGCCGCACTCGGACCGTACTCATTGCCGCTGAACGAGAGCACCTGCCCGCGAAGCACACTGCGCTCGAGCATCAAGCGACGCAACTCCACCAGAAGCGCCGTGGAGCCTGCCTCGTCGGCCGCGAGGATCTCGAGCCGCGCGCTGGACCGGCCGTATTCGGGGCGGGCACCCCGCTGCAAAACGGCCACCCGGCGCCCGTGCACGGTCAGCAGACGCAGTCCGAACGCAACCACTCGCCGTTCGCCCGTAGGCCCGATGGGTGAGGACACATAGTCGACCGGCCCCGGCGCGAAACGAACGAACGGGCTGCTGAGCAACTCCTGAAACGAGTTGGACTCGCGCTGCTGGCCGCCGGTAACCCCGATCACCGAACCAGGCGCGGTGAGTTCATCGAGTGCGATGTCGGCATCAACGAGTCGGTGCATCGGCAGCTCTTCGGTCACCATCGGAAGTAGCGCGACCTCGGATTGCAGGAACTCCTGCACGACCTCACCAAGAGGAGTGATGGCATCGACCGCGGGGCGGGGGGCAAGAAGGACGTCGTCCATGAACCGACGGAAGGTCTCGATGAAAGCTTGCTGCTGTTCGTCCACATGTCCTCGCAACGTCGATGGTGCCGGTCAGACGTCAGGCTATCGTCTGGGCCAGACGTAGGACAGGACATCCTGGTTCGGACGGGTCCAGCACTTCTTCGCGTGAGGTGGACCACGTGGCATCCGCTCTTCGCACGCGGCGGACGGGGATGTTGCGGTTGTCAGCCCGGGCCGCTGAGCTCACCGGTCGGTTGCCATAACTGAATGGAATTGCCTTCCGGGTCGATAAGACTGGCGAACCGGCCGTTCGGGTAGTCCTCCGGGTCCACGTCGACGTCGATTCCCGAGCTCCTGAGTTGGTCCACCATCGCATCGAGATTCGCGACCCTGAAATTGACCGCCCACGTGTGCGCCGCGCTGCCGAAATGGGTCGAGTCGGAGGACATTGCCGTGAACACTGTCGGCCCAGCCTGCTGCCACCACGACGGCTCGTCGTACGACTCGGGCGCCGGGTCAACGCCCAGATGCGTCGCGTACCAACGACTCAGACTTTCCGGCTGGGCCGCGCGAAAAAACAGCCCTCCGATACCCGTGACGCGCTCCATATCGCTCCCTTCGGGTTCTGCTTGTGCGGTCGATTGTGCCATCCGGAGAACCGCTCCGCGAGGCCCACGGCCCCACCGGACAGGTGGGACTGTCGGAGGCCCTTCGGCTCGCCGGGCCTTCGTGTATAGACTGATGCGCTGCCTGGCAGCAGTCCGGTCGGCCTGTGATGGCCGATCGTTCTGACAGCGGTAATCCGTGGACCACGGAGGGCGACCCAATGACAGATCTTGCTCGCGTGACAGATCTCGCTCGCGCTCCCTCTCGCTCGTTCCCTCGCGGCATGTGGCGCCACCCACGGGTACTCATCGACCAGATCGCGAGGAGTTCACCCGCGCGCGTAGCTCTGATCGTGTTCGCGCTGGTAACGCTCGTCTTCACACTGTTGCTCAGCCTTCCGATTGCGGCGAGAGACGGCCGAGCGACGGCACTCGACGATTCATTCTTTACTGCCGTTTCGGCGGTAACAGTGACGGGGCTGGTCACCGTGAACACGGCAGAGCACTGGTCATTCTTCGGCCAGGTCGTGATTCTTCTCGGGATCCAGATCGGTGGCCTGGGCATCGTCACTATCGCATCTCTCCTCGCCCGCGCGGTGACCCGCCAGCTCGGCGTGCGAAACAAACTTCTCGCGCAGCAGGGCATCAGTACCGGCAAGCTCGGCGAAGTAGGGAGCCTGCTCCGAATCGTGGTTCTCACCACGCTCTCCATCGAACTCGCGCTGGCTGCATTCCTCGTTCCCAGCTTCATCATCGCTGACCGATCATGGCTGCAGGGGCTGTGGCACGGCATCTTCTATGCCGTGTCTTCGTTCAACAACGCTGGATTCGTGTCACACCCGGATGGCCTCGCCGGTTTCGTCGGAAACGGCTGGATCCTCGTGCCGATCATGGTTGGCGTGTTCATCGGGAGCCTCGGCTTCCCGGTCTTCATGGTGCTGATGTCTTCGAAGTTCGAGGTTCGGAAGTGGAGCGTCCACGCGAAACTCACCCTTCTGGTGACGACAGTGCTTCTGGTCGTTGGCGGCATTCTCTGGGCGGCATTGGAATGGTCGAACACCTCAACAATCGGGGACATGCCTCTCGGCGAGAAGCTGTTCAACGCCCTGTTCGCCTCGACGATGATGCGGTCCGGCGGCTTCAGCCTTGTGGATCCCAGTTCGTCTGAACCGATCACCCTGCTCGCAACCGACGCCCTGATGTTCGCCGGTGGCGGGTCCGCTTCGACCGCCGGTGGCATCAAGGTCACCACTGTTGCCGTGCTGTTCCTTGCGATCATCGCCGAAGCCCGAGGCGATACCGACGTACGGGTGTTTGGCCGAACCATCCCGCAAGGCGCCCTCCGCGTCGCCATCAGTGTGCTGTTCCTCGCCGCGACGCTGATTCTGGTTGCGACCGGTCTCATCATGGCGGTGACCAGGGAGCCACTGGACCGCATCCTGTTCGAGGTTATTTCTGCATTCGCAACCTGTGGCCTCAGTGTCGGGTTGAGTGAAGAGTTGCCGCCAAGCGGAAAGTACATTCTGGCGCTCTTGATGTTCGCCGGACGGGTCGGCCCCATCAGTCTCGCGGCGGCACTCGCGGTCCGGCAACGTCGCCAGCTCTACCGGTACCCCAACGAGAGCCCCATCCTGGGCTGACCAGGACCACGGCGTTCAAGCGCGTAGATCGATGCCCGCTGGGCCGACGTCCGCCAGCCGTTTCTGGAGGACACAAATGTAAACGACCAGCACGAGCGACGTCACGCCGACACCCACGGCATCCGTCATCGCCGAACCGTTGGTGAGCGTGCTGCTGACATTGAAGAGCGCGTGGAAGACAATGCCGGGAACGATGCTTCCTGTCAGCACGGCGCAGTAGGAGAGGGCGATCCCGACGATGACGGCGGCAACGATCTGGAGAATCTGGTCAACGATCGAGTATCCCCGAAAGAGATTGATAATGTGCCCGATGCCAAAGGTGACACCCGAGATGAGAATCGCGCGGATCAGAGGCTCGCTGACCCGCAACGCCTGAAGCAGGAATCCGCGAAATAGCACCTCCTCAACGAAACCAACCCCGACCATGAGCACAACGGCGAAGATGACGGTTCGCAGAGTCAGCCCGGGTGCGAGTCCCTGTGCGAACGGTACGAGCACTGTCGCGAAGAGTGGAATGTAGAACAGCGTGAGCGAGAGAGTACCCGGCTGCACCCACCGAAGGCCGTAGAAAGCGAGTCGCCCAGCGGCACGCAGGTAGATGACGAGCACGACCGACAGCACGACGAGCACAAGGCTCGTCAGCTCGGGAAACCCCGCCACGCCACCGACCATGTCGCCCACGTTGACCGCGACGATGTAGATCCCGATCCAGATGAGCGCGTGAAGAATGGGCTTCCTGCAGTTTCCGCATTGCGCTCCTCCCATGGGTGACGCGGAGCGAAGTGCGGCCAGACTACCCCTGATGACGGCTGGGACGCGAAAGAGCCCACGGTTTCCCGCGGGCTCTTTCGCTCATGAACGTCCCCCGTCAACCGCCCATGAAACTCATCAGCAGACGCACCGACAGGGCCAGTACCGCGATCAGCCCAATGGCGCCGAACACGTTCTGCCACCACTTATTGCGAAGGTTCCCCATGAGATCCCGACGATTCGCCATGATGATGATCAGGGCCGCCAGGATCGGAGCGACCAGCACAGTGAGGGCCTGGGCAAGCACAATGAGCTCCACCGGTGAGGCTTGGAAAATCAGCGTGACGCCCACTCCGAAGATCAGGATGAAACCACTCACGGCTCTGGCCGTTATCGTGTTCGCGGATGCGCCCCGGCCCAGGGCATCCGAGAGAATCGTGCCGCCGGCAATCGCGTTGGGAATCATCGACGAGAAAGCTGACCCGAAGAACCCGAGCGCGAAGATCGCCCCGCCGACGGGGCCGGCGAGTGGCTCGAAGATGGCAGCGAGTCCGACGATCGAGGTCGCAGCCTGACCCGTCGCGCCGAGAACAGCGGCGGCCACGATGATGACGAGTGCGGTCATGATGCCCGGTGCGATGATTCCCGGGATGGTGTCGACGATCGTGACGTCGCGGTATTCCTCCTCGGTGCGCTTTCTCTCCTTGGTGCCGTACGAGGTGTAGAACGCCGCGTTGATCGAGAAGTTGGTGCCGACGAGCGCGACGATGAGTAGCCAGGCGTTGTCGGGAACGGTTGGAATGAGACCGGATGCCGCGGCCGCCCAATCAGCGTTGGAGATGAAGGCACTGATGATGAAGCACAGCGCCATCAGCGCGACGATCGTGATCAGCACCTTCTCGATGACCCTGTAGACGCTGCGGATGAAGAGGACGGCGGCCACACCGGTAGTGCAGACGATCGTCCACATGACGGGCGATGTGCCGGGAATGAGCATCGAAAGGCCGAGGCCGGACCCGACGGCGTTGCCCACGGAGAAACACAGGGTGATGAGGAACACCCCGACGCCGGCAATGACGCCGACCGGTTTGCCCAGGCGATCCTTGATCGACGCGATCAGTGAAACGGGGTTTTTGATTCCGAGACGAACACTCATGTCCGTCAGGAAGATCATCAGAATCGTGGATACGACGATGACCCAAATGAGCGCATAGCCGTGGCTGCTTCCGGCCTGAACGGCGGTGGTGAGGTTTCCCGGGCCGAACTGCCAGGCACCGGCGACGAAGGCTGGCCCGATCAGTCCGAGTGTCTGCCAGAAAGTCCGGCGAGTTTTGCGCGCCTCGACGATAGTACGGAGGGTCTCCGTCGAAACTCGACCGTGCCCCGTGCCCGGCGTCGATGCCGTGCGGATGGTGTTGCGTTCGCCCATCATGGGCCTCCTTCATTGGAGTGCGGCAATTCTGCCACGACGTCTGCATTGACGGTATGCCGCATCGCGCGGGGCGAGCGGCGGTGCCTTGCGGCGGACTGAGTGGGGATCGATCGCGCGATCCCCACTCGGTCGGGTCACACTGCGACTGTGACCTTGTCGAGACCGGCCGCGCTGAACGCGTCGGCGATCTCGGCATCTGCGCCATCTGCGAGCGGCAGAAGCGGCGGGCGTACGGTCGCGTGGTCGAGGATGCCACGGTGCACGAGTCCCCACTTGAGCGCGACGGTGCCCTCCATGTGCGATCCACGGTGGTAGACAGCATTGGTCACGGGGAGGAGACGCTCGTGTACCGCGTGCGCCGTCTGGTAATCCTGGGCCCTGCCCGCTGCAATGAGCTCGATGAGGAGCTCAGGTGCGATGTTGCCGTATCCAACCAGAAGACCGTCGACGTCGAACATGGTCGGCAGGAGGTATTCATCGTGGCAGGAAAGGATCTGCAGCTCGGGGTAGGCGGCACGGAGCGCTGGGATTTCGGTGTACCAGCGCTTCATGTTGCGAACGCCGTTCTTCGTTGCGAAGACTCCATCTTGCCCGGCGATTTCCAGTTGCGTGTCGAGGTTGTACGTCGCCTTGGTGTTGTCGGGGTACTGGAAGAGGATCAGCGGGAGCCCACTGGTGTCGTAGATCTCCCGGTAGCGGGTCTGCGGTGCGCCGTCCTGGTAGCCGAACCGCAGCCATCCGTGGGACGGATAGACGAGACCCGCCGAAGCGCCAGCCTCGGCCGCGCGCTTCGCCTCGAGGGCGGCGACCTTGTTTCCTTCGCCGGTGATGCCGGCGATGATCGGAATGGCGCCATCGACGGCGTCCCGGAACGCCGTGATGACCGCGAGTTGTTCATCGACGGTGAGGAACGTGCCCTCCCCGGCGTGGCCGAGGACGGTGAGGCTTTTCACGCCGTCGATCGATCCGAGCCAGGAACCGAGCCGCTGGATGGCATCGAAGTCCACCTCTCCGCTCGTGGTGAATGGGGTAACCGGTGCGGGGTTCAGTCCGCGAAGATCGAGAGTCATCTCAGGTCCTTTTCTCTTCGTTGAGATCCGCAGGAACGTTTGCAGGATCGTTTGCAGGAACGTTTGCAAGCATGAAACGGATGATGGCACACTGTCAAGAGGCAGCGATAATTTCGCAGCCTGCGGGTCTTTCCACCAGCGATAGACTCGCGTGCACAGACGAGGAGCTCAACATGGATACCGGCACTGAACGCCACGTGGTCACCTTGCGCGACGTTGCTGAAGCCTCCGGTGTGAGCATCTCCACCGTGAGTCGAGTCCTTGACGAGCGAACACCGGCGTCACGCTCGGAGACAGCCGCCAAGGTCCGCGCGATCGCCGACGAACTCGGCTACCGCCGGAACGTCTTCGCCTCGAGTCTGCGCCGTGGCGCGACCGGTACCGTAGGCGTCCTCGTCCCCCACCTGACCGACACAGTGATGGCGTTGATGTTCGAAGCCATCGAACAGGCCGCTCGTGTTCGGGACTACTTCGCGGTGGTAGCGACATGTGGCAATGACCCCGACGATGAACGGCGCGCGACCGAGACCCTCCTCGATCGAGGAGTTGACGGTCTGATCCTCGCGACGGCACGCCTGGACGACGCGCTACCGGCATCCCTTCGCAAACGCGGCGTACCCCACGTTCTCGCACTGCGGACCGATCACATCAGCCCATCGTCCCTCGGTGACGATGAGGCGGGAGGGTACCTGGCTGTCCGCCACCTGCTCGACCTCGGCCACACAGACATCGCCGTCGTCACCGGCCCATGGTTCACCTCGAGCGCGCGTGATCGCCTGGCCGGAGCCAATCGCGCTCTCAGCGAGGCCGGCCTGACGATCGGTGACGACCGGGTCATTTCCCGGGGCTACGGCATCGACGACGGAATTGAGGCTGGCCACGAGCTCCTCCGAGGAGCCCATCCGCCGACAGCCATCTTCGCGGCGAACGACAACATCGCCGTAGGGGTGATCTCCGCAACGCAGGGCCTCGGTCTCGCCGTCGGTGACGACGTCTCGATTGTCGGCTACAACGACATCCCGCTGGCTGCGAGGCTCCCTGTCCCGTTGACGACTGTGCACACCGCTTTCGACCAGGTCGCGAGCACAGCAATGGAACTTCTACTGACCACCGACCACCGGTCCACGGCGCTTCCGATCCGGCGCGCTCTGCCAACGCTGATCCCGCGATCGTCCACCTCGCGGCGGCGTTAGCGGACTCGCAATTCGGTCTGCTCCGAATCAACAAAAAAGCCCCCGGAAACCGGGGGCAATCTGTGTTACTCGAGGTTTCGGACGACTTATCCGAAAGCTCGAGAGAACGTAGTGTGGCGAGTGAGGGATTCGAACCCCCGAATGCTGAGCAGTCTGATTTACAGTCAGATCCCTTTGGCCGCTTGGGTAACTCGCCAGAACGCATCCGACCGACTTGTACAGACAACCGAAGGCGCTGTAAAAGAATACTCTGTGCCTGCCCGCTTCGAGAAATCGGCGCCTCGGCGACGCGCGCCTACAGTCGAATCCGGCCCGTCGTATCCGGAACCGGAGGCAACTGCAGCAGCGCCCCCTCGGTGCGGCAGGTCCACCCGGCGATGAGCATCGCCTCGGCGAGAACCCTCTTCCAGGCGTCGAGTCCCCGCGGGATGCCGCCGGTCGCGAGCGCATGGACCGTCGCCGCGAGCGTCGCATCGCCAGCACCCATGGTGTCGATGACGGGCCCGGGCAGGTCAGCGATCGGCGCCACCACGCGGCCGAACGCGGAGACGATTTCGGCGCCGTTGCGACCCGCGGTAGCGAGCACATGAGCGGTGCCGGCAAAGCGCAGCCGGTGCACAAGGTCAGCAAGCGCAATGCCGTACAGCAGTTCGGCGTCTTCGTCGCCGACCTTAGTCAGCAGGCTTGCCGCCGCGAGCCGTTCGAAGTTGAGGACGAAGGCGGCTGTGTCGTGCAACATGCCCGCGCGCGGGTTGGGGTCGATCACGAGCCTGCGACCCGGATTCAGCACCGACTCTTCAAGCGCAGCACTCTGCTCATCATCATCGAACGGGAAGCAGCTGACCACGACGAGCGGAGCATCCGCTATCGCCAGCCGCTCCTCGTCACCGAACACGATCCGCCGCTTCTGCGCCGCCTCGTTGAAGCTGTAGCGCGGCTCACCGTCGGTGCGGTCGCTCGTGGCGCGCGACGAGCCAAGCGGGCCGGGCGTCGCAATGAGGTCGACGCCGTGGAGGTCGAGGAACGAACGGATGCTCGCGCCATCGGCGTCATTCCCGACCATGGCGATAAGTGTGGTCGGCACGCCCAACCGGGCGAGGCCAACGGCGACGTTGAGCGCCGCACCTCCAACGAAGTCACGGCTGGTCTCACCGTCACGCATCTCGTCAATGAGCGCATCGCCGATGACGACTGTGCGGGCGTCGTTTCTTTCCATGGGACTCCGTTCTCCTTCGAGGGTCGCACACCTCCGCCGCGGCACGCCAGATCCGTCGCTGCGACCGGGCCCTTCAACCATCGCAACTGGCCGTCGCTATGCTGGCGACTGGCACATTTCCGGCACGAAGGAGTCCCATGGCGGGTATCGATGACGTTGCACGTCACGCGGGGGTCTCGACGGCCACCGTTTCGCGAGCGCTGAGCGGTCGCGGATACGTCTCCGATGCCACGCGCGAGAAGGTCGAGCAAGCTGCCCAGGAGCTGGACTACGTCGTGTCGTCGAACGCGTCGAGCCTCGCGTCGGGTCGCACCCGCAACGTCGGGGTCGTGGTTCCATCGCTCAATCACTGGTTCTTCGCGTCGGTCGTCGAGGGCGCTGAGAGCGCTCTCCTTCGTCACGGCTACGACCTCACCCTCTACAACCTCACCGGCGGCGGAGACGAACGCAAGAGCGTGTTCGAGCACTTCCTGCTGCGGCAGCGCGTTGACGCGGTCATCGCGATCGGCCTCGAACTCACCGAGGCAGAGGTCTCGAGCCTGCACGCGATGGGAAAACCACTCATCGGGGTCGGCGGCGCCATCGCCGATGTCTTCAGCCTCACCATGGATGACGTCGCCGTCTCGCGGCTCGCCACCGAGCACCTCCTCAGCCTCGGCCACACCCGCATCGCCCACATCGGTGGCGGCAAGGAGTTCGACCGCGACTTCCACCTGCCGTCCAAGCGACGCATCGGATATGAAGGTGCACTGACGGATGCCGGCGTCACCCCGGATCCTGCCCTGTTCCGTCCCGCGGATTTCACACTGCCCGGCGGTTACGAGGCGGCGAAACAACTGCTCGGCAGCCCGCACAACCGACCGACCGCGATCGTTGCGTCCTCGGACGAGATGGCGATTGGCAGCATCCTCGCCGCCCGCGACCTCGGTTTGCACGTGCCGCAGGATGTCTCCATCGTCGGCATCGACGACCACGAGCTGTCGACGTTCTTCGGGCTGACGACGGTGGCACAGTTTCCGCTGCGGCAGGGCGAGCAGGCCGTCGAGGCGCTCATGGAGTACCTCGAACCAGACAAGGATGCCCCGGCGAGCGCGGGAGTGCCTCTCTACTACGAACTCATCGTGCGGTCATCGACCGCGCGGCCGGGCGAGTAGGCGCCCCGGGGTCCCAGCCCACGGCATCCGCGTGAACGGATGCCGTCGGCCGGGCACAAGGAAAAAGGCACCAGATAAGGACGCAACGGCCGTTTTCGTCCTTGCCTCGCGCCGATGTCCTTATCTCAGGGCGACGCGGGTGCCCGAGTGAACGCCCTAGCTCGCGGCGGCTGCCCGCTCCGCGTACAGGGTGCCCGCCCGCGCGACCGTCGCGACGTACTCGTCGTTGGGGTTGTAGCCGCGGATCGCGGTCTGCCAGCCGGTTTCAGTGACGAGGTCTCCCGACACCCGGCAGAGGTAGTTGGCGGTGGCCATCGCCGCATCGTCGAGGTTCTGCGGGTCCTCGACGCCGTCACCGTTGCCGTCGACGTGCCAGTTGTTCCACGCCTGCGGGATGAGCTGCATCGGCCCGATCGCGCGATCGTGTTCGGCATCGCCGTCGATGGCACCGGCATCCGAATCCGGAATCGCCACGTTACCGTCGCCATCGAGCGCGACGCCGTAGATGGGCGGAGCTACCGTTCCGTCGTCCCCGACGGCAGATCCACCGTGGCGACCGTGGTCACTCTCCGCGAATCCCACCCCGGCGATCGTGTTCCACCCGAGCCCGCACGCGGGCATCTGCTCGGCCTTCGCCAGTGCCGCACCGGCGTAGGCGCGCAGCGCACGCTCCGGGATCCGCGTCGCCTCGGCCGTGACCGCGACCCACGCGTCATCGACGCGTCCCGGATTGCCCGGCATGCTCGGCACGGCCGCAGCGACCGGCGGCTCGGCCGGGGCGGCGAAAGTCGGGGCCTGCCCCTCCGACGACTCGGTGCGCGAATCGGGGGCCGGTGTGGCACACGAGCTGAGCAGCAGAGCGGATGCCACGACACCGGCGGCAAGGGCAAGGCGGGCAGACAGCATCCGCTTATCTTCGCATTCCTGCCCGGGAGCTTGCCCGACGCAGGCTCACCCCGCCTGACCGCGGAAACACGTACCATGGGGCCATGGCAGATTCATCGTTTGACGTGGTTAGCAAGGTCGACAAAATGGAGGCGGACAACGCACTCCACCAGGCGCACAAGGAGATCGAGCAGCGCTACGACTTCAAGGGCACCGGGGCGTCCATCGCCCAGTCCGGCGACAAGATCCTCATGAAGGCCAATAGCGAAGAGCGCGTCAAGGCGATCCTCGACGTCTTCCAGACGAAGCTCATCAAGCGTGGCATCTCGCTCAAGAGCCTCGATTCCGGCGACCCGTACGCGAGCGGCAAGGAATACCGCATCGAAGCGGAACTCAAAGACGGCATCACCCAGGAGAACGCGAAGAAGATCAACAAGATCATCCGCGACGAGGGCCCCAAGGGCGTCAAGAGCCAGATCCAGGGCGACGAACTGCGCGTTCAGTCCAAGAGCCGCGACGACCTGCAGTCAGTGATCGCGCTGCTCAAGGGCAAAGACCTCGACATCGACCTGCAGTTCATCAACTTCCGCTAGGCCGAGAGGTCGGCCGCACCCCGCGCGCCAATCGACGACGCCCCCGTTCACCACCCTCAAGCCCGGCTTGAGGAGTTGGATGTGGGGCGTTTTGTCGTCTCCCGACGCCATGATGCGGTGCTGCAATCCGCCCTTCGTGGATTGATCGGACGACGGAGTAGCGTGATCGGGCGAGTGGGCTATACCATTTAGCGACGGTCTCGACCGTCGTCCTTTTTCGCCCGCCAGGTCAGCAGACAGGAGAGCACCATGTCGTCATTCGAGGACATTGTCGAGGTCATCACGAACAACCTGTTCAGTCAGGTCGCGGTGCTCATCGGCATTATCGCCATTGTTGGCCTCGCGCTGCAGCGCAAGCCATTCGAACAGGTCGTCGCTGGCGGCCTTCGAGCGACGATCGGTGTGGTCGTGCTCAACCTCGGCGTCGAGATCTTCACCGGTGGGCTGTCGAGCTTCCAGATCATCGTCGCGAGCGCGATGGGGCTCAAGCCGCCGGCAGCGGAATCGACGCTTTCCGACTTCACGGCGGGCCAGGGCTCGGTTGTCCCCCTCATCATCGCTGGTGGTTTCCTCGTCCACCTCGCGCTGGTTCGGATTTTCCGCGCCGCCCGGTTCGTCTATCTCACCGGTCACCTCATGTACTGGATGAGCGTTGTCATCGCAGCGAGCCTCGTCGAGGCATTCGGCGACGTGAACCGGTGGGTCCTCGCCGCGGTTGGCTCCCTGCTCATCGGCTGCTACTGGGTGCTTCAGCCGCTCTGGACGGCGCCCCTCATGCGCAAGGTGATGGGCGACGAGCAGGTTGGCCTCGCCCACACCGACTCGACCATCGCGATCGCCGCCGGCTACGGCGCAAAGGCGCTGCGCCTCGGTGACCCGAAGCTGCACGACTCGGAGAACCTCAAGCTCCCCCGCGCCCTGTCGTTCTTCAAGGACATCAACGTCTCGACGGCCTTCGTCATCGGCGTCATCATGCTGGCCGCCATCGCTTTTGCCGACTCGGGCGTCGTCGCCGAGCAGATGAACGGGGCCACGGTTCTCCCCGGCGTATGGGCGCTCCTCCAGGCGCTGCGCTTCGCAGCGGGAATCGCGATCCTGCTCTTCGGCGTGCGGATGTTCCTGTCGGAGATCGTGCCGGCGTTCAAGGGACTCTCGGAGCGCGCCCTGCCCGGCTCCAAGCCCGCGCTCGACCTGCCGGTCACCTTCACCCAGGCCCCGACGGCGGTTATGCTCGGCTTCCTCTCGTCGACCGTCGTGTTCCTCCTCCTCATGGGACTCTTCGCCAGCACCGGCTGGTTCGTGCTCGTGCCGCCGATGATCATGCTCTTCTTCGGCGGTGGCGCCGGTGGTGTCTTCGGTAACGCGGTCGCAGGGTGGCGCGGCGCCGTCTTCGGCGGCGTACTCAACGGTGTCGTCCTCGCCTTCGGACAGTGGATCGGATGGGGCATCTGGGGCAACACCGCTCCAGAACTCGCAACCCTCGCCGACTCCGATTGGTTCGTCGTTGGATGGGCACTCGTCGGACTCGGATCGCTGCTCGCACCGCTCGGCGAGTGGACCCTCTGGGTCATCGCAGCCATCGTCGTAGCCGCGACCGTCGCGATTCTGGTCGCCCTTGGCCGTCGTCACCGCGATGAGCCGGAGACCGAGCGGGACGACTCGGATGCTGTGACCGAGGTATCCGCGGTATCCGGTTCGGCAACCGGGACTCCCACGCGAACCACATCGGCACCGGGCACGACAGCGCAGACCGCGGTGAACACCGCGACTCTGGATGAGAGCACCGGCGCGGCTGACTCCGCTGCCCGCAGCGCGGAAGCAGCTGCCGCGCGCCCGAAGACACTCTCGGTGCTCGCCGTGTGCGGCGCGGGGATGGGGTCGAGCCTGATCCTGCGGACAACTGCCGAGCGAGCGCTCGAGCAGATGGGTGTGGATGCGACCATCGACCACACGGATGTTGGCTCCGCACGCGGACAGCGCGCGGACGTCGTCATCGGCCAGCCGAGCTACCTCTCCGACATCGGCGACATCGCGCCGGTCACCGTCCCGATCACGAGCTTCGTCGACGTGAAGCACGTGCGCGCCCGGCTTGAAGACGCACTGACCGAGAAGGGATGGCTGTGAGCGACACCACAAACCAGGCCTCAGTAACGCAGGATGCCGGAGCGCGAGGAGCAGAGACAACAGACCTCGCCGCGTACGTCGCCGACGTCGCAAACCGCAACCGCGCCGAGATCCGTCTGGCCGCGGAGGCCATCGCCCGCACCGCAGAAGCGGGTGGCCTTGTGCGGCCCGCTGGCGCCGGTCACTCGATGGCTGCCGTGCTCGAGACCTTCTTCCGCGCCGGCGGACTCGCGTTTGTGCGACCGATCTGGCACTCGAGCGTCCTGCCATTCACCGGTGCGCGCTCGGCAACCGCGGCCGAACGCGAGGTCGGGCTCGGCGAGCGTGAGGCTCAGGCGGCTGGCATCACATCAGCGGACACCGTCGTGATCTTCTCGAACTCGGGCACGAACCCGTTCCCCGTCGAAATCGCCGAGGTCGCATCAGCACGCGGAGCTACGGTGATCGCCATCACGTCACGAGCGGCAGGGCTCGCCGCCCCGAAGCGCGCGTCGCGCCGCCTCGTCGACGTGGCCGACATCGTCATCGACACGGCCGTTCCCCCCGGTGATGCAACCTGGCCACCGGATGCTCCGGTCACCGCCCCGGTGTCGAGCCTCGCGACGACCACCGTGTGGACGATGATCCTCCGCGACGTCTACGAGGTCGCCCCACACGCGCCGCGGTGGCGAAGCGCCAACATGCCGGGCAACGACGGATTCAATCGCGAACTCGTAGAGCGCTTTGCGGAGCAGATCCCTGAACTGTGACCGGCGCGATCTGAGCCGACAACTCGAATCGAGAGCCGGGGTAGGTTGACGTCGTCCACTCGATCACCTCACCGTGCGACACCGACGTCCGGACAAGCTCAAGAACCGGCGAATCTGCAGCAATCTGCAGCGTCTGGGCGTCATCCGCTCGCGCGCTGGCGGCGCGGATCACCTGCTCGCCGGCGTCGAACCGGATTCCGTAGTCATCGATGAGCACGCGGTACAGAGAGTCGTGCGCGAAGTCGAACCGCTCAATCCCAGGGAAAAGACTCGCCCTGAGGTGGCTGCGTTCGATGGCAATGGGAACTCCGTCAGCGAGGCGCACCCGTGTCAGCAGGACAACGGGCTCACCGAGCGGCAGATCAAAAATCGAAGCAACGTGCTCGTCGGCGGGCACCGTCCCGAGGTGCAAGACCTCGCTGGAGGGTGCGTAGCCACGCGAACGCATATCTTCGGTGAAGCTCGTGAGCTGCAGCGGAACGCTCACCGCCGGCCGGGCGACGAATGTGCCGCGCCCAACTTTCCGAGTGAGCAGTCCCTCTCGAACGAGTTCGTCAATCGCCCGCCGCGCCGTCATGCGCGACACCCCGGTCTCCTCGGCGAGCTGACGTTCACTCGCCGTTGGGGACCCGACAGGCGCGCCCGCGATCTTCACCCTGATCGCTTCGGCGAGTTCGCGGTACTTCGGCACGGTCATCCTTCGATTTTGTCATCCTCGACGTGCGTCATCGAGCGCTGCCGTGCCACCGGAGAAGTTCAGCGCGCTCGCTGTGTGCCGCAGCTCAGACTAAACTCGCGCCACTAGTCCCTGCAGATGGAGTCGTCGTGAGCGTTCTCGTCCTCGGTGCTGGCGCGGTCGGGTCGACGGTCACCAGCGCCTTCCTCGGCAGCGGTGAAACCGTCACCGTTGGCACGCGCTCTGCGACCCAGCTCCCGGGTGCTGCCGCCGCCCCACTCGACGCCTCGGACGCCGGTGCCCTGACCCGCGCTGCGGACGGCTGCTCAACAATCGTGGTCTGCACCAACCCTCCCTACAATCGGTGGCGCAGCGACTGGCCACCGATCGTCGACGCCGTCATCCGCGCGGCCAGGCAGACCGGGTCCGACATCGTGATGGTCGGCAATCTGTACTCGTACGGTCACGCCAGCATGCCGATGAAAGAGACCACCCCCGAGCAGCCCGCCGAGTCGAAGGGTGAGGTCCGCCGTGACGTGTGGGCCGCCCTGCGCGCGGCAACCCAGCGCGGTGATGTGCGTGCCGTCGAGGTGCGGGCCAGTGACTACTTCGGCCCTCGAGCGGGAGCGGATGCCCACCTCGGCACCCGGTTTTTCGAACCGATCCTCCACAGCAAACGATCGTGGGCAATCGGCAACCCGGCGCTCGCGCACAGCTGGGCATACCTTCCTGACCTGGCCAGCACCGTTGTCGCCGCGACCAGGTTCAACGGCGACTGGGGGCGCATCTGGCACGTTCCCGCCGCGACCGACCTCAGTCGAACGGCAATCTGCCACCAGGTGAACGAGCGGTACGGCGTCCGGGGCTCGATCTCGGCAATCCCGCGCCGGCTCCTCTCGACGATCGGAGCGGTCAATCCCGTCATGCGGGAGGTGGCGGCGTCGAGCTACCAGTTCCTGGCTCCGTTCCTCTCGGATGCCACGGAGACCGAACGCGAACTCGGCGTGCGGGCATCCAATTGGGATAGCGCGCTCGATGACACCGTCGCGTTCTACCGCTCCTGACGCAGGCCGCGGCGAGCGCTGCAGTTCCATGCTCGCGCTGCAGAAGTATTTGTAGCGGGAGCATGGATGTGTAGCGCTCGGGGTTGCGGGTCGGGTTGCGGGTCGGGTTGCGGGTCGGGTTGGGCGCACGCGAAGGGTCAGGCCCCCGCTGACCGCGTGGGTTTCCACCGCTGGGCCAGGAACCGCCCGCCGATGCCGACCACGAGCACGGCGACGCCGATCAGGATGCCGACCGGCGGCAGCGTGGCAACGAGCACGAGGCATCCGCACATTCCCAGGACCTGGAGCCAGCGCGGAAACCGCCGGTCGGCACGCTCCTGCGTGTATGTGGCGAGGTTGGCCACGAAATAGTAGAGCAGCACGCCGAACGACGAAAACGCGATAGCCCCACGCACATCGACGAGAAGCACGAGAGCGATGACGACGAGCCCAAGCGTGAGTTCCGCCCGGTGCGGAACCCGGTAACGCGGATGCACCGCCGCAAGAAACCGCGGAAGGTCACCTTCGCGTGCCATCGCGAGACTCGTGCGGCCGATGCCGGCGATGAGGGCGAGCAGTGCACCCAGCGACGCCAGCGCGGCACCGAGGCGGACGACGGGCGCGGTCCAGCCCCACCCACCCGCTGCCGCCACGTCGACGAGCGGCGCCGCTGACGCCCCGAGCGCGCCGGGCCCGAGGGTGCGCAACGCGACCACAGCGACCGTGGCGTAGATGAGGACGGTGACGGCGAGCGCGAGGAGAATCGCCCTCGGTATCGTGCGCGCCGGGTTCGTCACTTCCTCCCCCATCGTCGCGATCCTGGCGTACCCGGCGAACGCAAAGAAGATCAGGCCAGCGGATTGGAGGATGCCGTACAGCCCGAGGTCAGGGGTGCCCGGCATCCATCCGCCCGGCATGGCGCCTGCGGAGACGACCTCGATCGACGCAGCCGGGGCCGACAGGCCCGCTGCCGCGACAATCGCGAGGACGATCAGCGACGCGACCACGAGCATCCGCGTCAGAAAAGCCGTCCGTGTCACGCCGAAGTAGTTGACGACAACGAGGCACGCCACCGCGAGCGCCGCGACGGGCTTGTCCCAGCCGGCCGGGGCGGCGTAGGCCGCGAAGGTGAGCGCCATGGCGGCGCAACTGGCCGTCTTGCCGATCACGAAACTCCAGCCGGCGGCGAACCCCCAGGTGTCGCCGAGTCGTTCTCGCCCGTAGAGATAGGTGCCTCCGGATGCCGGATACCGGGCAGCGAGCTGGGCGGATGCCGTCGCGTTGCAGTACGCGATGACCGCCGCGATCGCGAGGCCGACGAGCAGACCCCACCCGGCGACGGCAGCGGCCGGTGCGAAAACCGCGAAGACGCCGGCGCCGATCATCGCGCCGAGCCCGAGGAACACGGCGTCGCCGAGCCCCAGTCGTCGGGCGAGCGGGGAGTTCGAACTCACGCGGATAACTCAACCACGGACCGGCCCGTTCGCGGTGGCGCTACACCGGCAGCTCGTCGAGCTCCTCATCTTCCTTCCCGTCAGAGACTCCCCTGCCGAGCGTCTCGCCCCGGAAGAACGCCGGCCGGCGGATCGCCTGGATGATCATGATGACGATGCCCGAGACGATGACCGCCATCCCGAGGATGAAGACGAGACCCACCCCGCCGATGTTCGACCCCGAACCGTACTCCGGGTCCATGCTCTCGATGATTGTCGTGAAGAACAGCGCCGCGAGGATGACTCCGCCGACGAGCGGGAACAGCAGCATGAAGAAGAAGTTCCGCGTCGACGCGAAGACCTGCCTGCGGAAGTACCAGACCGCCGCGAACGCCGTGAGCCCGTAGTAGAAGCAGATCATCATGCCGAGAGCGGTGATCGTGTCCCACAGCACGTCTTCTGAGACGAATCGCATGATCGCGTAGAACGCGCTCGCCACGATGCTCGACATGATCGTCGCGAAGCCCGGCGTGAGGAACCGCGGGCTCACCCGGGAGAACCGCTCGGGCAGCGCGCCGTAGTGGCCCATCGCCAACAGGGTCCGCGCCGGCGACACGAACGTCGACTGCAGGGATGCCGCCGAACTGGAGAGCACCGCGATCGAGACGAGGATGGCGAGTGGCCCGAGTACGGGGCCGGCGAGCGCGAAGAACACGTTGCCCTGGATCTCCTCGTTGCCAAGCCCGAACTCCCCGGTGCCGATGCCGGCGAAGCTGATCGAGGCGGTGGCGATGAGCAGGTACAGCACGACGATGATGAGCACGGTGAGGGTCGCCGCTCGCCCGGGCGTTGACCTCGACCCGCGGGTTTCCTCGTTCATCGTCAGCGTGACATCCCAGCCCCAGAAGATGAAGATCGACAGCGAGAGTCCCGCCGCGAACGCACTGAACGACTCGACGGCAAAGGGGTTGAACCACTCGAGGCTCACCGGGACGGCATCGAACGCCGACCCGTTGGCGACGTGGATGAAGGCGGCGATACCGAAGATCACAAGCACGATCAGCTGGAAGCTGACGAGAACGTACTGCACCTTCTGGGTTGTCTGCATGTCGCGGTAGGAGATCGCCGTGGCCACGAACATGAACGTGAGGCAGGTGACGACGTTGATCACCGGGTTGAGCGCGAGGTCGGCCAGGTCGGGATTGCCGAAAATCTGCGCGAGCATGAGGTAGAAGAAGTCGACGGCGATGCCGGCGAGATTCGACAGCACGAGAATCGTGGCCGCGATGAGGCCCCATCCCGTCATCCAGCCGATCCACGGCCCGAACGCCCGGGTTGCCCAGGTGAACGAGGTACCGCTGTCCGGCATCGCCCGGTTGAGTTCGCGGTAACCGAAGGCGACGAGCAGCATCGGGATGAAGCCGACGAGGATGATGGCCGGCACCTGCAGCCCGACCTCGGACACCGTCGGGCCGAGCGCCGCCGTCATCGTGTACGCAGGGGCGATGCACGAGATACCGATGACAACCGCACCGATCAGGCCGACCGAACCGGCGCTGAGGCCCTTCCTGGAGAGACCGTGTTCGGTTTTCTGGCTCGTCATGGCCTTAGTCCTCAACCGTCAGAACGCTGTCGCGCGGAACCACGATCATCGGAACCGGCAGCTCGCGAAGCATCTTCGCCGCCGTCGTTCCGAGGAACAGTTGCCTCGGCTGCCCGAGCCGACTCGATCCGACGAAAACGACCTCCCCGGGATCCCAGTCGAGCGCGGCAACCGCATCTTCGATCCGGTTTCCGGATGCCGTCAGCGCGGTCACGTCGACATCGTCGGGCAGGTGCTCGGCCGCGTACGCGACGGTTTTCGCGGCGTGCTCCTCGGCCCGGGCGCGAACGGCCGGCGGTGTGTCCACGCCGTCGGAATCGAGCGCGACCAGCGACACCAGGCGAAGCGGCACCTTCGCGGCCCTCGCCGCGAGAATCCCCGCATCGAGCAGTTCCCTCGCGCCGGTACGTGTGCCGACCGCGCAGGTGACCCGGGTGATCCCGTCGACTCCGATCTCGGAGACGGATCCCTCCGGTGCCAGCGCGACCGGCACGACAGCCGAGTGCAGGAGCGCATTGGCGACGCTGCCGACCGTGAACCGGCCGAGCAGTCCGCCGCGTGCGGCACCGACGATGATCATCCGCGCCCCGAGGTCCCGGCTCGCGTCGAGCAGCCCCTGCGCGAACGACTCCGCGTACACGATGTGACCCCGCACATCCATGTCCCTCGGCACGAAGGCCAGTGCGTGGTGCAGCCAGTCCTCAGCGGCCCGGTGCAGGAACTTCTCGTAGCCGGCATCGACCGGCACGAGCGCCGCCCGCGCCGCGCTTCGCAGCACGATGACGATGTCGAGGCCCCGGTTCATGGAGCGCGCGAGCCTCACGGCGAGGTTGAGTGCATCCTCACCGGAGGGTGTATCGGTGTAGCCCACGATGTATCGCATGTCGAGTCGCTCCTTTGCGATCGGGTACAGCCGGAGGTGCGGGTTGGTTACGTTCGGTCGTCGAGAATTTCCTGGGCGGTTTCCCACCCGCGCCGGATGGCACCGTCGACGTGCTGGTACCCCTCAGCGGCCAGGTCGCTGCACGACCAGTGGACAGGTCCGACCGGCGTGCGCAGGTCGGCGCCGTACCGGTGCAGCCCGCCCATGTCGAAGCTCGCGGCATAGGCGCCGCGGGTCCATTCCTCGCTGCCCCAGTCGCTCTCGTAGTACACGACGGGTGACAGTGCGTCTTGACCGAAGTAGTGCGACAGCGACGTGAGGATGATCCGCTTGCGCTCCTCGGCGGGGAGGGCGAACAGCCGGTCGGCCTTCTGGTCGGAGACGAATCCAACGAGGGTGCCACGCGGGTCGTCGTGGTTGGTGTTGTCGTAGGCCTCGTGCACGATCTCGTACGGGCTGAACGAGGTTCCGGACAGACCGGCATCCCGCCAGAACGGTGACGCGTAAACCGCGTGCACCTTGATCACGAGCCCGAGCGAGAGGTGCTGGTGCATCTGCTGCTGGCGCCGGGGCAGCGGCGGCTGGAAGTCGATCCGCGTGTAGAGGTTGGGCGGCACAGCGACGATGGCGTGGCGGGCGGACACGGTCATCCCGTCGGCGACCGCACGCACCCCGTCCGGGCCGTATTCAAGCCGGCGTACCGGCTGCGACAGGAACACGTCGTCGCCGAGCTTCTCGGCGAGAAGCAGCGGCACCTGCTGCAGGCCGCCGATCACCCGTTTGTCGAGGATGAAGTCGGCGTCGACGAGATTCGAGAAGCTCCCGGCGGATGCCGCCATCAGGATCGCCTGCAACGCACTGAAGCTGTGGGCCGGCTTGGTGAGCATCGCGTCCGCGATGAAGAGCGCGATGTTGTCACGGGCCTCGATGTCGTCGGTCTGGCCCTCGAGCCACTCGATCCAGGTCACCGAATCAAGTTCTTCTGCACGCGGGTACGCCCACGGTTCGCGCGGGCCAATCTCAGCGACGAGTTCGTCGAGCACACCGATGAGCCGTTCCATCTCGCGCTGGGTCGATGCCTCGACGGGGAAGATTTCGCCGGTGAACCGGGTGAGCGTTCCTTCGGCGTTGATGTAGACGCTGTCGCCGTCGCGGTACCGGGAGTACGTCTCCAGCCCGAGCTCGGCGAGCGTCTCGATGAGCGCATCCTGGTCGGGAGAGACCCACTGGCCGCCGATCTCGAGGGTCGCCCCCTCGATGTCGTTCGTCCAGAGCCGGCCGCCGACCCGGTCGCGGGCCTCGAGCACGGCGACGCTGAGTCCCGCCTCGCGCAGCTTGTGAGCGGCGGACAGTCCCGACGCTCCCGCCCCGATGATGACGACGTCTCGCTGCAGTTCGGCCATGCTGTGCTCCCTGGAATCCGGCATCGTCATTCGCCGATCGCGCTCATGACGTGCTTGATTCGCGTGTAGTCCTCGAGTCCGTACGACGACAGGTCCTTGCCGTAGCCCGACATCTTGAACCCGCCGTGCGGCATCTCGGCAGCGAGCAGAATGTGGGTGTTGATCCACACAGCGCCGAAGTCGAGGTCGCGCGCCATCCGCATCGCGGTGCCGTGGTCCGTCGTCCAGACACTCGACGCGAGCCCGAAGTCCACATCGTTGGCCATCTCGACGGCCTGCTCCTCTGAGGCGAAAGTCTGCACGGTGAGCACGGGGCCGAAGGTTTCCTCCTGCACACAGGCGTCGATCTGTGAGACCCCGGTGATGACGGTCGGCGCGTAGTAGAAGCCCTTGTCACCGACGCGGTGGCCCCCGGTCAGCACCTTCGCGTGTGAGGGCAGGTCGTCGATCACCGCAGACACCTTCTCGAAGTGTGATGCGTTGTTGAGCGGGCCGTAGTACGCGTCGGGGTCTTCGGCGTCTCCCGTTGTCGTCGCTTCCGCTGCCGTCACGAGCGCAGCGGTGAATTCGTCGGCGACCGACTCGTGCACGAGCACGCGGGTGACCGCTGTGCAGTCCTGGCCGGCGTTGAAGTAGCCGGCGCCGGCGATCCCCTCAGCGGCACCGGCGATGTCCGCGTCGGCGAATACGACGGCCGGAGCCTTCCCGCCGAGTTCCAGATGCGCGCGGTGGAGACTCTTGGCAGCGGATGCCGCAACCGCCATTCCGGCGCGCACGGAGCCGGTGATCGACACGAGCCCCGGAACGGGGTGCTCGGTCATCAGCTGTCCTGTGCTCCCGTTTCCGAGCACGACGTTGAGCACGCCGTCGGGGAGGATGCCCTGCGTCAGCCGGGCGAGAACCAGGGTGGACTCTGGCGTGGTGTCGCTCGGCTTGAGCACGACCGTGTTGCCCGCAGCGAGCGCCGGAGCGATCTTCCAGATGGCCATCATGATCGGGTAGTTCCACGGGGTCACCTGCGCGACGACGCCGATCGGCTCGCGGCGCACGAACGAGGTGTGCCCCTCGAGGTACTCCCCCGCGCTCTTGCCCTCGAGCACGCGCGCGGCGCCGGCGAAGAACCGCAGGTGGTCGGCGCCCGTGAGCACCTCCTCAACGCGGACCGTCTCCCGTGGCTGACCGGTGTTCCGGTGCTGGGCCTCGACGAGCTCGTCCGCGTTCGCCTCCATGGCATCCGCAATTTTCAGAAGCATGGCCTGCCGCTGGCTCGGCGTCGTGCGCTTCCAGGTCGCGAACGCCGTCTTTGCCTCGGCGAACGCGGTGTCGATATCGGCGACGTTCGAGATGGGCGACACCGCGACGACCTCCCCCGTTGCCGGGTTCACCACCTCGAGAGTCTCGGTTCCCTGAGCGTCGACAAAGGTCCCGTTGATGTAGTTCTGGAGCAACGTCACTGTTCTTCCTCTCTCGTGGCCCGGCGTCCTACGACATCGGTGTCATTGTGTACTTGGTCGAGAGGTATTCGTGGATTCCCTCGAACCCGCCCTCTCGGCCGATCCCCGACTGCTTGACTCCGCCGAACGGGGCAGACGCGTTGGAGATGACGCCGACGTTGAGCCCCATCATGCCGGTCTGAAGCTTGTCGATCATCCGCTGTCCGCGGGCGAGGTCTTTCGTGAAGACGTAGCTGACGAGTCCGTACTCGGTGTCGTTGGCCAGCCGGATGGCATCCGTTTCTTCGCTGAACGGAACGATGGCGAGTACTGGGCCGAAGATCTCCTCGCGCAGGATGTTCGAACCCGCCTGCACGTCGGTGAGAACCGTCGGCTCGAAGAATGTGCCCTGCCCGTCGAGAGCGGAACCACCGGTGAGCAGCGTGGCACCCTTCACAACGGCGTCGTCGACGAGTTCGCTGGCCTTGGTCACCGCACGGTCGTCGATGAGTGGGCCGATGGTGACGCCCTCCTCGGTACCGCGGCCGATGCCGAAGCCCGTGACCCGTTCGGTGACGCGGCGCGCGAATTCCCCGGCGACCGACTCGTGCACGATGAACCGGTTGGCCGCCGTGCAGGCCTGGCCGACGTTGCGGAACTTCGCGGCGATGGCGCCGTCGACAGCGGCATCGAGGTCGGCGTCGTCGAACACGATGAACGGGGCGTTGCCGCCGAGTTCCATCGAGGTGCGGAGCACGTTCTTTGCCGACTGCTCGATCAGTTTCTGGCCGACGGGAGTCGATCCGGTGAAGCTGAGCTTGCGCAGACGGGGGTCGTTCAGCAGCGGCTCGGTGACGGCGCTCGACGAACTCGTGGTGAGCACGTTGACGACGCCGGCGGGGAGTCCCGCCTCCTCCAGCAGCTTTGCGAAGTAGAGCGTGGTCAGCGGTGTGAGCGACGCTGGCTTGATCACGACCGTGCAGCCGGCGGCGAGCGCCGGGGCGATCTTGCGGGTCGCCATCGCGAGCGGGAAGTTCCACGGGGTGATGAGGTAGCACGGCCCGACCGGGTGCTGCGAGACGATGGTACGGCCGGTGCCCTCGGGGTTCACGCCGTAGCGGCCGGTGATGCGCACGGCCTCCTCGCTGAACCAGCGGAGGAATTCACCACCGTAGGTCACCTCGCCGTTGGACTCCGCGAGCGGCTTGCCCATTTCGAGCGTCATGAGCAGAGCAAACTCGTCGCGGCGCTCCTGCATGAGGTCGAACGCCTTCCGGAGGATGTTCGACCGGGTGCGTGGGGCCGTTGCCGCCCACTCGTCCTGCACGGCGACGGCGGCGTCGAGCGCTGCCGTCGCGTCCTCGGCGGATGCGTCGGCGATCGACGCGAGAACGGCTCCGGTCGACGGGTCTTTCACATCGATCGTCTTCTGGGTCGACCGCCACCCACCGCCGATGAACAGCCCGGTCGGGATCTTGGCGAGCAGGTCGGATTCGGAAATCATGCGTTCTCCAGTGCGGAAAGAACGACGTCGATGCCTTCGGAGAGCAGCGCGTCGGGGATGGACAGTGGGGGCAGGAAACGGATGACGTTACCGTACGTTCCGCAGGTGAGGACGATGACGCCGTTCGCCGCTGCAGCCCTGGCGATGGCGCTCGTCAGCGCGGCATCCGGTTCATGCGTCTCGGGCTCAACGAACTCCACGGCGATCATGGCGCCGCGACCACGGATGTCGCCGATGCGAGGATCGGTCTTCTGCACTGCGGCGAAACGCGAGGTGACGGTCTCGCCGATCGAGCGGGCGACGGTGGCGAGGTCGTCGGCGAGATACGTCTCGATGGTGGCAAGCGCGGCCACACAGGCGAGCGGGTTGCCGCCGTAGGTGCCGCCGAGGCCACCGGCGTGTGTGGCGTCCATGATCTCGGCGCGCCCGGTGACCCCGGAGAGCGGGAGGCCGCCGGCGATACCCTTCGCGGTGACAACGATGTCGGGGACGAGACTCTCGTGCTCCGAGGCGAACAGGTCACCGGTGCGGCAGAAGCCCGTCTGCACCTCATCGGCGATGAACACCACGTCGTTGGCTCGGGCCCACTCGGCGAGCGCGGGGAGGAATCCGGGAGCAGGGACGATGAAGCCGCCCTCACCCTGGATGGGCTCGATGATGATCGCGGCGAGGTTGGCCGCTCCGACCTGCTTCTCGATCATCGAGATCGCCCGCTTCACGGCTTCCTGGCCGCTCAGGCCGTCGCGGAACGGATACGACATCGGGGCGCGATAGATCTCGGAGGCGAACGGGCCGAAGCCGCTTTTGTACGGCATCGACTTGGCGGTGAGCGCCATGGTGAGGTTCGTTCGCCCGTGATAGGCGTGGTCGAATGCGACGACGGCCCGCTTGCCGGTGTAGCTGCGCGCCACCTTGATGGCGTTCTCGACGGCTTCGGCGCCGGAGTTGAACAGGGCGCTGCGCTTCTCATGGTCGCCGGGGGTGAGCTCGTTGAGCTTCTCGGCGACCTCGACGTAGGAGTCGTACGGCGTGATCATGAAGCAGGTGTGGGTGAATTGAGCCACCTGCGCCTGTACGGCCTCGACCACGCGCGGCGCGCTGTTGCCGACGCCGGTGACCGCGATGCCCGAACCGAGGTCGATGAACGAGTTACCGTCGACGTCGACGACGACCCCGCCTCCCGCGGCTGCGGCGAAGACCGGCATGGTGGTTCCGACCGCTCCGGCGATGGCGCTCTGCTTGCGGGCCATGAGTTCCTGCGAGCGCGGGCCGGGGATCGCTGTGACGATCCGCCGCTCCTGCGCGAGCGACGGCCCTCCGGTGACCTGTGTGGTGAGTGGCATGGGGCTCCTGTCGGTGTAGCAAGCGTACGAGCGAGCGGGCCTCCCCGGAACTGACAAAGTGGCCATGACTTGTGCACCAGTTGCCAGTCTGGCAATTCCGCGTACGCTGAGGCCATGCAACCCACCGTGCACGGCCTGCTTCACAACGCGGGCCTCGGGCTCCGGCTCCTCGCCGGAAACGACTCGTCGAGGCTCTCCGAACCCGTCTCCTGGATCCACAGTTCCGACCTCGCCGACCCGACGCCATTCCTCGGCGCCGGGCACCTCGTGCTCACCACTGGCACCCAGTTCGAGGCAGCGACAGCTGCCACCTTCTCCGGCTACGTCGAACGGCTCGCCGACCACGGCATACTCGGTATCGGGTTCGGAAGTGAGGTGGTCCGCGCCGCGACGCCCGACGGTCTCATCGCGGCGTGCGACGGGGCCGACATGCCCCTGTTCGAGGTGCCGTACCGGGTACCGTTCATCGCGGTCGTCCGCTCGGTTGCCGACCTCATCGCCGAGGCCTCGCATGCCCGCGACACCTGGGCACTCAATGCGCAGCGCGCCATTTCCTTCGCCGCATTGAAACCGGATGCGGTTGCCGCGGTTCTCGCGGAACTCTCCCGCCAGCTGGGTCGCTGGGTCGCCCTCTACGACTACCGCGGGCAGAAAACCGTGACTGTCGACGAGGCATCCATTCTGGCGCACCTCGATGTTCCCGAACTGATGACGCGCGTGGATGCTGAAGCCGGACGGCTGATTGCACGCGGGCAACGGTCCAGTTCGACGATCAGCGACATCGCGGGCCAGGCTTCGCTGCAGACCCTCGGCCGCCGCGGGGAGCTTCGCGGTGTGCTCGTCACTGCGGGTGCCGAACCGCTGGACGCGGCAGATCAGAGTGTCGTGACGAGCGTCGTTGCCCTGGTCGGGCTGGCCATCGAGCAAGCCCGGGAGCTCGGCCGCGCGCACGGACGGTTGCGTGGCGGGCTCTTTCAGGCCCTGCTCGAGGGCAATGTGGCGTTCGCGCAGCGGATCGTTTCGCAGCTGGGTGGAGTGCTCCCGGCTGAACCCGTTCGCGTGCTCGCGCTGGCGCCGCAGGGCTCCCGCGATGCGCTGGTGTCCGAGCTCGACGTCCGCCGAGGTGGTGAGCCGTTCCTCGCGGCGGAGAACGGGCGAGTGTACGTCTGCGTGGCAGCAGAGGATGCCGTCGCACTCGCGGACGAGTTGAGCCTCGCGCACTCCCTCGCCGTGGGGATTTCCGATCCGCTCCCGTTGGCGGTGACCGCGACAGGTGTGGAGCAGGCCGTGCGCGCCCTCGACAAAGCGGGTGAGGCATCCGTTCTGGAGTTCGGTGCCCTCGTTTCCGGAAGCCTCGCCGGCCTCCTTCGTGAAACGTCGGCGGCGGAGCTCGCCAGGGCACTGCTGCGTCCGGTCAGGGAGCACGATGCGGCCACGGGCACGACCCTCGTCGAGAGTGCACGCGTATGGCTCGAACACAACGGATCGTGGGACCCTGCGGCCAAACAGCTCGGGATCCACAGGCACACCCTGAAGAGCAGGGTCGCCCTCGTGGAGAAACTCACCGGGCGGGAGCTTCGGAGCTTCGAGGCCCGCACCAACCTGTGGCTGGCACTGCAGCTCGAGTAACGTCCACGCCGGTGAGGCGGATGCCGTCAGCCAGGAGTGGGGCGGATGCGGTCAGCGCAGGTACGCGCGCGCCCACTGCACCATCTGCCCATACGCGACGGCGCGCACGGGTTCGGCTGAGAGCAGCACGTCGTGAATGGCGCGGTCGATTTTCGCCACGGTGACCGTCGGGGCGAGCCGGAGCGAATGTTCGGCGATCTCATCGATGACAAGCACACTGTCGCTCTCGAGCATCCGTTCCGTCCAGGTCACCGACAGGGTCGACCTGGACGACATCATGCTGAGCACCGGCGCACCGATCGACAGGCCTGCGGCGACGCGCTGATGCCCGGCGAAGATCGCTGCCAGCCACGCGGGGTGGGTCGGAAACCCGCGCGCCGGCCGCCACTCGGTGTTGTAGTCCCACTCGCCATCCATCGCGCTCGATACGGCGCGGGTATAGAACCCGAGGTCAACGTTCGGCAGAGGCGCCCGCGGGTCGAGCCGTGCACCGATCGTCGCGAGCGGTGCAAGCGCCCTGCGCCCGACCGCGCCAGCCTGAAACTCGAGCCACGGGCTGTTGAGCACGAGGGCCTGCGCCCGCTGCGGATGCCGGTCAGCCCACAACGACACTGTGAGGCCGCCCGTCGAGTGGCCCATCAGGAGCAGGCGGCGGGTTGGCTGCTCGCCGATCCCGTGGCCCATGACCGTCAGGGCCGCCTCGATGTCCTCGTCGTAATCAGCGAGGTTGGTGATGTAGCCGGGCGTTTGGTACTCGCGGAGCGACCGTCCGTACTTGCGCAGGTCGATGGCAAAAAACCTCGCCCCCTGGGCGCTCCAGAATTCGGCGAGTTCGGTCTGGAAGAAGTAATCGGACCAGCCGTGCACATAGAGCACGTCCCAGCCGCGAGCCGCGGCTTCGTCGTTGAGCATCGACGCAATACGACGGAGCGGCACCTCCCGGTGGCGCACCAGCGTCGCGACCATGGGCCCCTCAAAATCGGAGTCCAGGTCGAGCGTCAGATGTTCGAACGGCTCACCGAGAATGTCGGGCTTCCAGCTGTGCCCGACGCTCTCGGTGTGCGCGCTCGAAACCACCGAAATTACGGCCGTGGCGGGAGCGGCGGCTGCTGGCCCTGAGGAGCGGCGGGGTACTGGGGTGCCTGCTGCTGGGGAGCATAGCCCTGAGGGGCCTGACCCTGCTGGGCGGCGTACCCCTGAGGAGCCTGCTGCTGCGGGGCGTAGCCCTGAGGAGCACCGAACTGTCCTGCCGGTGCAGCAGGGGCCTGCTGGCGAGCAGGAACTGCGCGCGCGATGAGCACTCCGAGCGCGAAGAGTGCCGTGTAGATGAGGGCAGTGGACAACGACCCGACGATTGCCGAGCTGAAGATGGTCTCTCCGAGGTACGAACCACCGGTGATGACAGCCCAGACGAGGTTGATGACGACGAGTCCGGCGAGGCCGACCGCGCCACCGATCGCGATCTTCTTGAGCAGTTCGACAGTGGTGCGCGCCTTTTCGAGAGGTGCGACGTACAGCGCGCTGACCGCGACGAGTCCGGCGAAGACGGCGGCGGCGACGAGGGAGATGACGAAGTAGATGAACCGGTCACCGAAGAGTCCGTAGACCGCGTTGCCGATCAGCCCGAGAATGCCGGTGACCGCCTCAAGCCCGACCACGACAGCGCCGCCGAAGATCACCTGGCGCAGGATGCCCTTGTCAACCGGGCGCGACTGCTTCTGCGGCGCCTGCGGCGCATAACCACCCTGCGGGGCATAGCCACCCTGCGGCGCGTAACCACCCTGCGGTGCGTAACCCCCCTGCGGCGCTGAGCCTGGCTGGGGTCGCGCGCTTACCGGCGGGACGGGCTGAGAGTTCGGGTTCTGGGGAGGCTGCTCGATCGACATGCACCCACCCTATCGGCCGCGCCGCAGCCCGCGAATGGACAGAAGTCCCCGGCGCTGCCCGCTCGCTACTCGTTGACCGCTTCGCCGCGCGAGATCGCGACCATGTCCTCGCGAGGCACGACCTTGATGCGCGCGCGGCCCTGCGGTTCACCGAGCTTCATCTCGTGCTGGTCGAGGTTGTGCCAGCCCTCGAGATCCGTGTATTTGACCCCACGCTCGTCGAGCATGTCGATAACGCCCTGCTCGGTGGGATCCGCCGGTGTCCACCAGTTGCTCTCGCCGTTGATGACGTGCTTGATCGTTTCCATGGCGTCGGACTTGGTGTGCCCGATGAGACCCACCGGTCCGCGCTTGATCCAGCCGGTGGCGTAGACACCCGGCACCACGTCGTTGCTGCCCTTCTGGAGCACCATGCCCTCGCGGTTGGGGATCACTCCGTGGCGCTTGTCGAACGGGATGCCCTCGAGCGGCGACCCGAAGTATCCGACAGCCCGGTAGACGGCCTGGACCGGTATCTCGCGAATTTCGCCGGTCCCGACGACGCCGCCCTCGGCATCCGGTGTCGTGCGCTCGTACCGGAGTGCAGCGACGTGACCCGAACCGTCTGAGACGATCTCGATCGGCTTGGCGTAGAAGTGCAGGTGGAGGCGCCGTGAAGCCGAGCCGACCTCGCGCTGCCGCCATTTCTGCAGCACCTTGTCGATGACCATGACCTGTTTGTTGGTCGCGATTGCCGCCTTCGACGCCTCGTCGTAGTCGAAGTCCTCGTCATAGACGATCAGGTCGACGTCACGGAGTTCACCGAGCTCCCGCAGTTCCAGCGGCGTGAACTTGACCTGCGCGGGGCCGCGACGGCCGAACACGTGCACATCAGTGACCGGCGAGGCTTTGAGGCCCTCGTAGACGTTCTGGGGAATCTCCGTCGACAGCAGATCTTCGGGGTGCTTGGCAAGAATTCGTGACACGTCGAGCGCGACGTTTCCGTTGCCGATGACGGCGACCGACTGAGCCTCGAGGGGCCAGGTGCGGGGAACGTCCGGGTGTCCGTCGAACCAGCTGACGAACTCAGCTGCCCCGTAGGAGCCTTCGAGGCGGATGCCGGGAATGTCGAGGTCGGCGTCCTGGATGGCGCCAGTGGCGAAGATCACAGCGTGGTAGTGCTTCTTGAGGTCGTCGAGCGTGATGTCGGTGCCGTAGTTGACGTTACCGAAGACCCGAATATCACCGCGGTCGAGCACCTCGCGGAGCGCGGTGATGATTCCCTTGATGCGGGGGTGATCGGGCGCGACGCCGTATCGGACCAGGCCGTATGGTGCAGGAAGCCGGTCGAACAGGTCGATCGACACGTCGAAGTTGCGTTCTGCCTTGAGCAGGATGTCTGCTGCGTAGATCCCTGCGGGGCCGGCTCCGACGATGGCGAGTCTCAACTTGGTCATTCGGGGGTACGTTCCTTACTTGCTGCGGTCGACGATGGTGTCCGCAAAGCGGGTGAGAGCCTGTTTCACCGGGCCGTCCGGCAGCGGCGCGAGCGCCTCAACGGCTTCACGCGCCCACTCGTGGGCCTCGGCGAGAGTGCGGGTGGTGACGTCGTGAACGCGGAGTTCCGCGATCGCCGCGTCGAAGTCGGCGGATGCCGCGTCGCCGTCGGTGCCGGCGGCATCCGTCTCGATACGGGATACAAGCGCAGCCGCAGACTCGTCAGTGGCGGCGAGCGCGCGAAGGCGGATGAGCGGAAGTGTTGCAACGCCGGCGCGCAGGTCGGTGCCGGGGACTTTGCCGGTCTCCTCCGGCTGCGGCGAGAGATCGATGACGTCATCGATGAGCTGGAAGGCGACGCCGATCTTTTCGCCGTACTCGACAACAGCTGGCTCGAATTCGCGGGGGGCTCCGGAGAAGATCAGTCCGGCCTGAGCGGCGAGTGCGATGAGCGAGCCGGTCTTGTCGGCGAGAACCCGGATGTAGTGCTCTTCCGGGTCTTCGTCGCCCTGCGGCCCGACGGTCTCGTGCAGCTGTCCGAGGACGAGTCGCTCGAAGGTATCGGCCTGAAGCTGCGTCGCACGCTCGCCCAGCTTCGCCATCAGCTGGCTTGCCCGCGCGAAGAGGAGGTCACCGGTGAGGATGGCAACCGAGTTGCCGAACACGGCATGGGCACTCGGGACGCCCCGCCTGCGGTCGGCGTCGTCCATGACGTCATCGTGGTACAGCGACGCGAGGTGGGTGATCTCGATGGCCTCAGCCGCCTGGATCACCTCGTCCGTGTTGCCGTTTCCGAGCTGTGCGGTGAGCAGAAGCAGCATGGGGCGAACGCGCTTGCCACCGGCCTCGAGCAGGTATCGCGACGTTGAATCGGCGACGGAGTCGGTGAAACTCAGTTCCACCTCGAGGGCGTTCTCGATGCGCTGGAGCCCGTCGTCGACCGACGCGAGCAACTGCTTGCTTTTCGCTGACGCGAAGATACGTTCGGTCTGGCCCAGATGACTGGAAAGGCTCGTCGCACGCCGGATAGCACTCGGATTCACGAGGACTAGCCTACCCGTGCCCGGGGTTCTGGTTTATTTCTCCTCGATCCCCCAGGGCGAACCGTATCCGGCGGGCGAATCGGCGGCGAGAAGGTCGAGGAACGGGCGGGAATCGAACGCCTCCGGGCCGAGAACTCCGGTCCCGCCCCACACCCCCGCCGCCAGGAGTTCGAGCGCAACGGCCGGGTTGATCGCGGTCTGCCAGACGACGGCCTGGGAGCCGTACTCCGCCATCGTCTGCTCGTTATCGGCCACGTGATAGAGATAGGTCGAGCGCGGAGCCCCGTCCTTGCCCGTTCCGCGCACCCAGACCCCGGCACAGGTCTTGCCGCGCATCCGATCACCGAGGGTCGCCGGGTCGGGGAGGCAGGCAGCGACAACGTCGCGCGGTGAGACCTGGGCGCCCTTGACCGTCACCGGCTCCGTTCTGTCGAGACCGGTCTTATGGAGAACCTGAAGCACCTGGATGAACTCGTCACCGAGTCCGTACTTGAAGGTCACCCGCTTCGCTTTCGTCCAGCGCGGCATGAGGAGCACTTCCTCGTGCTCGACGTTAACGCACTCAACCGGACCGATTCCGTCGGGAAAGTCGAAGATCTCGGGTTCACTGAATGGCGGCGTTGTGAACCAGCCGCGCTCGCGCTCGAAGATCACCGGCGGGTTGAGGCACTCCTCAATCGTGGTCCAGATCGAGAACGACGGTGCGAAGTCGTACCCGTCAACGACGAGGTTCGCGCCGTCGCGCACCCCGAGTTCGTCGATCTCGCTGAAGAGTTCGTCTTCGGCGTACCGCGCGAACACATCGGAGAGACCGGGCTCGACGCCGATACCGACCAACGCGAGCCGACCGGCATCCGCCCACCTTTCGGCCTGCGCGAATTGCTCATCACCGAGCTTCACACCGGGAAGCTCGAAGGGCTTGTCGGGATGCGGACGGGAGAGACTCATGGCCATGTCGAGGTAAACCGCATCGGCGGCGAAACAGCCGTCGAAGATCGGCATCACGAACCGAGGGTCGACGGCGTTGAGCACGTGGGTAATGTCGTGCTCACGGATGAGCGCGGCAACAGCGTCGGCGCTCGATGCATCGACCTGCGCTGCCGCAAATCGGGCGTCCCCGAGGTCGGCGACCAGTGTCCCGGGTCGGATCGGATCGTAATCGGCGATGACGAGGCGCTCGAAGAAGGCGCGCCGGGCGAGGATGCGAGCGGCCGCGGACCCGACCCCTCCGGTTCCGACGATCAGGATGCGCATGGCTCTCCTCTCGCGTGACGGTGCTGATTCGGGTTGGTCGTGCCGGGCTGGCGTTGCCGGGCTGGTTCGGCCCGGCCGGTCACGTCAGGCCGCCGTCGACCGAACGGCCGTACTCGTCGGGGCTGTCCGGGACGAGCACCTCGGTGTCGCGGTTGAGAGTCTCGCCACGGAAGAACGGCTTCGACCGGGGGAACACCCACCACAGGAGCATGAGGACGACACCGAGCGCGAGCGCACCGACTCCAACGACGAAGGTGCCGCCGATGCCGAAGATGATCGTGTACCCGTAATCCACGTCGTACATGTCGATACAACTCTGGATGAACGCATAACCGAGCATCAGCCCGCCGAGAAATGGAAACAGGCCCTTGAAGAAGAAGTTGCGCGGCGAGCTGAAGAGTTCCCGGCGGAAGTACCAGACGCACGCGAGGCCCGTTATTCCGTAGTAGAACGCGATGGCGAGGCCGAGCGAGAGGATCGAATCGGCGAGGATGTTCTCCGAGATAAAGGTCATGCCCACGTAGTAGACGATCGCGACGATCCCCATGACAAGGGTCGAGAATGACGGTGTCTGGTGCTTTGGGTGCACTGTCGCGAACCGCCTGGGCAGCGCCCGGTACGCGGCCATCGTGAGGGTGCCGCGCGCGGTCGGCAGAATCGTGGTCTGCGTCGACGACACCGCCGAGACCAGCACCGCGACGACGAGGATCCAGGCCCATGGCCCCAGGATCAGGTCTTTGAGCGCCAGGAAGACGTCGTTGGCGTTGTCTTCGTTGGCGAGTCCCGTTCCATCCGTTCCCAGGCCGGCGTATGACATCGCGGCGACGGTCACCGAGACGTAGGTCACGAGGAGGATCGCCGTCGTGACGACGGCAGCCCGGCCGGGAATGCGCTTCGGGTCTTTTGTCTCCTCGTTGAGGGCGAGGCAGGTGTCCCAGCCCCAGTAGATGAACAGGGCAAGCAGCACAGCCTCGATGAACCCCGAGTAGTCGGTGAACGCGAACGGGTTGAACCAGTCGAATGAGACGGGCGTTGGGTTGGGTGCATCTCCCGATGCGACCCGAACGAACGCGACGATGACGAACAGGGCGAGTGCCAGGTACTGCACGGCCAGGAGGACGTTCTGCACCCGTTCGCCCACCTGGATACCGCGATAGCTCACCCAGGTCATGAGTGCGATGAACACGACCCCGGTCGCGGTGACCACTGCGGCGTTCGACGCGAGCGACCCGTCACCGACGAGCAGCCAGAGGTATTGCCCACCGACCTGCGCGAGGTTGGCGAGGACAACCATCCCAGCGACGGCAACTCCCCAGCCGCCCATCCAGCCAATGAACGGGCCGAATGCCTTCGTTCCCCAGGTGAAGGTCGTGCCGCAGTCGGGAACGGCGCGGTTGAGTTCGCGGTAGGCAAACGCGATGAACAGCATGGGGATGAACGCGACGATGAAGGCGATCGGTGCCTGTGCGCCGACGGCAAGCACCACGAACCCGAGGGTCGCGACGAGCGAGTAGACGGGCGCCGTCGACGCCAGCCCGATGACCACGGACCCCCAGAGGCCGAGAGCCCCGGTTGCGAGGCCCTTCCCTCCGCCGCTGGAAGCTGACGGGCGCGAATCATCCGTCGACCGCGTTGTCATGAGCGAAAGCTACTGCTGGACAGATTCGGATGTCAATGCCGGTGTGACGGGTGGCCAGGCGAGTGTGGCTTCACCTGAGCCGGTGTCATCGCGTTCGTGATCCGGGAGCTGAGGGCTGGACGGATGCCACGCGCTCGCGTCACTATAGGACCGTTCAGGCGTTATTCGTATGTGCGCCGGAAACGGAGCAATCATGTTCTTGAGGGGCCTAGCCACTGTCAGCTTTTTCGCCGACGACATCGATGCCGCCAGGAAGTGGTACACCGAACTGCTGGGGATCGCGCCCTACTTTGTGCGTCCCGAAAGCGGACCTGCCGCGTACATCGAATACCGGATCGGTGACTACGAACACGAACTCGGGATCATCGATCGCCGATACTCACCGCACCCGACGGCGACCGATCCGGGTGGCGCCGTCGTTTTCTGGCACGTCGACGATGTTGAGCAGGCGCTTGACCGCCTGCTCGCCCTCGGCGCGACCGAGCATGAAGCGATCACGAAGCGGGAAGCGGGTTTTGTGACGGCATCCGTCGTCGATCCGTTCGGCAACATCCTCGGCGTGATGTACAACCCGCACTATCTCCAGATCCTCGAGTTCCGCACGGGCGGGATGCTGGGCGAGTAATGGCCGCGGAGCAGGAGACGCGGCGTTTCGACGGACCCGATGAGTTTCGCGCCTGGATCGAAGTCGAACAGGACACGTCACCGGGCGTCTGGCTCGTGATGGCGAAGAAAGGATCGGGGCAAACCACGATCACGTACGCCGAGGCGCTCGATATCGCGCTCGCCTACGGCTGGATCGATGGGCAGGCCCGCCGCGTTGACGACGCAACCTATGTCCAGCGCTTCACCCCGAGACGATCCCGAAGTCCCTGGTCGATGCGCAACGTACGCTTCGCCGAGGCCATGATCGCCGAGGGGCGGATGACACCCCGTGGCATCGCGGAGGTCGAACGTGCCCGCGCCGACGGGAGATGGGATCGGGCGTACGAGGGACCGAAGACGGCGGAGCCGCACCCCGACTTCCTCGCCGCCCTCGAAAAGAACCCGGCCGCCGCTGAGTTCTTCGCCTCGCTCAACAGCCAGAACCGTTTCATGGTCTACTACCGGATCCAGGAGGCAAAACGGCCGGAGACCCGTGCGCGGCGGATCGAGGCGTTCGTCGAGCAGCTCGCGCGCGGCGAGACGCTCTCGTGAGTGGGCCGGCGTGAGGGGGGCGCAGGATTCCACCCTGGTATTCGGGGTAGCCGGACGGCTCAGGAGTACCGGCTCGGTGTTCGCCGAGGACGAGGCCCGGCTCCTGATCGAGGCCGCGGCGGATGCATCGGAGCTCGGCCTGCTTGTCCGCCGTCGGTCCGCGGGCGAACCGCTCGAATACATCGTCGGCTGGGCCGAGTTCTGCGGACTACGCGTTCGGGTTCGACCCGGGGTCTTCGTGCCTCGCCGGCGCACCGAGTTTCTCGTCGACCGCGCGGCGTTCCTCGCCACGCAGCGCGGGCATCCGCTCGTCATCGATGTCTGCTGCGGGTCGGGCGCCATCGGAGCGGCGTTGATGGCCCGGTTCCCCGCGATCGAGTTGTGGTCGACCGACATCGATGCGGATGCTGTTGCCTGTGCCCGCGCGAATGTCGCCGGCACCGTCGTGGAGGGCGATCTCTTCTCGTCGCTGCCTGCCGACCTGCGCGGGCGGGTTGATCTTGTGGTCGCGAATGCACCCTATGTGCCGACCGCGGAGATCACTCTGATGCCGCGGGAGGCACGACTGCACGAGACACTCGCGACCCTCGATGGCGGCCCCGACGGGCTTGACCTTCACCGGCGGATCAGTGCTGAGGCGCCCGCCTGGTTGCGCGCGGGTGGGCACCTCCTGATCGAGACGAGCGAACGTCAGGCCGACCGGACCGCCCGGATTGTCGCGGATGCCGGCTTGGACGCCAGGATCGAGCGCTCGAGCGAGTTCGGCGCGACGGTCGTCACGGGCACGAGGTGATCGCGCGCGGCACCCTCGGCTGCGTGCTCGGCCGCGCGCGGCACTGTCGCCCCGGGCGGAGAAACGCCGGGTCCACGGCGCATACGAACCCGACCCGGGCATTTACCTCCCGAAACACACCCGAGGAGTCGCAACCTGACGCCAACACGCCGGGCCGCACGCTCGGCTGTCGCCCACCGCCACGGCCGCGAACCCGACCGGGCCGCGCGCGCCACTGTCGCCCCGGGCGGAGAATCGCCGGGTCCATGGCACATCCGTTCTCCGACCCGGGCATTTACCTCCCGAAACACACCCGAGGCGCGGAGCCACGTCGGGCAGTTCGAGTGGCGACTACGCGCGGGGCTTTGTCCCGCGGTGGAGGGCGACGATCCCGCCGGTGAGGTTGCGGTACTGAACCTCGGTCCAGCCGGCGCCCCGCATCCACGACGCGAGTTCGGCCTGCTTCGGCCACGCCTTGATCGAGTCGTTGAGGTAGTCGTACGCGTCGGGGTTGGAGCTCGAGAACTTCACCATCACCGGCGTCACCCGCTCGAGGTAGAAGTCGTACAGGCCCTTCATCACCGCGTTCGGCGGGGTCGAGAACTCACAGATGACGATGCGGCCACCCGGCTTCGTCACTCGGAACATCTCGGCAATTGCCTTCTTCGGCTCGACGACGTTGCGGAGACCGAACGAGATCGTCGTTGCGTCGAACTCGTTGTCGCCGAACGGGAGGTCAGTGGCATCCGCTTCGACGAACTGCATGTTGCGCACGCGACCGTACTTCTTGCGGCCAACCTCGATCATGCCGGGTGAGAAGTCGGCGGCAACCACTGTTGCGCCCGACTTCGCCAGCGAGGCGCTGGAGGTGCCGGTTCCGGCGGCCAGGTCGAGAATGCGGTCGCCGGGGTGCGGGTCGACGGCACGGGTCGTGGCCACTCGCCAGAGCATGTCGTTGCCGACGCTCATCACCGCGTTCGTCCGGTCATAGTGCGTGGAAACCTGGTCGAACATGGCCGATACCTGCGATGGCTGCTTGGAGAGATCTGCCTTGTTCATCCCCCAAGCATACGTCGCGAGGGATGGAAGATCCGGACAGGCGGTACCGGGTCACTGCCGCCTCAAAGCCCGCTGAGCAGACGGCGACAACCGGCTGGGAGGGCACTGTCGAGGCGTAGGCTTGAGACGTGACTCAACCCGGCACAATCGCTCCGCATCCGCGTGTGCGGCACCTCACCGTCAGGACCCACAAGGTCGACGACGTCCGCTCACTCCTCCCCCTCGCTGACCCCCATGCCCCCTTGCTGTGGGTACGGCAGGGCAACGGCATCGTCGGCATCGGCGAGGCACTCCGGCTCGAATTCGCGGGGCCAACCCGCATGAGTGACGCCGCGCTGCTCTGGCGAGAGGTCGCCGCCGCTGCTGACGTTATCGACGAGGTACGGATGCCGGGCAGCGGCCTGGTCGCGTTCGGCACGTTCGCGTTTTCCTCCTCTTCCGAGAAGTCCAGCGTGCTCATCGTGCCCCGTACGATCATCGGCCGCCGCGACGGCCGGAGCTGGCTGACGCAGATCACCGTCTCGGACCCGGACGCAGTCTCTGACGCCGCGCCGACGGCATCCGCCCCTCGCCCAACCCCGTTCGGCACTGAGTACCGGCTCAGCCTGACGCCGGGAGCGGAGAGCGCCGACGGGTTCAAAGCCCACGTCGCCGAGGCTGTCGGACATATCGTTTCCGGCGACGTCGACAAGGTGGTGCTGTCGCGGGACCTCAGGGGCCACCTGCCCGCGGGCGCCGACCTCCGCCGTGTGCTCGCAGACCTCGCGCTCGGCTATCCCAATTGCTGGACATACTCGGTCGATGGGCTCATCGGCTCGAGTCCGGAGACCCTAGTCACCGTGTCGCACGGATCGGTCACCGCGCGTGTGCTCGCCGGCACGGCCTCCCGCGGAATTGACGCTGCGAGCGACACCCGCGCGGCCACCGAGCTCGTGTCGAGCACGAAGGACCAGGACGAACACCGGTTCGCCGTTCAGAGCGTGCTCGAGTCGCTCCGGACGCACACCGCCCACGTGATCACCAGTGAGACGCCCTTCGCCCTCAAGCTGCCGAACCTGTGGCACCTCGCCACGGACGTCGAAGGCACACTGACCGACGACGCCACCTCCCTCGACCTGATCGACGCCATGCACCCCACCGCCGCCGTGGCCGGAGCACCGACCGCGACGGCGACGGCACTCATCGACGAACTCGAACCGTTCGACCGCGGCCGGTATGCCGGGCCGGTCGGCTGGGTCGGCGCCGACGGAGACGGCGAGTGGGCGATCGCCCTGCGGTCGGCACAGGTCGAGCCGAACGGCGATGTCACGGCATATGCCGGCTGCGGCATCGTCGCAGACTCTGACCCCGAGAAGGAACTCACCGAGACCACAATGAAGTTCCGGCCCATCCTCGACGCGTTCGCCTAGAGCGGCGTCACCTTCGACTTCGAGCGCGTTGGCAGAGCGGATGCCGGTTCCAGCGTGGACGCCGCGAGCCGTGCCTTCTGCTCGTCCACGTCGAAGTCGGCGGCGGGCCACTGTGGGTCGATGTCCGTGAGAGCGTCAAGCAACAGTCGCTGTACGGCGGCACGCGCGTACCACTTGTGGTTGGCCGGCACGACGAACCACGGGGCTTGCTCGGTCGACGTCCGCTCGAGCACGCGCTGATACGCCGCCTGGTAGTCGGGCCAGACTTCTCTCTCGTCGATGTCTGCCGGGTTGAACTTCCAGTGCTTGTCCGGGCGATCCAGCCGCTCAGCCAGGCGGCGCTTCTGCTCATCCGGGCTGATCTGGAGCATCACCTTCACGATGCGCACGTTTCGGTCGATGAGCCGCGATTCGAAGTCGAGGATGGCGTCGTAACGACGTTCGATCTCCTCCTCGCTCGCGAGCTTCCGAACCGAGCCGATGAGGACGTCTTCGTAGTGCGACCTGTCGAACACTCCGATGAAGCCGGGCTCGGGAACCCGCCTCTCGATTCGCCAGAGGAAATCGTGCCTGCGCTCTGCCCGCGTCGGCGCCTTGAAAGCGGTAAGTGTCACGCCCTGCGGGTCGACGGAACCAACGACGTGGCGAACGATCCCGCCCTTGCCCGCCGTGTCCATTGCCTGCAGAACGAGGAGAACGGCATCCGGCGCGCCGCCCTTCGAGGAAGCGAACAGCCGCTCCTGGATGGCGCTCAGCTCTACCGCATCGGTGGCGAGCGCCTGGCGTCCCTCCCGTTTGCCGCCAGAGAAGCCGGGGGTCGATCCCGGGTCGACGTCAGCGAGCACGAAGCTGTCACTGACCCGCAGAAGCGAGGCAGGGCTTGACCGCCACGCGGATTCCGGGCTGTTCTTGCCCGGCTTCGCCGCCGACTTCTCCGCCGACTTCTCCGCTGCCTTCGCCGCCACCGTCGCCGCTGACTTCTTCGCGGCCAGCTTC
This sequence comes from Mycetocola sp. Y444, assembly GCF_059445295.1. Lineage (NCBI taxonomy): Bacteria > Bacillati > Actinomycetota > Actinomycetes > Micrococcales > Microbacteriaceae > Mycetocola > Mycetocola sp. Y444. The sequence goes on along the minus strand of NZ_JCAIUB010000002.1, from coordinate 186,646 downwards.
TCCGCCAGTTTTTCGGCGGACTTCTTCGCCGATTTCTTCTCGGACTTCTTCTCCGCGGACTTCTTCTCCGCTGACTTCTTCTTCTTGGCCATCCCGACAGTGTGGTCCCTCACGGCCGTCCGGCTCAAGTGCTGGCCCAATGCTCGGTCAATGTTGCGCCTGACCGTCAGCGCTCGAGCGGCACCTCGATCAGCGTGCCGGATGCCGTCGGCGCGGTCAGCGCCTGGTCGAGCGCGGAGCGCGTGGTCGCCCTGACGTATTTCCAGCCGTACGCCGTTGCGAGGGCTTCGAGGTTCACCGACTGGGGCGTGTACAGCACCCGATCGACCGCGTCACGGTCGGCCGCCTGCGCGACCTCGAGCCCGTCGAAGATGGTGCCGCCCCCGTCGTTACCGACGATCACCTGGATTCGTGGCATCCGTTCGCCGGCAGCCGTCAGCAGCGCGCCGGCGTCGTGCAGGAACGTCAGGTCGCCGAGGAGCACCCGGGTAACGCCGGAACCCGCGTGCTGACTGGCGCTGGCGATGCCCAGCGAGGTCGACACGGTTCCGTCGATGCCGGCGAGCCCACGGTTCGAGTGCACGGTGATCTTCTTGCCAGGGACCGCGGCATCGACGTCGCGGATGAGCCGGGACGCCCCCAGCACGAGCCTGTCGTGCGGCCACGTCGCGCCCCATACGGCAAGGGCGAGGGAGCGCCGGTCGATAGGTGCCCGGATCGCACCGAACTCTGTCTTCACGTACGCGAGCCTGGTGGCGGGGTCGTGCGAGTGAGCGGCCTCGAGGTCAGGAGCGACGTCGGTGGATGCCGCGTCGACGAGCGCGCGGGATGCCATGATCCAGGAGCCGAGCCAGGCGCGATCGACGCTTCCGTCGACCACGCTCGCGGCGCCGACGACGTGCGCGGCGCGGCGACCCGGGTTGTAGACCTCATCGCCCGTTGGCGCGACGACGATGACCTCAACGCCGTCGGTCGCGAGCAACGCTGGCACCTGTCTGCTGAGCGTCGGATGGCCGAACACGATGGCCCGTTCGACCCGGCCGCCGAGCTCCGCGTCGGCGAGGAGTTCGCGATACGCGACAATCACATTGCGCCCGAACCGGGCTCCACTCGAAACCTCAGCAATCAGCGGCCAGCCGCCGGCGTGAGCGAGCGCTTCGGCCTGTGGGCCGGCACCGTGGCCGGCGATCACGACGGTTCGCTTCGAGCGGTCAAGCAGAATGCCCGGCCTGGTGATGCGCGAGACGTCCGGTGAATCGTGAGCCACAGCATCCGCGGCGCTCTCGACCGGCGAAATGGCCACGCGATCCGGGATGGGACGCGACAACGGCTCGCGCAGTGGGAGGTTGAGATGCACGGGACCCGCGCTCGAACGCCCGCTGCCGAGCGCAGCGTCGACCGCGAGTCTCGCGATCGCCCGCGCCGCCTCCCGCTCGCCGCTCGCACCTGTCGGCGCGGCTATGTCACGGGCGAAACGGGCGGCCTCACCGAAGATGCCGACCTGGTGTGTGGTCTGGTTCGACCGGATGCCACGGAGTTCGAGCGGTCGATCCGCGGTGATGAGGATGAGGGGCACGTCGGAGGAATGTGCCTCAAGGACGGCCGGATGCAGGTTGGCTACCGCGGTGCCGCTCGTGACGATGACGATGGCGGGGTTACCGGTTTCGATCGACAGGCCAAGGGCGAAGAAGCCGGCCACCCGCTCATCGATCCGGACATGGAGCCGGATCTCGCCCGACCGCTCAAGCGCCGCGGCCGCGAGGGCGAGGGCTTGCGAGCGTGATCCGGGGCAAACGACGATGTCGGTGACACCCTGCCGAATGCATTCCTCGAGAAGTGCGAGCGAGTAATCGGTTGCCGGACTGGCGTCAGGCATCCGCCCTGCCCGTGTCGTCAGGCTCCTGCTTGGGGTCCGGGTGCTTGTCCGGCGTGGGCTTGGCCTTGCCCGGTTCGTCGGGCTCTGCGGCGTCCGAGTCGAGGGCGGCGAGTTCTTCTTCAAGCCGACGGATGCGTTCGTCCTGCTCCTTATCGCGGCCGAGGGTGCCGATGAAGGCGGGGTCGTCGTCTGGAGCGAGCCGCGGACGGGCGACCTGGGTGACCCTCGCGCGACCGATCGTGAACCACAGGATGAGGCCGAGAACCGGCAACAACACGATCACGACGAGCCAGACGGGCTTGGACAGGCCCCGCACTCTCTCCCTCGCCATCATGGCGCAATCGATCACGGCGAAGATCGTTGCGACTACCACCACAACGAGGAGAATCACGAGCCAACGCATACCTTCATCGTAGTCGTCATTCTGTGAATTACCCCGGGGAGGGGATCACGGACGCTGCACCGGCGAGCGTCCTCCCAGACTGGCGCGCATACACTTGATCCCGTGAAACGCATTCCCCCCGTTGTGACCTACACGGTGCTCCGCCTGCTCGCTTTCGCGGTTCCCCTTGCCCTGCTTCTCTTCCTGGGCTTCGAGCCGTGGGTTGCGACGGTGCTCGCCGCGATCATCGGGCTGAGCCTGTCGTACATCTTCCTCAGGCAGCCGCGCGAGCAGGTCGCGGCAGAACTGTACGACCGCCGCCACGGTAACCGCACGCCGGTCACCGCCGACGAAGACGCGGAAGACACCGCGCACGTAGCGCACGCCGATGGCACGGTCGACACCGAGCACACGGTGGATGCCGAGGACACGGTGGATGAGCGGAACACAGACGAGTCCCGCTCACCAACCGAGCGCTGAGCTACTTCCAGAACGCCCAGAACAGCGCGATGCCGTAGAGCAGCTGGGTGAGTCCGGTCAGCTTCAGCGCGAGGATGTACTCCCTGGCCGTCCGCGCCGTTGCGACGATGATCGCCGCGGGAAGCGCAGCGAGGAGCGCGAAGAGCGCGAACCAGGCGATCGGGTAAAGCAGCGCGATCCAGGCGGCGATGCCGAACGGAACCAGCAGGCACACGATGTACAGGATGCGGCTGGGGATCGTTCCGAGGAACGTCGTCAGGGTGCGCTTGCCTGCGACGCGGTCCTGCTCGATGTCACGGATGTTGTTGACGATGAGCGTCGCAACGGAAATGAGACCGACGCCGACCGCTCCGAGCCATGCCTCCTGGGTGAGGTCCATGACCTGCGCGTAGGTGGTGCCGAGTGTGGCCACGAGACCGAAGAAGATGAAAACGAAGAGCTCACCGAGCGCCAGATATCCGTACGGGCGCTTGCCGCCGGTGTAGAACCAGGCAGCGACTATTGCGACGGCGCCGACGGCGATCAGCCACCACAGCTGGGTGAGAACGGTGAGAACCAGGCCAGCAACAGCCGCGATGCCGAAGAAGATCAGTGCAGCGGTGAGCACGGCCTTGGGCGTCGCCTTGCCGCTGCCAACGAGACGGAACGGACCGACACGGTCGCGGTCGGTACCCCTGATGCCGTCTGAGTAGTCATTCGCGTAGTTGACCGCGATCTGGAGGCTCACCGCGATGACGAGGCAGAGCAGGGCACGCACCCAGTGGTACTCACCCGGGTCGCTCGCCGCGATCGCCGCGCCGGTGCCGACGAGCACCGGGGAGACCGACATCGGCAGGGTCGGGATGCGCGCTCCGGCGACCCAGTCGCTGAACCGGGCCGGGCGAACATCGGCGTACACACGTGCCGCGGGGTTCCCGCTCTTGCCCTTTCGCTTCGATGCTGCCGGTGCCGTGGGCGGCGTGAGTCTCTGCTGCTTAGCTGCCACCTGGCAACCTCCCTCTGTCCGCAAGGAGTTTACAGCTACGACGTGACGGGTTTTGTTGCGCGCCACAGTACGCGAGTGCCGTCATTTTGATTTTTCACCACCGGTGCTAGCATGTCTGCCAGAACTTGAGTCTGACCGACTCAACTTCACGATCAGTACCTGTTTAACCCAGTGAAGCAAAGGAGAAACTTTCTTATGGCACTGAACTTCGACCCCTTCCGTGAACTCGACCGTGTGACTGATTCCCTGCTCAGGCACGGACCGCGCCTGATGCCCGTCGATTTGTATCGCGAGGGCGAGAGATACGTACTCGAGGCCGATCTCCCAGGCATCGACCCGGGGTCCGTCGACATCGATGTTGACGGCCAGTTGCTGACGATCCGCGCGGAGCGCACCCTGAGCACGGGCGAGGGCGTGAAGTGGCTGGCACGAGAGCGGATGACCGGTACCTTCCTGCGGCAACTCAACCTCGGTCAGGGCATCGACACCGAGCGCATTGAGGCGAACTACACCAACGGAGTGTTGCGGGTGTTGATCCCTGTTTCGGAGCGGGCCCAGCCACGCAAGATCGAGGTCTCGCTCGCCAACGAGCCGCAGGACACGCTCCAGGTTTCCGAGTCGGGCAGCGGCTCCTGAGCGGCTGACTCCGGCGCGATCTGCTGAACCGTCGGCTGCCGAGTGAGCAAAAGCGAAAGGCCGGGGCGTCATGCCCCGGCCTTTTCGCTTACCCGGTCAGCCCAGGCGGTCCGCCGGAGGCGACCGATTGTGCGGGCTGGCGTGGCCGGCGGGCGGACTACGGCTCGGCGGTCTGCGCGTCCTCAGAACCGAGCGTGACCGCAACGATCGCGACGATCGCGAGCCGGTCGGGTTTACCGGACGGCAGGGTTGGCATCGAGTCGAGACGGACGACGTGGGCTGGCCTGGCCGGTTTGCCCAGCGCGACCGCCACGGCATCCGCAATGTCAGACAGTTCAGGATGCCGTCCGACCGTGACGACGACGGGAACCTCTCCCCACCGGTCGTCCGCCACGGGAACGACCACAGATTCCGCCAGGTCGGGAATTCCCCTGACCACGCGTTCGACCCGGTCGAGGGAGACGTTCACGCCGCCGGAAATGATGACGTTGTCGGCACGCCCGGTCACCCGGAGGACGCCGTCCTCGAATTCCCCGAGGTCACCGGTGCGATACCAGCGCAGACCGTCATCGACAACAAAAGTTCGTTCGGTGAGCGCGTCGTCGCCGAGATACCCTTCCGCGAGCATCGGGCCCGCCAGCTCGACCTCACCGTTGACCACCCGGACGCGCACACCGGGAAGCGGGACCCCGTTGTAGACGCAGCCACCCGAGGTCTCACTCGATCCGTAGGTGCGATAGATCGGGAGGCCCAGTTGTTCAACGCGCGCGAGAAGCGGGAGCGGCATCGCCTGGCCACCGACGAGGATGCCGTCGAATCGCCGAAGAGCGAGAAGCCCGGCCCTGGATTCCAGCAGGCGCGAGAGCTGAAGCGGCACGAGGGAGGTGAACCGGCGTTCAGCGGTGAGACGCTTCGATGCGTCGGCGAACGCGGCCGGGTCGAAGCGCCCCTGGGGCAAAGCGATGGGGGTGGTTCCCGCGGCGATCGAGCGGACGAGAACCTGGATCCCCGCGATGTAGTGAGCCGGCAGAGCGAGGAGCCACTGGCCCTGGCCATCGAGGACCGTTGCCGACGCTGCGGCACTCGCGAGCAGGGCATCACAGCCGAGGGCAACCCGCTTGGGCACCCCGGTCGAGCCAGACGTCTCGATGACGACTCCGACAGGTTGTGACACCTCTTCGTCCGTCGGCACTGTCGGGTCTGTGCCATCGTCGGCACCCGGAACGGGAGTGATGGCCGGGCCCGACCTGTCGAGTGCGCGCCGGAGTTCGACCATCAGCTCGAGTGGGTCGGTGGCAGACACCCGGGTGAGTGGCCTCGTCATGGTTTCAGTGTATGCGGGTGGCAACGACGGCGTGAGAGATTTGGGTGCCTGGAGGCGGAGAGCTCCGGATGTGTTCCACGCTCCCACAACGAAGAGCGAACGGATCGGCATCCGTTCGCCCTTCGTGGTAACCGGCAGTGCTAGATGAGCCAGGGGTTCTTGCGCACGATCCCCAGGCGCCTCCACGGGCGGCCGGCGCCCCAGGTGTCGCCGGCATAGGTTGCGGCGATCACGATGCTGGCCAGTGCGTAGATGATGTGGTAATCCACGAGGGGGTTTGTGGACCCGGAGTTGGGCGTGAACGGCCACTCAGCCAGGTACATGAGGATCATCACAAAGGTGCAGACGACGGCGCTCACGCGCAAGCCGATGCCGAGCATCAGGGCAACACCGAGTCCGAGCATCGCGAGCATGAACAGCCAGTCGGTCAGCGGGCTGGCGATGCTGCCGAAGAAGTCCTTCAGCGGCCCGCGGACCGCATCGCTCTTGAGGAAGCCCTGGCTTGGCGCTCCGCCGTTGATCCAGGCGCGCTCAGACGGGGTCGAGAACGCGAGCCCGAAGGTCTTGTCGAGGAAAGCCCAGAGAAAGAGGAAACCGAGGGCGAGCCTGAGAACGGCGAGCCAGCGGCGAGCGGTTCGAGTGAGGATATCGCCGCGGCCGTTAACCGGAATTTCTCTGACGTCGTCACTGTGTGACTGGGCGGGTCTAGCGGTCATTTCGTCCTCCTGTGCTCGTCGTGTGGACGCGGACCGAGCGGCCCTTCCGCACAGTATGCGCGTCAGCGACCGCCCCGTCAGGAGACTAAAGACCCCGGGCCGAGCCGTCAGTATTGCCAGGGGTAAGGCCCCCAGTCCGGCTCCCTCTTCTCGAGGAACGAGTCGCGGCCCTCAACGGCTTCGTCGGTTCCGTACGCAAGCCTCGTTGCCTCACCGGCGAACACCTGCTGACCGACCATGCCGTCATCGACCGCGTTGAACGCGAACTTGAGCATCCGGATGGCTGTCGGCGATTTCCCGAGGATCGTGCGCGCCCAGTCGAGCGCAGTTGATTCGAGCTCCTCGTGTGGAACGACGGCGTTGACCGCGCCCATCTGGTACGCGCGCTCTGCCGAATATTCCTCGGCGAGGAAGAAGATCTCGCGTGCGAACTTCTGGCCGATCTGGCGGGCGAAGTACGCGCTTCCGTAACCGGCGTCGAAGGAGCCGACATCGGCATCCGTCTGCTTGAACTTGCCGTGCTCACGACTGGCAATCGTGAGGTCGCAGACCACGTGAAGCGAGTGGCCGCCGCCAGCAGCCCAACCGGGAACGACAGCGATGACGACCTTCGGCATGAACCGGATCAGACGCTGGACCTCGAGAATGTGCAGGCGCCCGCCGCGCGCGGGGTCGACTCCCCCGGCCGAGTCGGTGTCCGAGTACTTGTAGCCGTCGCGGCCACGAATGCGCTGGTCGCCGCCCGAGCAGAACGCCCAGCCGCCGTCCTTCGGGCTCGGACCGTTTCCGGTGAGCAGCACGACACCGATTCGTGAGTTGGTGCGCGCATCCTCGAGCACCCGGTAAAGCTCGTCGACCGTGTGTGGCCGGAACGCATTGCGCACCTCTGGCCGGTTGAACGCGATACGAGCGATGCGGCCCGTCGTGTCGTGGTGATAGGTCACGTCAGTGAGGGAATCGAACCCCGTCACATCCGCCCACTGGGTCTCGTCGAATATTTCTGACACGGTCATTGCTCCAGCCTAACGACGGCGGGAACGGATGCCAGACTGGAGGCATGCGTCCACAGCTCCACGATCTCCTCGACACAGCGCGGGTCGTCGCGCTGCCCCTCGCCACCCGGTTCCGCGGCATCGAGGAACGCGAAGCATTGCTGTTCGAGGGTCCGAACGGGTGGAGCGAGTTCTCCCCGTTCGTCGAATATGACGACGCTGAGAGCGCCACCTGGCTTCGGGCTGCCATCGAGTTCGCGTTCGGCGACCTGCCCACCCCGCTGCGCTCCAGCATCCAGGTCAACGCCACGGTCCCTTCGGTGCACGTCGACCGCGTCGCCGGAATCCTCAAGCGGTTCGACGGATGCCGCACGGCAAAGGTCAAGGTCGCCGAACGTGGCCAGGGGCTCGCCGAAGACGTCGCGCGGGTGCGTGCCGTCCGCGACATCCTCGGCCCGGAAGCCCGGATCCGTATCGATGCAAACGGCGGCTGGAACATCGACGAGGCGGAGCACGCCATCCATGCCCTCGCCGAGTACGACCTCGAGTATGTCGAGCAGCCCTGCGCCACGGTTGCGGAGCTCGTCGAAATCCGACGCAGGACGAAGTACATGGGGGTACCGGTCGCAGCAGACGAGAGTGTGCGTAAGGCCGCCGACCCGCTCAACGTTGCGCGGGCCGGCGCCGCGGACATTCTCGTGCTGAAGGCGCAGCCGCTCGGCGGCATCCGTCGCTCACTCGACATCATTGCCCAGGCCGGGCTTCCCGTGGTCGTGTCGAGCGCCCTCGACACGTCGGTTGGCCTGTCGATGGGGGCGTGGCTCGCGTCGGTGATTCCCGAGCTCGACTACGACTGCGGGCTCGGTACGGCGTCGCTGCTGTCGGCGGACGTGACGGATGCCCCGATGCAGGCATCCGGCGGATCGATCGATGTGCGCAGGGTTACCCCGACGCCGCGGCTGATCGACGGTTATGCGGCGTCACCGGCCCGCCGCGAATGGTGGCTGGAGCGGGTGTCGCGCTGCTACGAGCTGCTCGCGGAGGGCGACGCGGCTGCGGCGCTGGCCTGAGCCCCGGAGCTACCCACCGAGCGCTGCACATCCATGCTCGCGCTGCAGAAGTATCCGCAGCGCGAGCATGGGACTGTAGCGCTCGACGAGCGGCAGGACGCATCCGGGCCGCCGCACGGGCATGGCGCCGGCCTGAGCCCCGGCGCCGGCCCTGCCGCACCGGCCCTGCCCGCCGCGCGCTGGCCTGAGCCGGGCCCGCCGTCCCAGCGGCACCCCACCCCACCACGAGCGCGGCCCGGGTCTGCACGCGCTGCACATCCATGCCCGCGCTGCAGAAGTATCTGCAGCTCGAGCATGGGACTGTAGCTCTCGACGAGCGGCAGGACGCATCCGGGCCGCCGCACGAGCGTTCGGCGCTGGTTCGCGTTGCCGCTTACAGGTGCTAGTAGACGAGCGCGGGCTTACAGACCCGAGTGCGCGTGCAGGCTTACAGACCCGAGTACGCGTGCAGGCTTACAGACCCGAGTAGGCGTGCAGACTTACAGGCCCGAGTACGCGTGCAGTCCCTTGAAGAACAGGTTCACGATCGAGAAGTTGAAGATCACCGCGACGAAGCCGATGATCGACAGCCACGCCGAGCGCGATCCCCGCCAGCCGCGCGTCGCGCGAGCGTGGATGTATCCGGCGTAGATCACCCAGATGATGAAGGTCCAGACCTCTTTGGTGTCCCAGCCCCAGTAGCGGCCCCACGCGCGCTCTGCCCAGATCGCACCGGCGATGAGGGTGAACGTCCAGAGGATGAACGCGACAATGTTGGAACGGTAGGCGAGGTTCTCGAGGCGCGCTGCCGACGGGAGCGTTGCGACGAACTTGAGCTTGAACGACTTCAGGTCGGAACCGCTCGCTTCCCGGCGGTGCTGCACGAGCTGCAGAACGGACAACGCGAACCCGAGCGCGAACAGTGCGGTTCCGGTCGACGCGACGAAAACGTGGATCACGAGCCACGCGGACTGCAGCGCCGGCGGAAGCGGAACGACCTCAACGTAGAAGTTCACGGCAGCGACGCCGAGCATGATGAGCACGAGGCCGACGATAAAGGTGCCAAGGAAGCGCAGGTCAACGCGGGTGAGCACGACGAGGTAGGTCGCAATGATGAGGAGTGTGCCCGTCATGGCGAACTCGTACATGTTGGCCCACGGAACACGCTCCGCGGCGACGCCACGGGTGACCGCTGCGGTCAGGTGAAGCAGGAGCCCGAGCACGGTCAGCGCGACGGCAACCCGAAGCACCGCTGACTTCTTGGCCTGGACCTGTGGAGCGTCCGGGTCAGTGCGCGTGAGCGTCCCGACGGGGCGACGCCCTGAGTTCACCGTCGAATCCGCGGATGCTGCGACCCTGGCGTTCCCGGCGGAGCCGACTGTTGCGGCCATGGGCACGCTCACGCTGTCGCCCTCGGTCAGTTCTGCGGCCGCCGTGACGTCGGCTGAACGCTTGGCGAGGTCGACCGCGAAGGCGATGAACGCCAGCGCGTAGATCGCCATGGCGGACCAGAGGGCGAGGACGGACAGTTCGTTGAGATCCACGGTTTAACAGTACCTCTCGGGTTTCACGCTGAGGGAGCGCGAGTAAGTGACGATCGACGGCGGATCAACACGGCGATGCCGCGCCATCCGATAAGCAGGATGCCGAGTGACAGGGTGGCAACGATGACGAAAGCGAGAGCTGTTCCCTGCCCCGACAGCGTGCGGAAGAGCATCCCACCAGCGACGGTGATCAGCCAGAGTCCCAGCCCGGGCCAGACAAGTCCGAACGGGCGGCGCCACGCGAGGGTGACGAGCCAGCCGAGTGCGAGCGCGGCGAGGAACGGCCACCACGCCGTCGCGAGGCCCACGACCGTGGGGTCAGCGTTGTGTGTGCCGCGCCCGATGAGCACGAAAATCAGCGTCACGACGACGTCGAGACCGACAGCGATCGCCACGTCGCGGGCGCGTGCACTCATCGTTCGAGGCCGAGCGCGGTGCCGTGACGGTAGGCGATCGCATCGACGGCTTCGACGAGACCGGGATCTTCACCGCGTGCAAGGCCGGCGTACTGGATGTGTACAGTGCCGTCAGGTTTGTCCGTTGCCTTGACCCAGACCCGGCGCCGCGGAACGAAGAGCGAGGTGAGCAGGCCGCCGAGGATGAGGATGGCGAACAGCAGCACCCACCCCTGTGTCGGGTCACGGTGCACATCGAACGACGCGAACCGCGGGACCGCGTTGTCGTAGTGCGCGGCGGTGACCGCTGCATGATCGTCGCTCGCAGCGGCATCCGGATCGACGGGAACCGCGTCAGGGTTGGCGTTTTCGAAGGTGATCGTGCCGACGCCGCCCGGGAGCTCCTGGCTCTCGCCCGGCATCAGCTCGATGGAGTCGACGCCGGTCTTGCCGCCGGTGAGCTGAGTCATGTCGTCGGTCTCGAGTTCATACACCGACTTGGGTGCACCGTCGTCGATGCCGAGGTCGCCCGTGTACACGTTGAGCGTCAGAACCGGGAACACCAGATCGGGATAGGTAGAGGTGTACGCGCCGGTCTCGAGCAGCTGTGCGGTCGGATAGAAGAAACCGATCATCCCGATCTGCTCTTCGAGTCCATCGGGGACCTTCACGACACCGAGGGACGTCAGGTTGGCGTCCTGCGGGAGGAACGGCACCGAATCGGTGAACACGACCGTGCCATCCGGGTCCCGGACAGTGATGGTCGGTGCGTAGCCGTTGCCCAGGAGGTAGACGTCTGTGCCCTCGTAGCGGAGGGGTTCGTTGACCTTCACGGTGCGTTCCACCGGATCGCCGCCGGGTGAGCGAGTCGTGACGAATGCCGTGAAGTCGATGGGCTGGCCGTAAGCGTCGAGGTTCTCCTGCTCGTAGGCCACATCGAACCGATCGAGCGAGAGCGAGTACGGCGCGAGGTCATCCGGGTTGTAGAACCGGCCCGGATTGAAGGAATTGTAATCGAGCAGAGTGTTGACGAAAGTCTGCCCCTCGACGACGACCCGCTGTCCGGCGTAACCAAGTCCGCCGCCGATCGCGACGGTGACGAGCATGCCGACGAGCGCGGAGTGGAAGACGAGGTTGCCCGTCTCACGCAGGTAGCCGCGCTCCGCGGAGACTGACACAGCGCCGTCCCTGCCCTGGTAGAGCTCGACGCGATAGCCGGACTTTTTCAGCAGACCCCGTGCCGCGTCGATTGCGGCTCCAGCATCGCCACCCGAGAGGGTCTGCTCGGTGTGTGCGGGCAAACGCTCAAGGCGGGCGGGGGTGCGCGGCGGACGTGCGCGCATGGCCTGAAGGTGGTGCTTGGTGCGTGGGATCACACAACCGATCAGCGACACAAAGAGGAGAAGGTAGATGCTCGAGAACCAGACGGACCCGTAGACATCGAACATCTGAATGTTGTCGAGAGCCGGAGCGAGGTCCGGGTTGTCGGCGAAATACTGGATGACGCCGTTCGGGTCGGAGCTGCGCTGGGGCACGAGCGAACCCGGTACCGCCGCGACAGCGAGAAGGAGGAGCAGAAGCAGCGCCGTCTTCATGCTCGTGAGCTGGCGCCAGATGAAGCGAAGGGTGCCGACGAACCCGAGTTTCGGCTGCTGGACGTCAGCTGCGTCGGAATCCGGGCGCTCGCGTTCGCTCAGCGGCGCTCCGGCATCAACGTAATCAGATGGCCGGGACAAATCCGCTGATCACCACCCCAAGCTTCGACATGAAGATGCCCCACACACCAGTCACCATGAGCACGCCGATGATTACGAGCAGGATGCCGCCTCCGATATTTATTGCGCGAATATGCCGCTTCAAGAATGCAACGGATCCGGTCACCCAGTTGAGGCCGGCCGCGACGAGAAGGAACGGGATGCCGAGACCGACGCAGTAGAACAGCGCCAGGATTGCTCCCCGACCGGTCGACCCGGACTCGAAGCTCAGCGCGTTGATGGCGATGAGTGTTGGGCCGAGGCACGGGGTCCAGCCGACCGCGAAGACGATGCCGAGAAGCGGCGCTCCGGCGAGTCCGGTTGCCGGGCGGAAGTTGGACTTCACCGTGCGCTGCAGGAACGAGAACTGGCCGATGAAGACGAGTCCCATGACGATGACGACGACGCCAAGAACCCGGGTGATGATGTCTTCCCAGCGGACGACGAATGCGCCAACGGTTCCAGCGAATGCACCGATGAGCACGAACACGAGCGAGAAACCGAGCACGAAGAGCGTGGCACCGAGAAGCACCCGAGACCGTGCCGGGGTGGCCTTTCCGCGGGCGCCGTTCGACATGCCGCCGACGTAGCCCAGGTAACCGGGAACGAGCGGGAGCACACAGGGAGACGCGAACGAGACGAGCCCCGCGAGCAGTGCTATCGGGATGGCGGCCAAAAGCTGGCCATTGAAAATGATCTCGCCGGGGTTCACGTGGTTACTCGGCGATCGCGTCGCGGATGAGGGTGTCGAGGATCGACGCTTCCTTCACCTGGCCGAGAATTCGTGCGGCGACCCGGCCCTCCTTGTCGAGGACAAGGGTGGTGGGAACGGCCTTGGGCGGCACACTGCCGGTGAAGGCGAGCTTCACCGCACCGTCCTGCACGTCCATGATCGACGGATACGTGATGCCGTACTTGTCGTTGAACGACAGCGCGGTGTCTGCCTGGTCGTACACGTTGACGCCAATGAACTGCGCGTCCTTACCGTCGTACTCCGCGCTGAGTTCCTGAAGCAGCGGCGCTTCGGCACGGCACGGTGCGCACGCGGCGTACCAGAAGTTGACCACCAGGACGTCGCCGGCGAAGTCGGCCGACGCGATCTGCTCACCCGTATCGGCGACGCCGGAGAACGTGATCGACTCTCCGCGGTCGGCCTCGGCGATCTCGGTGACGCTCCCGTCGCCCGCGATGTAGCCCTTGTTGCTGCCCTCCGCGTACTGCTCAGCGAGTGGGTCGCTTGAACAGCCCGCAAGGAGGAGTGTCGAGGCGAGGAGCGTGGCGACCAGCGGCATCCGGTGTTTCATACCGCCCCCACGTCCGTCGCGCCGGCGCTGAGCGGGGCCGCCGGGTCTGAATAGCCGACCTCGACGAACGCCCCATCGCGGTGTTCGAAAGTGGTGATGCTCGAGAGTGCACACCGACGCTGGCGGGGGTCGTGCGGCAACGGTGTGCCGGTGAGCGACGAGTGCACCATCCAGATCGGCAACTGGTGACTCACGAGAACGGCGTCGCCGGTCTCGGTGGATTCCCACGCGTCACGGACGGCGTCGAGCATGCGCGCGACGATCGACACGTACGGTTCGCCCCAGCTGGGCTTGCGCGGGTTGCGAAGCGCCGGCCAGTTCGCGGGGTTGCGAAGGGCGGCCCGCATGATCCTGCCCTCGAAGTGGTTGGTCGGCTCAATAATGCGCTCGTCCGTGACGATGTCGAGACCGAACCGGGAGGCGATGGGAGCCGCGGATTCCTGAGCGCGCTGGAGCGGGGATGCCACCAGCCGGGTGATCGTGCGATCGCGCGCGGCGAGGTCTTCCGCTGCGGCAGCAGCCATGAGTTCTCCGCGTTCGGAGAGTCGGAAACCAGGGAGTCGACCATAGAGGACTCGTGTCGGATTGTGCACCTCGCCGTGACGGACGAGGTGGATCTGGCTGGCTACCACACGTCCCAGTCTACGTTCGGTAGAACTCGGAAAACACCGAGAGCGACTCGCCCCCGCCGGCGCGACCTGAAACGCGGAGGACAGCGGGGTCGACACCGTCAGGAGAAGCGCAGCGGCGCGCGGGTAAGCTTGACCCTCGTGACCACACGCGTATTGATCAAGAACCTGGCCGACCTTCCCGAAGGTCCCGTCTCCGTCTCCGGATGGGTCGAGACCGTCCGTGACCAGAAGAAGGTGCAGTTCATCGTCTTGCGCGATGAGTCCGGTGCCGCACAGCTGGTGAACCCCGCCGTGCGCGAGCTGAACCCCGAGGATGAGGCGTCGGCATCGAAGCTGGCCATCACCGAATCGATCTCGGCCCTGGCCCACGGCTCGTTCATCACCGTGACCGGAACGCTCAAGCACGACGAGCGCGTCAAGCTCGGCGGACTCGAGATCAAGCTCGAGACACTGACCGTTGTTTCCGAGGCCCTGCCCGAGACACCCATTGCCGCCGACTCGAGCCTCGACAAGCGCATGGACTGGCGCTTCCTCGACCTCCGCAACCCGAAGCAGAACCTCATTTTCCGTATCCAGACGACGTTCGAGCACGCGCTGCGGACGTACTGGATCGAGAACGACTTCATCGAAATCCACACACCGAAGCTGATGGCATCCGCCAGCGAATCACGCGCCGAGCTCTTCGAGGTCGACTACTTCGACACGAAGGCCTACCTCGCGCAGAGCCCGCAGTTCTTCAAGCAGATGGCTCAGCCCGCCGGGTTCGGCAAGGTCTTCGAGGTTGGACCCGCGTTCCGCGCCGACCCGTCGTTCACCTCACGTCACGCCACTGAGTTCACGTCGATCGACTCCGAGGTGAGCTGGATCGAGTCGCACGAAGACGTCATGAAGCTGCACGAGGACCTCATCGTCGCCGGTTTCAGCGCGGTCAAGGAGAAGCACGGCGAAGAGATCAAGGCGCTGTTCGACCTCGAGGTCACCGTTCCTGCCACCCCGTTCCCCCGCATCCCGCTGGCCGAGGCCAAGCAGATCGTCGCCGACCGTGGATACGAAGTGCCCCGCGCCGATGACGACATGGACCCCGAGGGTGAGCGTCAGATCGCGGCCTACGTCGCGGAGAAGTTCGGCCACGAGTTCGTATTCCTCACCGACTATGCGTCAAGCATCCGGCCGTTCTACCACATGCGTCACGAGGGCGATGGGTCGATCACGAAGAGCTACGACCTCATCTTCAACGGCGTCGAGATCTCCACGGGCGCCCAGCGTGAACACCGCGTCGACGTGCTCATCGAGCAGGCCAAGGAGAAGGGCCTCGACCCGGAGGAGCTGGAGTTCTACCTCGACTTCTTCCGTTACGGCGTTCCGCCGCACGGTGGATTCGGCATGGGCCTCGCCCGTGTACTGATGCTCATGCTGCACGAGACGTCCATCCGCGAGGTCACGTACCTGTTCCGCGGACCGACGCGCCTGCTGCCGTAGGACACTGAAGCCGAGGGCCCCCGGGAACGCCGCGTCACGCGCAGGCAGCATCCCGGGGGCCCTGTCTTTTCGCCGTTCCACGGCGATATGATCCGGCCACGCGAGCCACATGAGCTCGCCCGCAGGAAGGATCCGCTGTGGAATTCGTTCGAAACATCTGGGACCTCTTGTGGGTCTTCTTCTGGGCGTTCGCGTTTATCGCCTACCTGTTTGCCCTGTTCTCGATCATCGCGGACATCTTCCAGGACCGGAGCCTCAACGGCTGGCTTAAGGCCGCATGGCTCATCTTCCTGGTCTTCCTGCCGTTCCTCACCGCGCTCGTCTACCTGATCGCGCGCGGCAAAGGCATGGCAGAGCGGTCGGCGGAGCGGGCAAACACCGCGAAGGCAGCGACGGATGCTTACATCCGCGAAACTGCCGGAAAGGCGACGCCGAGCGACGAGATAGCCACCGCAAAGGCGCTGCTCGATTCGGGGGCGATCTCGCAAACCGAGTTCGAGACCCTCAAAGCGAAGGCGCTCGCTCGCGCGTAGCGGTGTCGGGTCTGGCCGGGTCTAGACCTCGAAGTCGACGGCGATGCGGTCCGACCGGACCTCGCCGATGAACTTACCCACCCTCTGGTGTTCGGGGTGCGCCGAATAACGTTCGAGCGCAGCGGCATCCGCGAAGTCGGCAATCAGCACAACATCCCAGTTGACCTCGGGGTACAGGACGTTCTCGCCCACCTGAAGCGAGAGGATCTCGGGAATGAGGGCGGGCAATTCGCCCATCTCCGCGGCGATGCGGGCGGCGTGTTCCGCCTTGGTGGCGGCATCCGTTGCGGCGAGTTTCCAGCAGACGATGTGGCGGATCATGTGAGCTCCAAAAGTGCTGTTGTGAGGCGTTTGGGGTCGATGCGCCAGTAGTTGTGGACCCGTCC
This sequence comes from Mycetocola sp. Y444, assembly GCF_059445295.1. NCBI lineage: Bacteria > Bacillati > Actinomycetota > Actinomycetes > Micrococcales > Microbacteriaceae > Mycetocola > Mycetocola sp. Y444. The sequence continues at coordinate 170,179 of NZ_JCAIUB010000002.1, read as the reverse complement.
GTTGATGAGGAGAACGGGAATCTCTTCGACGTAGCGTTCGTGCAGCTCGGCATCGTCGAGGATCGATACCTCATCGAGCGTCAGCCGGGGTGCGTCCTGGCGAGACTTGAGTTCTGTCATCACGCTGGTGACGACGGTGCGGGCGTCATCGCAGAGATGACAGCCCGGTTTCGAGATCAGGGTGAGGGATGCCGTTGCCACGGTTCCAGCCTAATCGGCTAGGCGAAGTGGTCGACGAGGGAGTCGGTGACGTTGTGCCAGTGACCGAGCATCATCCGTCGTTCGTCACGGTCGGCGAGGTCTTCGTGGTGGAACTCGACGATGGCGCCCGGGCCGGACTTGGACACAGTGAGCTGCAGCGTGGTGTCGTGCGGCCAGTCCTGGGGCTGCCAGGTGAGGCGGACCTGTTTGCCGGCGGTGAAGGCACGAATCGTGCCCCGTACGCCGTCGGTGGTCTGGTAACGGACGCCCTTCTTGGTCGGAAGGGAGTCAATCTCGCCGAGCCAGAGCGGAAGCCCCTCACCGAGGAGGTAGTCCCAGAGGCTCTGAGGTGTGGTGTCCACGGTCTTTCGTACGCCCACATCCCAGCCGGTGTCGTTCTTCTGGCCTGGGGTGTTGCGCGATTCACTCATGAGATCAAGAGTACGCGTACGGCGATGGTGGGATACCCACGCGGACGATGGGATGCCCACGCGGATGGTGAGATGCCCACGCGGATGGTGAGATGCCCAAGCGGATAGTGGGATGCCCACGCGGATGGCGGAGCCGGGCTGGTCAGCATGCGCCGACGACGGTCAGCGCCCTCCGCACCGGTCACGCGGGTCAACGCCGTCAGCGCCCTCAGCACCGGTCACGCGGGTCAACGCCGTCAGCGCCCTCAGCACCGGTCACGCGGGTCAGCGCCGTCAGCGCCCTCAGCACCGGTCACGCGGGTCAGCGCCGTCAGCGCCCTCCGGACCGGTCACGCGGGTCAGCGCCGGTCAGCGCCGGTCAGCGCCGGTCAGCGCCCGTTACCGGAAGTATGGTTTGCGGCGGATCCATTCGGCGATGGTGACCTTGGGTTTGCCGTTCACCATCGTGACGGTGAAGACTCCGGTGTCGACCATCCGGTGGTGGAACCAGCAGAACAGTGCACCGTTGTCGAGATGGGTGGGCCCACCTTCGGAGTGCGGGATGATGTGGTGGGCTTCGCAGCCGGTGGCCGGGATCTGACAGTCCGGCATCGCGCAGGTGGGTCCGTCGCGGGCGATCATTCCCATTCGTTGGGTTCGGTTGAACCCGCGCTGATCATTACCGAGGGCAACAACGGTGCCGTCGGGGTCGATGAACACCGGGATGATGCTCGCATCGCAGAGAACCTGGCTGATCGTCGATGCCGCCACCGGGCTGTTCACTCCCACGATCTGGCCGGTACCGGTCTTGGAGTCGATGACGTCCGCATTGACCGTGACGACCACGGTGGGTGCTGCGCCGGTGACCGATGGTGCGTCGGTGGAGCGGGCGAGGGCGTCGATCATCGCGGCGAACACGTCAGCGCGTTGCTGCCCCGCGGTCCGGCGGGCCCGGACCGGTTCGCTGAACTCCGCACCGGGACTGACGTTGGTGCCTTGTACCGCGTCACCGGTGGCTGGGTTGGCGCCGGTCACGGTTCGAGGCACGCCGAATCCGAAGGCACCCGTGTCGCCGGATGCGAAGGCACCTGTGTCGGCGGATCCGGTGCCACCAGCTCCGCCGCCGGTTCCATCACCAGAGCCCGCGGCGGCGTCAGTGGCGGTTGGGTCGTATCGGTCCGCGGTCTTTGGACTCAACACCGCATCGAACAGCGCGTGGAGTTTCGCTCCGACATCAACGGTGACCTGGCCACCGAACTTCACCAACCCGTCCTTCGCGGCACGGGCGATCCAGAAGTCACGTTTCTGGAATGCCTTGTCGGTGCGGGGTTCGATCCCGTCTTCATCCAACCGGTCACGCCACTGCCGAGCCTGAATCCCCACAAGGTCGGCCGACATCGGTAACCCGTCGCGCCAGCCGGCACCGACCGCCTCACTGACCAGGGTGCGCTCGGCAATCGCGAGGTGTTCGACCTCGGCACGGGGTGCGGCGAGCGAGAGTTCCCGGGTGATCGCTTCGACGGTTTCCACCCCGATCAAACCCTGACGGAACGCCTCGCCGACTACCGGGAACAACGGCGGTAACGGGGACCCGGCGTCGGTGAGCCTCCGGCAGGTGCGTTGGCCCACCCGGATCAACCGGGACGCGGCAGCGGACGACACCCCGGTGATCACCTCGATCAGATGTGACGGACGCTGGTAGTTGTGCTTCACCGCCAAACCTTCACTCCCGCGCGCGGGGTCGGACCGGTCCGCGACCTCGGCACTCAACGCCGCGAGGACCGCTTCACCGGCTCGCACCACCCCGGCGACCTGCCCCAGCTGCGTCAACAGTTGTTCCCCGGTCAACCGGTCGAGGTGATCCAGGTCAAGAACGTCAACCACCTGCCCGAGGTGAGTGAGCAACCCGGTGAGCGCACTCTCCCCCTCCGGCACCGATGCCGGCGGAAAGTCGCTCACCGCGAGACTCATGACACCCGCACACCCCCACCAGTCGAGGCGAGGGCATGACGCCCGGTCAGACCGGAGTCCGCCGCACCGGAACGGGTGCGGATCGGGCTGCTGACCGGGATGTTCATGAGTTCAGTACACACCCAACCACTGACATCGATTTTGAACGAACCCAGTGCACTGGTCGTCGCATCCGGCACCGTTCTCGGCACTCGGGGATCAGGGGTAGTGGCGGTTTCGGGAAGAGAATCTTGGCCGCGTTCCGGGAGGTGAATCGTGGGGGCGAAGCACAATACGGGGCTGGGTGGCCGGTTTCTCCTCCCGGAGCTCGGGTGACCCCTCCGGGGCTCGCGTAGCGCCCTCCGCTCGACTGGCACCTCCGCTACCTCCGCTGCCTCCGCCGCTGCTTCCCCGGTGCTTCGGGAGGAGAATCGTGGGGGCGAAGCGCAGTAGAGGGCTGGGGGCCCGGTTTCTCCTCCCGGAGCTCGGGCGACGCCTCCTGGACGTGCCCGGCCGACAGCCCCGCCAGGCTGACGCGGGCCGCGGCATCCGATACCCTCGAATCCAACCGCGACCCGAGGAACCGATGAGATCCCGCTACGAGCAACTGATCATGGTGCTCACCATGTCGTTCCTCGTGCTCGCTGTAGCGCAGGCCGCAGAACCATCCGCCGTGCTCGTTGCCGGTGTCGCGGTCCTCGCGGCATCCGCTCTTCTCGGTGCCCGCTATCTCGCCGTCATCATCATCGCGCTGCGACTCATGGTCGGGTCCCGCGCGCGCGAGCACCGCGAGTCACTCACCCGCATTCCGGCGCCGAGCCACCCCAACACGGCAGGACGCCCCCAGCCGCGAGCCCCAGGACTGTCAGAGACGGTCGCGTAGCCCTTCGGTAACGAAGAGAACCCGCGACCTTCAGTCGTCACCTCTTCCTCTGACCGTAAGGACTCCCCCTGTGGACATCTATTCGTTCGCGCCCATCGCGATCGTGCTCGACTTTGCCTATTCACTCGTCACCGCTCTCGCCACCCTGCTCGCACCGATCGCCGGAGAGCTGAGCACCGCTGCAGCGATCGTGGCCATCACTCTGCTCGTGCGCACGCTTCTGATCCCGGTCGGCCGCTCCCAGGTGCGCGCCGAGTTCACCCGCCGACGCCTCGCCCCGAAGCTCAAAGAACTGCAGCAGCGTTACAAGAAGAAACCCGAACTTCTGCAACAAAAGACCATGGAGCTGTACCAGGCCGAAAAGGCGTCACCTCTGGCCGGATGCTTTCCCACACTTCTGCAGGCACCCGTCATTTCAACCGTCTACGGCCTGTTTATTCTGCAGAGCATCAACGGACACTCGAATGATTTGCTCACCGAGGACGTCTTCGGTGTCCAACTCGGCAGCTCGCTGATCGGCTTCCTCGGCGGCGGCACCGCGTGGCCGGGAGTGCTCGTCTATGTCGCACTCCTCGCCATCATTGCGGTCGTCGCCTGGCTGAGTCGCCGCGCGGCCCTGCGCAATGCCCCTCCGGTCAGCGACGAGCTTCCGCCCGGCATGCAGAACCTCCCGGGGATTCTGAGCTGGATGCCATTCATCACGGTGATCTTTGCGGCGATCGTTCCGCTTGCCGCAACGCTCTACCTCGCTGTCACGACGACCTGGACGTTCGTGGAGCGGGCAGCCCTTCGCCGCCGTTACGAGAAAACGATGGCGGCGTAAGAAAGCGCCGGGCCCCGGGCGCGCCAAAAAGCGCCAGTCCCGAAGGCCCGGCGCTTAACTGGTGCGTTTCGCTACTTCTTGTTGCGACGCTGGTGACGAGTCTTGCGAAGCAGCTTGCGGTGCTTCTTCTTTGCCATACGCTTGCGGCGCTTCTTGATTACAGAACCCACTACTTACCTCACAAAGATCGGCTATGGCCGCGGATGCCACGGCCGGCAGAAAAAATGCCCTCGGGACAGTCTACCCGATCCCGAAGGCTCAAGATCCCACGCTGACTCAGGCGCTATCCGCGACCTGGGATGCGACGTGCGAGCCGACAACCTGCTCGACCGCTGACTCGGGCACACGGAACGACCGGCCGAACCGGATGGCCGGGAGTTCTCCGGCGTGAACCATGCGATACACGGTCATCCGAGACACCCGCATCATGTCGGCGACCTCGGCAACCGTAAGAAAACGTACGTCTTCCAAACCACTTGCCATGGTGTCTCCTGGTGCGGGATTCTCGGTCTGATGGGTGTCGTCGAAGCGGAACAGGCTGATCTTCTCTGACTGTAGCGCCACCCATCAGTGGTGTCGAGGGTCCCTACTTTCCCAGTTTCTTGCTCACTGCCTGAACGGCACTCGTTACGCGATGAGTAGTGTCGGCGACCGCGTGCCCGATGGCATCCGCCATTTGCTTTGCCTGATCTGTCAGGGCAACCTCGATCGCACCGGCGACGTCGAAGTCGACGCTGAGGAAGGGGATCAACCAGTCTTCGACGGTCTCGAGCGGGGCGCTCTCCAACCGGTAGTAACGGTGCTGGCCTTCCTCACGCACGGCGACGAGACCTGCTTCGCGAAGCACCTTGAGGTGCTTGGAGACCGTCGGCTGGCTGAGGCCGAGAGCGGTCACAATTTCGGATACGCTCGTCCCCCCGTGAGAGACCGTCGAGTCGGACTCATACCGGTCAAGGAGGATCTGCAGGATGTCACGCCGGGTGGCATCCGCAATAACGTCAAATATGTCAGCCATGGCCCAAGGTTAGTGACTCTCAGCACGGAGTACCATGACAACGGTCCGAACCAAGCCCAAGATCGGGGGAACCGTGGCCGGCAGCACCACCGAGGCGCGTCCGCACATTCTCGTTGCGACGGGCTTCGCGCGTATCCGCGAAGAGGTGGAGGACTTTACCGGGCGCTCTCCGTCGCGATTTGCCATCCTGATCTTCACAGCGCTGATCCTCCTTTTCACCCTCCTTTTTTCGCTTCCGATCGCCTCCGCTGACGGCAGGATGACTCCGCTCGCCGACGCATTCTTCACGGCCGTCTCCGTCATTTGCGTCACCGGCCTGGCCACCGTCGACATGGCAACCCACTGGTCGCTGGCCGGTCATACCCTCGTCTACATCGGCGTGCAGATCGGCGCTGTCGGCGTCCTGACCCTGGCGTCCATTCTCGGTCTCGTCATCTCGCGCCGGCTCGGGCTTCGCGCGAAGCTCATGGCGGCGAGCGACTCGAACCCTATGCGGGGCCACCGCGGCCCCGTCGCCGAGGGACAGGCCGTACGGCTCGGCGAAATCGGCAACCTGCTCGTCACCGTTGCACTCAGCCTCGTCGTGATCGAGGGGATCATCGCTGTCCTGCTGTTTCCCCGCATGGTGATCGACGGCATCCCCACCTGGGATGCCATCTGGAACAGCCTCTATTACTCGGCCATGGCCTTCACCAACACCGGGTTCACTCCCAACGCCGGGGGCATCGGCCAGTTCGCGAACGACTACTGGTTCCTCTCCATCCTGATGCTCGGTGTCTTCCTCGGAGCGCTCGGCTTTCCGGTGATTTACGCACTCAAACGCCACCTCTGGCACGTGCGGTACTGGTCGCTCCACGTCAAGCTCACGCTGCTGACCACCGTCATCCTGCTGTTCGCTGGAGCGCTCGCAATCTCGGTGCTCGAATTCGACAATCCCAGGACCTTCGGAACACTCAATTTCAGTGACACGGTCTTCCAGTCCCTGTTCTTCTCGATGATGACGCGGTCTGGTGGGTTCTCGACGATCGAGATCGGCGACATGAACGGGTCGAGCCTGCTCGTCGCCGACATGCTCATGTTTATCGGCGGTGGGTCCGCGTCGACAGGCGGTGGCATCAAGGTGACCACCCTCGCCGTGATCTTCCTCGCCGCTGCTGCCGAGGCGAAGGGCAGCCCCGACATGGAGGCGTTCGGCCGCCGGGTTCCGCCCGACGTTCTGAGGGTCGCGCTGAGCGTTGTGCTCTGGGGCGCGACGATTGTGGCGATCTCCACGATCGTGCTTCTTCAAATGACGAAGGCACCACTCGACCATGTGCTCTTTGACGTAATCTCCGCTTTTGGTACCGTCGGGCTCTCCACAGGACTCACCGCCGAGCTCGACAACCCCGCCAAGTATGTGCTCGCTATGACGATGTTCCTTGGCCGTGTTGGTACAGTGACACTCGCTGCGGCAGTCGCGGCCACCACAAGTTCCAAGCTGTATCGACGTCCAGAAGAGAGGCCAATCGTTGGTTGACCGTATCAAGCACGACGCCCCCGTGCTCATCATCGGTCTCGGCCGCTTCGGCGCAGCGTGCGCCGGCGAACTCGACCGCCTCGACCGCGAGGTGCTCGCCATCGACGAGGGCGCCGAGCTCGTACAGAAGTGGTCAGAGCGGATTACCCACACGGTTCAGGCCGACGCGAGAAACATCGAAGCCCTCAAGCAGATCGGGGCGCAGGACTTCTCCATCGCCGTCGTGGCCGTCGGCTCGTCGATCGAGGCGAGCGTGCTCATCACCGCGAACCTCGTCGACCTCAAGGTCCCGCAGATCTGGGCCAAGGCCGTCTCGCAGTCGCACGGCAAAATCCTCGCGAGGGTCGGCGCGAACCACGTCATCTACCCCGAAGCCGAGGCCGGCGAACGGGTGGCGCACCTGGTCAGCGGGCGCATGCTCGACTTCATCCAGTTCGACGACGACTTCGCCCTCGTCAAGATGTACCCGCCGAGGCCGATCCGCGGCAAGAACCTGACGGAGAGCGGCGTGCGATCGCGCCACAACATCACCGTCGTCGGCGTCAAGAGCCCGGGCAAGCCGTTCACCTACGCAACGGCAGACACCGTCGTCTCGGACCACGACCTCATCATCGTGTCGGGAACGTCAGCAGACATCGAGAAGTTCGCGGCGCTGGGGAGCTAGCCCGGCCCAGCCGCTCGCCTTCGCCGAAAACATCAGTTCCGGCCGAGCGCATCAGTTGCGCGGGGTGTTCTCGACCGCAAGTGATGTTCTCGCGGCGAACGGATACCGGCGCGGTCGCGACAAGCGGATGCCGGTGGCCGGCTTCCGAGCACACCCGGTCAGGACCCGGCGGCGAGTTCCTTCGCCCGCTCGAGCGCAGCATCCGTCGCCTCATCGAAGAGGTGCGTGAGGTCAGCCTTCTGGAGGACAGCAACAGCCCGCTCCGTCGTCCCCTTGGGGCTGGTGACCTGAATGCGCAGCTGTTCGGGAGTCTTGTCCGACTGCGCGAGCAGTTCTGCGGCACCCCGGAAGGTACCGTTTACGAGCACAGCGGCCTGCTCCGGAGTGAAGCCCTTCGCGACGGCGGTTTTCGTGAGCTCCTCGATCAGCAGGAAAACGTAGGCCGGGCCGGAACCCGAGATCGTGCTGAGCGCGTCGAGCTGGTTCTCGGGCACCTCGACCACGGTTCCGACGGTCTCGAAGATCGACCGGGCGACGGCGAGATCGTTCTCACTCGAGCGGGTACCGGCCGACAGCCCGGTGACCCCGCGACCGACCACCGACGGGGTGTTCGGCATCGACCGAAGCACCGGCACAGTCTCCGGCAGCAGCGACTCGAACGTCGCAACCGTGACGCCGGCAGCGACGCTGATCACGATCGTGCCTGGCGCGAGCGAATCGCTGATCTCGCGCAGCAGGTCAGGAACCATGGCGGGCTTGACCGCGACGAGCACAACCTCAGCACCGTCGACGGCGATCCGGTTGGCATCGGGCCGCTCCTCGAGAGCGAGCGACGTGACGCCGGAAAGCCGAGCAAGTTCCTGGGCCTTCGCACTGGTTCGATTCGTCACGCGGATGCCGCCGGCCACGGTCACTCCCGGCTGAAGCAGCCCGGATAAAATGGCCGATCCCATCGAGCCGCTGCCGAGAATGGCAATCGTGGGGAGGGTGGTTTCGGTCGCTGTGCTGTTCTCGCTGCTCACCCTTGCAAGTGTATGTCCGGGTGACCTTCCGGCTCCCTGTCCCGAACCACGCGGGTCGACTCGCGGGCGACGAGGTGTGGTTGCTCCGCGAACCGACCGGGCTCCGGCACGCCGTTCAACACATCGAGCAGCACGCGTGCGGTGTCCGCCCCGTATGCAACCAGGTCGTGCATCAGGGCGGATACCGGTGGGGAGGCGAGCTGGCAGTGGACCGAGTCGTCCCAGGCCAGGATCGCAACATCACCCGGAACTGACAGGCCGAACGAGGTGACCGTCTCGAGGCCGGCGAGCGCCATCAGGTCGTTGTCGTAGATCACCGCCGTTGGCCGGTCGGTCCGCTCGAGAAGTTCCGCCGTCGCTTCGGCGCCGCCATCCGCTGTGTAGTCGCTCGTCACCGAGAACGTCTCAATGCCGAGGCGTTCCGCGGCACCCGAGAACGCATCGTCGCGAACGAGGGTGTGCATGAACTCCTTGGGACCCGTCACCCTGCCGATCCTGCGGTGCCCGGCCGCTGCAAAAAACTCGACCACCTCACGCATCGACCGCGCATTGTCGGTCGAGATCGTCGCGAACCCGGGTGCCAGCAACGGCTGCGCGAGCACAACGGCCGGCATATCGATCTCGTGCACCAACCGGAGGCGTTCGTCGCCACCCGACGCCAGGTCAGACAGGATCACCCCGACGACCTGACCGGTCTCATGCCAGCGCCGCAGGGTGGCGACCTCATCAGCCAGGTCGGCCACTACCGCGAGCAGGAGGGTCTTGCCGTTCTCCGCGAGGACATCCTCTGCACCCTGCAGGAACTGCATCCAAAACGGCTCGAGTGAAACCCGCCGCCTCGGCTGATGGAGGCAGAGGCCGACAACGTCAATCGTCTCCGGCCTACCCGGTGACAAGGTCATTGACCGAACATAACACCGGGAAACCGGCAATGGGGGCGCTGTCGATCACGAACGATTGGGGAAGCCCGGAGACGGTGAATACCGCGCTGTCTCCCGCCGCGAGCGTGACGAGTCCCCGATCGACGGATGCCTGCGGGTGCAGGCGGTCGGCCTGCACGACGATGTCCTTGACGAGCGAGTTCGCCCGAACGGTGACCGTTGCGCCCCCATCGACCGGCTCGACAGTCACGTCGAGTGCCGTCGCCGCCGGCTCGAGCGCCAGCTGCGGATCCTCGGCGAAGTACCAGAACGCGCTGTCAGTGCTGTCTGCACCCGCGGTCACAAACTCCGCCGTGGCATCCGTCACCGCCAGCACGGCCTCGTCGAACGGAACCAGGGCAATACCGCGCGGCTCGACGTCGATCTCGACGGCCTGGGCGGCCAGCTCGGTGCCGTCGAACGCCTGCCGCGACACGCTCACGGTTGCGGTCCACGGTTCGGCCGAATCGTTGTGCGCGACGAGCACGGGTACTCCGTCGCGCGGCTGGATCGTCAGCAGGCGGTCGGCGTACGCGTGCTTGAGCGCGTGCCACAGCGGCTTACGGTGACCGGCGTAATCGACGGCGGCCCAGGAAATGACGGGCCAGTCGTCGTTGAGCTGCCAGATGATCGACCCCGTGTTGAGCGGCCACAGCGAACGGAAGTGCTCGATCCCGAAGCGCAGCGCCCGGGCCTGGTTGAGCTGGGTCGCCCAGTGCCACTCGTCGATCGACCGGGGTTTCGGCAGGTGCTCCCCGAGTCCGCGTTCGAGCTTGAGGTTGCCCTGGTGCGCCTTTTGGTGCACCAGCATTTGCTCGCCGTACGGCTCGAGCGGTTCGTCATGAACGGATGCCGTGAGCGTCGACCACGCGGGCGGACCCTGGAACCCGAACTCGCTCGCGAATCGCGGTGAGTAATCGGCGTACGCGGTGTAGTCCTTGTCGTTCCAGACATCCCAGATGTGCATCGTGCCGTTGCGCGGGTCGTTGGGGTGCGCGTACTTCGTGAAGGAGAACGGGCTGCCGGGCGAGTACGGCGTGCCGGGAGCCAGTTCGGCGACGAGCGACGGCAGGAGGTCCATGTAGTATCCCTCGCCCCAGGTCTTGTCGCCGAGCTGACTGCGCCAGCCCCACTCGAGGTAGCCCCAGATGTTCTCGTTGCAGCCATTCCAGAGCGCGAGGCTCGGGTGTGTGCTCAGCCGGGTGATGTTCTGCCGCGCCTCGGCCTCGACCTCGCTCCTCAGCGGGTCTTCCTCCGCGTACGCGGCGCAGGCGAAGAGGAAGTCCTGCCAGACCAGCACGCCGAGCTCATCGCAGGCGCCGTAGAAGTCGTTGGATTCGTACATGCCGCCGCCCCAGACCCGCAGGAGATTCATGTTCGCGTCGACAGCATCCGTGATGCGCGCGCGATAACGCTCGCGGGTGATGCGGGTGACGAAGGCGTCGTCGGGGATCCAGTTGGCGCCACGGATGCCGATGAGCTGGCCGTTGACGAAGAGGGAGAAGGGCGAGCCGTGCGCGTCCGGTGCGGTGTCGAGGGTGACGGTGCGGAACCCGATGCGGCTGGCCCACTCGGCGTCGCCCGCCGTGATTGTGACGCCGTAGAGCGGCTGGTCGCCGTAGCCGCGCGGCCACCAGAGGTCGATGGTTCCGGCGTTGACGCGCACCGTGGCATCCGTTTCACCGTTCTTCACCGTCACGGTTTCGGTCGCACCGTGAACCGAAACGGAGAGCGTCGCATCGGCACTGGCCGGCGTCGCCCACTCAAGCTCGACGTGTGCGTTCAGGATGCCTGTGCTGCCGTTGACGTCGGTGAGGGGCCGCACCGAGGCGATGCGAACGCCCGACCAGGATTCGATGCCGATCGACTTGAGGATGCCTGAGCTCGACACGTCGATGCCCCAGTCCCAGCCGAAGTTGGATGCGACCTTGCGGATCGCGTTGAACGGGTGGTGCATCACCGTCGGGCGGGCGCCGAGGAGCGCTTCCTGCTCGCGGGCGAACTCGATCGGTGACCGGAAGTCCACGACGAGGTCGTTTTCGCCGTCAACCAGCAGCCCGGCGATGTCGAACCGGTAACCGCGGTGCTGATTCTGGGTGCGGCCGACCTCGGTGCCGTTGAGGGTGATCGTCGCGGCCGTGTCGAGGCCGTCGGCGACGAGGTCGTGGCGCTCGGCGTCGTTCGGCGTCCAGTCGAAGGTAGTGCGGTATTGCCAGTCGCAGTAGCCGATCCACGCCTGCACCTTCTCGTTGGCGCCGTCGAACGGATCGGCGATAAGCCCGGCGGCGAGCAGGTCGAGCTGCACCTCGCCAGGCACCGTTGCGGGGACATCGCGGTCGGCGATGCTCGCATCGACGGGACCGGCCGTCGCGAGAAGGGTCCAAGTTGCACCGTCTGTGGAGTTGAGGGAGGTGAAGCTCACGCGGAAAGTCTTTTCTCTGGGTTCGGTGCCGCCTCGGCGAGCAGCCTGGTGTATTCGTGCTGGGGGTTGAGGATGACGTCGTCAGCCGGGCCACGCTCAACGATCTCGCCCTGGAACATCACGAGGATGTCGTCGGAGAAGTGTCGAGCGGTGGCCAGATCGTGGGTGATGTAAAAGACGCCGAGGTTCTCTTCCCGCTGCAGGTCGGCCAGCAGGTTGAGCACTCCGAGCCGGATGGAGACGTCGAGCATCGACACCGGCTCGTCGGCGACGAGGATCTTCGGTTCGGGGGCAAGGGCGCGCGCGATGGCGATGCGCTGGCGCTGGCCGCCGGACAGCTCGTGCGGTCGGCGCGACGCCATGTCCGGCTCGAGCCGCACGCGTTCGAGCAGCCGGGTCACCGCGGCGTCGATTTCGACGCGCCCCTTCGCCTTGCCGTGAATAATCAGCGGGCGAGCCAGGTGGTGAGCGATGGTGTGGTACGGATTCAGCGATGCAAACGGGTCCTGGAACACCATCTGCACGTCGCTGCGGTACTGGCGCAGTCCGGCGCCACGACGCACGACCGGCTGTCCATCGAGCTCGATGACGCCAGACGTCGGCTTCTCCAGTTGCATCAGTAGCTTGGCGAGCGTCGATTTGCCACTGCCCGACTGGCCGACGAGCGCAACGGTGCGCCCCGACTCGATCGAGAAGTTCACGTCATTGACCGCGGTGAGCGTGCGCCCCTTCCAGCCGTCACGCAGCCGGTACTCCTTCACCAGGTTCTTCACCTCGAGAACACTCATGACACTCCCCCGTCCTGGTCCTGCGCGTGGCCCCGAACGAACCCGCCGCGAGCGCCGGTGAGGCTCGGGAATGACGCCAGAAGTTTCTTCGTATACGGATGCTGTGGGTTGGTATAGAGGTCGACGGCATCCCCCAGCTCCACGATTTCGCCCTCCTTCATCACGGCGATCCGGTCGCTGATCTCAAGCAGCAACGGCAGGTCGTGGGTGATGAAGATGACGGCGAAGCCGAGCTCGGCTCGGAGCCTCGTGATCTCGCGGAGGATCTCTCGCTGCACGACGACGTCGAGTGCTGTGGTCGGCTCGTCCATGATCATGATCTGCGGGTCGAGGGCCATCGCCATGGCGATCATCACCCGCTGGCGCATACCGCCGGAGAGCTCGTGCGGGTACGACACCAGCCGCGAGCGGTCGACACCGACGCGCTCGAGCAGTTCGGCGCACTTCTCCCGCCGCTCCTTCTTTCCCATTTCCGGGCGATGGGTGGTGAAGATGTCCTCGAGCTGCGCCCGGATGGTGATGACAGGGTTGAGCGAGTTCATCGCGCCCTGGAACACCATCGAGATCTTGTCCCAGCGGAACGCGCGGAGGTCATCACCGCGGAGTTCGCCGAGGTCGATCGAGTAGCCCTCGCGGGAGTGGAAGTGCGCGCCGCCCGACGTGATCATCGCCGGCGGCTTGAGCAACCGGTTGATGCCGTACGCGAGTGTCGACTTGCCGCACCCGCTCTCGCCGGCGAGGCCGAGGATCTCGCCGCGGCCGAGCTCGAGTGAGACGTGCTTCACGGCCTGGACGACCCGCTCGCCGCGGTACTCGACACTGAAGTCGTCGACCGTGAGCACCGGGTGCGACCTCGCTGTCGTCGCCCGGTCGACCCTGGCCTGTGCCTGTTCGCTGATGGTCACAGCTCGTCCTCCTTCACAACCTGCTTGAGTTCAGACTTCGACAGGTTCCACTTCTTGCGGGTCGCGCGGGTCTGGTTGCGCAGCTTGGGGTTGATGATCTCGTCGATGGAGAAGTTGATGAGGGAGAGTGCCGCGCCGAACAGGGCAATGAGCAGCCCCGGCGGTACAAACCACCACCACGCACCGAGCCTCAGGGCGAGCCCGTTCTGGGCGTAGTAGAGCATGGTGCCCCAGGTGAACGATCCGGATGCTCCGAGGCCGAGGAAGGACAAACCAGCCTCGCCAAGAATGGCGAAGATCACCGCGAAGACGGCTTGCGACGCGAGCAGTGGGATGAGGTTCGGAAGGATCTCAACGCCGAGCACCCGCCACGGCTTCTCCCCGGAAACGCGTGCCGCAGCGACGTAGTCCCGGTTGCGCAGGCTCAGGGTGAACCCGCGCAACACGCGCGCCGATCCGGCCCAGCCGGTGATCGCGAGCACGAGTGCGACGAGCAGGATGCTCTTGTCCGGGACGTAGCTCGAGATGATGATGATGAGCGGCAGGCCAGGGATGACGAGCATCACGTTGCTGAACAGCGAGAACGATTCGTCGAGCCATCCGCCGGCGTAGGCGCCGACGATGCCGAAGAACGCGGAGAGGAACAGTGTCAGCACACCGACGATCAAACCGATGGTGAGCGAACCGCGCGTTGCGTACGCGAGCTGTGCGAAGACATCCTGACCGGTCTGTGTCGTTCCGAGGATAAAACCATCCCCAGGCCCGCGGAGGCCGACGTTGTCGACGGTGGACGGGTTGCCGACGAAGAGCGGGCCGAAGATGCCGAACAGAATAATGGAGCCGGCGATGATCAGCCCGGCAGCGAGCTTCGGTGTCATCGGCGGAAGCGTGGTCTTGCGGGTGACCGCGCGCGCGCTGACGGCGGCGAGTGCCGGGTCCTGCGTTGTTGTCGTCACTGTCGCTCCTATGCGCGTGCGCGGGTGCGCGGGTCGATGAGTGTGTAGAGCAGGTCGACGAGCAGGTTCGCGCCGAGGACCGAGAGGGTGATCACGAGGAAGATGCCCTGCATCAGCGAGTAGTCGTTGCTCGATACCGCCTGCAGCAGCGCTGAGCCGATGCCGGGGTAGGAGAACACGACCTCGGTGACGATGGACCCCGCAACGACGAAGCCGAGGGAGATGGCGAAACCGGCGACGGATGGCAGCACCGCGTTGCGGGCGGCATACGTCGTCATGATGCGGCGGGGCTTCAAGCCCTTGGCCTCCGCGGTGAGGATGTAGTCCTCGCTGAGCGTCGACACCATCATGTTGCGCATGCCGAGCATCCAGCCGCCGACCGAGGAGATCACGATCGTGAGGGCGGGAAGGGTGCCGTAGTAGAGGACGCTGCCGATGAAGTCCCAGTCGAGGCCAGGCGCCGTCGTGTAGACGTCGTACCCGCCGTTGAGCGGGAACATCTGCCACATGCTGCCGAAGAAGAAGAGGAGGATGAGCGCGAGCCAGAAGTACGGCACCGACTGGAACATCGTCGTCACAGGGATGAGGTTGTCGAGCCAGGAGCCGCGCTTCCAGCCCGCGAGTTGCCCGAGCACGATGCCGAGCACAAAGGAGATGATCGTTGCAATGCCGATGAGGCCGATCGTCCACGGCAGGGTGCGACCGATCACGTCGCCGACGGTCGCAGGGAAATAGGCGACGGAGACCCCGAAGTCTCCGGTGAGCACCTTGCCGAGGTAGTCGAAGTACTGTTCCCAGATCGGCGCTTTGCTGTTGGTGCCGAGAAGCAGCTCGATCGCGCTCCGCGCCTCGGGCGAGACGGGGCCCTTCAGGGCGAGCTTCGACAACATCATGTCTACCGGGTTTCCCGGCATCCATCGGGGAAGGAAGAAGTTGAGGGTGAGCGCCGCCCACAGCGCCACGATGTAGAACCCGATCTTCGAAAGAAGAAATTTCACGAGGAGCAACTCTCTGCTGAAGAGGGCCGGCCGGGGCCCGTTGGAGCGGGCCCCGGCCGGCCGGTGAGACTACTTGACCGGAGAGATGCTCTTCAGCACGATGCCGTTGTCCCATGACTTCCAGGACACGGGGAGTGCGTACTTGTCGTCGTCCGACGGCCAGCCGGTCGCCCGGTCGGTGTTGAACTCGGTGAGCATGGCGTTCACGTAGATCGGGATGTACGGCATATCCGTGACGATCTGCTCCTGGATGAGCGCGTACTGCTCGGCTTGAATCGCCTCATCGTTCGTGGAACGCGCCGTGGCGATGGCGGTGTTCACCACGTCGTTGTCGTAGCGGGCAGCGTTGCCGGCGATGGCCGACTCACCGACGGGCGTGGTGTTCGCCGAGTTGTACCACTTGTCGTACGTGAAGTACGGGTTGTTCGACGGCTGCAGGCCGATCGAGTCGAGCGAGAGCTGGAACTGGCCCAGCGTCTGGTTGCTGTTCCACTCGTTCCACGACAGCTGCGTCGGCTTGAGCTCGATGCCGACCTCGGCAAGCTGCTGCGTCATCGCGTCGTTGAGCGAGATGTAGTCGCTCCAGCCCGAGACGGTCTGGATCGTGAGGCTCAGTTTTTCGCCATCCTTCTCGCGGATGCCGTCGCTTCCGACGGTCCAGCCCGCTGCGTCGAGAATTCCCGCTGCGGTGTCAGCGTCTGCACCCGCTGGCGCTTCGACGTGCTCAGGGTTCGCGATCCACTTCTTGTCGCGCTCGGGAAGGATGATCGTCGGCGACGCGGTCTCGGCGAATCCGCCACCGGCGAGCTTGTTGAGCTGGTCGCGGTCGATGCCGTGGTAGATCGCCTGGCGAACGGCCGGGTCCGTCTGCGGACCTGTGCAGCCCAGATCGGGGTTCGAGCACGTGAAGATCGACGTGGTCATGGCCGGGGTGTTGACGTAGGAGAGGTTCTCGTGGTCCTTGAGAATCTGGTCGAGACCGGGAAGGAACGAGCTCATCCAGTCAACCTGGCCCGCGAGCAACGCCGCGCTTGCGGCATCCGCTGTTTCGAGGGAAATGAAACGCACCTCGTCGATCTCAGGCTTGCCCTTCTCCCAGTAGGAGGTGTTCTTCTCGAGCACGTAGCTCTGAGCGTTGAAGTCCTTGACCTTGTACGGGCCGGTACCGACCGGGTCGCTGTTGACGTCGGTCACCGGGTCTTCCACGTCTTTCCAGACGTGTTCGGGCACGATGCCCTGGTTACCGAGCACACTCGGTTCCTGCATAAAGGAGGGTTCGGTGAACGTCAGGACTGCCGTGTTCTCGTCGGTCGCTTCCGCAGTGGCCGAGAGTCCTGTGGTGTTGAGTTCCGGGGTCTTGTTCACGAGGTTGAAGGTGAAGGCGACGTCTTCTGCCGTGAAGTCTTCGCCGTCGCTCCACTTCACGTCGTCGCGGGTGGTGATGGTGAGCTCGGTGCCCTCGGCGTTCCACTCGTAGTCGGTGGCGAGCATGGGAACGGGCTCCTGGTCGGATGCCGCGTTGAACCAGTAGAGCGACTCGAAGATCACGCCAAGGGTGGGCTGAAGCGCTGTGGAGGAGAACGGGTTGAAGTTCTCGGTGATGGTGCCGGTGGCACCGTTGAAGACGGTGATGCTTGAGCCGGCGTCGGATTTCTCGCCGCCGCTCGATGAACAGCCGGTCAGCGCCAGCGCTGCCGCAGAGGCGACAGCGGTGACTGTCACGCCCACCCGCCGTCTGCCGTGTGATTTCAGGGACATCTTTGGACCTTTCATCGGTGAAAAGCCACGGAAAGTGGCGAGGGTCACGGTCGTTCTCGCCAGCGAGCGTGCTGCGCCTGGGAGGAGAAAAAGCCGTCGGGTACTTTCTTAGGCGACTTTATTAGGTAAGTCAAGTAACTCGTGGAAATGGGTTGAGCGTGGGTGCGGGAGCACCCCTGCCACCGAGCGCTGCATTTGCATGCCCGCGCTGCAGATACTTCTGCAGCGCGGGCATGGATGTGCAGCGGTCGCCGCTGTCGGCGAACCAGCAGCCCCGAGGAATCGGCTACAGCGCCTCGATGTGCACGAGTGCCGAGTGCTCGGGATGCAGCCTCGGCGCCTGGATTCCGACCGCGGCGAGCGCCCTGCCCGAGAGCACGACACCGCCGTCCGCGAACCAGCTCGGCGTCGTGGCGGTCGTCGTGAACCGGCCGTGCGGGCCCACCGCGCTCACGCGGTAGCGCCGGTCGGGCTCAAGGCCCGGGATCCGAACAAGCCCCGGCGGCCAGGTCGACGGGCGCGCGAGCAGCGCGAACTCGAACAGCGCTTCCGACCGATCCTGCGCCACGATGCCATGCACAGCGAGTTCGGTGACCGGGTGATCCACCCGCACCGTCCGCCCGGAGTGGATCAGCGCACGGAACCGCTTGTGCAGCGCGATCCACTCGGCGAGTTCCGTCCGCTCCTTCTCGGTCGCGCTCGAGATATTCCACTCCACCCCGAAGTGCCCGAACAGCGCCGTCGACGCCCGAAACGACAGGTCGTGCGTGCGCCCGGTCGTGTGCGAGCGCGGGCTGCCGATGTGGCTGCCGACGAGCTCGGGCGGAAGGAGTTGCCCGGTCCAGCGCAGCATGCCCTGCCGCTCGAGCGGGTCGATGCAGTCACTCGCCCAGACCCGGTCGGTGTACTCGAGCACGCCAAAGTCGACCCGGGCGCCACCCGACGAGCACGACTCGATTTCGAGGTGCGGATGCCGTGACTTCAGTTCAGCAAGCAGGCGATAGACCGCGTGGGTCTGGGCTGACACCCCCGCCTTCCCCGTCGCGGTGGAACCGGCATCCACGAGGTCGCGATTGTGGTCCCACTTGAGGTAATCGAGCCGGTATTGGTCAACGAGGCTCGAGATCGACCCGAGGATGTACTCGCATGCTTCGGGGATGGCGAGGTTGAGCACCTGCTGCTGGCGCTGCTCGAGCGGCAGCCGCCCGCCGGTCGAGAGGATCCACTCGGGGTGCGCGCGAGCGAGGTCGGAGTCCTGGTTCACCATCTCGGGTTCGAACCACAGCCCGAACTGCATGCCGAGTTCGCGCACGCGGTTCACGAGCGGATCGAGGCCGTTCGGCCATACCTCCGGGTCGACGACCCAGTCGCCGAGCCCGGCGTTGTCGCTCCGGCGGCCGGAGAACCAGCCGTCGTCGAGCACGTACCGCTCGACTCCGACCGCGGCCGCGTGCTCGGCCAGCTCGAGCAGCGGCTCGAGCCTGTGGTCGAAGTAGACCGCTTCCCAGACGTTGAGCGTTACGGGCCGCACCGACCTCGGGTGCTGGGGCCGCGCCCGCAGCCACTCATGGAATCGAGCCGCTTGCTCATCAAGCCCATATCCCCACGATCCATAAACCCACGGCGTCGCATACGACTCGTCCAGCCCGAGCACCATCTCTCCTGGCAGCAGCAGTTCTCCGCCGCCGAGCAGGGTCCTGCCACTCGTCATCCGCTCGAGGTACGAGACGTGGTTGCCGCTGTACCCGACGTGCAGCCCCCACACCTCGCCGGTCCGCGGGCCGAAACCGAAACCGGCCTCCCCCGCGACCAGCACTGTCGCGGCATCCGCCCCCGTCCGACCCCTCCGCGATTCACGCAGGTGCGTCCCGACGGTGATCGCCCGGCGTTGTGGCACCCGCTCCTTCGCCCACCGCCCCGCCTGGTCGAGCGATTCGGTCGCGACGGGCGGCACCGGCAGGGTGACAACGAGCCGCTGGACCTCGTACGTACTCTCGGCGCGATTCGTCACGGTTGCACGCGAGCGGAGAACACCGGATGCCGTCAGCTCGATCTCGAGGAGGAGGTCAAGGTTCGCGACAGCATCCGTCGCCGCAGCCACCACCCGGGAGCCGTCGATCTCGTATCGCACCCGGTCGAACCGGGGCGACCAGTCGCCACCACCGGCGCGGTGCCCCTGCAGCCCCGGCGCACCGAGCCAGCCCGCGCTGTGCTCGGGGACAACACTCACCCGCACCGGGACGTCGACGGCGTTCTCGAGCATGGGCGCTGTGACACTCGCGAGATCGCGAAGATCATCGGCCGAGGCCTCGCCAAGGTCGGCGCCCCAGTGCAGGATGGAAGGGAGGGCGTTCTCCGGCGTATCGAGAACCAGGCTTACCCCGGCATTGCGGAGGTGAATCTGCGGTGGAGTTGTGGATGTGGTCATGATCTCTTTCCTCGACAGCGCTGGCGTGGTAGACAGTATCTTAGGCGAGTTAAGTAAGTAGCGCGATGAGCGTCTCGCCCTTTCCGCACGATCGACCGCACGAAGGATGATGGAGTCCATGCCGATATTCGACAACCCCTCACTGCAGCTCTACACACTGAGGGACGCCCTCGCGGCGGACTTCACCGGCACGATGGAACGTGTCGCCGCCATCGGCTACCGCCGGGTCGAGCCATACAACTTCGTGGCCGACGTCGACGCACTCGAGAAGGCCCTCGCGGCGAACGGCCTGACCGCGCCGTCCGCCCACGTCGGGCTCCTGCGCCTCGACGACCAGCGCCCCGCGTTTGAGGCTGCCAACCGCCTCGGCATCGACATCGTCATCGACCCGCACGTCGACCGTGCGCGCTGGACCACGGCCGCTGACATCGCCGAGACCGCCGAGCAGCTCAACCGCGCCGCTCAACTCGGAGCCGAGTTCGGCATCACCGTCGGCTACCACAACCACCACTTCGAGCTCGAGAACCGCATCGACGGCCGGTACGCGCTCGATCTTCTCGTCGACGCCCTCGACCCGTCCGTCGTGCTCGAGATCGATACCTACTGGGCCCAGGTCGGCGGCGCGGATCCTGTTGCGCTGCTGACAGACCTCGGCGAGCGCGTCGTAGCGATCCACATCAAGGACGGCGACGGCACACTCGACACCAAGAAGCAGGTGGCCGTCGGCTCGGGCGTCCTCCCGATCGAGCGCATCGTCGCAGCCGCCCCCGCCTCGGCGATCGGCGTCGTCGAGCTCGACGACACGTCAGGCGACGTCTTCGAGGCCATCGCCGACAGCTACACCTACCTCACCGGAAAGGCATCGGCATGAGCGGCACCGGCCCGGTCGGCGTCGGCATCATCGGCGCTGGCGTCATCAGCGAAACGTACCTCGAGAACCTCACGTCGTTTCCCGACGTGAAGGTGCACGTCGTCGGCGACCTCTTCGAGGATGCTGCCGCGAAGCGAGCGGCACAGTTCGGCATCGAGTCCAGCGGCGGGGTCGACGCCGTGCTCAGCCACCCGGACGTCGAGATCGTCGTCAACCTCACGATTCCCACCGCGCACGTGCCGATCGCCCTCCAGGCCGTCGCTGCGGGCAAACACGTCATCGGCGAAAAACCGTTCTCGCTCGATCGCGCGAGCGGCCTCGAACTGTTGCGAGCGGCAGCGGATGCCGGCGTGCGCGTCGGCTGCGCGCCCGACACCTTCCTCGGTGCCGGTTTGCAGGCGGCATTCCGCGCCATCCGTCGTGGTGACATCGGCACACCGCTCACCGCGCTGACGCTGATGCAGTCCCCGGGACCGGAGTCATGGCATCCGAACCCCGCCTTCCTCTTCCAGGAGGGTGCCGGCCCGCTGTTCGACATCGGACCGTACTACCTCACGGCTCTGGTGCAGGCATTCGGGTCGATATCGCGAGTCGCGGCAACCGGCTCCACGGCTCACCCGAAGCGCGTCATCGGCTCGGGCCCCAAGGCCGGCGAAGAGTTCGACGTCACCGTGCCGTCGCACGTCAGCGCACTGCTGCAGTTTGCCGATGGCGGCTCGTCGCAGAGCATGTGGAGCTTCGACTCGGCGGTCGGCCGGCACGGCTTCGTGGAGATCGCGGGCACCGAGGGCACCCTCGTGCTGCCTGACCCGAACTACTTCGACGGTGACCTCGTGATTCACCGCCGTGGCTCGGAAACCTCGGAGGTGCTCGAGAAGACCGTCGCGAGCTCGACCCGCGGCACGGGCGTCCTCGACCTGGCCCGCGCGATCCGCGAGGACCGCCCGCACCGGGCGTCTGGCGAGCTCGCGTTCCACGTCGTCGACACGATGGTGTCGATCAGCGACTCGATTTCGAGCGGCGAGTTCGTCACGGTGGAGAGTGCGGCGCCGACCGTGCCTCCGCTGCCGGACAACTGGGACCCGCACGCGGCCACGCTGTAACCGCCGGGCGCTACACATCCATGCGCGCGCTGCAGATACTTCTGCAGCGCGCGCATGGATCCGCAGCGGTGGCAGAGTGATCGCGCCGCGAGTAGAGTGTGGAAACCGCAACTCCGTGAGCACCCACTTACTTCACGCACTTTATAAAGCAAAGTAAGTTATCGTTAATGCATGACCGAGAAAACGCGCCGTCGCGCGAACTCCAAGGGCAGGACCCTTGACCTGATCCGCTCCTCCGGACCGATCAGTCGCGTAGAGCTCGCCGAACTCACCGGCCTCACCCAGGCCACCATTTCGACGGTCGTCCGAGAGTTGCTCGCCGACGGAGTGATCAGCGAAACCGGCAGGGGCGAATCAACCGGCGGCAAGCCGCGCATGCAGCTCGAGATAAACCCGGCCTCGCGCCTCGGGATCGGCGTCCACATCGGCCAGGACTACATCACCTACATCGCCGCCGACCTCGCCGGTACCGTGGTCGGACGCAAACGGGTGGACGGCCCCGGCGACGCCTCTCCGATCACCGTTGTGGGTCGCATGGCCGACGACATCGAGTCGCTCATTGTGGGCCTCGACCTCGACAGGGCATCGATCGTTGGCATGGGGCTCGCCATTCCTGGTCCCGTTGACCGCATCGAGGGGACGGTCCGCGGCGTCCCGTCCCTCATGGGCTGGACTGACTTCCCGATCAGGACAGCACTGGCAACGACGACCGGGCTGCAGTGTGAGTTCGACAACGACGCAACCGCCGCAGCAATCGGCGAGTACTGGCTCGGCGCAACCGTCGACTACGGCAGCTACGCATCCGTCTACATGGGCTCGGGCATCGGCTCCGGCATCGTGATCGACGGGACGATCTACCACGGGCTCTCGGGCAACGTCGGCGAGATCGGCCACCTCACCGTCAACGCTCGCGGCCCGAAATGCGCGTGCGGAAACCTCGGCTGCCTCGAGCTCTATGCGGGCCCTGCCGCCATTATGGACAAGGCAGCGGATGCCGTCGCCCGCGGCGAGCTGGACATCCCCCTGACCGGAAAAACCTCGGTCGACTTCGCCAGCCTCGGCACCGCCGCGATGAAGGGCCAGCCCAAAGCGGTGGCCCTGATCGAGGAATCGGCGGACTACCTCGCGAGCGCCCTGGTCTCCATGGTCAACCTCTTCGATCTTCCGCTCATCGTCCTCGCCGGAAACGCGTTCTCCACCGCCGGGTCGATCTACGTGCGCACAATCTCCCGCGCGCTCGCCGAGCGAGCCATGGTGCGCGACATCCACCCGGTGGAGGTGCGCATGTCCGTCAACGGCAACGATGCCGCCGCGCTCGGTGCGGCGACTCTCGTTCTGCAGGATCGGCTCTCCCCTCGATCACTCCGCTCCGTCGCGTTCGCCTGATCAGGAACATTCGGTCAGCACTCTTCTGAACCGCCTCTCCAACCCGAAGGCTCCAATGACCACCTCACAGCTCACCCGCCTCTCACTCGATGGCGGCCAGTCCGGCATCCGGACGAGGCTTACCGGCCCAACAGGCGTCATTGCCGAGGTCGACCGCCCGGGAGTACTCACTGACCGGCCGGTAATCGACCAGCTCGCCGACATCGCCGTCGGCCTCGCGAAGGAAACCGGGACCAGGATCGATGAACTCGCCGTCGGCACCTCTGGCCTGACACCGGCGAGCGCTGACCCGGACGGGCTGCTCGCCCGGACAGCCGCGATCGGAGTGCGGCGCGTCGCGCTCGCCCACGACTCGATCACCGGCTACCTCGCCGCAAACGGCATGGAACCCGGGGTCATGCTCGCCGTCGGAACCGGGGTTGTCGTCCTCGCACTGTCCGAATCGAGCGTCGCCAAGGTCGATGGCTGGGGATTCCTCCTCGGCGACGCCGGCAGTGGCTACTGGATCGGCCGCGCCGGACTTGACGCAGCGCTTCGCGCTTTCGACGGGAGGTCGGCCCCGACGCCCCTCCGGGAGATCGCCGAGGCGCGTTTCGGGCCGCTCGATGAGCTCTACATGACCCTTCAGGCAGACCCCAAGCGCGTCTCCGTCATCGCCTCCTTCTGTCGCGACGTGGTGGATGCCGCCCAGGCCGGGGACGAGATCGCCGATGGGATCGTCACGGCGGCAGCGGCAGAACTCGCACACTCGGCGGCCAGCGCGCTCGCCCGCGTCGGCTGGGAGCAGGGCGAACCTGCCCGAGTCGGTGTCGTCGGCGCACTCGCCACTCGAGCAGCGCTCATGCCGGAACGCCTGGCTGCGGCCCTCGCCCACCGGGCACCGGGGGCGGTGCTTGCCCCGCCGCTCGGCCTGCCTATCGACGGGGTTCAGTCGCTGCTCGACGTCGCACCGTCGCATCCGCTCTACCGCTTCATCTCGACGGCGCATGTGGAGCCGGCGCACTAGGCCGGCGAGCGGCGGGCGTCACGTGGTGGACGGCCCCGTCACCTCGGACGCGACTCCGCGGCGAGCACCGTCGCTCCGGGAGGAGAAACCGCACGCCCGAACCACTATCTGCGATGCACCACCCGTTCTTCCTCCCGAAACTGCAGCGCACCGCTCGCCCGGCACCCACACGGCCGGCCGCCAACCGCCCGCGCAGCGTCGCCCATACTCTGGCGTGCGTGACGGGCCTGCGCTACCGTGTGGTCCCAAAGGGGGCAGCCATGAACAATCGAATTCTGGTCGGCGTCAAGGATCCCATCGCGAGCAGGGCCGCCGTGCTGTGGGCAGCCGAGCGAGCGGGATCCCGCGGGCTCGGCCTCTCCCTCGTCCACATCGTCGATGAAGGCATCCGCAGGGCAGGCAGCCGCGACCTCCTCGACGCCACAGAATCCGCGGTCGAACGGGTGCTGACGAAGAGCACCGAACTCGCCCGATCGGTGTCACCCGGCGTCGATATCCAGACCGACGTCACCGAGGGCGACCCGATCACCGAACTCGCCCGACGATCGGCCGACGTCGACATGGTCGTCGTCGGCAGCGACCCTGGCGCGAACGGTCCGGCGCGGCACGGAACCCGGGGTTTCCGCATCGCCGCAGCGAGCACGACACCGGTGGCGGTCATTCCAGAGGTCGATCCCCGCGGCCGGAACGGTGTGATCGTCGGGGTCGACGGCTCCGACAACTCGCGCAACGCCTTCGCCTTCGCCGCGGACGAAGCGGAACGACTGGATCAGCCCCTGGTCGCGGTCTACGCCTGGCCGAATCCCGTCGTCTACGGCTACGACCTCGCGTTCCCCGTCGACTATGTCGAGGACCTCACGGAGACCGGGCACGACGCCATCTCCCGGGCGATCGAGTGGGTCAGCGATGGTCATCCGGCCCTCGATGTGCGACGGGTCGTCAGCCAGGGCGACCCGGCGACGGTGATCAACGCGGAGGCGGCCAGCGCGTCACTCGTTGTCGTCGGCAGTCACGGTCGCGGTGCGGTCGCCCGGTTCCTGCTCGGCTCGGTGAGCCACGGCGTGCTCGCCCGGCTCGCAGCGCCGACGGTCATCGCGCGTTAGGTCCGGCGCCGCGGAAGAAATCAGTGAGCAGGCGGCCACAGGCATCCGCTTCGACGCCGGCAAACACCTCGACCCGGTGGTTGAGCCGCCGGTCCCTGAGCACGTCGTACACACTCCCTGCGGCACCGGCCTTATCGTCCCAGGCGCCGAACACCACACGCGGAATGCGCGCAGCCAGAATCGCACCGGCGCACATGACGCACGGTTCGAGGGTCACGATGAGTGTGGTGTCGGTGAGGTGCCAGTCGCCGGATGCCTCAGCGGCCTGCCGAATCGCCTCGACTTCGGCGTGAGCCGTGGGGTCCTGCCGGGCTTCGCGAGCGTTGCGTCCGACACCGATCACCACGCCATCGCCGTTCACGACGATCGCACCGACCGGCACATCGTCGGTCTCCAGCGCGAGCCGGGCCTCGGCGATGGCGGATGCCATCCAGTCGACGTGCTCCGGCAGCTCAGGAAGTGACACGGCATCCTCGGGGTCGGCGCGGTTCTCAGCAACTGTGCGGCGGAGAGCGGGTGAACAGGTAGATTAGAGCCTATGCGAGTGCACGTAGCGGACCACCCCCTCATCACCCACAAACTCACCGTTTTGCGTGACAAATCGACACCGGCGCCGGTCTTCCGCGCGCTGACCGAGGAACTCGTCACCCTCCTGGCCTACGAAGCGACCCGCAACGTACGGACGGAAGCGGTCGAAATCGAGACTCCGGTCACCACGACGACGGGTATCGCGATCAGCACCCCCCGACCGCTCGTCGTGCCCATCCTGCGCGCCGGCCTCGGCATGCTCGAGGGCATGGTCAAGCTGCTGCCAACGGCAGAGGTTGGCTTCCTCGGCATGCTGCGCAACGAAGAGACTCTCGAGCCGACAACGTACGCCGAGCGCCTCCCCGAAGACCTCTCCGATCGCCAGTGCTTCGTGCTCGACCCCATGCTCGCAACGGGTGGTTCACTCGGTGCCGCCATCGAGTTCCTCTTCGACCGCGGTGCCATCGACGTCACGGCCATCTGCCTGCTCGCGGCACCCGAGGGAATCGCCGCCCTCGAAAAGGCGACGGAGGGTCGCGATGTCACCATCGTGCTCGGCGCCCTCGACGAACGCCTCGACGAGAACGGCTACATCGTGCCGGGCCTCGGCGACGCAGGCGACCGCCTCTACGGCCTCGTTTAGGTCGAATTCCACGTAGAACTTCCTGCGACGGGTCTCGTCGCACAGGAAATAGTCCCGAATATCCTTCGAGCCAAACCCCACTGATTCACACGATCTGCACTTTTCGACGATATTTCGTCATCCAATGCAAAGATTTGACACGTGCTGACACAGTGGGGTTTACTCATGCCCATGACTGATAACGCCCAACTCCTGAGCTCGTCCGAGCCTCACGGAACTGCCGGCTTGATGATGGCCGGCAGCGCAGTCATGTGTTGTCGAATGTGTCGCTGACCGCGAAACCCTCGCCCCGCTCCCGGTGACCCATCGAGGTCCCGCTCGAGCGAACGGATGCCACACCCCGCATTCGCGCAGGCCGTAACACCGGCCGCTACACCGACTCACCGTCGAAACGTCATCCGGTGTACCCGGATTCGACACAGGCACATCATCCAAGGATTTCTCCCATGTCTCTCGCACACGCAACCACACTCGCTCCGACCAACGTCCGGCCGACCGCGCCGGCAGCATCCGCCCCACAGGGCCGTAACCTTCGCGCCGTTCCGGAGGGAACCGAGGCCCGCGGCTTCGTCCTCTACGTCGGCATCGACGATGCCAAAGCGGCAGCGGCAGGCACCAGCCTCGGTGCCATCGTTCACGCACTCAAGGCACTCGCCGCCGACCTGGCACCCGAGTCGGAGACCTACGCGGCCGTCGCGCTCGCGCCGCAGGGCGCAGGGGGACGCGACGTCGACGTCGTTCGGCTCGCGCTCCAGGACCCGTCGGCTCTCGCCAGACACCGTGAAGCCGACACTGACGAAGAGCTCGACCGCGCCCACGCCGGTGTCGTCATCGACATCTCGCGCAAGCGCCTCATCCTCGACAACGACTCGGTCGGCCTGACCTACAAGGAGTTCGAGCTGCTGCAGTACCTCGTGCTCCGCGAGGGCCGCACGATCGACCGCGCCGAGCTCATCTCTTCGCTATGGAAGGCCGGCGACGACGATGCGCCGAACGAGCGCACCATCGACGTCCACGTTCGTCGCCTCCGCGCCAAGCTCGGGCGTTACGAAGACATCGTGCGCACAGTGCGCGGTGTCGGTTACCGCTTCGACCGCCACGCGGATGTCTCCATCCGTCACGCGGCAGCGCACTCGCCCGACTTCATCTAGAACCGACCGCGCGGCTGGGCCGCCGTGGCTGGGCCGCCGCGGTCACGCCCGGGCACCCCGCTCGGCCGGCGCGATCAGGCTCCTGCCAACCGCTCGGCCAGGTAGGGCGCCGTGCGGCTGCCATCGTGAGCAGCCACCGTGGCCGGGGTTCCTGCGACGAGCACGCGCCCGCCCGCTGTTCCTCCGGACGGACCCATGTCGATGACCCAGTCCGCACCGGCGGCGACACCCATGTCGTGCTCGACGAGCACGACGGTGTTGCCGGTGTCGACGAGCTTGTTCAGCTGCGTCATGAGCAGTTCGACATCGGCGGGGTGCAGCCCGGTGGTCGGCTCATCGAGCAGGTAGAGCGTGTGCCCACGACGTGCTCGCTGCAGTTCGGTGGCGAGTTTGATGCGCTGGGCCTCTCCACCGGACAGCTCGGTCGCCGGCTGGCCGAGGCGCAGGTAGCCGAGCCCGACATCGCGGAGCGTTTCGAGGCTGCGGGATGCCGCGGCCACGTCGGTGAGGAAACCGGCGGCTTCGTCGACGGTCATGGCGAGCACGTCGGCGATGTTCTTGCCGCGGTAGTCGATCTCCAGCGTCTCTTCGTTGTACCGTTTGCCGCCGCAGTCGGGGCACGCACCATAGCTGCCGGGCAGGAAGAGCAGCTCGACGGCGACGAAACCCTCACCGAGGCAGGTCTCGCAGCGGCCACCGGCCACGTTGAAGGAGAAGCGACCGGCGTCGTATCCGCGCGCGGCGGCATCCGTTGTTGCAGCAAACGCCGACCGGACGGCGTCGAACAGGCCGGTGTAGGTGGCGAGGTTCGACCGGGGTGTGCGGCCGATGGGACGCTGGTCGACCCGCACGATCCGGTCGACGGCGTCGAGGCCAGAGACGCCGTCGATGGTCGTGGCCACGGCAGCGGACTCGTCGTCGGGGGCGGACTCGGTCACGACAGGATCGGCGTGGTGGCGACCGGCGCGAAGTCCCTCGCGCACGGCGTCGCCGAGCACACCGCTGACGAGCGTTGACTTGCCCGAACCGGAGACACCCGTAACGACGGTGAGCACGCCGAGCGGAACGTCGACGTCGAGGTCGACGAGGTTGTGCCGCGAGACGCCGCGAAGCCCGAGCCATGCCGACGGTTTGCGCTGCTCGCGGGGGGCGTCGCGGTCCGCGCCTGCCGGGTGCAGGAAGCGCCTCGTTACCGACGTCTTCACGTCGGCGAGGCCGTCGACGGCACCGCTGTAAAGCACGGCACCGCCGTTGCTGCCTGCGCCGGGGCCGACATCGACGAGCCAGTCGGCCCGACGCACGATATCCATGTTGTGCTCGACGACGAAGACCGAGTTGCCCGATGCCTTGAGCTGTTCGAGCACGACCATGAGCGGCTCGGCGTCGGCGGGGTGCAACCCTGCCGACGGTTCGTCGAGCACGTAGATCACGCCGAAGAGACCCGAGCGCAGCTGGGTGGCGATGCGCAGGCGCTGCATCTCCCCCGGCGACAGCGTCGGCGTTTTGCGACCGAGACTCAGGTAGCCGAGCCCGAGGCCGATGAGCACGTCGATCCTGCCGACGAGGTCGGTGGCGATCGTGACGGCAACCTCGGTCGATTCACCGGACGATGCGGATGACACCGCTGCGGTCGCCGAGCGGATGAGGGTGGTCGGGCGGAGGATCTCCGCGAGCTCGGAGAGCGGAACGGCATTGAGGTCGGCAACGGTGTGACCGGCGAAGGTCACATCGAGTGCCGCACGGGTGAGCCCGCTGCCACCGCACAGGTCGCAGGGGCCTGACTCGACGAACCGAGCGGCCCGCGCGCGAGACATCTCACTCTTGGAATCGGCGAGCGCGTGCATGATGTGGCTCTTGGCACTCCAGAACCGGCCCTTGTACGGCTTCGCGACGCGGTCGCGCTGGGGGGTCACTTCAACGACGGGCTGCTCCTCGGTGAACAGGATCCAGTCGCGATCGGCCTGTGGAAGCTCGCGCCAGGGAATGTCGATGTCGTAACCGAGCCCGGCGACGACGTCGCGCAGGTTCTTGCCCTGCCAGGCGCCGGGCCACGCGGTGACGGCACCGTCGCGGATGCTGAGCGACGGATCGTGGACCGCCGACGCTTCGGTCACCGTGTGGGCGATGCCGAGACCGTGACAGCGCGGGCACGCGCCGGTCGCTGTGTTGGGTGAGAACGAGTCGGACTCGAGCCTCGGCGCCCCCGCCGGGTAGGTGCCTGCACGCGAGAAGAGCATGCGCATGGAGTTGGACAGGGTCGTGAGCGTGCCGACCGTCGACCGCGTGCTCGGCGCTCCTCGGCGCTGCTGCAGCGCGACGGCGGGAGGCAGCCCCGTGATCGAGTCGACGTGCGGGTTGTGGCCCTGGGCGATCAGTCGCCGGGCGTACGGCGCGACGGACTCAAGGAATCGGCGCTGCGCCTCCGCGAAGATCGTGCCGAACGCCAGCGATGACTTGCCCGAGCCGGACACCCCGGTGAACGCGACGATGCAGCCGCGGGGCACATCCACGTCCACATCGGTGAGGTTGTTCTCCCGAGCACCGCGCACGCGCACGAAGCCGTCTGACGCGTCCGTGGCGTCGGGAATGATCGGGGCGGGGTCCTGCGTGAGAGTCGACACCGTCTCCACACTATGCGGGTGTGGTTGAAAATGACCGTGGGTCGCGCGCCGCGGCATCCGCACCTACAATAATCGCCCACGCTCCCCGTCCGAGCGCCGCCGCCCCACCGCCGCTCACTGTAAGGTTCAGGAGGGGCTCGACATCCTCGCCACCGTCTTACCGGTGCGCGCGAGGATGCTAACGTCGCTCATCCGCTCGGACTGCGTGGGTGAGGTCAACGTCGAACGAGTCCGTCACATTCGCCGCGAACCAGACTGTGGAGCAGGGCTGGGAGAACACCGCGGGCGATCCGCCGCAAAGATGAGGCATTAGCGAACGATACAGATCGCCGTGCCAACGGCGGCTCGCCGCTCACACCTCCAACTTCCCGTTAGGCCCGCACCATGCACCACTTTCTCCCCTCGCCCATCGCCGCACGGAAGTTCGGTGCCCGCGCCGTGTCCGCCGCCGCCCTCGCACTGCTCCTGTCGGCTGCCACACCGCTCAGCGCCACCGCAGCCGAAGCACCGGTTGCGCTCGCCACGGCGGGAGACTTCGCTGTTCTCGCCGGTTCCGCGGTCACCAACACGGGCCCGTCGGTGATCTCCGGTGACCTCGGCGTGAGCCCCTCCGCCGCGGTCACGGGGTTCCCGCCGGGACGAGTGGACGGGACGATCCACTCGAGCGACACCGTTGCACGCACAGCGCAGAACGACCTGACGACGGCGTACCTCGACGCGGCCGGGCGCCCGGCCTCCGAGTCCGGCGTCACGGAACTCGGTGGACGCAGCCTCACCGCCGGAGTGTATGCCGGAGGAGCCCTCAGCCTCACCGGCACGCTGACTCTCGTCGGCGACGCCAGTTCGGTCTTCATCTTCCAATCCGCGAGCACCATCAATTTCGCGTCGAACAGCAACGTCGTCCTCAGCGGCGAGCTGACCGACTGCAACGTTTTCTGGCAGTCCACCTCATCGGCAACTCTCGGCTCGTACTCACACGTCGCCGGCACTGTGATGGCCCTGACATCGATTACGGCGAACACCGGGGCGGATGTCGCCGGTCGACTGCTCGCGAGGAACGGAGCAGTTACGCTCGACGCGAGCACGATCACCGCGCCACGGGACTGCGGCCCTCAGGGTGCCCCACCCGTTTCGGCTCCGCCGGCTGACGAACCGCCCGTAACTGCGCCGCCAGAGGGAACGACACCTGACGCAGAGCCGCCAGCGGCCACCCTTCCCCCCGAAACGCCATCGGGGGCTACCCCTCCGGTCGTCACCCCACCGGTGAGTGCACCCCCGGCCACCGCAGCGCCCGCCGTTACCCCTCCCGCCGGGGATGACGCCACCACGGCCACGCCCCCGAGCGACAGTGATGGGCCCCGTGAGGAATCCCGCGAGAACAGTGCGGGATCTGACACCCAGACCCGCGAGACCGTGGCGGCAACAGGTGCCAACGCCGCACTCCTGGCCGCGGTCGCGTCTCTTCTCGTTGCAGCCGGGGCCACGATGGTTGTACTGCGTCGGAGACGCGCGGCGTAATTTCAGAAAAATAACGTTTCGGTAACTAGACGCCGTTACCTTTCCGTTATATATTCGAAGAGCGGAAGTTGTTTGCTGTGGCAGCTGAAGCGGAATGTGATTGCAGGACACTCTTGGTGCAAGGGGAAGGCCGGTCGTAAGCCTCTACGACCGGCCTTCAATCCGTTAACGCCCGGTTTTGCGGCATATTCACGCGGCCGATTTGATGCGGCCGATTCTATGCGGCGGGGCCGGCCTCATCCGTCTTGCGGTTTCTCTCGTAGAACTCCCGCACCCGGTTGCGATTACCGCAGTCGGCGGACACGCACCAGCGCCGGTTGTGCCGCGGTGAGGTGTCGAGGAAGACCCAGCCACACTCGGCGTCGTGGCACTGGCCGAACGTTGTGGCATCCACCCGCGTGAAGAGGTCAAGAGCCTGAATCGCGATCTGACGCCGCGGCAGCGACAGGTCGACGGGGAATCTCCACACCCGCTTCCCACCAGCGGAATCGAGACGGCCATCCTGAATTGCGTCGCGGTAGTGGGCGGCAACGGTTTCGCCGTCAGCGTCAGCGAAACCGGCGAGGTAGATCGCTTCCCTCAATTCTCGGACACGGAGTGTTTCGGCTTCCGCCTCGCGGGGATGCTCGCTCGCGAGCAGCTCGAGTTCACGGGTCTCGCCGGCATCGATGAGCTCGAACTGGCGAGCCCAGTTAAGGACGTCGCCGTAGCCCACCAGCTCCTCGCTGAACCGCTCCCGGCTCAGCCGCCAGTCGACCGTATTGACGAGATCAAGCGCGGGATGCCCCGCGATGGTGGAGAACGTTGTGCGGCGCTCGGTGGATGCCATGGCGCAATTCTAATAGATTTCGCTTGTATTGCCCATTAGAAATCGGCCATACTCTAATGCATGAATCAGCCATCACTCATTACGCCGGACCCCGTGCAGGAGCGGCGGCAAGTTCGGGACTTTCGGTGGTTCTGGACGGCGCAGGGCGCCTCGTTCACCGGCGACCAGCTGCGCGAATTCACGCTTCCCCTGCTCGCGCTGTACGCCCTGAACGCGTCGGCGACCGACCTCGGCGTCATCAACGCCGCACAGTGGGTGCCCTTCCTTCTGCTTGCGCTCCCCCTCGGCGTCCTCATCGATCGCCACCGGCGCCGGCGGTTGCTCATCCTGTCGGACGCAGCGCGCGCGATACTCATCGTCGCGCTCGTCGCTGCTGTGACCCTCGGTGCCCTCAGCGTGCCCGGTCTGGTCGTCGCCGCTGCCGTACTGGGCATCTTCGCCGTGGTGCACGAGGTGGGCTACCAGTCCGTCATCCCCTCACTCGTGCCCCGGAAGCACCTGGAACAGGCGAACTCGCGCATCCAGGCGACCGTCGCCGCCGCCGACGTCGGCGGCCCGGGACTCGGTGGCCTCATCGTGCAGCTGCTCGGAGCCCCAGCGACGCTCCTGGTGAACGCGTTTGCCTACCTCACGTCGGCGGGGGCACTCGCGGCGATCCGCACCCCCGAGTCGAAACCGGCCACACACGCCAGCCGCAACTTTCTCGCCGAGCTCCGCGCGGGCGTATCGCTGGTGGCACACGATCCATACCTGAAGTCCAATGTCGGCTTCTCCGCGATCTACAACCCGTTTGCGCAGTGGGTGACCATCCTGCTCGTCGTCCACGCCGTGCGGGAGCTCGGTCTGGAACCGGCCCAGCTCGGACTGGTCTTCTCCATCGGTGCCGCCGGCGCGCTTGCCGGGGCAGCGTTGACCCCACGACTCACCGCGCGGCTCACCGTTGGCCGGATCATGATGCTGTGCGTCACTGTGGAGTGCCTGATGCTCGCCGTCCTGCCGCTGGCGGATGCCTCGTGGGGCACCTTCGGCATCATCGCGTTCCTCGGCGCTGCACTCGCACTCAACGGGGCTGGAACGACGATCTCCAACGTGCTCCTCATCACCATCCGCCAGTTGCGAACCCCCGACGAGCTTCTCGGCCGCGTGAACGCCACGATGCGCACGGTGACCTACGGAACCATTCCACTCGGGGCTCTCGCTGGTGGTTTTGCCGGCGACTGGCTCGGCACGCGCCTCGGCATGCTTGTCGGCGGCATCCTGTGCCTGTCCACCATCCTGTGGGTCGCTCTCTCCCCGCTCAGCCGGGTGAAAGCGCTCACCGATGTGAGCCCCGAGTAACGTGCAGATGCGAACGGATGCCGCGGCATCCGTTCGCATACGGCTCGACACCAGCTTCGGATCGATACCCTGAACCCATGTCGAACACCCCGCCGGATACCCGCAGCAGCTCACAACCAGACCGGGCACGTCGGCGCATGCTCACCGGTCTCGTCTGTTTCGGCGGCGGACTGCTGCTGGTGGCGAGCGCCGTCGTCTTCGTGCTTGTGCAGCTCGTTGAGTCGAATCCGGTCGCACTGATTCCCGGCATCCTCGTCGCCCTCATCGGCATCGCCGTCAACTTCACGGGGCTCGTACTGATTTACCGCGCCATCACCGGGACAACGCCGAAGAACCGGAACGAGCGAGACGACACCCCCTAGGCTTGATCCGCAAGGAGGCTCAATGACAGACCGCGAACTCGCCGTATCCACGTGGGAATCGTTGTTTCGGGCGCAGGTCGGCGTGTTGCGCGTACTCGGCGCCGAATTTCCCCTGCGCGGCATGTCGTTCAACGAGTACGACGTTCTCTTCAACCTGTCGCTCCAGCCCGACCGCAGGGCACGGCTGCGCGACATCAATCGGCTCGTTCTGCTGAGCCAGCCCAGCGTGAGCCGCCTCATCGACCGGCTTGCCGCGCGCGGACTCGTATCGAAGCATCCCGACCCCACTGACAAACGTGGCACGATCGTGGCGATGACGGATGATGGCTTCGACAGGTACCGGGACGCCGCACGCCACCACATGGCCACCATCACCGAGCTCATGAGCGCCCTCTCGGACGACGAGTTGCGGCAACTCAAGCAACTCACGACCAAGCTGCGTGGCGAGAGCGGGCACTAGTTCGCCCACACCGGCCGACACCGGCCCACGCGTCCCGCTGGCCTGGACAGCGTCCACGGCCATGTCCGATTTCCGCTAGCCGATCGGCATCCGCTGTGAAATGCTCGAAGTATGGACTTCACCGAGCGCTACTCCGCCATCCAGGCGAAGGACTCCCGATTCGACGGGCAGTTCATCACGGCGGTGCGCACGACCGGCATCTATTGCCGTCCATCCTGCCCCGCCCGCACACCGAAGTCCGAGAACGTGACCTTCTTCCCGACCAGTGCCGCCGCGCACGAGGCCGGCTACCGCGCGTGCAAGCGCTGCCTCCCCGAAGCCGTGCCGGGCACACCAGCGTGGAACCTCCGCAACGACCTCGCCGCGCGGGCCATGCGGCTCATCGGCGACGGTGTCATCGAGCGTGAAGGTGTCCCCGGGCTGGCCGGCCGGCTCGGCTACTCCAGTCGACACCTCACGAGGATCCTCACCGAAGAGCTCGGCGCCGGGCCGCTCGCGCTGTCGCGCGCCCTGCGCGCGCAGACCGCACGCACCCTGCTGACCTCGACCGACCTGCCCGCGTCCGACGTTGCGTTCGCCGCGGGGTTCTCGAGCATCCGGCAGTTCAACGACACGATCAGCGAGGTGTTCCAGCTCGCTCCCGGTGAGATCCGCAGTCGGCAGAGGCAATCGAACCGCCCGGTGCCAGGCACCCTGGATCTCGCCCTTCCGTTCCGTCCGCCGTTCGACGCCGCCGGGCTGTTCGGCTGGTTCGTGCCGCGCGCGGTCGCTGGCGTCGAGGTCGCTACAGCGAGCGGGTACCGGCGCACCATCTCCCTCCCCGGCGGCCCCGGCAGCTTCGAGGTGCGCCTCGACGGCGACGCGCTGCGGTTGCGGGCGACGCTGAGTTCGCTCGGCGACCTGCCCGTGCTCGTATCGCGGGTGCGACGCCTGTTCGACCTCGACGCGGATCCGATCGCCATCGACCGGGCGCTCGGGGCCGACCCGAGCCTCGCGGCGAGCGTTCTCGCAACCCCCGGCATCCGCCTGCCCGGTGCCCTGGACCCGGAAGAGATGCTGTTCCGCGCCATCATCGGCCAGCAGATCTCGGTTGCCGCAGCCCGGACCCAGCTCAACCGGCTGACCGCGGCAGCGGGCACCCCGGTCGACGGCCCCGAGGGGCCGGAGGGCCTCACCCACCTGTTCCCGACCGCAGCGCAGATCGTCGAGCACGGCCGCGATGCCATGGTCGGCCCGCGCTCCAAGATCGACACACTGCTGACCGTGGCCGAGGCTCTCGCGACCGGCGAGTTCTCGATCGGTTTTGGCGACGACGCCGTCGAGCAGCATCGGGCGCTCACCGCGTTCCGCGGCATCGGTGACTGGACGGCGGGTTACCTCAGCATGCGTGTGCTCGGCAATCCCGACGTTTTCCTGCCCGGCGATGTCGCCGTGCGCACCGGGGCACGCGCTCTCGGCCTTCCCGCCGAGCCGCGTGCGCTCACTCGCGACGTCGAACGCTTCGCGCCGTGGCGCTCCTACCTCTGCATGCACCTCTGGCGGAGCGCCGCCACGGCACCGCCGGTATCCCGCCGCTCGAAAACGCCTCCCGTGCCACCGGCAGCCAGGACCCTCGAGGAGATCGCATGACCGGCACGACCCTCCGCCCGCCACACACCGCTCTGGTTCCGTCGTCGACCGCGACCACCGCGCTCAGCCAGACGATGAACACACTGGACGGCCCATTCACGATCATCGCCCGCGACGACGGAACAGTGCTCGCCTCCGGCTGGACCACCGACGTCGACGGCCTCACCGCGCGCATCGCCGCGGCGCTTCGCCCGGCAAGGGTGACCGCCGGTCCAGTATCCGCAGCGGATGCCGTCACCGCCTACTACGACGGCGACCTCGCCGCCATCGAGAACGTTGCCGTCGAGCAGAGCGGTGGAGAATTCCGGCTTCGGGGCTGGACCGCGCTCCGCTCAATCGCGCCGGGGCGTCCGCTCACCTACCGTCAACTCGCCGAACTGATCGGCAACCCGGCGGCGGTGCGCGCCGCGGCGAGCGTCTGCGCGACCAACACGCCGGCGCTGTTCGTGCCGTGCCACCGGGTGTTGCGTACAGACGGCACCATGGGCGGATTCGCCTGGGGCGTCGATGTGAAGCGGTCGCTGCTCACGCGCGAGGCGCGGCTCACGCTCGTGTGATGCGCCTCGCCGCGAGAGCATCACTGCCGGTCGAGAACACCCCGCGCAACTGATGCTCTCGACCGCAACTGATGTTCTCGGCGCGCACTGTCGGCGACGAGCGGCGACTACGCGCCTTCGGAGCCCTGCGCGTGTTCGGCGTGCCAGTCCTGCCGCAGCTTCTTGGACGCGAGCACGGCCTTCGCCTCGGCCTCGATCGCAGCGTCGATGAGCGCCGTGCTGCGCAGCGGCAGCTGGATGGCGTACTCCGCCTTGATGCCGGCCTGCAGCTCACGAACCCGCTCAACCTCCGCGTCGACCTCGGCGCCGTACATGAGTGCCATGTTGCTGAGGTAGAGCCAGAGCAGGAAGACGATCACGCCACCGAGGGTGCCGTATGTCTTGTCGTAACTGCCGAAGTTGGCGACGTAGAAGAAGAATCCGAGGGTGGCGAGAGCCCACACCACAAGTGCGGTCAGTGCACCAACGGTCAGCCACCGGAACCTGTGCTGCTTCACGTTGGGCGTCGCGTAGTAGAGCATCGCGAGGATCATCACGGCGAGGAACGCGATCACCGGCCACTTGGCAATATTCCAGACCAGAAGCGCCGTGTCGCCCAGGCCGATCACGCTTCCGACAGCCTCAGCAATGTCACCGCTCAGGACGATCATGAGCGCCATGAGGGTGAGGGTAATGAGCGAGATGATGGTGATCAGGAGGATGACCGGCTGGAATTTGAGGAACGGCCGGCCTTCCTGCACGCCGTAGATCCGGTTCATCCCGCGCGAGAACGCCCGGACATAGCCGGATGCCGACCAGATGGCACCGACAAGACCGACGACGAAACCGAGGCCGGCCGCCGGCGTCCTGGTCAGGTCCTCGATGGGGCCCTCCAGGGTCTCGACGGTGTCGCGCGGAGCAATCTCACTGAAGATTCTGAGCAGACCGTCGGTCACGTTGGTGCCCTGGTTGATGAGCGACAACAGCGAGACGATTGCGAGGATCGCGGGGAACAGCGCGAGAATTGCGAAGTAGGTGAGCGAGGCCGCAATGTCACCGACCTGGTCCTTGGTGAACTCACGGAAGGCACGCGAATAGACGGCGAGCAGTCCCTTCGGGGTGAGCCTGGCTCGGCGAGGGGCATCCCGATCTGCGTCGGAGTCCTCGGCGAGTTCCTTATCGGACGGCGCAGCGGCGAGGACCGTGTCGTCGTCGTCGCGCGCGGCCTGCGACCGGTCGTCAGCGGTCGTCGCCATGATCACCCCTCACAATGGCCAGAGTGGCGGCGACAACGATGCCAGCAAGTGTGACGGCGACAGCGATGAGCATGCCCGTCGACACCTTCTCGCGAATGGCCGAAATGGTGGACGCGAGGTCCTCGCGAATCTCCTCGAGATTGAGGATCTGCACCGCCTCACCCATCTCCGGACCGCGGTCTTTGCGGTCAGTGGGCAGCGTCATTCGCACATCGTTTTCGTCAACCATGCACTCACGATATCGGCACTCGAACACTTCGAGGTAGGGGTTGCGATCCGACCGGCATCCGCGGACCCGCGGCGCAAGCCCCTGTGTTCATCCCGCAGTCTCCCTAGTGTTGGGGGGTGCCTTCGATCTCCGTCATCATCCCCGTCTATAACGACGCAGAGTTGCTCCGTACGTGCCTGTCGGCCATCGCGGCACAAACCCGGCCAGCCGACGAAGTGATCGTGGTCGACAATGCATCGACGGATGCCTCGACCGACGTGGCACGCCACGCGGGCGCGCGCATCGTGCCAGAGCCGCACCGCGGCATCCTGTGGGCGACCACCGCAGGTTTCGATGCGGCAACCGGAGACATCCTCGCGAGACTCGACGCCGACTCGGTTCCGCCACCACACTGGCTGGAGCGAATCGAGGCGGACTTCCGGTCGCTGCCCGAAGCATCCGCCATCACGGGAACCGCCTCGTTCTACGGCGGCACCGCATTCTCGCGCTGGTTCGGGCGGTATTGCTTCCTGGGTGCGTACTTCACGCTCATCGCGTACCTGCTCGGCCACCCTCCCCTCTTCGGATCCAACTTCGCGCTCAGGGCCGATGCGTGGCAGCGGATGCGAGACGGCCTCCACCTGTCACGCAACGACATCCACGACGACCTCGATCTCAGCTACCGGATCAAGCCGGACATGCGCGTGATTTTCGACAGTCGTCTGGGTATGTCGATCTCCGCGCGCCCATTCGGCACCGTTGCTGGCTTTCTCCGGCGGGTGCGGTGGGGGTTCGCCACGGTGTTCGTCAACGAACGAGAGCAGCCATTCTGGCGCCGGCGCGCACAGCGGCGCGCGGCCGGGCTCATCGGCGCTCCGCTCGCGCCCTGGAGAAAAGCTCAAGCAGGTCGCGGCTGAGTTGATGCGGCGCGGTCTCGCAGGGGCTGTGACCCGTGCGGTAGACCGCGATCGTTGCGCCGAGCCTCTGCGCGAACCGGCGATAAAGCCCGAGCGGCCAGAGATCATGCATCCCCACGGCGACGAGTTTGGGAAACGGTTGAGCGGCGAGGGCGTCGGCCAGGTCGGGTGTCCTCGACAGCAGGCCCATGACCTGCCGATGTGCCTCCTTGCGGGTGAGCGCAAAACGCGCTCGCACGAACCGTAACCGGCCCGGAGGAACCCGCTGCACATTCCACACGATCCCGAGCTTCATCAACAGCGCGCTCCCCCGCG
Organism: Mycetocola sp. Y444; assembly: GCF_059445295.1. Lineage (NCBI taxonomy): Bacteria > Bacillati > Actinomycetota > Actinomycetes > Micrococcales > Microbacteriaceae > Mycetocola > Mycetocola sp. Y444. Next base: position 130,740 of record NZ_JCAIUB010000002.1, on the reverse strand, counting down.
CGTCGACAAAGCGATCGAGCCAGCCGATTCGTTTGATCGAGCGGTAGGCCCTGCCGGGAACGGGGGGCGTGCTGAGCAGGGTGAGACTCGAAATGAGGTCAGGCCGGCGCGCGGCGACGAGCTGCGCGACGACGCCGGCAAACGAATATCCGAGGAGATGTACGGGCGTGCTGCCCGCCTCGAGAAAAGCAATCAGGTCGTCCACGAACAGGTCATAGTCGTATTCGGGGCGAGGGGGGCGGAGGTTCTCCGGTCCCGCTTGCCACGATTCGTATTGCCCCGCCATGTCGAAGCTCTGCACGAAATACCCGGCCGAGACGAGCTGCGGCATCACGAACCGGAAATCCTCTTTCGAACCGGTCACCCCCGGGACGAGGACCGCTCGTTCTGTTGACGGGATCCCGGACTCCAGAGCGGCGAGCGGACCGCTCGGTGCGCTGAACGTCCAGCGGCGAGCGCCGGGGACGACGCGGTCCCAGTCCACGTCCGGCAGGCTCTCATCGAGTCTGGTCGGCAGGTCGCGCTCTGGCATGCAGACAATGTAGCCCGACAACGCCGTGCACCACAGGGCCAGTTCCGCCCCGGCGAGAGCAACAACGCGGTCCGCTTCCGCCCGGTTACTTTCACGGTGCCACCCTGTCCGCGGTTTGACCCCGCGTGCGACGCCGTGCAGACTGGCCGTTCACCGTCACCGGGCCAGCAACTGGCCCACGAGCTGAGGAGAAACCATGTCGAATATCGGCGACGATAACCCGGATGCCCCGGACGCAGCCCTCCTCGGACCCGGCAGCACCGCGACAGGCGGCGGAACGTCGCAAGGTTCCGTACCGGAAAGCGCTGAGGGCGAGGACCACATTCCTCCCCTGAACCGGCCGGACGTGAACAAGGACTCTGCCCCTGACAGCGACGCCGACGCCGCTTCGGACGCCGACGGCGCCTGATCGCGCTCAGTGAAGCGGCATCCGTTGTCAAGGCCTTGAGACCGGCCCGGGCAGCGCTTAGTGTGAAACTGTCCGACCACACTGTGGTTCGCAACGACAGAAAGCGAGAAGCCTATGGGACTCGGAGACAAGATCGGCAACAGCGCTGAAGAAGCGATGGGCAAGGCCAAGGAAGGCCTTGGCGGAGCTACCGACAACGAAAAACTTCAGGCTGATGGCCAAAAAGACCAGAGCAAGGCAAACCTCAAGCAGGCTGGCGAACACGTGAAGGATGCCTTCAACAAGTAGGCCAGTCGTGGCCCGGTTTCACCTCAGGTGGGACCGGGCCATTTGCATGCGTGGGCACCGCACCGCTACCGCGCATGAGTATTTCAGATGTCGAGCGCCTCGCCGCGCTGCAGTCGCCTGCGGTCCTTCCGGGTGACGACCACGAGCGGGCCCTTCCGGAGAAAACGCGCGCGAGCGAAGAGGTAGAACCCGTACGCGACAAAGCCGCTCGCCACCACGACGAGCAGAGCTCCGCCAAGGGGGAGAAACGCGACAACCCGCAGCGCGCCATCGACGCCGCGCGCGGCATCCGGATCGGCAAATGCCGCGGCCCAGAGGAACAGCACGCCGGAGATCACGAGTGCGACACCCTTTGCCGTGTGCCCGATGAGCCCCAGCGTGACGACGACGTGGGAGCGGGCGCCGGAGAGCGGCTCGAGTTCCTCGCGGAAATTGCGCGAAAGCCCGCGGAAGATCAGGGTCCCGCCAACGGTGCCGACGAGCACACCGACAGCGACGAGCGCGAAGACCCCACCGGGGGTGTTGAGCAGGTCAGCACTGAGCGTTTGCGAAACCTCGGAGCCCTTGTGCCGGCCGCCGAGGGCATAGAGCGACGTCACCATGGCGATACCCGTGTAGCCGAGACCCTTGGCAACGTTGGTCCACCGGCGAAGAAGAACGAGCCCCCGGTGAATCGAATAGACCCGCGCCGCCTCGCTGCCCTGCAGGACGGCGAGGCCGAGGAACGATGCTGAAGCCGCCCAGAGCAGGACGCTGCCGACCGGGGTGGAACCCACGGCGGTGAGAGCCCCCGACTGGTCGGCCTGGCCAGAGGCGCCCCAGGCGATGCCGATGGCGATACAGCCGATGAGAATGTGAATGATCCCGTTGGCGACGAGTCCTGCACGAGCGGCGATCCGCACCTTGGGATCGCCGTTCGCGCGCTCCGCGGCGTCCTTGATGCGCTCGCTCGCGCTGTCGCGAAGTTGCGTCACGCGATCAGCCACCGCTCCGTCGCTCATCGCGGCATCGTGGCGGGTTGGCCGTACCGCGGTGCCGGGAGCGAATGTGTCACACGACCATTCTCTCCCGTCTACCGGTATGTTTTCGCGATGACCCACTGACCGTCGTCCTGGATGGCATCCACGACCACGGACTCTCCCTCGTCGTCGGTGACCTGGAATCGCCACCCGATGCGCACGACGGGCGAGTGCGTGAGCAGCGGGTGAGCGAAATCGGGTTCGCCGTAGATCCCTGTCGGGGTGTCGGAGACCCGCCACCGTTTGTCTTGCCAGAACATTCGCAACGGCCGATCACCGTCGGTCCACACCGTCGCGGTTCGATCCCTCACGCCGTTCATTGTGACTCCCTGATGCGTATCTATGTTCGAATGTTAAGGAGCATAGACAGCTTTGTTGCGACACGCCAAGCGCTCTATGTAAAAAGTCCACCGACTCGCTCGCACCCGACGCACTTGCCTCAAGGGCACGGTCAACCGAGACTGGAAACCCATCCCCCACCCGGTACAGCTCCGCGGTGTTCCAGCTTCACTCTCTGCGAAAGGCCACACAGTGCGGATTCTCTTCATTCGGCACGGTCAGACCCCATCCAACGTGCGTGGCCTGCTCGACACCGCCTATCCCGGGCCGGGGCTGACGGCGCTCGGCACTCGTCAGGCGCGCGCCATTCCCCGGGCACTCCGCGCCGAGAACATCGAAGAACTGTTCGCATCCACACTCATCAGGACCCAGCTCACCGCAGAACCCCTCGCCGTTGATCGCGGCCTCGACACCCGCATCATCGATGGCATCCACGAAATTCACGCGGGATCACTCGAGGGACACAGTGATCACAAGTCACATCTGACGTACCTGGAAACCGTCTTCGCCTGGGCGGCCGGCGACCTCTCCCGCTGGATGCCGGGCGGATACGACGGCCACGAATTCTTCGAGAGATTTGACGGCGCCGTCGAGCGGGTAGCGCAGGGAGGTACGTCGACGGCGGCCGTGGTCAGCCATGGCGCGGCCATCCGCACCTGGGTCGCCGCTCGCGCCGCGAACATCGACGGGGACTACGCCGCCGAGCATCCGCTGTCGAACACGGGCGTCATCATCGTGACCGGCAGCCCGGTCGACGGCTGGAACGTTGTGGAGTGGGACGGGGATCCCATCGGCGGCCACGACCTCTTCGACGCCTCAGCGGATGACGCGACCGGCGAAGTTGTGGGCTGAGCACGGGGCGCTCCCAGCACGGGCACTCCAGGCCAGACGCGGCGCCGGGATCACTCCCTCAAGGGCCGGCCGCCCGTGTCGACCTGCCCGTCGGCCACGAGCCACCGCACGCCGTCCGCGATCGTTGCCGCCGAGGTGAAGCGCGGCGCATAGCCGAAGTCAGTCGCTGCCGCCGCGATGCTCATGGACGGGCTGCGCGAGATGTGCTCGCGTGACGCGTCCGCGTGTTCCGGTGTCAGCGTGGCGAGGAACTCCTCGAGCGGGGCGAACCGGAGTCGCGGCTCGCGGCCGAACCAGCGCGCGGCGGTCTCTGCGATTCCGCGGAGAGTCATGGCCCGTTCCGACACCACATGGTAGCTCTTCCCCGCCACAGCGCCGGGGTGCTCGATCGCCTTGTGGAACGCCTGCGCGACGTCATCCGCGTGAACGTGGTGCACGGTTTCGAGCCCGAGATTCGGGAGGACCAGCGTCTCGCCGGCGGCGAGGGTCTCCCACACGCCGGTGTGGAAGTTTCCCTGCGCGTTGACCATCGGCCAGCCTGGCCCTGAAATGTGCCCGGGGTGCAGAACCGCGGTCCGCAGGCCGCCGTTTCGGGTTTCAGCCGCAAGGAGGGCCTCGATCGCCGCCTTGTTGATTCCATAGTCGCCGATGGGGTTCCTGTCGTCCGACTCGCGGGTCGGCACGGAGACCGCCGGCCCGTGCACCCAGATCGTTCCCGCGCTGAGGAGAATCTCGACCCGCCCACGGAGAGCCTCGACGAGTTGCGCGGCAGAACTCTCGGTGAAACACATCATGTCGACGACGATGTCGGCGTCGAGGTCGGCGATCGCGCCCGCGAACGTGCCGTCGGTATCACCGGCTTCGCGATCGAGTTCGACCCGCCGCACCTGTCGCCACGCGGCATCCTCTCGATACGGTGAGCGGATGCCGCGGCTCACCGCGATGACATCGTGGCCGGCCGCAACCAACCGGGGAACGAGAGCGCTTCCGACGTGGCCGGTTGCACCGATGACGACGATCCGTGGCATGTTCTGCACCTTCCGCTGGCGAGTGGATGGGGCGAGCTTATGCCACCGATGATCCCGGCGGCGGGGACGGTGACGGAAACTCCGGCCGGTACTCGGCAAGTGTGCGTCGGAAGTGCCGGTTCCCCAGCCAGAAGCACAGGACCAGGAATACGACAGCGACGCCGAGTCCGATCACGACAGCCATCGGTGTCGAGGACGTGAACACCATGGCGATCGCGGCGGTGAGGAGGCCGAGCAATGCCGTATTGATGAGGATGATGAAGAACATGGTGCTGCCGAGGAACTGGCTCAGGTTCCGCTTCGGCGTGAAGAAGTAATAGGTCTGCTGGACTCCGGCGAAGTCATCGTACGGGGACGACAGGAGCACCCTGCCGATATCTCCGTCGAGTTCCACATACGCACCTCGCAGCCGGTTCATGGCGACGACGTACATGAGATCCTCCATGCCGATGTTGATCACCCGCACCTGCGTGAGAAGGCCAACCAGAACGATGAAGGCCAGCACGCCAATGGCGAAAGCGATGAAAGCCTCCGAGAAGCCGGTGGCCTGGCCGACGAGCGCGAGGCTGACCAGCCCGGCGGAAACGAGCGTCAGGAGGATTCCGATCCGGGAGAGAACTTCGCTCTGTGCCGTGCCGCGCGCAGCAAGCAATCCCCAGTGCTCGGTTGCGAGCAACTGGGCGCGCACGCTCGGCGGGGCGGGCTGCTCGAAGTGCGGACCAGCCGCGTCCTCGGCCATGCCGCCATTCTCCGCCTGTTCCCCGCCTTTCGGTAGGAGGAAAGCCGGGCAAATAAGAGTTCAGGAGCCGCGGAGCTCGCCGCGCACTATCGAGTCACCCGAGTGGGCCGGATTCCCGTCGTCGGGCTCCCGCGACACATCGACCACTGTGTAGCGGGACAGATCCACACCCTCGGGAATCAGGAATGTGCCCGACTCGCCACCGAGCAGTCCGAGACTGACCAGCCCGGACGTTTCGGGATCGATGAGCCACACCTCCGTCAGCCCCTCCCCGGGTGCCGCGACGTCCACGACGATGCGGCGCGTGCCTGAACCGGTCTCCTCGACGCGTGCCGATCCTGAAACGTCCCAATCGGGGAACGGTTCAAGCTCAGCCTGGGCCAGGAGTCGCGGATCATCGGGCCGGGAGAACAGCACTGTGCCTGCAATCCCCGCGATCAGTCCGACCACGAGCGCCGCCGCAACGAGCAGGGCTGCCACCGGGCGGGGCATCCCCCTGCGGCGTTCGCGCCGGGGCCGGTCGGGCGACGCGCCCCGGGAGGCCGTCTCTCGGGTAGGTTCGACGCTGCTAACCACGGGCTGCGTAGCGACGTCACGCGGAACCGGTTCGAGTTCCGGCGACAGGTCGAGTTCTGCGTGGATCCGCTGCCACACAGAAGCGGGTGGTTCAACGAGATCGGTGGCGTCGCTGGAGCGTCCCGCGCTCACGAGACGCTGCAAAGCGCTCAGCTCCGCGCCACACACGGAACAGGCATCGAGGTGCTCTCGCTGTGCGGCATCCGGTGTGACTTCTCCGAGGGAGTAGAGAATCAGCTCGTCATCATCGAGGTGCGTCATCAGCCACCTCCAATCGCGTTCGCAACTTGCCGAGACTTCGCCGGATGTGACTCTTCACGGTGCCCAGGGGGATTCCTGTGGTCTCTGCGATCTCCGAGTGTGTCAGGTCGCCGTAAAACGCGAGCGCCATGACGCGCCGGGGAACCGGGTCGAGGCGTTCCAGCTCGTCGGCAATCATCAGCCGGTCGGCGACATCCACGATTTCGGGTTGTGCGCTTGTGCCCGCGGCATCCGCCCAGCTCTCTTCGATTCTTCGAAGGCGTGAGCGTGCTTCGAGCGCATCGGCGATGCGCCTGCGGGTGATTCCGACGAGCCAGGCGCCGAGCGACCCCCTGGTCTCATCGAAGGTTTCGCGACCGCGCCACGCTGCGATGAATACCTGTTGTGTCACATCCTCAGCGTCGGCATCGACGCCGAGGACCCGTCGGGCCAGGGAATACACGACGCGTGAGAATCGGGCGTATGCGTCGGCGAGCGCTCGCTCGTCACCCGCACTGAATCGCGCGGCGATATCGGCATCAGGGTGGTCCGTCACGTCGGTGTGTGACCTCTCGGTCCGGAGTCGCGGTTGAGACGTTGGAGTCGGTCGGTGCTCAGTTGAGCGCGCCGCCACCGATAGTCTCGACCATTCACCTCCCCGAGACCAGCCCCGCCCGTCGTCGAGCCGGGCTGGAGTGTGATCCGCTGACATCGCGTCCCGCCGTCGTGCCGTGCTGAATCCCGGCGGACGCCGGGATATGAGAAAGCGGGATGCGCCGCCGGAACCCAAGACAGAGGCACCCGGCCAGGATCAGGCGGACACACCCGCGCTCTCACAGGTACTTCCGCCTCAGCGCACGGTTTGGATGCACCCACGCTGAAAAAGTGTGGAAGTTTTTTTGGCTATGGCGCTGGCTCTGCGACTGTCGTATGCTCCTTCGCGGGAGGCACCCATTCGGGGCATAAAGATGCCATGACAAAGGAGTGCCGAACATGAAAAAGAAGAACACAGTCTCCGCGATCGTCGCCGCAGCAGCGGCCCTGATCCTCGTCGGACCGATCGCGCCAGCGAGTGCGCACGGCTCCACACCCCCCACCGGCTCCATCGTCGACGTCGCTGTCGCGGCATCCGGTGGTGGAACCCCCGACAACAACCCGTACGACTACGATCTGCTGATCCAGGCGTTGGGAGCCACCGGGCTGGCACCGGTGCTCGCAGACACCTCGCGTCGGTTCACGGTCTTTGCACCGAACGACCGCGCGTTTACCCGGCTCGTGACAGATCTGACCGGTGCGGCGCCCGCGAGTGAGGCTGCAGCGCTGACGACGATCACGACAGCACTCACCACGGAACAGATCAGCAACGTCCTGCTGTACCACGTGGTGCCCGACCGCTCACTCGGAGCGATCGAGGTTCTCCTCTCCAAGTCCATCACCATGGCGAATGGAGGGGTGATCAAACCACGGCTGACCACGCTCCGCGACGAGAACACGAGTCTTCGCGACCCGCGCCTCATTCTGAAGCAGCTCAACATCCGCGCGAGCAATGGTGTTCTGCACGGCATTGACCGGGTGCTCGTACCCGCGGTTCTCTAACCGACGGGGCCCGAAGGGGGTCGACGCTCTCCTGGAGAGCGTCGGCCCCTTTCGGGCTGAGCGTCACTTCGCCAGCGACTGGTCGTGCTCGTCGTGCGCCCGCTTGAGAAGCGCCATGAGTTCCGCCTCGTCGCGAACCCACTGACGGTACTTGGGCTGCAGGGATCGGATGGCCTCCTCCTCGACCACGAGCTGGGCGAAGATGCGATTGCGCTCGCTCTGGTCAGCCGTGTATTCGAGGTCAACGTATGAGGTTGCGTGGCGGCGCGCTCCGGAGATCGCGGCATGCGCTTTGCCCTTCGGACTCACCATTGACGCCACGACAGTGACGACGAGTACCCCAAGTATGAAGGTCAGAGAGACGCCGGTGCTGATCTCGACAACGGGAACGTGCTCACCATTGTTGATGAACGGCACGTTGTTCTCGTGCAGCGCGTGCAGGATCAGCTTGACGCCGATGAATCCGAGAATCGCGGCGAGGCCGTATGACAGGTAAACGAGGCGGTCGAGGAGCCCGTCAATGAGGAAGAAGAGCTGGCGAAGCCCGAGCAGCGAGAACGCCGTCGCGGTGAACACGATGAAGACGTCCTGCGTGAGTCCGAAGATTGCCGGGATCGAGTCGAGCGCGAAGAGAATGTCGGTTCCACCGATGGCCACCATGACGAGGAGCATCGGAGTGAGAACGCGCCTCCCGTTCTCGACAGTGAAGAGCTTGTCTCCGTCGTAGTGCTCGGATGTCGGGAGCACTTTCTTCGCCAACCGGATGATGAGGTTGTCTGCCTCGTCCTTTTCGTCTTTCTTCGGCTTGAGCATGTTGCCCGCCGTGAGCAGGAGGATGAGCCCGAAGAAGTAGAAAACCCAGGCGAACGAGTTGATGAGCGCTGCGCCGAGGAAGATGAACGCGGTGCGCGCGATGAGCGAGAACACTATGCCGAACAGCAGCACCTTTTGCTGGTCTTCACGGGGAACCCGGAAGCTCGACATGATGATCAGGAAGACGAAGAGGTTGTCGACAGACAGCGCCTTCTCGGTGATGTAGCCGGCGAAGTACTCCGAGCCGGGGCCGGTGCCTCCGAAAATGAGAACTCCGAGGCCGAAAACCAACGCGATGCCGATGTAGATCGACGACCAGATCGCCGCTTCCTTGAGCGTCGGAACGTGGGCCTTGCGCACGTGGAAGAAAAAGTCGAACGCCAGCAGCGCCAGGATGAAGACGATAGTGAGAGTCCAGATCAGGGGTGATACCTGCACGGTTCTGCTTTCGTTCGAGGCCGGCAATCGGTGCGCGCACCGCGGAGTCAGGACAAGCCTACGCGGGAGGGGTCTCGGGGTTCCAGAACGGATGCCGCGGCCAGCGATGCACGCCACCGATCCGCAGCGGCACGATCAGCTGCTCGAAGCCCCCAACTGCCTGAGCAAGGCTGCGAACTGGGCGCGCTGCTGGCTGGTCAGCACCTCGAGCTCGTCCGCCTCGAGCCGAACGAGAGCGATCATCGCCGCATCGACGCGCGCCGTGCCCTCGGCCGTCAAACGCGCCAGGTTGCTTCTGCCGTCATTGGGGTTCGGCTTACGCACGATCAAACCGCGCTCGTGGAGGTTTTCCAGGCGGTTGGTCATCGCGGGAGTCCCGATCATGGTTGCTCGCGAGAGCGCCATCGGACTCATTTCGTGGGGAGGGTCGACGCGCCGAAGCGCGGCCAGGACGTCGAATTCCCAGCTGCTCAGATCCGCTCGGCGGAACGCCTCTGCCCTCAGTTCGTTCAGGCGGAGCGCGACGCGACGAAGGCGCGACATCACATCAAGCGGAGTGAAGTCGATCTCCGGGATGCGCGTAGCCCAGGCGTCAACGAGCAGGTCCACCTCGTCGTCGTCGTTCATGCCGCCCACATCCCTCGAAGAACCCGCCGACGCGGTGATCCGCACAACGCCATGCGGTAAGTCTGCAGACTTCCCCATCCGCCGTGCAACCGGCACACCGAATGACATCGAGTTGGGGCCGCAATAGACGCGCGACTGAGCCAGCCGCAACCGCGGCCAGTGCTCAGCCCCGGGTCTTTACGTTCCCGTTGATGATGGATATGCGGAGCTCGTCCAGCCGCGCCTCGAGCTCGTCCGGAATCTCTGCCTCGAATTCGCCGAATCCGGCGAGGCCCGTCGCCTCGTTGTCGAGGTCTCCCACATACGGCGTCGGGTCGAATTCGCCGGTGCTCGCCTCATCGATGATCGAGACGACCGCGTTCGTCATCCGTTTCTCAACGCTCGTCAGCGCAATGTCAGCAAAGTCGGGTGCGGTGACGGAGATATCGGAATCGACACCGATCAGCATTGCGCTGTTTCCGTTGTCACGGATCGCCTCAGCCGCAGCCACGAAGAGCGGGCCTGCGACAGGGAACAGTACATCTGCACCCTGATCGATCTGCACCTGAGAGATCGACTTCGCCTGCACCTGGTTCACGAAGTCACCGACGAAGGTACCGACCTGCTCTTCGGCGTCCCACCCGGCGACCTTCGTCGGGGTCTGGTTCTCCTCCGCCCATGCCTGTGCCCCGTAGTAGTAGCCGTCCATGAACGACGTGACGGATTCGTTTTGGACGGCACCGAACGTGCCGATCGTGTGGGTCTTCGATTGGGCGGCTGCGAGGTAACCGGCGAGGTAGCTCGACTCGTCCATCAGGTACGTCACCGGCTTGAAGTTTGTAATCGATTCTTCGGTCTGGAAACCATCGACAGACACAAAGTTAATGTCGGGGTTCGCCGCAGCAGCGGCGTTTGCTCCCGCGTTGGCGTCGAAACCGACGCTGAAGATCAGGTTGCAGTCCTGCTCGATGAGGCTGTCGAGGCCCGGCGCGAAATCGTCCGAGGTGTCGGCCTCGAAAGCAATGGTCGCGACCCCCAGCTCTGCTTCGGCCCGGTCCAGCCCGTCGCGAACCTGCTCATTGAACGAGTTGTCGTTCCAGCCGCCGGCACCAGACACAGCACAGGCGAGGAAGTCTCCCGACTCCCCTGCGCCCTCCGGAGCGGCGCTATCGGGCGCCTGGCCACACGCGACGAGGGCCGGGAGGGCGAGAAAAACCAGGGTCGCCGTCGCTATCGCACGGGAGGAGCGGGAAGTCACAGGTATATCCAATCCGAAGGCAGGTTGGTACGATATAGATCCAATTGGCAATATTGGTATCATGGTTCTTCGCGAATCGGCTTGTCAATGAGCAATACAACGCTTGTGGTTGCACCGGAGGGAGTCATCGATGTCCGAGGCCATGGTTGGGTATGTTCGGAGCCACCTCGGCGGATCCGCGCCACTCTACTTACAGGTCCGGGATGCGATCGAGAGCTTTATCCAAAACGATGAGCTTCCGCATGGCACCCAGCTGCCGGTTGAGCGCTCACTCGCGGATGCCCTCGGGGTCTCCCGCGTCACGGTACGCAAGGCATACGAAGGCCTCGAACGCCACGGCGTTGTGGCTCGTCGCCGTGGTGCAGGGACCTTTGTCCAACGGAACCAGGTCCAGGGCAGCCTTCGGCTTCTCTCCGGCCTGAGTGATGAAGTCGGCGGCGGAGTCGACACCATCCGAACCCGTGTCGTTGAGCTGGGCTACCACGCCCCCAGCGCGAGCGCCAGACGCGAATTGGGGGTGCCCGACGATGCCCTGTCGACGATCAGGCTCGTGCGCGTCCGTTACATCGGCGACGTCGCCAGCACCTACGAGGTGTCATGGATGCCGGCGGCAATCGGTGCCAGCCTGCTCGGCACCGACATGACCGATAAGTCCCTGTTCCGGCTGCTTGTCGACGAGCAGGGAATCACCCTCGATCACGCCACCGAGACGCTCAGGGCGACCTCACTCGATCAATTCGAGGCAGAACAGCTCGAGTGTGCATCCGGAACGGCCGTCTTCCTGATCAATCGCACGACGTTCGACTCCGGCGGAAAGCCGGTCGAATACGCCGAGACCCTGCTTCGCGGGGACCGGTTCTACTACGTCACGACTCTCCACGCGGCAGACCAGTTACTCGCTGATCCCGGCAGGGTTACCACGGCGTTCACGCAGGAAAGCGCGTGACGGCATCCGTACCCCGAAGGCTCCGCGACCTGACCCTTCTGCCCGGCCCCGGAGACACGACGATCGTCGTGGCCTGCGATTCGGTCGGAGGGATCGGTGAACTGCCCGGAGACACTTTTCTCACCGAGAACAGGACAGTCGCCCACTTCGGCGCCCGGGTGCCGCTTCTGGAACTGATCTGCGCCGGCGCGAAACCATCGCTGATCGTCAATACGCTCTCCCTCTCGCTCGGGGCGGGTGGCCTGGAGATGATCGCGGAGTTCCGCGCACTGGCCGGCGAACTGGGGCTAGACCCCGACACCGGCGTCACGGGGTCCACCGAGGATAACGTGGCGGTCACAGCCACGGGCTTCGGTGTCACCGCCATCGGCACCGCGTCGGCGCTCACGGTCGGCAGCACCGAGCCCGGCGACAGCATCCTCTGCGTCGGTGTGCCACTGAGCGCTCCGGAACACCGGCTGGTCGTCGGCGACCCACGGATGCCGTCACTCGCGGAAACCCTCCGCATCGCCGCGACAGCGGGAGTGCACGAGTGCCTGCCCGTCGGGTCTCGGGGAATCCTGGCCGAACTGGCCGACCTCCTCAGCCCCTCCGGGCTCGCCGCCGAGCCTGTCGCTCACGACCTCGACGTGCACGCGACAGCGGGGCCGTCCACCTGCGTGCTCGTTTCGGCGACATCCGCTGCCGAAACCGTGCTGAGAAGCATCCGCCCCGACCTTCCGATCACGCGCATCGCCACCGTCAACTGCCCCAGACCGGAGCCCTCCAGATGACCTCCCAGACGTCGACACCGTCGACCCTCGACCCCATCCTGCTCGACCGCGCGCTCGGGACCGTCTACGGGGTAGCGCTCGGCGATGCGATGGGGATGCCGGGAGAACTGTGGTCCCGGAAGCACATCCAGGACCACTTCGGACGCATCGACAGGTTTCTCGACGGGCCGGACGGCCACTTCGTCGTGGATGGTTTCGTGGCGGGACAGGTGACGGATGACACGCAACAGATGCTGATGCTCGCTGAGTCGATGCTCTCGACCGGCGGAACCGTCGACGTGGTCACGCTCGCCAGGGACCTCGTCGCCTGGGCGGACCGGGTCGGCGCGTCAGAAGGGCACTTCCTCGGACCGACAAGCGCCCGGGTGATTACGGCCCTCCGCAACGGTGCGGATGCCACGGCCACCGGGGTGGCAGGAACGACAAACGGCGCCGCCATGCGGATTGCGCCCATCGGCATCGTCGGCATGCGGGGTGGAGACCTGGATGCCCTCGTCGACCAGGTCGAGGCGTCGTGCCGCATTGCCCACGGGACCAACATCGCCATCGCCGGGGCCGCGATGGTGGCCGGCTATATCGACAGTGCGATTACATCGGCGCTCACGGCAGATTCGGCCGTCGCCGCAACCGTCGAGACCGCGGCGAAAGCAGCTCTCGATGCGGGATATCGAGGGATGCAGCGGGGCGAAGACGTTGCTGGAGCGTCACTGACCGCACGCGCCGAATGGGGAATCACGCTCGCGGGCATGGGCATCGACGACGATGCGTTTCTCGAGAACATCTACAATATTGTCGGCAGTGGTACGGAAACCACGGAGTCCGTACCGGCCGCGATTGCCCTCGCTGTCAGGGCACAGGCTGATCCGCACCGCTGCGCGCTCCTCGCTGCCAACCTCGGTGGCGATACCGACACGATCGGGGCCATGGCCGTCGGCATGGCGGGAGCGGTTGGGGGGTTTGCGTCGATCGACGCGGACCTCGTCACCACACTCGACCGGGTGAACGGGCTTCCGTTCGCCGATGTCGCCACCCGGCTCGCCGCCCTGAGGCAGAGCTCCACCGAATAAGGCAAGGCATGAAACCGCTCGTCGAACTGCACGTCCATATCGAAGGCACCCTCGAACCAGAAATGGTGTTCGACCTCGCGGCCCGAAACAACATCCGGCTCCCCTACGCCAGCGTCGCCGCGCTGCGCGAGCTGATGCAGTTCGATGACCTCCCCTCGTTCCTTGACCTGTACTACGAGTGCTGTGCGGTTCTCCGCACCCCCGAGGACTTCCGCGACCTGATGCTCGCGTACCTCCGGCGGGCAGCTGTGGCCGGTGTCGCTCACGCCGAGATCTTCTTCGACCCGCAGACGCACACCCTCAGGGGCGTGCCCATCGACGACGTCATCGATGGGCTGCTCGACGGCATCGCGGCCGCGCACCACGATCTCGGGGTGACAGCCGGACTCATCCTGTGCTTCCTTCGTGACCGCCCGGTCACCGAGGCCGCGGCAACCCTCGAGTCAACCGCACACCGGGCAGGCGACCTGCTCGGCGTCGGACTCGATTCGGCCGAGGTCGGCTACCCGCCGCACCTGTTCGCCGACGTGTTCGAGCGAGCCCGCGAACTGGGACTCCGCACCGTTGCGCACGCTGGCGAAGAGGGCCCGGCGGAGTACGTTCTTGAGGCACTCGACGTGTTGGGGGCTGAACGCATCGATCACGGCATCCGTTCGCTGGACGACCCGGTGCTGGTCGAGCGCCTGCGGAGCGAGCAGACGCCCCTCACCATCTGCCCGTTCTCGAATGTGCGGTTGCGTGCGGTGGCGGATCTCGCCGGGCACCCGTTGAAGCGGATGCTGGATGCCGGGCTCAACGTCTCGATTCACTCCGACGATCCCGCGTACTTCGGCGGTTACATCGATGACAACTATCGCGAGGTCGAAGCGGCGCTCGGTTTGTCGGCCGCTGACCTCGACACGCTGGCCACGAATGCGATCAACTCGGCGTTCATCACCGAGGAGCGGCGCGGTGAGCTGCGGGGCGAGAGGCTCGTCGTAACCGGCGGGAGCCGATAACCGACATCCGACGGCATCGCACCCGTCACTGGACTGAAACACTATGCTGATTGACTAAATTCATAACTTCACATCTCCCAATGAATACCGCCTGGAGAGACCGGACTGGAACCGGCGCCGAAGGGGAAAACGCCCAAGAGCTCTCAGGCTAAAGGACAGGCAGAATTCGGGAACTCTGGAAAGTGGAACCCCATGGGTCCACACCGACGGTGCAAGCGGGAACGACCTTTCCGTGAATCTCTCAGGTCAGATACAGAGCGGGTGCCGCGATCCTACACGTGTGCCCGCCGCCTTTGAAAGTGAGATCTGACCCGTGACCAACATCCCCACCATCGAACCAGACGGCGCTCGACTCGCGAGCTATATCGATCTCTACAAACATCTGCACGCACACCCGGAGTTGTCCATGCAGGAGCATGCAACCGCCGATCTGATCGAGGAGAGGGCCCGCGCGATGGGCGCGGAGACCTTTCGTTGCGGCGGAACCGGGGTCGTCGCCATTATCCGCAACGGCGACGGGCCGACCATTGCCTTCCGGGCCGACATTGACGGCCTGCCCCTGGAGGAATTGACGGGCCTCGACTACGCGAGTGTCGACCACGGCGTTCTCGCCGATGGCACCTCCGTTCCGACCATGCACGCCTGCGGGCACGACGCCCACATCACGTCGGCGATCGCGGCCGGCGAACTCCTCGCCGAAAACACCGACCTGTGGTCGGGCACCCTCGTTCTGATTTTCCAACCGGGCGAAGAGACCGGAGCGGGTTCAGCGGCAATGATCGCAGACGGCCTGTGGGACAGGGCGCCACGTCCCGAGATCGTCCTCGGGCAGCATCTCTCACCGGCCACAGCGGGGACCGCGACCCTGCGCTCCGGAAACGTGATGTCTCTCGCGGATTCATGGGAGGTCACCATCAACGGCGTCGGAGCCCACGGATCCCGTCCCGAAGACGCCATCGATCCCATCGTGGTCGCAGCGTACACAATCACTCGGCTGCAGACGGTCGTCTCGCGCGAACTCAATCCCCAATCGGCAGCTGTCGTCACCGTCGGCACCTTCCACGCCGGGCTGAAAGAGAACATCATCCCGTCGAAGGCGGTGTTCACCCTCAACATACGGTCAACCGATGAAACGATCCGCGCTCAGGTGCTCGCATCCGTGCGCCGCATTGTGCTCGCCGAGTCCGCGGCGGCGGGCGCTGACGAACCGACCATCACCGAGTTGTACCGCTTTCCGCGCAACTACAACGATCCAACGGCAACGCCAGAGGTCGTCGCCGACCTCGCCGCCGCTCTCGGCCCCGAGAACGTCGATGGTTTTCGGACCCAGTCGATGGGAAGCGAAGACTTTGGCTGGCTCGGCGACAGCATCGGAGTCCCCACGGTGTTCTGGTGGTTCGGCGCGTATGCTCCCGGTCGTTTCGACAGCGGCGATGCCGTTCCGGGAAACCACTCAGCCCTCTTTGGTCCTGACGCTGACGCGGTCGTGCCGACAGGCATCCGTTCTGCACTCGCCGCAGTTCTGGGCCAGTTCTCGCGACGAGCCAAGCGATGAGCGAACAGCACCCCTGGCAGTGGGAAGACGCACGATGGCGCTCGGCTGTCACTGCCGTCCGTGCCGGCACGAGTCTGGCTCAAGAGTGGCCAAATGGCGCGAAGTCGGTGGTCGCGATCTCCTTCGATTCCGATCACGAAACGCCGAGCCTGCGAGACGGGAACCTCTCACCGGCAGCCCTGTCACAGGGAGAATTCGGTGCCCGCGTGGGTGTGCCCCGCATTCTCGAACTGCTTGAACGTCACGCCGTCCCCGCAACGTTCTTCGTACCTGCGGTGTGCGCCCTCCTGCGCCCGGACGAGGTGCCGCGCTATATCGCTCGCGGCCACGAGGTCGGCGTGCATGGCTGGATCCACGAACGTAACTCGCTTCTCGCCCGCGCCGACGAACTCGATCTGCTGACGAGGGCGCTCGAGGTACTCACCGCACAGGCCGGCGTGCGCCCGACGGGGATCCGCACTCCGTCCTGGGACTTCTCACCCGACACGCTCGGTGTTCTCCGTGAGCTCGGTTTCTCATACGACTCGTCGCTGATGGCCGACGATGAGCCGTATGAGCTGCTCGAACACGGCGACCCCACCGGAATCGTCGAGATCCCCGTCGAGTGGATTCGCGACGACGTGCCGTACTTCGGAATGGACCGGGCTACCGCGCTTCGGCCGTACACGCCACCTGTCGCTGTCGGCGAGATCTGGCGTGCCGAGTTCGACGCCTCGTACAACGCTGGGGGCGTCTTCCAACTGACCATGCACCCCCACGTGATCGGGCATCGCTCGCGCATCGCAATGCTCGATGCCCTCCTGACCCACATCAGGTCGCACTCCGACGTCTGGATAACGACGCACGGCGACCTCGCCCGATTCACCAGCAACACGACACCAAAGGAAAGCTGATGCCCTCACATGTTCTCGTCACCGGTGCAGCGAGCGGACTCGGCCTCGCAACGGCGCGGAGGTTCGCCGAGCAGGGCGCCGACGTCTCACTCGTCGACTATCGAGCTGAAGCGGTTGCCGCCGCCGCACAGGACATCCGGGATGCAACCTCGGTTCGCGTGTCACACTTCGTTGCGGACCTGCGCGAGCCGGAGGCACCGGGAACCGTCGTCCGTGACGCCTGGTCGGTATCGCCAGTCGACGTTCTCGTCAACGTTGCCGGGATCTACCCGTCCACGCCATTTCTCGAACTGGATGCCGCCACATGGGATGCTGTGCAGGACATCAACGTTCGAGCTCCCATGCTCGCGATCGTTGCGCTTGCCCGGTTGGCGATCGAAGCTGGCCGCGAAGCATCCGTCATCAATATCAGCTCAACGGCGGCCGAGCGTTCACGCCCGGGATCGTCGGCGTACAGCACATCGAAAACCGCTGTCGACATGCTCACCAAGTCAGCTGCGCTCGAACTCGGCGCTCACCGGATTCGCGTCAACGCGGTTGCTCCGGGCTTCGTCCCCGTTGACAGCGACGTTAATCCCGTGACCGATGAGTATTCGAGCATCGTCGGCGCAAATCCGCTCGGTCGGCCGGGAAGCGCCCTGGACATCGCCAACGCCGTCGCCTGGCTTGCGAGCGATGAGTCCTCGTGGGTGACAGGCACGATACTTCGCGTGGATGGCGGGTCATCGACCGGGTCTCACAAACTGCCGCCCAGCTGGCCGCAGACGCTTGTGTAAGAAACAGCCCGTTCTAAATTGGTGTGCCAAGTGGGAGTACGGGCAGGGCGTCGTCGTGACCGTAGGCGACGTCCTCGAGCGCAGCCACCCGTCGCCTGACACTCGCGCGCTGCGACTCAGGACGATCGGCAAGGCATTCCAGCAGGGCAATCCGCACATGTTCGTGCAGTTCCGGTGACCGGAGAGTCGACTCAAATCGACGAAGTATCGTCCACGATATAACTTCGGACGCGCCCGACCGCTCCGCGGTTGGCAGGGCATCGAGCGTGTCAAGCGCCGCTCTGACCGTGACGTCGACCACTGCAGAGAGCCCGATGCCACCATCCCGTTCCTGCAGGCGGATCCGATTGAGGCGCTGGGGCGCGAGCAGAAGCGAGACGATGAGGTCTGTGCCGACTCGCACAGCGGAATCCTCATCGAAGGAACCGGAGGTCCGCCTCTGGATCCCGCCGTCCCGCCGTAGCCGGCCCGCGCTCGGGTCAACCAGAATGCGAAGAATCCGCGGCTCGATCGACAGGAAGGCGGGGGAATAGAGTCGCGCGAGTTCCCTCAGGGCCCGACGTTGAATATCGGGCGCCACTGCGCTGCTCTCACCACGGAACTGCGCATCTCGGGCCGAACTGGCATAACGACGCGTGGTGCCGCCAATGAGTTTGGCGACTGCGACGGCCTGGTGCCGGTGGAGTAAATAGAGAATCGTGAATCTGCGTTCGATCTCGTTGCTGTCGCTGCCCGGCGGCACGACTCCCGGGCCGAAAGACTGCAGCGCAACCGCGCGCACTGACTCCATGGTTGTCAACGCGTCCAGCGGCGCCCCAGGAATGATCCAGGTCGCCCCGGTGCCGTCGCTGGCCTCGTCCAACCGGGAATCAGCGTCGGTGACGTACGGCAGATCACTTCCGGCGGTCTCAGCGGCCGGCGCATAGAGTCGGGCCACAATGTGGTGGTCCCACGGCCCAAGCCCCGAAACATAGGCCGAGTCGACGTCAATTCGATCGGGACGGACGGCGAACGCCGCCGCCGGGTAGTCCATGACCGAGGGAACAGGGTGAAGGTGGGACGCGAAGTTGTGAGCAAAGCCGAGTGCGTGCCCAATCTCGTGGGCCGCGAGTTGTCGTGTACGTGCCGCCACCAGGCGCTCTACCTCGGATTCCCTCCCCGTCGCATAGGGGGCAAGAACCGCCTCAGCGGTTGCGCGCACCTGCTCGATCCGCTGCGAACCGAGACGCACGACGCCGCGAAGGATTTCGCCCGTCCTCGGGTCTACCTGGGTCATCCCGTACGACCAGCCGCGGTCAACGCGGTGGATCCACAGGACCAGGTTGATCCGAGGATCCCGCGGGTCAACGTGTGCAGGCAGCTCTTCAACCGAATATGCGCCGGTCAGGCCGATGCCCTCAAAGGCCGACCGCCACCAGTTGCCGCCCTCAAGCACACTGGCCCTCACCGCGGCTGGCATGCCGGGATCGAGGTAGAAGACAATTGCGGGGGACTCCCCCGACAGACGGAAGCGTGTCGCCAGGGAGCGCGGAGCATCCCGAAGCGCAATCTCGTCGAACCCATGCACCACGAGTCCCGGCATCGCTCCGCTGTCATCAGCCAGTTCGAGCGCCGTATACCCGGAATCCGGGAGTGGACGCAGGGTGACCTGTTGCGTAATCGTCACTGTGTCGCCCGGCGCCGGATGCCCACGCGGCGTCAGGTGCATCGATTTCGGCGAATGCCCGTTCACCTCGGTAGACGGCGTGGGTTCGGGCTCAACCGGCGAGAAGGTCAGGCGCACTTCGAGTGCAAGAACGTCGCCATAGAACTGTGAGCCGACGACCGAACTCAGATCCGGGCGTTGCTCGTATCGCACACCGCGTGAGCCGGAAAGGAGCCGACCCGCCTCAAACAGATCGAGCATCGCGAGGGCAACAGGATCAAACCGACAGTCGGCATCCACGTCGGTTATGGCCAGAACTGACGTGGCGAACGAGGCCGCAACCGCATGGCTCACATCCGACGGCGCTTGCCAGTCGTTGAACTGCGTGCTTACAGCGCTGACGGAGACGCGTGTGCCACTGACCCTGGTGTGACACAGAAGTGAGGCGGCGACGTCACCCCGGTCAAGCCCGACACCGGAGTCCCCCACCCCTTCGAGCAGGGTCGCGTGGAGCAGAAAACCCTCGCGGGTTGCCGGCCACCGCGCAGGCCCTGGCTCAGCCGTCCCGGTGACGTCGGCCGCCGTGACTGCCTCAGTCAATGCTGAAGCCGGGTGCACCCGGAACGGCAGCGAGCAAGGCCCGTGTGTAACTGTGGGCGGCGTGTGTGAACAACTGTTCCGCCGGAGCCGACTCTACGACGTCGCCCCGGAACAGCACGACGACGTCATCGCTCACTTGCTTCACGACAGCCAGGTTGTGGGAGATGAAGAGCATCGTGAGATTCTTCTCGACACGAAGACGGTCGATGAGCTGGAGGACTTCCGCCTGCACTGAAACGTCGAGCGCCGAAGTGATCTCGTCCGCGATCACGATTTCCGGGTTGGTGATGAGGGCGCGCGCGATGGCGATTCTCTGCCGCTGCCCTCCGGAGAACTCGTGGGGATATCGCGCGATTGAATCGATCGGCAACCGAACGTCGCTGAGCGCACTCTCGATCGCCTCGCGGTGCTTTCGTACGTTCTGGCGCACCGGATCGATCGCTTCAGCGAGCGCCTCACCGATCGTTCGCCTCGGGTTAAGCGAGGAGTACGGATCCTGGGGGATCATCTGCACCCGTCGGCGGAACTGAACCCGTTCCTTCGCCGACATCGACGACACGGTGCGGCCGTCGAAGACGATCTCGCCGGACGTCACGGGAACGATTCCGAGGATTGCCTTCGCGAGCGTCGACTTGCCTGACCCGGATTCACCAACAAGGCCGACGGTCCGGCCGTGTGGAACGCTGAGGTCGACATTGTTCAGTGCGACGGATGCGTTGGCACCGTGGCCAAACTTCACTGTCACGCCTTCGACGCGCAGAGCGTCCCTCGATTCGTCGGTCACGGGCGAACCTTTCTTTCGTCGCTCAAGCGGGGCACGGTTTCGAGCAACATCTTCGTATACGGGTGCGTCACATTTCCCGCTGCGAGATCATTTCGATTCACAACCTCGACAATCGCGCCGTCCTTCATCACCAGAACGCGGTCACACAGCGCCTCGACAACTCCGATGTCATGCGAGATGAACAGCATCGAGGTCGACTGTGTTTTATTGATTCGGCGGAACTCCCGAAGAATCTCGGCTTGCACCGTCACATCGAGTGCGGTCGTCGGTTCGTCTGCGACGATGAGAACGGGGTCGGTGGCGAGTGCAGACGCGATCATGGCCCTCTGCCTCATTCCGCCCGACAGCTCGAAGGGGTGGGAGTGCAGGAGTCGTTCAGGACGCACGATGTGCACCTTGGCCAGCATCTCCATAATTACTCTGCGCGCCTGTTTCTTTGACTGCTTCTTGTGCACCCGAAGAACCTCGGTCAGCTGAGAATTCATAATGAGGGCCGGGTTGAACGTCGTTCCCGGGTCCTGATAAACCAGCGCAACCGAGGTAGCCAGCTGCTTCTGTGAGACGGAACCGGCGAGCATGTCCATGTCGCCAATGCGCAATTCCGTTGCGCTGGCGCTCAGCCCATCCGGAAGCAGCCTGGCCAGGGCCATGGCTGTCAGAGACTTACCACTTCCCGATTCGCCGACGACCCCGAGAATCTCTCCCCGTGCAATCGAGAACGAGATCCCGTGAACGAGTTCCTCACCATCTGAGCGGACGACCGAGAGCTTGTCGACATTCACCAACGAGTCGCTCGACGTGCGGGGAGCAGAGCCGCCGGCGATCTTCGGAGCACGCAAGCGCACTTTCGAACTCCGGGGATCGGCCGCGGCCGCAAGGCCGTCGCCGATGAGCATCGCCGCGAGCGACATCAGGATGATCATCACTGTCGGGCCGACAACTTCGATCGGGCGTGAGTAGATCGCGGGAAGCGAGTCGGCGAGAAGGCGACCAAGGTCGTACTCGGGGGTTTGCACGCCAAGGCCTACAAATGACAACGCAGACATCGAAACGAGGCCGACCGAGAAGCTGGACGCCACCTGAATCAAAAGGGGTTCCGCCATGTTCGGCAGAAGATGCTTGGTGATGATGAGCCGGTTGGGGACACCGAGAAGTCTCGCGGTCACAACGAAGTCGCGTTGATAAACGGATGCTGCGAGGTTGGCCGTCAATCGCGCGATCGACGGGATGTTCGCAATTCCGATGGCCAAAACAAGCTGCCACGAACCTGACCCGAGGATAGCGGCAATGACAATGGCGACGAGCAATTCCGGGTATGAGACGACGGTCTCGAGAACCCTCAGTGACGCCTCACGAACCCGGCGGGGTGCGATCCAGATCGACGTACCGATGAGGACGCCGGCCACAACGGAAATCGCCGTGGCGAGCAGGGTCATGATGAGGCTCAACTGGGTGGCGACAAGTGCCCGCGCCAGCAGGTCACGGCCGAAGCTGTCGGTCCCCAGAGGGTGCTCGCCTGACGCCGGAAGGTTTGTCTGGTTCGTAACCTCGCTCGCAGCTGTTGACATTGTCATCGGTGCGATGATGGCAATGGCCACGACAACAGCGAAAAGACCCAGACCTCCTATGAGGCCGGGAGTCCAGCGAAAGCTCGATGGGCCACGTTTACCCACCCCGGCAACAACCGCGCGGTCAGCGGCAGATAACTTAGTCATTCTTCCCTCCGCGGGTTCGGGGATCAATGATGCCGAGAGCGATGTCGACGAGCAGGGTGAGCACCGACGCCAGGATGGCGAGAACGAGCACGATTCCCTGGATGAGCGGGTAGTCCTTGGTGGCAACGGCGTTCACGACGCCCAGTCCGAGTCCTGGCAGGTTGAATACGGTCTCGACAGTGATTGCCCCACCGAGCATGCTCACGAGAATGATTCCACTGAGCGTTAGTGTGCTCGTCAGGAGATTTGGCAGCGCGTATTTCGCGTAGAGACGCAGCCCGCCAAGCCGCCAGCCCCGCGCGGTTCTCATGTAGTCCTGCTCGAGGACGACAGCGGTTTCGCGGCGCACGACGCGAGCGATCGAGCAAATAGACCGAATGCTGAGCGCCAGGACTGGCAGTACGAGAGAGGCTGCCAGATTGTTGCGCGAGTACGCGGGTGGAAGGACCTGCAGGGAGACGGCGAAGAGCAACACAAGCAGCGTCGCCATCACGTATGGCGGGATCGCTGACAGGAACGCGGTGACGTACCCGAATGACGTGTCGAGCCACTGACGCCGGCCGTTCCGCGCCAACACACCGACCACCATCCCAATGGGAATTGCGCAGACCAGCACGATCACCAGAGACAGTACGGAGATTCCTGCGGTAAACGGCAGACGGTTCGCGATCACCTCGGTGACCGGGGCGTTGAGCGAGAACGAATGGCCCAGATCGCCCTGCGCAATGCCGGCGACGTAGGAGACAAACTGTTCAAAGAGTGGCCTGTCAAGACCGAGTTCGGACCTCACCTGCTCGATCCGCTCGGCCGATGCATCGGGTCCAGCCGCGCTGACAGCCGGATCGCCGGGGATGAGGGGAACGATGAGGAAGGTGGCCACGATCGCCATCACTATGGTGCCCAACAGGCCCATGAAGCGCTTCACGCCGAAGGCGACCCACGGTGATACCGTCTTCGCCGATTCTTCGGGCCCGCCCGGAACGGGCACTTCCGTGGAAGTGCCCGTTCCGGCTGTGATTATTGGTTCAGTCACAGGTTCGCTTTCTTTCAGAACGCTCGGTGTCTATTCGGCGATGACGCGCACTGTGGCGTAGTCGAGGTAATCACCGAAAGCACGCACCGTTACGTTGGGGCTGGTCACCGTCGTCGTTGTGCCACCAACGAGGGGCACAACATCGTCGCGTTCGAAGAGTGATTCCTGAGCGGTCTGGAAGGCGTCGCAGCGAACGTCCTCATCGATCTCGGACAGCCCGGCAACGAGCGCTGCTTCGCCGTCCGGGTTCGAGGAGCCGGAGTAGTTGCGGCCGCCCTCTTCAACGCTCGGCCCGGTCACCCGGTCGAGAGAAGCGCTGATGACCTGAACCGTGTTGGCGTCCCCGATGAACACCATGTCCCAGTCGGATTCGCCGTTCGCGAGCGTGCTCCAGAAGGTGGCATTGTCGGCCATCGAAAGATCCACGCCGGCACCGGCTGCTGTCACCACCTCATAGAGGTAATCTGCTCCGTTGGTGAAGCTCGAGTTCGCGGTGTTTCCCAGCATCTTGATGCCATCCACGTTGCTCAGGACCTCAGCCGCAGCATCCGGGTCATGTTCCTCCAGCAATGACTCATCGGTATTCACGCAGGCGAAGCTCGACGGCACTATCGAGGTCAGCACCTCGCTGTTTCCGTTTGAGAACACGGTGTTGAAGGCATCCTGGTCAATCGCACGGGCGACAGCCTGGCGAGCTTCGGGGTTGTCCGCGAAAACCCTGCCCTCGCGCTGGTTGAAAATGACGTACGTCGTATAGCCCGTGACCTCTACCTTGTGGTAGCTGTCATCGCTCGCGAACCGTTCGATCGTGTTGTAGTCGGCGAGCTGCGCGAAATCGAGATCCCCGCTCATGATCTGGTTTGCCATTGTGGATTCGTCGCTCGACAGTGTGAGCTCGATCGTGTCTGCTGGCACCCCTTCGAGCGGTTTGCTCAGCTTGGGCCAAGCGTCGTAGTCCTCCCGCAGTGCGAGCGTGTAGCCAATGCCGGCATTCGATTCGCTGATCGTGTACGGACCGGAGAATGCGCCCTCGACACTTCCAGCGGCCAGGCCTTCGAGGTCAGCGAGACCCTCCGGACAAATGATGCCGGTCTGCGACGCGGTAAGGCCCGACTCGAGGTTCGTGAACGGCTGCGACAGCGACACCCGAACGGTACCGGCCTCGTCGTCCGGAGTGATCGTGGCGTCGCCCTGCCCAAAGACGAGCGCTTTCCAGGTTGAACCCGTCTCGGGATTGGCGAGATAGGACAGCGAATCTGCGACCACGGTTGGGGTTATCGGTGAACCATCGGAACACGTCGCATCGTCGCGAATCGTGAACAGGTACTCACTGGCTGACTCGACCTCCCACTCGGTTGCGAGCCCTCCAACCAGAGCGGAATCATCGTCGCGACGGATGAGCGTGTCGTAGAGGAAACTGTCGACCTGGAAAGTGTGCTGCCCCGCAGCCAGAACGGGATCGAAACTCGACGGGTCGGTGGATATCGCGATCGCAATCGAGCCGCCTGTTTCGGGAGCGCTCGATTCCCCATCTCCGGTCGAGCATGCCGCAAGGAATGAAACGGCGGCGACGGAGGAAATGACAATCGCGGTCCGCTTCACGGGCGTAGAGCGAGATGGTGAGATGAACATGGTGTCTCCTGGATCTGGAGTCGCGGTTTCAATTGCACGGCCGGAGCATTTGTGTGCCGAAACGGACGAGAATTGAATTCGACTCAAGAATTAATTCGCAGCTATAACGGCTGCGGTACCCGCTCTGTATTTGACCTGAGAGATTCACGGAAAGATCGTTCCCGCTTGCACCGTCGGTGTGGAACCATTGGGTTCCACTTTCCAGAGTTCCCGAATCTTGCCTGTCCTTTAGCCTGAGAGTTCTTGGGCGTTTTCCCCTTCGGCGCCGGTTCCAGTCCGGTCTCTCCAGGCAAAATTCATGAGGAGATGTTGAATTGATTCACCCTAGCAAAGCAGGTGTTTGTTTCGACAGGGTGTCAAGGGTCCGACGCCTCTATTAATTTGATCCAGTAATCGCCGTCGGCAGGGCTGGCTCCGCAGCTTTCCCAGGCAGTGCCCGTGAAACCGGGGGTATGACAGGGCCCCGAGTGTTTTCGTTGAAGCGACTTAGGCTGACGTCGTGAGCCGCAGAGAGGTTCACGACGACAGCACGAGGAGAGCCGCTCATGACCACAATCGGTATTCTGGGCGCCGGCCAGGCGGGAAGCACTCTCGCCCGCGCGGCGATTGCTGCGGGTTATGAGATCGTCATCGCCAATTCCCGTGGCCCGGAGACGCTGAGGGGCCTCGTCAGAGCGCTGGGTCCGATGGCGCGTGCGGCGTCAGCCGCGGATGCTGCCGCTGCGGCGGACTTCGCCGTTGCCGCCTTCCGGTACACGCCGACCGACACGCTGCCCGTCGCGGAACTGGCGGGGAAGGTCGTGATCGACAACAACAACTACATGCCCTGGCGCGACGGTAACTTTCCCGAGGTGACTTCGGGACGAAAGACGATTCATGAGTTGCGGCAGGAACAATTGCCCGAGTCAATGGTCACGAAGGCTTTTACTCACATCCAGTTTCACGAGCGCCACCTGATCCGTGTTTCGAGCGATGCACTCCCGGCGATACTCCGGCTGGCGAGGCCAGCGGGCGCACCCGACCGCAAGGCGCTGGTGGTCTCGAGCAACTACCCGGAAGCTGTCGAGCTGGTGACTCGCTTCTACGACGACCTCGGGTTCGACGCGGTCGACAACAGCCCGCTGAGCGAATCGTGGCGCAGCGCGCCCGGCACACCGATGTGGCGCCACCACGTCGACGGGCAGAGCCGCGACGAACTCATGCGCAATCTCCAGCGCGCCGAGCGCATCACTTCCTGACTGCTGGCACCCGACGCGCATCCCACAGCCCGGTGACCCCGGGCCCATAATCCCCCGGCGCGTGCGCCTCCGCGGACAGCGCCGCCAACCCGAACAGGAGATGTGTCCCATGAATGAGCAGACCGGGCTCAGCCCGGAAACCACTGAGCCGCGCCGAGGTTATCGCCTCAAAGTAGATGTGTGGGCCGATGTGATGTGCCCATGGTGCTACATCGGAAAGCGACGGCTGGAAGAGGCTGCACGAATCTTCGGTGCCGCTGAGCCGGGCGAGGCCCGCGACATCGACATCGAGTTCCACAGTTTTGAACTCGAGCCGGACATCGCTATCGGGCACACGCAGTCCGTATTCGACTTCAACGTTATGACTAAAGGGATGAGTCCAAACAGTGCCAGCGCGCTCCTGTCCCGGATCACCACCCGGGCTCGCGCCGTCGGCCTCGACCTGCACTTCGACACCGCGCTGCTCACGAACACGTCGCTCGCGCACCAGCTCATCCACTACGGCAAAGCGCGGGGCAAGCAGCTTCGGACAGAGGAGGCCCTGTTTGCCGCCTACTTCACCCAAGGCCGCAATATCTCCGACATCGAAGAACTCGGCCGGATCGCCGGGGAGCTCGGCCTCGACGCTGTGGACGCCATCCGTTCGCTGGAGTCCAACGAATACCTGGACGCGGTCCGCGCTGATGAAGCCCGAGCCCGGTCCTACGGGATCAACAGTGTTCCCTTCTTCGTCATCGACGGCAGATACGGCGTTGAAGGCGTCCAGAGCGCGGCGGCCATCACCAACGCGCTGGAGCGAGCGTGGGCGGAGAGAGATGGAACGACCGCCGCTTGAGCGGCCCGAGATTTGTCTTAACGACTCGCCACTGGAACTCTGACGCGAGCATCACGGTCACCGTTGGAGGCTTTTTGATCGCCCTCGGGAGCTTTCTGGTGCCCTGATTCGTCGATGGCTTCGGGCTCCGCTAGAAGAACAAGCCCCGCTGGGCCAAATGAAGACTGAGTCAGCAGCTCAACCCATGCTCGATTCAGCGCCGGCGTTTCGTTGGCGGTGTAGTCATATCGCAACGAGAGAGTGGGATGCATCCAGATGGTCGTTCGTCCACCCTCCGGGACTGGCCAGCTGAAGTAACACGACTCGCCTCGGCGTAATTTGGCACCGATCACTATTTGAAGATGCGCTAGCGTGCGGTCTTCAAACTCGATAGGGGTGCCGCCGTCGTACGTAAAAGTACCCATAGAAATCTCCTGAAATCGTCGGTTTGCACGTCCCAGGGTCCGGGGGAATCAGCTACACATCCATACTAGGTCCGCACCAAACCCAGCGCTAATAACTTCTTCTGGCGGGCGTGCTCTGTCAGGGGGAATTAATCCACATCGGTGAGCGCCTCAGGAGGCGCTGACCGACGGACGGACACTGCCCCGACCGCACCCGGGCTGTCGCGTTCCTGCCCCTGGACATCGGGGATGGTGGCACGGTTTACCGGAAGTATGGCTTGCGGCGGATCCATTCGGCGATGGTGACCTTGGGTTTGCCGTTCACCATCGTGACGGTGAACACTCCGGTGTCGACCATCCGGTGGTGGAACCAGCAGAACAAGACTCCGTTATCGAGATGGGTGGGCCCACCTTCGGAGTACGGGATGATGTGGTGGGCTTCGCAGCGGGTGGCCGGGATCTGACAGTCCGGCATCGCACAGGTGGGTCCGTCGCGGGCGATCATGCCCATTCGCTGCGTCCGGTTGAACCCGCGCTGATCATTACCGAGGGCAACAACCGTGCCGTCGGGGTCGATGAACACCGGGATGATGCTCGCATCACAGAGAACCTGGCTGATCGTTGACGCCGCCACCGGTGCGTTCACTCCCACGATCTGGCCGGTACCGGTCTTGGAGTCGATCACGTCCGCGTTGACCGTCACCACGACGGTCGGTGCTGCGCCGGTCACTGATGGTGCGTCCCCGGAGCGGGCGAGGGCGTCGATCATCGCGGCGAACACGTCAGCGCGTTGCTGCCCCGCGGTCCGCCGGGCCCGGACCGGTTCGCTGAACTCCGCACCGGGACTGGCGTTGGTGCCTTGCGCCGCGTCACCGGTGTCCGGATTGGTGCCGGCCACCGGCGACGCACCGGATCCGAAGGCCCCGCGTCATCGGTTCCGGTGCCACCAGCACCACCGCCAGTTACCTCGCCAGCATCAGTGGCCGTGGGGCCGTACCGGTCCGCGGTCTTCGGGCTCAGCACAGCATCGAGCAGGGCGTGGAGTTTCGCGCCGACATCAACGGTGACCTGCCCTCCGAACTTCACCAACCCGTCCTTCGCGGCACGGGCGATCCAGAAATCGCGTTTCTGGAACGCTTTGTCGGTATTGGGTTCGATCCCGTCTTCATCCAACCGGTCCCGCCACTGCCGAGCCTGAATCCCCACCAGATCGGCGGACATCGGTAAGCCGCCGCGCCAGCCCGCACCGACCGCCTCACTGACCAGGGTGCGTTCAGCAATCGCGAGGTGTTCCACCTCGGCACGGGGCGCGGCCAGCGAGAGTTCCCGGGTGATGGCTTCGGCGGTTTCCACCCCGATCAAACCCTGACGGAACGCGTCCCCGACCACGGGGAACAACGGCGGCAACGGGAACCCAGCGTCAGTGAGGCGCCGGCAGGTGCGCTGCCCCACCCGGATGAGCCGGGATGCGGCCGCAGAGGACACCCCGGTGATCACCTCGATCAGGTGCGACGGACGCTGGTAGTTGTGCTTCACCGCCAACCCCTCGTTGCCACGGGCCGGGTCTGACCGGTCCGCGACCTCGGCACTCAACGCCGCGAGGACCGCTTCCCCGGCACGCACCACCCCGGCGACCTGACCCAACTGGGTCAACAGCTGTTCCCCGGTCAACCGGTCCAGATGATCCAGGTCGAGAACATCGACCACCTGCCCCAGGTGGGTGAGCAGCCCGGTGAGCGCACTCTCACCCTCCGGAACCGACGCCGGCGGAAAGTCGCTCACCGCGAAACTCATGACACCCGCACACCCCCACCAGCCAACACAACAACGGCGAGAAGTGCGGCCAGACCGGACTCCGCCAGACCAGAACGGTGACGAATCGGGCTGCTGACCGGGATGTTCATGACTTCAGTACACACCCAACCACTGACATTGAAACCGCCGCACTGGAGGCTTTGCAGCAGCATCCGCCCAGGCGTTCGAACGCGACCCTGAACGGTGTCGGATCGGGCTGCTGACCGGGATGTTCATGAGTTCAGTACACACCCAACCACTGACATTGGAACTGCCACATTGGGGCCTCGCACCGGCACCATCCCGGGCGTTCAAACGCGACCCCGAACGGTGTCGGATCGGGCTGCTGACCGGGATGTTCATGACTTAACTACACACCCAACCACTGACATCGGCGTTGACCGAGCTTCAGGCTCTGACCGCGGCATCCGGCACCGACTTTGGTGCCCGGGATCAGGGGCAGTGGCGGCTTTTCGGGAGGAGATTCGCCGGGGCGAAGCGCGACAGCGGGCTGGCCGCCCGGTTTTTCCTCCCGGGGCTCCAATGGCACCTCCGGGACTCCAATGGCACCTCCGGAACCGGGGTGATTCCTCCGGGACCGTGGCGGCATTTCCGCGAGCATGCCTCTTACCGAGGCGAGACGACCTGCGCGTTGCTTCTCGACGCTTTCAGGAAGCCGCTCGCAACATCCCACAGGCCGGTTACCACAACCGCCGCGGCGGTGATGCCCGAGATCCACCTGGCGGTGTCGGCATTCCAGTCGACGCTCGACAGGAACGACCAGTCGAAGACCTGGTCGGTCGTGAGCAACCAGAGTGCAGGAATCATGAACAGCAGGCCGGCGCCGAGGTTCACAGCAGCGAGCGCGTGCGTCCAGCGCCCAACCGCGAAGAGCACCACGGCGAAGACGGCCTCGAGAACCAGCACAGCGATCAGGTACGGCAGCCAAAAATTCGACAGGTGCTCCTGCAAAACCAGAACCGGTTTTCCCTCCAGATAGAGCAGAGATCCGACCCGCTGCCAGAGGAGCAGGCCGATGAAGAAGGCAAGGAGAATTACCGTCGCGATCGTGTCAGCGAGCGAGACCTGATTGCGTCGCTCGACCGGCGGAAGCATCTCAGGAACCCACGCCCGGAGCCCGAGGGAGCTGCGGCGGGCACCCGTGCGTTGCAGAATTGCGAACACGAGGGTCACCCAGAACGCCACCTGAATCAGCAGACCGATGCTTGCGCTGAGAGCGGCGCTGAAGGCGGTGATTGGATCTTCCGGCTCGATGACCATCCGAACGACAAGCACACCAACGAAGGATGTCGCGCCCACGATCCAGAGGAGGAGCTTCAGAACGCGCACCCACGAGAGGTAGAGATCGGGTCCGATCAGGTACAGCGGCTGCTCGGCGTAGCGTGCGGCCAGCTGACGAGGGTCACCAAACTCCGTGAGCACCGTGCTCTCCGCTTCGGCAGGCGCCTGGCCATTCTCAATCCGCGCCTCGACGGCATCCGTTATTGATCCGCGCAGTTCACGATCGATATCGTCGCGCTTCTCTTCGGGGATGGACTTAAGGGCGGCGAAGACGTAGCGGTCGGTGAGAGTCGTCATGATCGTCCTTCGTTGAGCTGGTGAATGGAGGAGTGAAGGTCATCCCACTCCGCGAGGAGCAGGTCGAGCAGTTCGCTGCCCTTCTCACTGGTGGTGTAAAACTTGCGGGGCCTCGCCTCGTCCGTGTCCCAGGAACTGGTCAGCAGTCCCTGCTTCTCGAGGCGGCGCAGGAGCGGGTACAGCGTGTTTGCCTCGACGGCAAACCCCGCTTGCTCGAGAGCTTCAAGGAGGCCGTAGCCGTATCCGGGTCGCTTCAGCACGGACAGGCAGGCCACCACGATCGTGCCCCGCCGCAGTTCCTGCAGGTGTCCGCTCAAGAGGTCGTCGTCCATGCTCACACCATAGTGTGTGTCGCACACTATGCGCTAGTCGCACACCATGTTGTGGTACGCCATTCTGACTGTCAATCTCTGACAGAACCGCTGTAACGAGGACGCTACCTCGGACCAGCAACACCAATCAGATTGCCCTCCGGATCGGCGAAATGGCCGACCACGAGCGCGCCGCTGGGATTGCGCGCTGGACCGAGCACTCGAGTGCCACCCAGCCGCTCGGCACGCACGAGCGCGTCTTCCACATCGTCCACCCCAACGTAGAAGAGAGCGTGCGGCGCGAACTCGTGCCCGCCTCCGATGCCGCCCGCAATGGGACCCCCGGCCGCGTCACTGACGAACCCGTACTCGCCCGCCTCCGAGATTTCCGGGGCAACGGGCGAATCGGTGTCGGCAGTCCAGCCGAACAAAACGGAATAGAACCGTCGCAAAGCACCCGGGTTCCGACCGATGATCTCGAAGTGCACGACGGGATTGGGCACGGCTCCCCCTTCGAGAGATGGCGCTCGTCACGGCGATGCAGCCCGCCCGTCGGCGACCCCACTGATGCGGACACTGTACACAGCTGCGTGCCCCGTGTGAAGGGTGCCGCCGTGGTGGACTCTTTGCCCCGGTGAGTGGTTAGGTAGGCATGCGTCACCGTCGGAGTTGCCGCGTCTGCGAAAGGAATCACCGTGAAGACCTTTACCCTGCCGAACACCGAAATCGTCGCCCCCAACGTGGTCCTCGGACTCATGCGCATTCCCGACAAGACGGACGATGAGGTCCGGGAGCTCGTACACACCGCCCGGGATGCCGCCATCGACTTCTTTGACCACGCGGATGTCTACGGGAACGATCTGCACGGATGCGAGCGACGATTCGCGGAGGCGATGAAGCTGAGCACGTCGGATCGCGACGCCATCACCATCCAGACCAAGACCGGGATCGTGCGGGAGGGACCGTACTTCGACTTCTCCTACGAGCACATCATCGAGTCGGTCAACGGATCGCTCGAGGCGCTGCAAACGGACAGGATCGACATCCTGCTCCTTCACCGCCCCGATGCCCTCGTGGAACCGGAAGAAGTTGCCCGCGCCTTCGACGAACTTGAAAGCGCCGGCAAGGTGAAGTCGTTCGGCGTCTCGAACCACACCCCTCGACAGATCGATCTGCTGAAGCGATATGTGCGGCAGCCCATCGTGGCCAACCAGCTTCAGCTCTCGATCACCCACGCTCCCATCGTGACGCAGGGCGTCGCGGCGAACATGCTCGGCGAGCAGCAGTCGGTCACGCTCGACGGTGGTGGGATCGTCGACTACTGCCGCCTCAACGACATCACGATCCAGGCCTGGTCGCCGTTCCAGGCCGGGTTCTTCACCGGGGTCTTCCTCGGATCCCCCGAGTACGCGGAGCTGAACGCCGCCATCGATCGACTGGCCGCCCAGTACGATGTGCCGCCGATCGCGATCGCGACCGCGTGGATCACCCGCCACCCGGCCCAGATGCAGGTGGTGCTCGGAACGACGAACCCAGAACGCGTTGCTGGCGCTGCCCTTGGCTCTGAGATTCCACTGACCCGCGCCGAATGGTACGAGTTGTTCCGCGCGGCGGGCCACATCGTTCCGTAGGCCACACCGGAGACCCTTCACGCACAAACGCACGCACGCACGACAACTTCCGGCGCCAACCTCTGGAGGCTGGCGCCGGAAGCGCTGGTGATCGGATGCTCGGCGTCAGTCTTCACAGAAGGCCGCGTCGACTGCCTTCGTTACTGCCCTGTAAGTGTCCATCATCCGGGGCTCGTCCTCCTCGGCGATGAAGGCCCAGGGCAGAGCAGTGACGGCAACGCTAAATGCCGTTCCGTCGGCTGCGACACCGTTGCGAGTCTGAAAGCCGTGGATGTCGCCACCGTGGCCCCAGATCACGCCGCCGCAGCTCAGCGGGTAGCTCTGCAAACCGAGACCGTACCCCGCCCCAGGCCACAGGCCTTCATCGGCCGGCACGGTCTTCTGCATCTCGGTTGCCATCTCCTCGCCGAGAAGTCGACCGTCGAGAACCGCCCTCATGAACTCATTCAGGTCGCTCGGGCTTGCGACGACCTGGCCGGCGGCCCAGCCCCATGACGGGTCGAGTGTGCTCACGTCGTAGAACTCGCCATCCGCGTCCTTGTGATACCCCGAAGGGTGCTCCCCGCGGAGTGACATTTCGCCGACGGTCGGGAAGTAGGTGTGTTCAAGCCCCAGTGGCTCAATGATCCGCTCGGTGATCACCTCGAAGAGCGGCCGTTCGGCCAGGCGTTCGATCAGAAGGCCGAGCACCAGGTAGTTCGTGTTGCTGTACTGCCAGCGCTCACCGGCGGCAAAGCCCGCCGGCTTACTGAGCGCGATATCGAGGAGGTCGCGCGGCGATGTGTAGACGCCCTGTGCCTTCTCAAAGTCCATCGCGATCTCGTCGGCGTATTCGGGGAGTCCTGACATCTGCTGCAGCAAATGACGCACGGTGATGCGGGTGCCGTCGATGCCATCACCCGTGACCAGACCCGGCAGGTAGCTGTCGATGGGCTCATCAAGAGCAACCTGACCGTCCTCGACGAGCTGCAGCACGGCGACGGATGTGAACGTCTTCGAGTTGCTCCCGAGCCGCACTTCCCCGTCGACGGGTACGGGTTCGTCGGTCGTGAGGTTCCCGACGCCAGCCACGTAATCCTCGTGCTGCCCGTCGGGGCTGGTGAATGAGGCGAGCGCTGCGGGAAAGCCGAGTTCGACCAGGCCGTCGAGGTGTTCCTGGATGACCGAACTCTTCGCGGTCTCCTCCTCCTCCACCGGTGCGGCATCCGACCACGCACCGGCACCCCACGCACCGGCCACCAACGCTCCGACGGCCAGCACGCTGGTCGTCGCGAGGATGACGCCACGGCGCCTGCTCGGCTGGGATTCCGTCGGTTCGACGGTGTTCTGTGATTCCTGCTGGTTCATGGACATGTCGTTTCTTCCCTTGTGATGAGGTGGTCCAGGCTGAGTGAGCTGGATCGTGTTGAGACTTCTGCTGTCCGAATCGGACACGTCCAGCCTCGCCAGATGCACACGCTCGCGCCCCGCCCGGAGGAACAGGATGAGGACTGTCCTTGAGGATGGGGCGCTCGTTCGGCGGCCGCAGCACGCTGGGGACATGACGAATTCCACATCACCAGCCCTCGCGATTCGCGGGCTGAGTAAGTCCTTCTCCGGACATCCCGCGGTAGAGGACGTCTCATTCGACGTCCTCGACGGCCGGGTTGTCGGTCTCCTCGGCCCCAATGGCGCCGGCAAGACCACCACCACCCGCATGATCCTCGGCCTCGCCTCGCCCGACAGCGGCGAGGCACTCATCCACGGACGCCGGTACCGCGACCTCGAGCAGCCGGCCCAGACCATCGGGGCACTCCTTGATTCGGCAGGACTGCACCCTGGCCGCACCGGCAGGGAGCACCTCCGCATCGCCGCAGCGCAGATCGGCGTGGCACAGCCCCGGATCGACGCCGTGCTCAAGGAGGTTGACCTGAGCACAGCGGCCGATCGACGGATCGGTGGCTACTCGCTCGGCATGAAGCAGCGACTCGCTCTGGCAGCAGCACTGCTCGGTGAGCCGTCCATCCTGATCCTCGACGAGCCGGCCAACGGCCTCGACCCTGCGGGGATGCACTGGCTTCGCGAGCTCATCCGTTCCTTCGCGGATGCCGGCGGCTCAGTCCTCCTGTCGTCCCACGTCCTGTCAGAGGTGGCGCTTGTCGCCGACGACATCGTCGTGATCGCAGCGGGCAGGGTCGCGGCATCCGGCGACCTGCGTTCCACGGTCGACGCCCACGGAGGAGACCTCGAGAGCTACTATCTCGACCTCACCTCGACAAGTGCGGGGGTGCGCTGATGATCCGCGCAGAACTGCTCAAGGTCACCACGACTCGAGCCACCAAGGCAGCGATCGGCGTCGGCATCGCCGGTCTCATCGCAACACAAGTCACCCTCGTTACCGTTCTGCCCGCACTCGCGAGCGGCGCCATCGGCCCCGGCCGGGAGGCGCTGGGAGATGACCTTCCCGCGTTCGAGCTCACTTCAGCGGCGGCACAGCTCGCCGCGGTCAGTCCGCTCGGTTCTTCAACGGGCGCTGGTTCCATCGGTATCGCGGTGCTCGCGGTCCTGATCCTCGGCGTCCTCGCGGGCACCACCGACTACCGGTTCGGCGGGATCGTTCCCACGGCACTTGCGGAACCCCGTCGTGGACGAATCCTCGCGGCGAAGGTGGGCGCAATGGCCATCGTCGGGGCGGTTGTCGGGGTCGCGTACGCGGTCGTCAGCGTTGCGACGCTGCTGATCTCACTCACGCTCGCACAAACCGACCTGGCCGTCAGCATTCCGGACCTTCTCGGGGTGCTGGGACGCGGTGCTCTCGTGGTTCCCCTGCTCGGGCTCCTCGGCCTGGCCATCGGCATCCTCGCGCGCAATCAGCTGGCGGGAGTGCTCATTACGCTCGGCGTGCTCCTGTTCGAACTGATCGCGCAGGCCACCATCCAGCTCGTCACCGGCTCATTGCCGGTCTGGGCGCAGCTGATGCCCCTGTCACTCGGACAGGCGGCCGTCTCACCGGGCGTGGCGGGCAGCATCCCGCCTCTCATCGCCGTAGCGGCACTCGCGGCCCTCGTGGCCGTGGTGACGGCAGCGGCGGGAGCGGCAATGCGATCCCGTGACATCTGAGCACCCCGTGCCGGACAATGGTCGGATGACCACACCACCCCGCCAGAGCAGCGTTCGCAACGCGCTCTGGCGGGGTACTCCCGTTGTGCTGACGGCTCTCCTCGGCATCGGCTACGTGATCGGGGTGGCAGTTATCGACAGCGAGTCCGCCGGCCAGAGATACCCCTGGCTTCCCGGCGTGATCGTGATCGCCCAGGCGGCGACCCTGCTGGGGCGGTACCGCGCCCCCGTGGTCGTACTCATCGCTACGTCGGCGCTCGATGTCCTGATGCTGCTCATCTCTTCCGGAGAGGCGAGCACCGGCACCTTCGCGGTCATCATCGCCGTGTATTCGTATACCCGCGAGCGCCGCGAGGCCTCCCATTACCTGCTTCCCGCTGCCATCGCTGTGGCATCCGTCATCGTCACGATCGCCACCGTGCAGTCCAGCCTCGAAGTGCCCGGCGAGCTGGCGCTGCCGTTCGCATTACTGCGTGCAGCTCTCACGTTCGGCCTGCCGGTGATCCTTGCCGAGGTCGTCGACGGTCGCGCCAGGCTCGTTGAGGCGTTGCGTGAACGGGCGGATGCCGCCGAGAGAGAAAGAGAACGTCTGGCGCAGGATGCCGTGCGTGAGGAGCGCGCACTCATGGCACGGGAACTGCACGACATCGCCGCCCACCACCTGACGGGCATCATCGTCAGCGCCCAGGCCGCTGACGCGTTGCGGGCGACGGATCCGGACCGCGCTGGTGAATACATCCGCCGCGTTCAGAGTGACGCTCGAACCACGCTGAATAACCTTCGCCAGACGGTCGGCCTGCTCCGCGCCGACGGAGAGGGTTCGCTCGCCCCCGTTCCGTCAATCGAGCAGCTGCCGGGACTCATTGCCGAGGCATCCGCCGCGGGAAGCCCTGTGTCGCTGTCGGAATCCGGTACTCCGGTCGATATCGGCCCGCTCACCGGCATCACCGTCTACCGGATGGTGCAGGAATCCCTCGCAAACGCCGCCAGGCACGCACCCGGGTCGCCTCGCACCGTCGAGCTGGATTACGGCGAGAATGCCCTGCGCGTGACCGTGCGGAACGGGCCGGGTTCGCAGGCTGTGGCCCAGGAGGTGGACTCCCGGCCCCGGTTTGGTCTCGTCGGCATGGCGGAACGCGCCGACCTGATCGGCGCGAGGCTCACAACCGGGCCGAGCCCCGACGGCGGCTGGGCGAACAGCCTCGAGATCCCCTACGACGGAGTGCAATCGTGATTACCGTTGCCATTGCCGACGACCAGGCCATCGTGCGGGCCGGCCTGTCCGTGATCCTCAATCAGGAGGAGGACATCCGGGTGGTCGGTGAGGCGAAGGACGGCCACGAAGCCGTCGCTCTCGCGAAGGAGCAGCACCCGGACGTGATCTGCATGGATATCCGGATGCCGGGACTCGACGGTATTTCGGCGACGAGAGCGATCGTCTCCGACCCGGCAAACACCACGAGCGTGCTCGTCGTCACCACGTTTGATCTCGACGACTACGTCTTCGGAGCGCTGGAAGCTGGCGCTGCCGGCTTCCTGCTCAAAGGAGCCGACGAGCAGACTCTGCTCGGTTCCATCCGTTCCGTCGCCCGTGGTGACGGAACGCTCGACCAGCGACTGACCCGAAGGGTGATCTCCGAGTTCGCCAACCGAAGGAGGCAACCGGATCGCATCCAGACCCCGCCTTCTGTGCCGCTCACCGCCCGGGAACTGGAAATTCTGGTGCTTCTGAGCGAGGGACTCTCCAACCAGGAAATCGCAGAGCGGTTGTTCATCGAGCTCACGACGGTGAAGTACCACCTCGCCGGCATCCTCACCAAGACCGGGGCACGGGACCGGCTGCAGGCCGTCGTGTGGGCCTTCACCAACGGTGTCGCTCCGTCGGGGATGTAAGGCGGGGACGTGCTGAATCAGATGGACCGTTCCCTGCTCCAGGCGTGCCTGAATGGCGCGAGGTCGGCCAACGCGCACCCCAGGCTCAGTGCAGCACCGATGACCGCCGAGGCGATCGGGGCGGTAAGCGATCGGCGGACTCGTGCGAGCCCGCCGATCGCCTTCCGCCGCTCTGAATCAGTCCTCGAGCGCGAAACTCGTGTACTGCTCGGCGTTGCTGGCATCGATCACGACGCAATCGATGGACTGTTTCTCTTCAGCGCCGGTCTCACCAGTGCGGATGAACTCGTCAGCCTGCTGAACGGCCATCTGCGAAATAAGCACCGCCGGCTGCAGGCCGGTCGCAACGAGCTTGCCGTCCTTGATGGCCTGCACCGCGTCGGGGCTGCCGTCGAAGCCGACGATCTTGATCTTGTCGAGCAGCCCGGCAGCCTCGACGGCCGCAACGGCACCGAGCGCCATCGTGTCGTTCCCGGCGATGATCCCCTGGATGTTGGGATCACGCTGCAGCAGCGTCTCGACCTTCTGGAACGCCTCGTCCTGGTTCCAGTTGGCAGTTTCTTTCGCCGCTGGCACCAGGTTCGGGTACTGGGAGATCACGCTCGCGAAGGCCTCCGACCGCACACCGGCGTTGGTGTCTGACTCTTTCCCGGTCAGTTCGATGTACTTCCCACCATCGGGAAGGGCAGCGACGAACGACTCGGCAACGGCGGCCGCGCCCTGAGCGTTGTTGGCAACGATCTGAGCCTTGGCAATTCCGTTCTCGTTGATCTCCCGGTCGATGAGGAAGACGGGAACCCCCGCTTCCTCGGCTTTGGTGATGGGACCGATCGATGCGTCAGCTCCCGCGTTGTCGAGGATGATCGCTTTGGCACCCTTGCTGATCGCTGAGTCGATGAGTTCGCTCTGCTTGTTCGGGTCGTCGTCGTGGGACGCGACGGACGTCTCGTATCCGAGCTCCTCCGCTTCTGCCTTGGCGGCATCCGCCTCTGCCTTGAAGAAGGGGTTCTCCTGTGCCGGAGTGATGATGGCGATAAGGCCACCGGCCTCGCCGGAACCATTGCCGGAGTCCCCGGAACTGCCGGAGCCCCCTGAGCCGCCTGAACAACCGGCCAGGCCGACGATGGTGAACACTGCGATTGTCGCCGTCAGAATCTGTCGCTTCATTGCTTCAGCCTTTCGTTTTCTTGGTGTGCCGCGGTGCACCCACCGCGGTGTGGGGTCTCGTCAGGGCATGGTTGGCGCCGATGCCGGTTCAGCGTGGTTGCCGGCGGCAAGAGCCGCGTTCTTCGACCGCTTGATCCGCTGTTGAGCCTGGTCCAGCATCACGGCGAGGATGATCACGGCACCCTTGATGGTGATCTGCCAGAAGGTGGAAACACCGACGATCACGAGTCCGTCACTGAGAAAACCGATGACGAAGGCGCCGATGAGCACGCCGCGTACGTTTCCTCGGCCACCTGTCAGCGCGGCGCCACCGATGACCACAGCCGCGATGGCGTTGAGCTCGAATGATTCCCCGAGCTGGGGAGCAGCGCTCGTCAGCTCAGAGGAGATGATGAGACCGGTTGTCGCCGCGCAGAATCCACTGATCATGTAGACGCGCAATTTGACCCGACGCACCGGCACACCCGAAAGCTCAGCGGCACGCTCATTCCCTCCGGTGGCGTAGACCCAGCGACCGAATGGCGTGCTCTTGAGAACAAAAGCGGCGACAAGGGCGAAAACGACCATGATCCAGATGGCGGTCGGAATGCCAAGAAGACGACCGCCGCCGATGATGTTGAAGCCTGTGTTTCCCAGGGCTTCCTCCCCGCCAAGGCGCGGATAGGTGGAGCCGTTTGAAATGAGCAACGCGGCACCGCGCGCGACGTACAACATCCCGAGGGTCGCGATGAAGGGTGCGACGTTGAACTTCGTTACGAGCAAACCGTTGACATAACCGACCAGGGTGCCGACGGCGAGTGAGCAGAGGACCACGACCCACACAGGCGGGTACACAACGACGCCGAAGGCATCAAGCTGCCACCCCTGCAGCAGCACGCCGGCGACGACACCGGACAGCCCCACTGTGGAACCGACGGAAAGGTCGATGCCGCCCTTGAGGATGACGAACAGCATGCCGAGCGCAAGAATCGCGTTGTATGCGACGTGTTTGGTCATGGTCAACAGGTTGTTGAACGTCAGGAAGGAATCGGACAGCAGCGCGAAAATGATGATCAGGACAATGAGAGCGATGAACGCGCGCCCCTCGAGAAGGATCCCGAGGTAGTCGATCTGTCGCTTTCCAGCGCTCTTGTCTCGATTGCCGGGCCCACCGCCGTCGGTCGACGGACGCATGCCCGTTGTGGTTGCAGTCACTTCACGAGTCCATTCTCTGGTTTCGCAGCCTCGGTTGATTCGCCTGAGGCCACCATCAGGCCTTCTCGGTCTGTGTGTTTCGGATCGAACTCGCCGACGATGCGGCCCTTCGAGAGCACGATCACACGGTTGGAGACGCCGAGGGCTTCCCCGACCTCGGACGTGGCGAAGAGGACGCCAAGGCCGCGTTTTGCCTCACGCGCCATGAGTCCGAAGATCTCCGCCTTCGCTCCCACATCTATGCCTCGGGACGGTTCGTCGAGCAGGATCACCTCCGGCTCTGTCATGAGGATTTTGGAGATCACGACCTTCTGCTGGTTTCCACCCGACAACGAGGAGATAGCGGCATTGGGACCCGAGGTCTTGACGCGGACATCCGAGACCACCTTGTCGATGCTGGCGCGTTCGCTGCGTCGGTCCAGGACAATCCCTTTGACGAAAGCAAGCAGATTCGCCAGCGATGCGTTCTCACCCACCGACATGGTTTGAACCAGACCGTCGCGCTGCCGGTCCTCGGGCACGAGCGCGAGTCCGAGTGCGATGCGCTCGGCGACAGATTCTCCCTGGATCACCCGCCCCTTCAGCCGAACTGTTCCGGATTGGATCGGGATGCGCCCGGCGAGTGCTTCCAGGAGCTCCGTGCGGCCGGCTCCCATCAGCCCGTAGAGGCATACCACCTCGCCGGCGCGGACAGAGAGGGAGAGGTCGTCGACGGCCAGGCGCGCCGGGTTGGACGGATCGGCGATGACGATGTTCTCCAGTTCGAGAACTGGCTCGCCGAACTCCTCGAGGAGATCCGGTGACAGGTCGCCAACGTCCCGGCCAACCATGTTCGAGATGACCCAGCCGAGGTCGATCTCGTCGCGGTCGCCTGTGGCTACAAGATCGCCATCGCGGAACACCACGGCGTGGTCTGCAATCTCGAGCGCCTCTTCGAGGTGGTGTGAGATGTAGACGATGGCGACGTTCTCGGCGGTCAGTTCGCGGATCAGTTTGAACAGCACCTCGACCTCGCTTCCGCTCAGCGCGGAGGTCGGTTCGTCCATGATCAGCACCCGCGCATTTCCGGCGAGCGCCCGGGCAATCTCAACCACCTGTTGCTGGCCAAGACGGAGGTCTCCGACAAGAGTCCGAGGGTCGAGCCGCTCTTCGAGCCGCGTCATCAGCCGCGCGGTTGTCGCGTTCTCCGCACCGTAATCGATCACAACACCACCCCTGGTGCTCTCACGTCCCATGTAAATGTTGTCTCGAACATTGAGGTTGGGGGCGAGGCTCAGTTCCTGGTGGATGATCGCGATACCTCTGGATGCCGCATCGACGGTGTCTCGGAGGCGCAACGGTTCACCGTCGAGCTCGAGGGTGCCGGATGTCGGAGACTCGACGCCGCTGAGGATCTTCATCAGCGTCGATTTACCCGCTCCGTTCTCACCGAACAGCACGGTGACGGCCCCTCGTCGAATCGAAAAATCGACACCTTTGAGTGCCCGGGTGGCACCGTAGCTTTTCGTGATTCCGATGGCGCGCATCACAACGTCGTTGTCGCTCATTGCCCCACCTCAAATTTCACCGGAACGACCGAGACAAGTGCCGGGTTCACCCTGGTGAACGCACCGGTCACCGTGACGGTCTTGCCCTCGAGGACTGCGGGGTCGACATCGGCGAGCACTTGCTCCTTGACGAGGGTGTTGAGCGCGGTCGCGACTTCCTGAAACTCGAGCTGGTTGGTGAAGTCGTTGAACTTGACGGTCCCCGTGGCATCCCGAATCGCTGTGCCATTGATGGCCGGGCCGATCTGGACCTGCACGACTGTTCCCTCGGGGAGCCCGTCGACAGTGACCGGCAGGATCGATCCGTTGGGCGCACCGGCGATCCCGGTAAACGTGACCGGGTATGAATAGGCACTGGACGACCCGGCCGTGTTCCCGAAGTCCGCTTCGTCAGCTCCTGCCGCGAGTTCACCGAGGAGCATTGCGAGATCCACCGCGTCGTCGCTGATCGCCGGAGCGATGTCCTCCTCGAAATGCTCGGCAGCGTACTCGTCGGGTTCGAAGGCGCCCGCTTGCGAGGCTTCTGCGGCCGCGTCGATCGACAGAACCCGCGTGCTGGTTATTGCAGCCACGATCACGGCGATAGACAGCACAACGCCTGCGAGTCTCACATAAAGGCGACGACGTGGTGCGGTGAGGGACATTAACCGCTCCTTTGCGGGTCAGGTGTCTCATGCAGTGGCGACAGGTCACTCGACATTGAGGATGCTGCGTTATTTTCGGTTACTTCACGGCGTGCCCATCCTCTCCCACAGGAGTCGTTTTGGTCAACCGGTTTGCCTGAATCCGCTTCGATAACGGCGCTGACGCCGGAAGCCACTACCTCAGCCGACGATGGCCCACCCGTGCGCCGCGAGCCGTCCCGGGGTCTCCCGCGTTGCCGGATCCGCAGCCAGTACACCGCCTTCAACGAGTGGGAACGTGTCATCGCCGAGGTTCAGGGCGACAGTGATGCTCTCCCCCTCCCAGACCACATCGACCTCGAGGTGCTCATTGCTGAGAGCGCGCGGTTCCGCGGTCGTGGCGCGGTGAAGCCACGGGTGGCGCCGCCGCAGGCCAAGAAGCTCCTGGTAGAGCGGCTCGATCGCGGGGTCGACGACCGACACCGAGGCGGGACCGTCAATCGGGAACTCCGGGCGAATGACGTCATCACCGCCAGCGCGCTCCTCCTTCACCCCGCGGAAACCCCACTCGTCACCGGCGTAGACCGTCGGAGTTCCCCCGAGCGTGGCCAGCAGCACGATCGCGTGCGGGTGATGACGGGCATCCGTGATCGCGGACGCGATCCGGGTGACGTCGTGGTTTCCGATGAAGGTCGTCGGAACAAACGAGCTGAGCATTTCATTGTGGCGGCCGAGCGCCCAGGCCAGCTCCCAGAGATTGCCCTCGTCGATGCTCGACCAGATCGCCTTCCACAGCTCGTACTGGGTGACGCTGTCGACGGTTCCCTCGCTGACGAACGCGGCGTACTCACCGTGGATCACCTCGGCTTCGAACCAGGCATCCGGATGAGTACGGCGCACCTCGGGCAGAACTGCCGCCCAGAAGTCTGTCGGCAGCCGGTACGCGGCATCCAGCCGCCATGCATCAGCACCCCGATCGAGCCAGTGCCGCATCACGTCGACGACGAGGCGTCTGGTCTCCGGCTGCGCCGGGTCGAGTTCAACCAGGGCGTCGTGGCCCTCGAACGCGACCAAGCCCC
Source organism: Mycetocola sp. Y444 (assembly GCF_059445295.1). Taxonomy (NCBI): domain Bacteria; kingdom Bacillati; phylum Actinomycetota; class Actinomycetes; order Micrococcales; family Microbacteriaceae; genus Mycetocola; species Mycetocola sp. Y444. The sequence goes on along the minus strand of NZ_JCAIUB010000002.1, from coordinate 87,197 downwards.
CGTCGCTGGTTCGCTTGAGCGCCTCTGAGTCCTGCGCAACGAGCGGGTGCTCGCGTCCGACGTGGTTGAAGACGCCGTCGAGCTGGACGCGGAGGCCTCGTGCGCGCGCCTCACCGACGAGGGCTGCGAAGTCCTCATCGGTGCCGAGGCGAGGGTCGATGCTGAAGTGGTCGGTGGTGTCGTACCCGTGCGTCGACGACGCGAAAATAGGTCCGAGTGCGATTCCGGACGCGCCGAGTTCGATGACATGGTCGAGCCACGGGATCAGGCGGAGCAACCGGTGCTCATCCGCTGTTGCAGGCCCAGCGTCTGACTCGGGAAATGCGCCGACGAACCCCAGCGGATACACCCGCCACCAGATCACGTGGTCCACCCATTCGGGTCCGGTGTGGGCTGTCACGGATCCTGACGTTTGGCTCATTACTTGACGATACCCGCTCGGGGTGGGCGCCTGAGAAATGCGGGCGACCGCGCCCGACGCGGGTGCGTCGGGCGCGGTCGTAAATGCTCTAGGCCGTTTCGATGTCGGAGAAGAGCCCGGTGAAGGGTGTTCCTGTGCCCACAAGCCGCTGGAAGAACTCGCCAGCGGCGGGTGTAGCGACAGCGGCTGAGGCATCGTCGTAACTGTCGAAGTACAGGTCGAGGGTGCGATGCGACGGCGTGGGAGATCCGTCTTCCTTGGGCCAGACCTTCGCGGACTCCGTGCGGCGCAGCCCGGGGAGTTGCTGGGCCAGCGAGACGATCTCGGGGTAACCCGCTTCAAACGCGTCCGCGTCGGCGGGGTTATCGATGATGATGGTGATCTTCGTGGGCATTTGCTTCTTTCCTTCCAGTGGGTTTGTGTTCGTTTGGGTGTTTGCTCGTTGGGTTGGGGCAGGCTCAGTTCGGCCGACCGTAGGTTTCGAGGAGTCGGAGCCAGACCTCGCTGATGGTGGGATAGGAGGGAACGGCGTGCCAGAGCCGGTCGATCGGGACTTCACCGACAATCGCAATGGTTGCCGAGTGCAGCAGGTCTGCGACATCCTGACCGACGAAGGTCGCCCCGGCGACGATGTGGCGGTCCTCATCGATGACGAGTTTCGCGTGGCCTTCGTAACCATCGGCGTGCAATTTCGCTCCCGCAACCCAGCCGAGGTCGTATTCCACGACTTTCACATTCATTCCGCGAGCGCGCGCTTGCGCTTCGGTAAGGCCGACTCCGGCAACCTCGGGATCGGTAAAGATCACGTGCGGCACGGCCGCGTCATCAGCGGTTGCGACGTGACTGCCCCAGGGAGCATCATGCACGTCGCTGCCGCCGAGCCTGGCAGCGATAACCTCGCCCGCGGCCCGGGCCTGGTACTTGCCCTGATGCGTGAGGAGCGCGCGTCCGTTCACGTCACCGACGGCGTAGAGCCAGTCGGTGCCCGTGACGAGCATGGTGTCATCGACGCTCAGCTTCTCTCCGGGGGTGAAGCCGACCGCGTCGACGCCGAGGTCGAGGGTGTTCGGGCGGCGGCCAGTGGAGATGAGGATTTCGTCCGTCACCACCGTGCTGCCGTCGTCGAGTGTGGTCGTTACAACGCCGGCCTCGTCGCGGTGAACACCCGTCGGACTGACGCCGATGCGCACGTCGACACCCATCTCCCCGAGAGCCTTCGTGACGAGTTCCCCAGCAAAGGGTTCCTCGCGTTCCAGAAGAGGACCCCGTGACAGAAGAGTCACGTCGGAGCCGAGAGAGGCCCAGGCTGTGGCGAGTTCGGTGCCGGCGACACCTCCGCCGAGCACCAGCAGCCGGGCCGGAGCGGTCGACGCACTGGTCGCTTCGCGGGTTCCCCACGGGTTTGCCGCGGCGAGCCCCGCGATGTCGGGCAACACGGGAACCGAACCTGTCGCGACCGCGACGGCCCTCGCTGTGTAGTTCCGGCCGTTCACGTCGAGGGTGCGTGCGCCGGTGAGGCGAGCGTGACCCCGGATCAGATCGATGCCGGCGGAGTTCAACCAGTCGACCTGGCCGTCATCCTTCCACTCGCTCGTGAATGTGTCCCTGCGGGCAAGAACCGCCGGAACATCCAGTTCACCGGTGACCGCCTGCCGAGTGCCGTCCAGTCGCTGGGCGGCACGAAGAACGTGCCCGCTGCGCAGCAGCGCCTTGGAAGGCATGCACGCCCAGTAGGAACATTCACCACCGACGAGTTCCGATTCCACGATCGCGACCCGGATGCCACGCTTCGCGGCGTAATCAGCCACGTTTTCTCCGACGGGGCCTGCCCCGATCACGATCAGGTCGTAGTCAGGGACGGACCCCTCGAATGCGCCGGCCATCAGGCACGCGCCGAGCGAGTCAGGCGGATGGCGGAAATCAGGAAGAGCACGCCGCCCAGGGTCGCGTAGCCAGCGATTGACGTCACCATGGTGGATCCGCCAAGTCCCTGAGCGAGGAACGCGAAACCAACCAGGACCGACAAACCGCCGCTGACGATCAGCGGCACCTGGCCGCCCAGCTTGCGGCGAATCAGGCCGGTCACCAATTGCGAGGCGCCCGAAAGCACCGCCCACACGCCCCATACCGCGAGTACCGCGCCTGGAGACACGAGCGAGGCCCAGCCAAGGGCAACGGCGGCCAGCACACTGCTGACGATGTTGATGATTTCGCTGGCCCGGGACCGTGACGTTGTTCCAGCCGCCCGCAGCTCGGTCAACACGGAGAACGCGTCAACCAGCGGGTAAATGATCACGAGAACCGTGAGGAGTGGCGCCGCGTTCGGAGCCGCAAACGCCAGCAGCAGTGCCCAGACAAGGGCAAAACCGAAGCGGGAGAAATAGACCCGGCGCAGTGTCCTCGCAAGAGGCACGGCCGCACGGGTGTCGATGGTTGTCACCAGAATTCCTTTCACAGAGTTTATGTAGACGAACTAGTACCCCTACAATGGACACTCTAGAGTCGTTACCGACAGCAACGCAAGCAAAAGTTTCAAAAAAGGGAGCACCGTGGGTGAAACAACGCCGATGACGCCTGGGGTGGCCGGTAGCCGGCGGGGCGACGCCACGCGTGCTCGCATCCTGGACGCCGCGACCGAGTTGATCTATGCGAACAGCATCCGCGGAACGAGCGCCGACCGGATCATTGAGCAGGCGGGGATCACGAAGGTCACGTTCTATCGCCACTTCAAAACCAAGACCGACCTGGTTGTTGCCTATCTCGAGCGGCAGGCCTCAGGAGAGCGGGAGGCACTCACCTCTGCTCGCGCTCAGTCAGACCCTGCGCATGCGCTTGAGAACATTGCGGAGATCATCGGATCGGCGAGTTGCATGCCGGGATTCAGGGGATGCCCGTTTATCAACGCGGCCGCAGAGATCGCCGACCCGGGTGACCCCGTCAGAGTCGTAGTCGATGCGCACCGAAGGTGGACCCTCGAGCTGTTCACCGCCATCGCGGCGGACGCCGGCGCCAGCGACCCCGACACTATCGGCGGTCAACTGATGATGCTGCGGGACGGCGCCATGGTCAATGGCTACCTCAGCGACCCCGAGGAGATCGCCGGGAGGTTGCGAGTGGCTTATGCCGCGGTCATCGTGGCCGCACGCATACAGAACTGACCTGGAACGGAAACCGCGCCCATCGCGGGTCAGCCGACCCGTTCGAACACCGCGGCGAGCGCCTGCCCACCACCGATACACATGGTCTCGAGGGCCAGAGTGCCGTCCAGGTCGGACAGCTCGTTCGCGAGGGTGGCGAGCATGCGGATGCCTGTTGCGGCTATCGGGTGACCGATCGAGATTCCACTGCCGCGCGGATTGAGGCGCTGGTCCTCGGCATCGATACCCCAGTCAGCCAGGCAGGCGAGCACCTGCACCGCGAAAGCCTCGTTGAGCTCGATGACATCGATGTCAGCCAAACCGAGTCCGGCGCGCGCGAGTGCCAGCCCTGTTGCCGGCACCGGAGCGATCCCGAACCGCCGGGGGTCGACCCCGGCGACAGCCCAGGAGCGAAGGCGAAGGGCCGGCACGAGTCCGAGCACCCTCGCGTGCTCTGGCGTGGTGACGATGCAGGCAGCGGCAGCGTCGTTCTGGCCACTCGCATTACCTGCCGTCACCGTGGCATCCGGATCCTTCTTCGCCAGGAGAGGAGTGAGCGCCGCGAGCGCGTCCAGTGTCGAATCGGCGCGAGGATGCTCGTCGCGATCGACGACAATGTCACCTCGCCGGCCGGGCACGGTCACGGGAACGATCTCCGCGTCAAACGCACCTGATGCCTGCGCCTGGACTGCGCGCTGGTGTGACCGGAGTGCCAAAGCATCCTGAGCGTCGCGCCCGATACCGTACTCGGCGCGGAGGGTTTCGGCGGTTCCGACGTTTCCGTCCGGTGTCGGATAGAAACGGCCACCGACAGTCTCACGGCCGCGCGCGAGGGCGTCGCGGAAGAAATACCCACCGCGGGGAGCACCCCGTCGTCCCTCCTCGGTGTAGAACGGAGCGTTCGACATGGACTCCACCCCGAGCGCGACCACGGCGTCGCTGACGCCGGTCTGCACTTCCATCGCGGCGTTCATCACGGCTTGCAGGCCACTCCCACACCGCCGGTCAAGTTGGTAACCGCCGGTCGTGGTCGGGAAACCTGAATCGAGCGCTGCGACCCGTCCGAAGGCCGGTGCCTCCATGGTCGGGTAGCTTTGGGCACCGATCACCCCGCTGATTGCTCCGGGTTCCACGCCGGTTCGTTCGAGGAGCGCCCGGAGAACGGTTGTGGCGAGTTCCAGAGCGCTGAGGGATGCCAGCGCCCCTCCCATTCGCCCGACCGGGGTGCGGAGGGGCGAGCAGATCACGACCTCACGCATGGCACTCACGATGCTTCCTTCACTTCCGGGTCAATCGTCAGCGGTGCTGCCGTCGCTTCGGTCACCTGCCCGACGGTCACCCCCGGTGCGAGTTCACGGAGAACCAGTCCGTCCGCTGTGACGTCGATAACCGCGAGATCGGTGATGATGCGGTCGATGCATGCCCGGCCCGTGAGTGGAAGCGTGCACTCCGGTACGATCTTCGGCGACCCGTCCTTCGCGACGTGATCCATTACCACGATGACCCGCTCGGCGCCGTTGACGAGGTCCATCGCCCCGCCCATTCCCTTGACCATCTTGCCCGGGACTGCCCAGTTCGCGATGTCGCCGCCGGCGGATACCTGCATCGCTCCGAGTACCGCGGTCGTGACCCGTCCGCCGCGGATCATGCCGAAACTGGCGGCCGAGTCGAAGTAGCTGGCACCGGGAAGGACCGTCACCGTCTCCTTGCCCGCATTGATGAGCTTCGGGTCTTCCTCGCCCTCCCACGGATACGGGCCGACGCCGAGTATCCCGTTTTCGGAGTGCAGGACGACATGGATGCCATCGGGCAAGTGGTTGGGGATGAGCGTTGGCAGTCCGATACCGAGATTCACGTAGCTGCCGTCGATCAGCTCTTCGGCGGCCCTTGCCGCCATTTCGTCGCGTGTGCGCGGCATCAGCTCGACCTTTCCCTGCTCCGCACGGTGACTTTCTCAATCGGCAGGTCAGATGCCTGGGTGGGAGTGAGCTGCACGATCCGGTCGACGTAGATGCCGGGAAGATGGATGTCGTCAGGGCCAAGTTCTCCCGGCTCGACCAGTTCATCGACCTCGGCGATGGTGACACGTCCAGCCATGCCCGCAAGCGGATTGAAGTTTCGCGCCGCCTTTTCGAAGCGCAGGTTTCCGTGGCGGTCGCCGACCGCGGCGCGAACCAGACCGAAGTCGGTGCGTATCGCGGTCTCGAGAACGTATTCCCTGGTGGTCCCGAACGCGTCGAGCGTGCGGGTTTCCTTCGGATCGCTCATTACCGCCACTGTGCCGTCAGCGGCATACCTGATCGGCATCCCGCCATCGGAAACGGCGGTCCCTGCCCCGGTAGCGGTGTAGAAGGCGGGAATGCCAACGCCACCCGCGCGGAGTCGTTCGGCGAGAGTTCCCTGTGGGGTGAGTTCGACATCGAGTTCACCCGACAGGTACTGGCGAGCGAATTCCCTGTTCTCCCCGATGTAGCTGGCAATGACGCGACGGATGCGACCAGCGGCCAGCAGTTCACCAAGCCCCCACCCGTCGACCCCGCAGTTGTTCGACACCACCTCGAGTTCGCTCGACCCCTGGGCGAGCAAGGCACGGATCAGCGAGATGGGAACACCAGACAACCCGAATCCGCCCACCGCCAGCGATGAGCCTGTCGGGATATCCGCGACGGCCAGGCTCACGGTTTCGACAGTTTTATCCACGGGGATGTTCCCCACAGCCGGGGCGAGCGCTCGGGGATTTGGGCATGGTGCGTCTCTCTGGTCGGAGGGTTGAAGCCCATCCTCTACCGTCGTCCTCCTCGCCGTACCTCGCATTCCATTCAGTGGAACAGCGGCGGTCAGACCTGCTCCGACGTCATGGTCGACACGACCATGTCGCCGATGAGGCGCCGATGGGGCGTTCGAAGGCCCGGGTCGAGCATGTCGCGGTCGAAGATCGCCGCGAAGGTGTGCCGGTTGGCGACGTGGAAGCACGCGTATGCACTGATGATCATGTGCACGTCGAGCGCGTCGACGTCGTCACGGAAGACGCCTTCGCTGACCCCACGCCGGATGACGCTCTCGAGCACGGTAATAGCTGTGGCGTTCTCCCGGAGAATCGTCGGCGACTGCAGGAGATGCTCAGCGCGGTGGATGTTCTCGATGCTGACGAGCTGGATGAACTCTTCGTGCGTCGTGTGGTGGTCGAACGTCGCTTCAGCCAGTTTGCGCAACGCCTCTCCCGGCGTGAGTTCCTCGATTTGCACCCCGCGCTCCACCTGGCGAATCTGGGCGTACACGCGCTCCAGCACCCGAAGATACAGTCCTTCCTTGGAGGCGAAGTAGTAGTAGATCATTCGCTTGGTCGTTCGGGTCCGCGCGGCGATCTCGTCGACTCGCGCCCCGGCGTACCCGTTCGCCGCGAACTCTGCCGTCGCGACGTGGAGAATGTCTTCCTTCGTCCGCTCAGCGCGCAGCGTCGACCCGCCGTCCTGACCCTCGCGCAACTCCTCAGCCATGTTCTGCCTTCTTCACCCTCCGGCGGGCGGACCCGAGGGTGCTTCTTGTCGAATGAGGGAGCGGAAGTGCTCCTCCATCCTTTCCCGGTTGGGCTCGTGGCCCGTGATGATCTGAAGGCTAGCGTAGGCCTGTCCGACGGCCATTCGGCCTCCATCGAGCACCGGATGACCCCGCTCGACCGCCCGGCGGATGAGATCCGTCTCCAGGGGGCGGTAGACAACGTCTGAAACCCATGCGCCGTCGCGGAGGAGATCGACGTCGAACGCCACACCCGGATGATGGAGCATCCCCATCGGGGTCGCGTGGACCACTCCGTCGGCTCTGGTGATCATCACCTCGAGATCGTGGTGCGGGACAGTTTCGATGATCTGGGACGGGAAGTGGGAGCGCATGCGCTCTGCGACGTCCGTCGCGCGGGCCTCGTCGACGTCGAACAGGTCGAGCCGTGTGACACCGCTGGAGAGGAGCGCATAGGCGGTCGCCGCCCCTGCACCGCCACAGCCGATCTGCACAACACGCTCGAGTGACGCGCCAGGCAGCCCAGCGACCAGGCCGTCGCGGTAACCGATCCAGTCGGTGTTGTAGCCGACCAGTTTCTCGTCCTCGAAAACGACGAGATTGACCGCGCCCAGCTGTTCTGCCCTCGGGTCCAGCTCGTCGACGACATCGAGCACCAGCTGCTTGCAGGGGTAGGTGATATTCATTGCCGAGAAATTGCGGCTGCGAGCATCGGCGAGCATCGGCCCAACGTCCTCCGCCTGCTTACCAAGCGCGATGAGGTCAAGAATGCGGTATTCGTAGTCGAGACCGAGTGCCGCCGCCTCGACCTCGTGCAGCCGGGGGGTAAACGACGCCGAAATTCCAGCACCGATCAATCCAACGAGGTAGCCGCCACTGGCCTGCCCGGGCCTGGCGGGCCGCCGGGTGTCCATCAGCTTTCCGGGATTTCAAAGTCGACTGTGGCGAGCGAAGCCTTGACGCCGGCGGAGATCCTGAGAACTTCAGCGTGCGCCGGATGACGAGTGTACGAGTCAAGTCCCTCGAGGTCATCGAAATCCGCGACGATCGCAAGGTCGTGGGATGACGCACCGCCGAGCAGGTCAACACCGACGCTCATGCTTCGCAGCGAGGGGATCTGCGCGGGCAGAGCGCGCAGCAGAGCCATCCAGTGTTCCCGTTCGTCTGCGGTGAACTCCGGCACGAACCGGAAAACGGCGACGTGGCGGATCACGCCGGAACACCTTCCGCTTCACGGCGCTGCTGATACTGGGCGGCGAGACGGACGGGCGCGTTGAGCGCTCCGTACCCCTCGTAACCCTCGCGACGCTCGACCACCTCGAGAAAGACAGTCCCGATCGCCTGGGTATAGAAGTGGAGGAACTCCCCGGCCTCGTCACGGTCGTACATGACGTTGAGTTCTTTGAGCTCTGTGAGCAGCGATGCGTCCATGTCGTACCGAGCCTCGATGTCGTCGTAGTAATTGGCCGGGATGTCGAGAGGGTGGAACCCTCGTTCTCGCGCCTGGCGCGCCAGAGCGAGAACATCGGTGGAAGCGAAGGCAATGTGCTGCGGAAGGATCGCATCGTCGTGCGCGCCGGACGGCACCAGGTTGAGCGCGATGCGCACGACACCGTCCGCCGCGCGAAGCACCTGGCTGCGCACGAGGCCCACCGGTGCGGCCACTTCCATCGACGGCTGCGAACGCAGGTCAAGCACCGAGTGGAAGAAAAGTACCCCGGCATCGAAGTGCTGCCACGGTTGAGCGAGATTGATGTGGTCAACCCGCTCGATGAGCTCAGCCCCCGGCCGGTTGGGGACAGGGAACTCCCGAACCCACTTCGGTTCCGAGCTGCCCTCCAGGCCGAAAAAGACCTCCGATCCATCCGGCGCCCTCACCCCGACGAGCGACTCGTCACCCGGCCCCTCCCATCGGTGGATCTCGGGTGCGAACAAATCAGTTGCCCGCCGGAGCGCAGCATCCGGATCACTGACGGATAATCCAATTCCCGCGACGGTCGGTGGCGGCGGTTGCGATTCGGGCCTGCCGAGCACCATTCGCGCGGCGCCCTGCGACCAAAGCTCGACGTTTTTCGTACGGTGACGGCCGTGCGCAGCGAAACCGAGCTGCGCGAGAAGTGTGCGCATCTCGTCCATCGCATCGGTGCGCAACTCCACATAGTTGATATCGGCTGGGGGCTCGACGACCGGGAGAGGCCTTGCCGTCATTTGCTCGGTGCGTCCGCGTGATGACCGCCCAAGCCAGGCCCGGGTTTCGTCCTCGAGCAATCGCAACGAGCGTCGGGCATCGACGGCTGTCGACGCGGCGTCCGACTGGCGGAACGTGTCGTTGAAAATCTCGAGCGAGATCGGCCCGTCGTAGCCCGTCCTCGCCAGGTGCCCCATGAATGCGGCGAGGTCGAACCCGCCCTCACCGGGGAAGAGCCTGTGGTGTCGGCTCCACGAAAGCACGTCCATGGACAGGATCGGTGCGTCGGCCAACTGGACGAAGAAGATCTTGTCGGCAGGAATCGTCTCAATAGCCTGCGGGTCGTGCCCTCGCGACAGGATGTGGAAACTGTCGAGGCACACCCCGACCCGCGGGTGATCCGCGAGGCGCACGATCCGGGCGGCCTGCTCATAATCGTCGACGAACCGCCCCCAGGCCAGCGCCTCATACGCAACGCGCACACCAAAGCGTTCCGCGAGCTCCCCAAGCACGCGCAGCTGCGTGGCCGCGAGCTGCTCATCACCGCTTCGCGCTGTCCCGACATTGCTGCACAACAGCATCGTCTCGATGCCGAGACGATTCATGAGCGTGAACTTCGCCCCGGCTCGTCGCAGGTTGTGCTCGAGCAGGTCAGGTCCCACCCCTTCAAAATCCCGAAACGGCTGATAGAGGTCGAGCGACAGCCCGAGCTCGGCGGCTCGCGCCCTGATGGCCTCGGGAGAGTCGGGCGACGCGATGAGATCAGGCTCGAATATCTCCACGCCGTCGAACCCGGCTTCGCTGGCGGCAGCGAGCTTCTGGTCGAGCGTGCCACTGAGGCAGACGGTGGCGATCGATGTTCGCATGTTGCCTCCAGCGGGCACCGGGAGCGTGGCCCGAGCGACTCTCAGAATTGCTTGCGGAAAAAGGTACTAACTAGTACGTTCGACCGCAGCAGGCGGTCAAGGATGATCTAACCCGCTCTAAGGAGACGTTCAATGATGAGTTTCGCCGAGTGGAACACCCCAGCGGGGTCCGGCAGTACGTCAGCGCCGGTGCTCGAACGCATCGTCGCGATTCTCAACGCCGTCAAGGAAGCTGATTCCAGCCCGTCCATCACCGGATTGGCCGAGCTGACCGGCATGCCGAAATCCACGGTGTCCCGTCTGGTCGCGGAACTGGTGGAGCAACGTTATCTCGAGCGCACCGAGGAGGGGGTAACGCTGGGCCTCCGGCTCTTTGAGCTTGGCGCACGCGCCGGTCTCCCCCGCCGGCTGCTCGCAGCCGCCGCACCCGTGATTCGGGAGCTTGTTGAGCTCACCGGTGAACGCGTCGGCCTCTGGGTATATCAGGGCACCGACATGATCTCACTGGCTGCGGTGGCCGGGCGGCTCCCCATGTTGCCGACGAGGGCTGGGATGCGATCGCCAGCTGTCAAAACAGCCAGCGGGAAGGCCTATCTGGCGTTTTGTGCGGACAGCGCTGTTGTGGACCGGGCAACAGCCCCGCTCATCGACGGCGCCGCCGATCAGTTCAGAGAGGAACTGAGTCAGGTGCGCGCGACCGTCGTAGCTACGGACAGAGGGGTGGCGTATCCGGGAATTCTCGCTGTTGCGACACCCGTAATCTCTGCTGACCGGGTTGTCCTTGGCGCGATCTCGATCGCGGGACCGAGCGGGGCAATGGATCCGGAGCAGGTGGCGCCGCTGGTACGGGCCGCTGGTGTGGCACTGACCCGTCGGCTCACGGCGGCCTGACATCCCATGCGAAACGCCGACTGGACCTCGACCGTGAGCGTCCTCGATCGCGTCACCGCAATCTTTGACGCATTCGGGGAACACGGTGACGGCATGGGTGTTTCCGAGCTTGCCCGGCGCGCCAACCTTCCGAAGTCGACGGTGTCGAGGATCGTGGCCGAGCTGGTCAGCCAGCGATTTCTCGACCGAGAGGGAAGCAAACTGTTCCTGGGTGTCCGGCTCTTCGAGCTCGGGCAGACGGTCAGCAGACCGCGGAAGCTCCGGGAAATCGCACTTCCACTATTGAACGACCTGAGGCTGGCCACCGGGCGGAACGTCCAGCTGACGGTGCTGGACAGAACAGATGTCGTGTTCGTTGCGGTGATCCGCGGGGCGCACAGCGCCCACCCGATGGAGCGGATCGGGGCGCGACGTCCGGCTCACGCGACGGCGGCGGGCAAAGCGATGCTCGCCTTCGCGTCGCAGGCCGTGGTTGCGGAAGTGATGCGCGATGGACTCCAGCCGTTCACACCTCGCACAATCTGCGATCAGGCTCTATTTCTCCGGGAACTGACGGAGACACGGAAAACCCGGACAGCGACTGAGCTCGAAGAGTACGCAAGTGACAGCGCCGGCGTAGCGAGTCCTGTCCTCGGCTACGGCTCCGTTCCTGTCGCCGCGGTTTCCATCGCCGGGTCAGTCGAGGAACTGGACATCGACCGGCTGGTTCCCGCGGTTCGCGCTACAGCCGCGAACGTGAGCCGCCGCCTCGGAACCGGCCGCTGACACCGGACAAACGAAAACTGGGTGGCTGCGATGTGCAGCCACCCAGTTCGCTTGCGGTCCAGCATCCGCCGCCGGAGTCCGGCTTAGTCGGCCATCTCCCGAATTGCCTCATACGCTTCGAGGGTCTCTCCGGAGAAGTAGTTCCCGAAGTAGGACTCGGATTCGCTGATGAATGCGTCCATGTCGATATCCTCAGTCTCGATCACCGTGAAGTTGTCGTCAGCCCGCCACTCGTCGAGGATCTCTTCGGTCGCCTCGTCAACGCAGTCGCGGTTCTCGGGGCGGATCTCGTGGATGGTCTCCTCGAGCAGCGCGGCCTGCTCCTCACTCATCTTCTCGTAGGTCTTGTCGCTGACGAGGATCCAGTGGATGCCGATGTTGTGGTTGTTGAGAACAGCAACGTTCAACACCTCGTCGTAGCTCGATGAGCGGGTTGCGACGATCGGGTTCTCCTGGCCGACGGCGATCCCCTGCTGGAGCGCCGTGTAAACCTCTTCAACAGCTACCGAGACGGGGTTGTCCACTCCAAGAGCCTCGGCGTTCGCGAGGAAGGCCGGTGAGTTCGGGAAACGGATCGGAACTCCGGCGAGGTCCTCTGGGCTGCGGATCTCAATATCCTTCGTGGTGAAGGTGCGGTTACCGAAGTACCACCCGTCAACGATGCTGACGCCTGTTGCCTCCTGGAACGACGAGAACAGGTCCTCCGACCCGTTATCGGTCCAGTCGAAGGCGTGGTCGACGTCATCAAATGCGTACGCCGCATCGACGACACCGATCGGCTCGAAAGTAGAGCTGAGTGCAGAGGCACCCTGCAGGTCGATGTCGATGTCGCCGGCCTGGACGAGCGGGAACCGGTCGGCGTCTGGCCCGAGCTGGCTCGCCGGGTACAGCTCAACGGTCAGTCCGATATCCGCGTCTTCGAGCCGTTCCTTCAGCAGCTCGACCCCGCAGTAGTAGTTCGGTGTCTGCTCGTTCTGGCTGGTTGCAACGGTGATCGTGACCGCTTCGTTCTCCGAACCGGTCGCTTCGGTGGTGCTTTCCGGGGTGCCGCCGCCGGCACAGCCGGTGACGGCGAGCGTTGTGACTGCGAGCACGGACGCGGCCATCAGGCCTCGACGCGTCGATCGGGCTGCTGTGCCCATGTGACTCTCCTCTTTTTCGGCACGTCTTCGTGCTCTGGGTAATGGTCCGTTCGGGGTCGGACGCAATGGCGTTGGATCGACAAGCCCCGTCACGCTGAGGACATCGTCGACCACGCAGCCAATGAAGCGGCCCTGTGGCAATGCCGACTTTCGTCCAGCCGGGTCCATACGTAAAGCGACGTCCCGGCGAATGGAACACGGCGCCGACGGCGGTGAAAGCCCACGCAGCGCCGGTGAGTGGAACATGTCGCACATGACGACTCATGCTGGCATACGCTGTGCGAGACCGGCCGAATTGACGATGACAGAGGAGTGTTCGTGCCGCCTGCGGTGTCTGACCCAGTTCGCATCGGCGTTGTTGGTGCCGGGTTCATGGGACGCCAGCATGTCGAGTTCATTCGCCGTCGAGCGAACACCGAATTGACGGCTGTCGCCGATCCGCTACTGACCGATGGGGCATTCGGGTGCCCGATGTACGCGGACGCGCGCGCCATGCTCAAAGCCGAGTCGCTCGATGCCGTCATCATCGCGAATCCGAACACGCTTCACGTCGAGACAGCGATTCAATGTCTCTCCGAGGGTGTTGCCGTGCTGCTCGAGAAGCCCGTCGCCGTGAACTATGCAGAGTCCCTTCGGCTCGTCGATGCTGTTGAACGCCTCGACGGCCGGCTACTCGTTGGGCACCACCGGCGGCACCATCCCGCGGTCGCTCGCGCCCGCTCAGCGCTCGACGATGGCGAAATCGGGCAGCTCGTCGGCGTTAACGGCATCTGGTCCGCGCGGAAGGAAGAGAGCTACTTCATCGATGCGCCGTGGCACCGCGAGAGTGGGGCGGGCGTGATGCTCGTCAATCTCGTGCATGACCTCGATCTGCTGCGGCACCTGTGCGGGGAAGTGAGCGCTGTCCAGGCGATCACGAGTTCGCACATCCGCGGTCACGAGGTCGAAGACACTGTCGTGGTGAACCTGCGGTTCACCAATGGTGCCCTCGGCAGTTTCCTCGCCTCTGATGCCGGCGTCTCTCCGTGGGGTTGGGATCAATCAACAGAGGACACCGCCGAATTCCCCTTCCTGCCCGATGGGGTCGCCTACCAGCTGGTTGGCACGACCGGTGCGCTGTCCGTACCGAATCTCGCCAGGTACTCGTATGCGGCCGGTGTCGCCGCCGACTGGCATTCACCCCTCTCCCGCACGTACCTTCACGCAGCCCCGCACGTTTCATTCCACGCCCAGCTCGCGCACTTTGTCGAGGTGATCAGGGGCACTGAGCCGCTTGTTTCTGCGGAGGATGCGTCGCGAACGCTCGCCCTGGTCGAGGCGTCGGCGTTGGCAGCTGAGCGTCACGAGACGGTTGACGTGGCGCAGTTCAGAGCGGCGCGCCAGGGCGCATAGCGCCGCCCATCGCCAGGGTGGTAAGGCCAGCCGCTCGCGGTGCAGACTCAGGCGCTGTCGACCGCTGTCAGCCGGTCTGCCGCACGGATGGCGAGTTCATACCCGAACACGCCAGCGCCCGCGATCACCGCGCGCGCCGCGGTTGATGTGAGCGAATGCCGATGGGCCTCGTCGCGGCCATGAATGTTGGTGATGTGGATTTCGACGACAGGGGTATCCATGATCAGCAGAGCGTCAAGCACAGGCACAGAACCGAAGCTGAGCCCTGCCGGGTTGATCACGACGGCCGCCTTCTCGCGATACGCCTGGTGAAGCCACTCGACGATCTGATACTCGGCGTTGGACTGCTCGAAAAACAGCTCGAATCCGAGCTCATCGGCGACTCTGACGCAGTTTGTCCGAACATCATCCAGGGAGGTGGTGCCGTACAGTTCCGGCTGCCTCCGACCGAGCATGTTGAGATTTGGGCCGTTCAGGACGTACAGCTTGCGGGTCACAGCGGGTTCCTTTCCAGGAGCACGGATGCCCCGGTTCTGTTCGTCTGGCCGACGATCGCGCGTGCCATGGACGCGCCCACCAACATCCCGTGCATCACAGCAAACCGAGCCAGGTCGGAACTATCGTCACGATCCACGGGAACACCGTCAGCAACAGCAGCACGACACCCAGCGGGATGAGGAAGGGCAGGATGCCGCGGAAGAGCTCACCCATCGGCCTTCGGGTGATCGAGCCGACGACGAAGAGAACGGCGCCAACGGGCGGTGTCAGTGAACCGATCATCAGGTTGAGGATCATGATGACCCCGAGGTGGACGGGTTCGATACCGAAATCGCCGATGATGGGCATGAGGATCGGCACGAGCACGAGGATGACCGGGGGCGCCTCGAGGAAGATTCCCAGAAGGATGAGGAGCCCGTTCAAGAGCAACAGGAAGACTATGGGATTGTCGGTCAGCGCCGTCAGCCACTCACCCAGGTTGCGTGACACCTGTTCACGCGCCAGCACCTGGCCCATGAGGTTCGACGCTCCGAGGATCAGGAGTATGCCTCCCGAGATGACCACGGTTTCCTTGGCGGCTCGCCAGAACACGGGCAACGTCAGCGTCCGGTAGAACACGCCGAGCACGAGCATGTACGCGGCAGCGATGCCCGCACTCTCCGTAGGGGTGAACATTCCGCTGAAGATGCCGCCCAGAATAATCACCGGCAACAGCATCGGGCCGATGACCCGCACTACCGCCCTGCGGAGCGCAGCGCCATCGAAGGGCCGGCTGGTCGCCACTTCCGGGTGCATCTTCACCCAGATGAAGATGTACACGGCGAGACCAGCGGCCATCAGGCCAGCGGGCAGGATGGAGCCCGCGAAGAGGGCACCAGTAGAAATCGAGGCGGTCGCGGCGAAGAGGACCGCGGGGATGCTCGGCGGCATGACGGTACTCATGAGCGAGCCGGACGCGGTCAGACCGGCCGAGAACCCGTAGGGGTAACCAGCCTTGAGCATCTGCGGGATCTGAATCTTGCTGGTGGACGCGGCATCCGCGAGCGCCGAGCCACTGATCCAGGAGAAGCCGATGGCAGTGCCCAGGTTCACGTACGCCAGGTTCCCGGGGAGCCGCGGGAGGAGCGCTTTGGCGAAGTCATAGAGCCTCGTCGCAATACCGAGATGGTTTGCAACGGTGCCGACGAAGATAAAGAGGGGGACGGCGAGCAGCGGAAAGCTGTTGATTCCGTTGACAATCGACGAGATCGCGTAGCCGGGCGAGAGACCCTGACTGTAGAAGTACGCGAGGCTTGGCGCGATCATGGCGAAGGCGACAGGTACCCGCAGCAACAGTAAAACGACAAGCAGAAGTACGTAAAGCCAGAGGTCCATCGATCAGCCGTCCATCTCTGAAATGTCGAGTTTGCGTTCCGGGCGGTTGGCGTAAGGAATCTTCCAGGCGGAATGGATTGCTGCAGACGCGAATCCGAAGACAGCAAAGGCGTACAGCATCCCGAGTGGAATGTGCATCGCGGCACTGGTCCGCAGCCACTCCACCTCGAGTTTCACGAATGCTTCGTATGCCAGCGCGAGGCAGGTGATGACCATGATCACGGCGGAAATGATGCGCAGCACAGCGAAGAGCTTTCGGCCGGCCAGCACCTGATCGAACACCTCGATCACGATGTGGCCGTTGCGACCGACCAGGTATCCCGTGGTCATGAAGGTCAGTGCCACCATCGACATGAGGGCGAGTTCGCCGGCACCCACCCAGCCCAGGGCGGGAATATAGCGGCCGAGCACCTGGTACATCACACCGATGATGACGAGGGCGAACAGCGTGACGCTGACCGCGATCTCCACTGTGGACAGCACCCGGATGAATGCGGGATCGGACGGTGCCTCGTCAGTCCCGGGCACGTAGGAGGGTTCCGCAGAGCGGTCCGGGTCCTCCGGCTCGTTCTGGGTCACACCGCCTCCGCCCCGGCAAGGGCCGACGAGCCCGAGGGCGCGACGCCTTCGCAGCAGCTCGACATGGGATCACGGAGCATGGTCAACCTCTCTGACAGTTCGGGGTCGTGAAGCGCACGCGTGCGATCACTCTCTGACTTTGGATCCAAGCGGAAGGTGGGTGGAGAGTTGTCTCGCCGAATGGGACACAACCGAGAAAGCTAGTCCGACGCGTGGACGCTGTCATCATCCGACTCGGCGAACACCGCGCGCATGATGGCGAGCGCTGCGTTGGCCGAAGGCAGCCCCGCATAGAGGGCGGTGTGGAGGATCACCTCGGCGATGTCGCTGCGGCCGAGCCCGTTGCGCAAAGCAGCACGCACATGCATCCGGATTTCGGCTTCGTGCCCACCGGTGACGAGGGACGCCAGGGTGGCGATGCTCCGCTCGCGGCGGGACAGTTGGGTCCGAGCCCAGATCTCACCCCAGGCGTAGCGGGTGATGAAGTCCTGGAATGCGGCGGTCTCCGGAGTGATCGCCCTCAGCGCGGCATCCACGTGGGCATCACCGAGGACAGCGCGGCGCACCGCCATTCCTGTGTCGTACGGTGTCGCCGGCAAAGTGTCGCCCGCAGCGCGCATGAGCCCCACCAGCAGCGACGCTGCCTCGGCGGGCTTTTCGAGCGGAGCGAGGTGCGATGCGCCGGCCAGCTCCGCGAAACGTGCGCGGGGCATCACATCGGCCATGGCTCTCATCGAGGCGGTGGTCGTGACCTGGTCGTGCTCTCCGCTCACGAGCAGAGCGTCCACCTCGATGCCTGCGAGCGAGGGCGTCCGATCGAAGCGCCCCAGGGCATCCGTGCACAGGGCGTATGACTCGTCGTCCACCTCGATAAGAGTGCCGAGCGCCCTGGCCCCCTGGCCGTTCGGGTTGTTCTCGAGGTAACCCGGCGCGTACCAGCGTGCGGCACTGCCTGTGACGAGGGATGCCGTTCCTGAACGTCGAACCTGATCTGCACGTTCTGCCCAGCCCTCGGCATCGCCGATGCGGGAACCGCTGCAGAACAACGCAAGACTCAGCAGCCGTTCCGGATGGGTCGCGGCGAGTTCAAGGGCGATCGTGCCGCCGAGGGAGAGCCCGGCGACATGGAACCGACCGCCGCCCAGTTCGTCGACAATCCGGAGCACCGCCTCCGCAAGGTCAGCGATGCTGAACGACTCTCGCGTCGGGGGACTCGCGCCGTGCCCGGGAAGGTCGACGCGGAGAATGCGGACCTGAGGCAACTCTCGCGTGAGTTCCCCGACGACGCCGTCCCACACCGCGGTGGTCGTGCCGAGCGACGGCAGCAGCACGAGGAGTTCGCTCGCCGTGGCATCGGGTGCTGCCGGAGTGATCGAGCCGATCAGGCGGGGGACGGTCATCGCTGCTCCTTGCGCTCTACGGCTCGAAAGCGGCCGATGGCCGACTCGATGATGCGATCGGATGCGACGCGAGTGGCTGCGGGATCCCGCTCGAGACCGGGGCTGAGGAGGCGATTCGCCTCGACCGCTGATCGATCAAAGCTGAGACGTGCGAACATCGACGCTGCGGCATCCGAATTCTCGAGGGCGAGCCTCAGGAGACCACGGAATGCCGACCATTCGGCGTGCCACTCCCCGGCCGGTCTGGCATCCTGCGAGACCGCTGCCGAGTAGACCGTCGCCACCAGCCCCGGCGCCTGCAACCCGTTTGCCGTGAGAAGCACCGCATCAACCGGGTTGCGCTTGTGCGGCATCGCCGAGGATCCGCCCGTTGCGCCGAGCGATGCTTCGCCGATCTCGGTGCGCGCGAGAAATGCCACGTCCCGGCCGATACGTCCGAGGGCTGCTGTGACAAGGGCTGCGGCCGAGGCAACCCGGAGGACGTGGCTCCGCTCGGTGTGCCAGGAGCACTCGGGGTCGACGAGCCCCATCTGGCCAGCCAGCGCCGAGCGCAACCGGTCTGCCGTGTGCGGCACGCCTGCCTCGCGATCGAAGTCCTCGCCAGTGCCAACGGCACCAGCGAGCTGCACCGGGAAACCGGCCGAGGTCAGAGCGCCCATCGCCGCGGTGACGCCGTCGAGCCAGCCGGCGACGGACACCCCCACTGTGCTCTGAGCGGCGTGCTGCCCCAGCGTTCGCCCGATCGAGAGTGTGTACCGCTCGCCGATAGCGAGAGCGACGAGGCTCTCGCCCGCGGTGCGCAGGCGTTCGCGGGCATCGCCCAGAGCCCTCTGCGCGACGAGCATCAGAGCGGTATCGAGGATGTCCTGGCTGGTCGCGCCCTGATGGACGTGAACGCCAGAGCCGGGGACCGCTGACTCGGCCAGTGAGCGAAGTTGGACCACAAGCGGGATGACGGGAACACCGCCCGCGCGGCTCCCGGCAATCAGCTCGGCCCGATCGAGCTTCGCGCTCTGCAGCGCCTGGGACACCTCGCTGAGGTCTTCACCGAGAACGTGGCCACGCGCCAGAACCAGTGCGCGCTCCACGTCGACGAGCGCTTGGAGGACGGCGTCATCCGATGTGACCGCAGCGGTTACGGCGAGGGGTTCAAGCAGCCCCCAGTCGGTCGCCGCCACATTCGGACGCTCAGCCATGAATCTCCGCATCGAAATTCAGGAAGACGGTTTCGCCGTCGCCCTGCAGTCGTATATCGAAACGGTAGCTCCTCTCGGCATCCTGAGCCGCGATCAGCGTGCCCCGACGCGCCGGATCCACGCGGCCCAGGAACGGGTCAGCGTCGTTGCGTCCGGCCTCATCTCCGAAGTACGCGCGGGTAAACAAGTGGTGGGTGAGCCCGCGGGCAAAGACTGTGACGAGGACATAGGGCGCGGCATCCGGCCGGGTTGGACCCGGTTTGATTGTCGAGAAGCTGTAGTTGCCCGCCCTGTCGACGGCGGCGCGGCCGAATCCCGTCACTGTGTAGCCGTCCCGATCGAGACTCCCTCGCTCGGAAATCACCTGCCCCGAGGCATCCGCATGCCAGATTTCGACGATGGCGTCGGGAATGGGTTCACCGGCGCCGTCGAAGACGGTTCCGTGAAAGCGGATGCCGTCGGCGTGCCACGGGGCTGCGACCTGCGGACCCCCGGGGTACGGCAGGGCGTAGCCGAAGAAGGGGCCAACCGTCTGTGACGGCGTCTGACCTGGTGTTGTTTCAGGCATGATCAGAATCCTCCGGTTCCATCCAGGTTGATCGTGGCCCGGTGAGGACCACGTCCCAGCGGTAGCCGATCGCCCACTCCGGTTCGCTGACGTCATGGTCGTAGCGCGCGACGAGGCGGTCCCTCGCGGCGGGATCGACGATGGACTGGTAGATCGGGTCCAGGCCGAACAACGGGTCACCGGGGAAGTACATCTGGGTGATCAGTCGCTGCGTGAACGCGGAACCGAAGAACGAGAAGTGGATGTGCGCCGGCCGCCAGGCATTGCGGTGGTTCTTCCAGGGGTAGGCGCCCGGCTTGATGGTCGTGAGCCGGTATTCGCCGTTGTCACCCGTGATCAGCCGCCCGACCCCGGTGAAGTTCGGGTCGAGGGGAGCCGGATGCTGGTCGCGCTTGTGCACGTAACGCCCCGACGCATTCGCCTGCCAGATCTCGACGAGCTGGTTCCGCACCGGGCGACCGTCTCCGTCCATCACACGGCCGGTCACAATGATGCGTTCGCCGAGCGGTTCGCCCGGGTGCTGGATCGTGAGGTCGTTCTCCTCCGCGGCCACATCCGTGTGGCCGAAGGCGGGTGACACCAGTTCGATTTCCTCCGGGTCCGCTCGCACGAGTTCGTGGGTCGGATGCCGAAGAACGGTGCTGCGATACGGTGCGAAGTTGCGGGGCGGGTGCGGCGCGAGCGGACGTCCGGCGCTATGAGCCCGTGCAGCGTGCTCAGCGTGCAGCGCCGCGATCTCGTCCGAAATCGTCGTCTGGGTTTCTGGCGTCTGATTCGTCATGACGTCCTTTCTCGTCGGAGGCGGACGGCTGTTGGAACCCGGCAGCGCCAATCTGACCAGTGACGCTCCTCGCGCATGGTGGAACCTCCCCCGGAATGGAAGGTTGCTGATAACCCTGCCCCGTCGGGCAGGGCAGGGCGGCGGACGTTTCATTCAGTGGGACAGGCCACCTCCCGCGCACCATCGGTTCGCTGTAGACCGTATTGCAATCGCAGAACGCGGTAGCACGGTCACGGGTGACCTCTAGCGTGCGTTAACGGTGAGATTTTGATGCGCGAGCCGACGGATCGCCGCCAAAATGGGCTCGTACAGAGCCGTCCCCAGCACCGCATACTGCAGAGCCGCCTCCGGGTCGCCGGTCGGCATCCCATCGATTTCCGCCCGCGCCATTGCCATGATGTGGTCGCCGTAGAGCCGCAATCGGGCCGGAGTAACCGGAATCCCGGCCTCTTCTGCGGCGAGCAGTGCCTCATCCAGTTGAGCGAACGCGGCCATACGCTCGTTCGACGCGTTGTAGGTCGGCGGCAGAGCAGCGAGCGCCGCAGCGGCGCGCGGGTAGCGATCCGTCTCGTCCCCAGCTGACTCGTCGCGCGGATTGCTGCTCGCGAGAGCTTCTATCGCCCGCCCGAGCATGTCGTAGATGGTTCCTTCAGGATGATCGATCACAGCGAGAATCTTCTTCGCCCGGTTCAGGGGAAGGCCAGCAACGATCGTGAGCGACCGGATCAGTCGCAACCTGTCGAGGTGCTTTTCGTCATAGTCGGCGCGGGTTGCGCTGGTGGCACGTCCGGGCGGAAGCATGCCTTCCCGGATGTAGAACTTGACCGTCGCCAGCGGCACATCGGCCCGGCGAACGAGTTCTGAAATTTGCATCTTGCCCCCATTGGATATTAGGAGTATCTTATCATTAGATAGTCAAGTATCCAATCGAGTTCCACCAAACGAAGGAAGTCGCACAATGTCCAATTCCACTGATCTCTACCAGGCCGCCCGTCAACGCGTGATCGCGAAGACGACATACAAATGGGTGTTCGCAGCGCTGGCGGCCATCGCCGCCGTCCAGGTGATCATCTGGTACCTCACGACTCCCGAAGGCTACTTCTGGCCCGTCTGGCCCATCATCGGAATGCTGATCGCCGCGCTCGCCTGGGGCATTCCCCTCTTTGGACGGCACGGTGGCGTCTCGGAGGAACGGGTCCAGGCAGAGGTTGCCCGGATGCGTGCACATCACTAGCCAGAGGCGGGAACGACCCTTGTCTGGCCTGTTCCATGAGGCCGAACCAACGGCCCATGCATACCAACGAAACAGCCCCGGAGAGACGGCCGTGATCGGCGTCGCCCGGGGCTGCATCACGGATGCCGCCTGTCCCCTTCGCCTGCCTAGACTCGACGCTCGTGACGCCGCGGCTTCAACCGATCGGGGGCGTCAGAGGCTGGAACATAGTCGCAGGTGAACTCACCGTCGTAGCCGAAGAGGAATCCAAAGACACGATTCCTCACCTCGAGGCGGATCCGGTAGACGTTCGCCTCATCATCGAATGACTCATGCAATTCGGCTCTCCCACTGAACAGCATGGGAAATCGGAACGCGACAGGTCCCTCGTAAAAGCGTTGGGCATCAGAACGCAGACGCAAGGATCCGTCTGGTCCGACGGACAGGTCCAGGTCAACCGCGAGGTGTTGATGCGTCCCCAGGTAGTCGACCACCTTCCCGTCGCTCAGGATCATCGTCGCGTCGAATCTGCTGGGTGTGCGGCGCACGCGGTACTCGCGCACGAAGGTGACGGTCTCGCGCCCATACGGATCGCGGTAGGGGTAATTTTCGATGGTGAACGGCACGTTGGCCCCGAGGTCGGGAATCAGAATGTTGCGAAACTTACCCAAACGAAGGAACGGGACTGTCCACCACGGCCCTCGCTTGATGTGGGCCATCGTGCCGCGGCCGACACATCCGTAGCCCGCATCAAGTCCGACCCCAAACCGCCGTTGCAGCATCGGGTGCAGCCGCTGAAAGTCGGGGCCGAGGGCCTGTTCGAAGATCGATGTCACGGGTTCTCCAGAGCGCCCCTGGTGGCCGGAGCCTGAGTCATTCCGCTTCCGCGTCGCGGAGCTCCCACACATCCCGTCGGCTTCAGGTTGTGTTCACCATCACATCAGCTTGCAGCACCATCGGGCGCCACGGCCGCAACCCGAAGCGTGTCTCGGGCCGAACGTCGCACGCAGGCCTCGCCCGAGTATTTGGCTTGATCGTTTCCTCAAACCAATTTCCTACGAGCCGATCTGAGGCGCGTCATCAAGAGAATTTTCGTCTCAGGCCCCGTCGCCATACCGAACGCTTGTGAGCTCAGCCCGATACGGTGGATTCGAACCCGTCCGGGACGTTGTGATGCCCGCTACAGTGGCGGCCCAAGCTCCTAGACGGCCAAGCGCAGACGGTGTGAGGTCTTCGAGCCCGTATCGTCGAACGTCGTCGATGATTGCCCCCATTGCGGAGTCCCCTGACCCGATGGTGTCAGCGACGGTGATCCGAGCCGCCGGGACGAGGACGCTCGCGTGTCGTGAAGCGAGAACCATTCCGTCGCTTCCCTGCGTGATGACGGCCAGTCGGACGCCGAGATCGAGCAGTCGTTCGATCACATTCTCCGGAGGTAGGTCGGAGTAGAGCCATTGTGCGTCTTCGTCACTCATCTTTACGACATCGGCGAGGGAAGCCAGCGTTTCAAACCGTTCGAGAGCGTCATCTTTTGCTCCGATAATCGAGGGTCGTATGTTCGGGTCGAGACTGCTTGTGACCCCGGCCGGAAGCGATCGCAGAAGTTCACGGACTTGATCAGCGCCCGGGAGGAGAAATGCGGCGATGGAACCGATGTGGACGTGACCCGCTTGTCCGAGTTCTGGCACGACCGGTTCCCAGATGATGTCGAATGTGTACTGCGCGGAGCCGTCTGCTTGTATACGCGCAAGCGCCGTCGGTGTTCGCTTGGCGTCACTCGAAATCACATCCACGTGTGACTCGCTGAGGTGTGCCCTGGCCTGCCGCCCGCGCTCGTCGTCGGCGATGTAGGTCACGAGTCGCACCTCGTGGCCGAGTCGGCCAAGGCTGAGGGCGACGTTCGCCGGTGACCCGCCGACGTGCTCGGTACGAGTTCCGTCGCGTTCGACGATGTCTATGATCGTCTCCCCCACCACGAGCACCTCGCGTTCCGCTGATGAGTAGTTTCTGTTGGCCACTTTTCCTCCGACGCTCTGCTCGTTGTCGCTAGGGCGTGAGCTGTTCAACGTGGAGCTCGGTTAACGGCGCTGACGGGTAGACCTGCTCGGTGAAAGCGACGAGACCTCCGGCGGCGTAGACCTCGACGATCGAGGAATCAACGATGACGAGTAGGTCAATCTCGCTCATGTACCCAGCAGGGATCGGCGCCCAGTCCACAGATGGGAACTCAGGGTGGAACGTCACGTTTCCGCTCTGGGTGCGGTCGAATGTGATGCTCTTGTCATCTCCGTCGATCGTGATGACGACGCGATCGGTGCCGGTCTCCCCGGTAAGAACCACGGCCGTTCTGTCATCCGCCCCGCACGGGACGGACAGGTCGAAGACGGTGACGCCAGAAGTGCCGGCGGGTAGCACGGGCTGTTGTCGGACTCGGTACCGGCCGCTGTGGTCGCGGACGAGTGTGACTTCGCGCACCAAGGACATGGCGGAACGCCACGGGTGCGTTGGCGTTTGACCAGCGTATTGCCAGTTGCTGGCCCAACCGATCATCAGGCGACGTCCGTCCGGAGCGTCGTTGAATGAGACCGGCGCGTAGTAGTCACGGCCGTAGTCCAGCCAGTCGTAGTCGGCCAGATCGACAGAATTGGAGAGCCGTTCCGGGGTGAAGGTCGTCCCATCGAAGTCGCCGACAAAGTACTGAGAACCGGACCCACCGGCGATGCCGCCGGGGTTAAGGCTGACGACGAGCACCCAACGGGTCTCGTCCGTGCCGTCCACGCGGAGGGGGAACAGGTCCGGGCACTCCCAGACGCCCTCTACGGCGTGAGCGGGGCCGAAGCGTGATCGCAGGGTCCAGTTTCGGAGGTTGGCGGAGGTATAGATAACGACCTGGCGGGCGACTGCTTCTACCGCGACCATGACCCAGTGTCCGTAGATGCCGCCGTGCCAAAACACCTTGGGGTCGCGGAACTCGTCAGATCCGATGTCCAACACCGGGTTACCGGAGTAGCGGGTCCACGTTGCTCCGCTGTCAACGCTGTATGCGAGTGACTGGGCCTGGTTTCCGGGAAGGTCGTCGCGGGGTGGACGAGCGCTGGTGTAGATCGCGACGAGCGCGGTCTCGCCCTCCTTCGCGAAACCAGCAGTGTTGTGAACATCGGCCACGGCGCTACCGGAGAACACCATTTCGTCTGCCGTGTACGAAATCGCAATGTCCTGCTCGACCCAGGTGACGAGATCAGTGGACGTTGCATGCCCCCACGACAGGTTCCCCCACACATTCGCGTGTGGGTTGGTCTGGAAGAACAGGTGATAGATACCGGCGTAATAGAGGAGTCCGTTGGGATCATTGAGCCACGACGTGGCAGCGGTGAAATGTGCGGCCGGGCGCGCCGGGGCGCCGTTGGTTTGGTCGGCGACTGTCGCTACTTCGGGGCGGGGGGCGGTCACAAAGAACTCCTGATGGATCGGTGGGGTCAATACTCGGGCGAAACGGTTGTGACGCCGGTGCGGGAGAGTGTCTCCCGCACCGGCGAACGGTTACTTCCCGCCTTGCTGGAAACGGTCATAGGCGCTCTGATAGGTCGCGATGACGTCGTCGACGCCCATGGACTCGAGCTGGGAGACGTATCCCTTCCATTCGTCATCGACGGTGCCGTTGACGATCCAGGATGCGAACTTCTCTTTGACGAAAGTGTTGATATCGGTGGCAGCGAAGGACACCTGCTTCAGCTCGTCGTTCGACAACATCACGGGCGGGTAAGCATCGTTCGCCTTGTATGGCGAGTAGTACTCTGCGACGAGGTCCTGTCGTTCCTTGGCGCGGGGCTCGGGCGCGACGACGCTTTCGAAGTCCTCTTTGGTTGTGACCTTAGGTCCACCGGGGGCGACCTTTTGGCGGCGTTCACCTTCGGATTCTCCTGCTGCTGCGGGGATCTGCTGAAGGACGCCGTTCTCGTCTTCTTCAAGAGTGACGCCGATCGGCCCCCAGTTGGCCTGCGCAGACATCACCGGGTCGAACAGCCGGTCAGCCCAACGCATCGTGGCCGCGGGGTATTCGTTCGCACGGGTGATCACCATTGCGCCGCGGCCAATTTCTTGGTTGTTGGCAACGCTTGCCAGCTTCTCGCCGTTGACGCCTTCGAGAATGCCGACCATTTCGTAGTCGCCCACCCGGTCGTCGCCGACCATCTCTTTCAGCTCCCACCAGAAGAAGGAACCGAGCACCGGGGTCGCTGACTTGCCTTTGGACAGGTATGCGACATCGTCCTGGGAGAAGGACTCGGGGTCGATCAGGCCGTCGGCGTACCAGTCGGCCAGCGCTTCGACGCCGGCTTTGTAACCATCGGTGTTCGCGGTGAATTCGACTTTGTCGTCCCGGACGATCCGGTGGTCGTTGTTCTCCGGCTGCCCGCCGAGGGCAGCGATCAGGTCATTAGGGTTTGCACAGAAAGAATCTGTTCGGAATGACAGCGGGATCTCATCTGCTTTCCCGTTACCGTTTGGGTCCTGGGTCTTGAAAGCTTCAAGGGCCACCCGGTAGTCCTCAATGGTGGAGGGCATGGGTAATCCGAGCGCGTCGAGCCAGGACTTGTTGATGTAGAGGAAGTTCGGGTACTGCAGAACGCCAAGCTCTTCCACCGACGGGAGGGTGTAGATGTGGCCGTCGGAAGCTGTGATGGCAGCTCGAATGTCGGGCCGATCCTTGAGTATCCCGGAAAGCGTTGGTGCATGTTCCTTGATGAGGTCCTCGAGCGGCAACAGAGTCCCGTTGTCGCCATTCTCAACGATCTCTGCGTCCGTGAGCCCTGAGTTGTAGAGGACATCGGGCAGCTCATCGCTGGCTAACATGAGGTTCTTCTTCTCGGCATACACCTGCTCGGGGAGGTTCTTCCACGTGATTGCGATGTTGGTGTCTTTCTCCCACTGTTTGACGAGTTCCATCTCGGAGTAGTCGGGAGCGAGAGCTGATTTGGTGCCGCCGAAGGTGAGAGCGAGAGTTTTGTCGACAATCGGGAGACCTTCTTCGTTGAAGCCGAAGTCAGCTGACTTGTCTTCGATTTTCTTGGCGTCCCCTCCGCCTGCGCAGCCGGCGAGGAGGACGCTGCCCGCGATAGCGATCGCGGTAGCAGTGTAGAAACGGCGATGTCTCATGTTCTTTCCTTTTGTTCGAGGTGTGGTGGAGGGAGGAAGGTGGTTAGCTCTTGACGGCGCCAAGCAGTGCGCCCTTGGTGAAGTGCTTCTGCATGAAAGGAAGGACGATCAGCAGCGGGATCGTGGAGATGACGATCATTCCGTACTTGATCAGTTCTCCCAGGCGTTGTGCGGCAGCGTAGGAATCCAGTGCCCCGGTGCCTCCTGCGGAAGTCACTTCGGACTGTATGAGCACGTTGCGGAGCACTAGCTGAAGGGGGTATTTGCTGTCGTCGTCGAGGAAGATCAAGGCGTCGAAGAACGCGTTCCAGTTGGCCACGAGGTGGATCATGATCATAAGGAAAATCAGTGGTTTGGACAGCGGCAGCACGATGCTGAAGAAGAATCGAAAGTCGTTGGCTCCGTCCATCTGCGCGGCGTCGCGGAGCTCCCCAGGAACGTTGTTCTCGAAGAAGGCCCTGGCGATGATGAGGTTCCACACTCCGACCGCTCCCGGCAGCACAACAGCCCAGATGGTGTCCAGCATGCCGAGGTCGCGAACGACCAGGTAGCGGGCGATGAGACCACCGTCGATGAACATCGTGATGATGAACAGCAGCATGAAGAACGTGCGCCCGTAGAGATCTTTCCGGGACAACGCATATGCGGCACAGAGAATCGTCGTGACGCTGATGATCGTTCCCAGCACGGTATACAGGACGGAGTTGCCGAACCCGCGGAGAATGGTTGGGTCGGAGAAGATCCGCGTATAGCCCTCGATCGTGAACCCTTGTGGCCATAACCACACGTTTCCGTTGAGGATCTCGGTCGGCTCGCTAACGGAGGCGATGACGATGAAGTACATCGGGTAGATGATGGCGACCATGGCCAGAACGAGAGTGCCAATCGCGATCGTGTTGAAAACCGGGTCTGCAAAACGATTGCCGACGCTGCCCCGTTTTTTCGGCCGCGGGTACTCCAGGCCGTCAGCGGAGGGCGACGACTTCACAAGTCGTTCAGGTGCACTGGGAAGTGTGTGGGTCATGGCGTCATCACCAAAGGCTCGATTGGCCCGAACGGCGGGCGACCCAGTTGAAGGTCAGCAGCAGAACGAGGTTGATTAGGGAGTTGAACAGCCCAATTGCGGCTGAGTAGCTGAACTGTGCTTGTTGCAAGCCCGCTTTGTAGACATAGGTTTGGATGACTTCGGACGTGGGCAGGTTGAGATCGGTTTGCATCAGCAGGACCTTCTCGAAGCCGAGGTTGAACAGGTTGCCGATCGCGAGGATAAATAGGATCGTGATTACCGGCATGATGCCGGGGATGTCGATGTGCCGGATCCGCTGCCACTTATTCGCTCCGTCGACTCGAGCGGCTTCGTGCAGCGCAGGGTCGATCGCAGTGAGCGCCGCGAGGTAAACGATCATCGAGAAACCGGCGTTCTGCCAGATGTCCGACCCGATGTACAACGGCCGGAACCAGTCCGGAGACCCCATAAAGAAAATCGGGTCGCCCCCAAAGGTCACGATCGCGTTGTTGACGATTCCTGATCGCGGAGAGAACAGCAGGTGGATCATCCCGACCACAACGACGACCGAAATGAAGGACGGCGAGTACAGCACAGTCTGAGTGAGCTTCTTGAATCGGTCGCTCTGCAGCTGGTTCACGATGAGCGCGAGGATTATCGGCACCGGGAACGCGAGCAGCAAACCCAGCGCGTTCACGGTCAGAGTGTTCACCAGAAGTCGCTCGAATTGGAACGACTCGACAAATCGGATGAAGTGCTCCAACCCGACCCACGGACTGCCGGCGAACCCGTCAGCGGGGTTGTAGTCGCGGAAGGCGATCTGGGCTCCATACATCGGCCAGTACTTAAACAGCACAATGTAGACAACTGCCGGGGTTAGTAATACGTATAACTGCCATGACTGAAGTGCGCGCCGTAGGCGCGAACGCGCTCGACTGCGTTTGAGTTCTGGCCTTGCTCGGGAGATTATCTGCGGCGATGTTTCTGTGGTCATGCGGGCACCTTTGCACTCGCCACTGATCCACGACGGACCAATGAACATTCGATGGGATTTTGGGTCGGCTCCTCAGCGGCGAGAAGCAGTTCGACGGCCCGGCGGGCCATCTCCTCATAGGGCAGCGCAACGGTGGTCAGCCCAGGGTCAAGGTAGGGCGCGAGGGTGTCTTGATTATCAAAGCCGACGATCGAGCAGTCGTCCGGCACGCGAAGGTCAAGCGACTCCAGGGCGCGGTATGCGCCCCACGCGGTCCGGTCGTTGCCACAAAAGATCGCAGTCGGTCGCTCAGTCTCCTTCATGAGAGCTCGCGTCAGGTCGAAGCCGTCTTCAACGATTCCGGAACCATACCGGACGAAACGCGGGTCCTCCCCGATGCCAGCTTCATTAAGGGCTCGGCGGTAACCCGCGAGTCGACCGATCCCTGCGGGCAAATCGCTATCAGATGACTGAATGTTGATCATCCCGATCCGCGTATGGCCCGCTTCGATTAGATGCTTCGCGGCAGTGTATCCGCCCAGCTCCTCATCGGGGAAGACGCTGGGCACCAGGCGAGCGCGATCCTGCGCATTGACGACCACGGTAGGTATTCCCGCCAAGGCTGCTGGCACATCGAGAACGCGGTGGTACATCGAGGCGTAAACGACGCCTTGAACGCGGTAGGACAGCATCATTTCGATCGCGGCCGCTTCGAGCTCGGGTTCGTTGAACGTATCGACGCTGAGGATAACGTTTCCCGATTCCCAGGCGCAGAGCTGGCTTCCTTTGAGGAGTTTGCCGGCGAAGGGGGCGCTTGCGACTTCGTCTGAGATGAAACCGATCATTCCCGACTTGCCGCTTCGAAGGGACCTGGCGAAAGCGTTTGTGCGGAAACCAAGTTCCTCGACCGCGTCGAGGACACGGGCCTTGGTCGCGTCAGCTACTCGACTTCCGCCAACGTTATTGAGCACGAGGGAGACCGTCGCCTGAGACACTCCGGCGCGCTCGGCCACTTCCCACATTGTCGGGCTATTGCGTTTGGGTACCATGTCTCACCTCCTCGTAAGCCAGTTATTCGTATAACTCACACAGAGTAACCCGCTCGCACCCCCGGCGTCAACAAAGACATTTGCGTTCAGCTGAAGTAAGCAATTGCTGCCACTCCAACCTGCGCGCCCCGTGAACGGCCATCCCAAATCGCCTGCGCCTTGAGCATCCGTAATCTCGGAGTTCAATCAACTCAGGCTGGCGACGACCATGGCAGTGCAGCGACACAGCGCTGAGTCGAGATCCCGCTGCCAGGCCAGCGGCGAGCCAGACCGGCGCAGGGCGCCAACAAAAAAGCCCGGAGAGACAGCCGTAATCGACGTCTTTCCGGGGCATACCGTGCGCCCGAAGGGATTCGAACCCCCAGCCCTTTTGATCCGTAGAGAGAGCGGACGAACGTGACGAAGCAAGCGGGACCATCTCGAACCGTCCCACAGCCGACCGGGCCGCCCAGCACTTGGGCAGTTGCTGGGTTCGGATCACGGTCGGCGCCGAAGCGGTTCGGCGACGTGAGTAATGACTCAGCGAGGCACGGCCGGAGGGGTTCCGGCGGGCATTGCAGATGCGATCAGTACCGGTTTGAGCGCATCAAAGCTCAGCGGCATCGTCGGTGTCCTTGCCCTTGTACGTGAGGAGCGGCACGCACACCATCGTCGAGCAGATCCAGCATTTCGGTACCGGCCCTCGAGCTGGTCAACGACCTGCACACGGTGAAACACATCTGGGTGCTTCTCGACGTATGCGGCAAGGCCCCTGAGCTTGCCGACGGCTTCGTAATGAACGCACCGTGCAGGTCAACAATCGAAGGCCTTAGCACTCCCGCGGATGCGTGGACGAAGAGGAAGTCGATGTACAGACTGTGCCAGCCGTCCCGCTTCTGCCAGGGAATGACGAGAGCGATCTTGGCCCGATTCGATGGGTTGCGGTACCAAACGACAGCTGCATGGCAGAGCTCCGTCTCGAGCACGTACTGCTCGAGTGACTGCAGGTCAGCTCGGTAGTTGCCGAACTCATCGGAGAGGACATGCCACTTATGGGTCGCCCCTCGCCGGTCACCGTTCGCGCCCGGCGGGATTGTGAAATTAGTTCGTTCGGGCGAGCTGGACTGACGTCGGACGCGGTCGAACTCCTCCCGGGCCGCCTCTGAGAGCCGGGTGGTGGCGGAGTGGTAGCGCTGCAGCCAGGACGGCACCAGCTCAGCTGCGCGCGCCTCAACCCGCTGCGGAGCTCGGGATCTTGAGCGAGAGCGATCGCCAGGATCCTTGTGTCGGTGACATCATCGCCGTCCGGCGCGTGAAGCGAGACTACCTCCGCGGCTGGTTTGACTAACTGGTTGGTTGACTTTCGGACGGGCAGGCCTTACGTTATTGACAAATCAGTAACCGACTAGTTTGTTAGTAGAACTGACCATGTTCCTCTCTCTTCGCCTCGACCCTGGGACGCGTCCGGGACCGGTCTTCATCGCCGGTGTCGCGAACCAGCTCTTCGTCAGTGGCTTCTGGGTGCCCGCCGCGTCCGGGGGCGCGCTCCACACGATCGACCCCAACCCCAAGACGCACGAGAAGAACACCGTCGTCATCGGACTCCGACCAGCAGGGTGCGGCGCAGAGGCGTCACCGTCACAGCTCCGCACCGGCCTCCCCGAAACGCATCCGTCCACTCCTCCTCGCCAACCGCACTCCACTAAGAAAGAAGAGATCCCATGCGAGAAACCACTGCACTCGTCGCTGTCACGGACGGCCAGCCCCTCACTGCTCAGACCATTCAGAGGCGCGATCTGCGTGGAGACGATGTCGCCATCGACGTGACTTTCTGTGGAGTCTGCCACTCCGACCTCAACGAGATCCACCGCAACGGGAACAAGCCCCTCGTCCCAGGGCACGAATTCGTCGGCCTCGTCACGGCGATAGGAACCGACGTCACTCGATTCCGGGCGGGAGACCCCGTCGCTGTCGGAACCCTCGCCGATTCGTGCGGCGCCTGCTACATGTGTCTTGCCAATCAAGAGAATTACTGCTTGGAGTACCCCACCCTCACTTACGGCAGCACCGACCGCATCGACGGAACGGCGACTCAAGGCGGGTACTCGACTGAGTACGTAGCGAAGGAGAAGTTCGTCTACGCCCTCCCCGACAAGCTTGACCCCGCCAGCGTCGCTCCCCTCATGTGCGCGGGAGTCACGGTCTGGGAGCCCCTCATCGCCTGGGGCGCCGGACCGGGCAAGACCGTCGGAATCGTGGGACTCGGCGGCCTCGGACACCTCGCCGTGAAGTTCGCCCATGCACTCGGCGCCCACGTCGTCCTGTTCACCACATCCGCGCAGAAGGCCGCCGGTGCGGAACTCCTGGGAGCGGACGAAGTGGTCGTATCTAGAGATGAGGCGGCCATGCAGGAGCAAGCGAACCGGTTCGACCTCATCGTCGACACCGCCTCGGCGCCACACGACCTCACCCCGTACCTTCACACCCTCGCGCTCGACGGGACCCTGTGCGCTCTCGGCGCGCTCGGCTCCCTGCAATTCGACCCCTTCGCGTTGCTCTTCGGGAGAAGGAGCATCGCCTCAGCAGGCGGCGGAGGAACCACGGGAACACAGGCGATGTTGGACTTCTGCAATGAGCACGGCATCACCGCCGACGTCGAGGTCCTGCCCGCGCGCGACGTCAACACAGCACTCGAGCGACTCGAACGCAACGACGTCCGGTTCCGATTCGCCCTCGACATGAAGGAGCTGTGAAGCGCCTCTGGCTCGCGTCGGTCGCCGTGCCGCTCCGCGTGTACCTGCTCGTCGTTTTCGCGCTCAACGCCTCTTCATGCGCGCGGCACACGACGCGTGCCGCCATCAACGATGCCGGCCAGCTCTGCCACAGGGTATGCACCGAGTGGATTGATGGACTCGCTCACGAGACCCTCGGTAGTGAGTTGATCAGATCTGCTGAGTCGACGGCGCGAATCCTCGCGCGACGATTGTCCGCAAGGCATCCCGGCGGCGCTCGTGCTCAGCGGCAGGATCCGTCGGACTTGCGGCGAATACGGTGCTCGCCGGCGACCAGGCCATCGAGATGGCGACCACGCTCGCGATGACGTCGAAGGGATCGAACTTTTCGTCGACGAGACCGGCATCCTGCGCCGCCGCGATAGCGACTTCCTTGTTGCCATATTCGGTCGACAGCTCGCTACTGAGATGCCCCGTGGGCCGCCGCTCGAGCCGAGACCACGTGGCCAGCCGCACCAACTCCGGGTGCTCGAGGTGGTCGTCGTAGAGCGCGACCGCGTACCCGGGCAGATCCTCCGGGGTGAAGGGGACGGCGTCCATGATCGAGTTGATTGCCTCAGCGAAGACAGCGTCGAACAGCAATTCCTTGCTGACGAAGTAGGCATACAGCTGTGCTTTGTTGACCCCTGCGTTGTCCGCGATTCGAGCCACGCGAGCTCCGGCAATACCGTACTGCGCGAACTCGGCCTGCGCCGCCTCAAGGATCCTGGCTCGGCTCGCTTCCCCTCTTTTTCTCATAGTGACCATGATAGAACTAACTAGTTGGTGCCTGCTTGGAGTCGCGCACTGACGCACCCGTCCGAGATACCGGAGTGGGCGAGGCAGAGCCTTCGATGGCTTCAATCCCGAACTGCGCGAACTCAACGTCACTGCAGCGAGTATCCGTTCGCGCGTGACGTTTCCAAGTTTCATGAATCCGCCATGGGCGTGTGTGGCCTGCTCCCTTACCCCTGATCTCTAACGCGTTCGTGTTGGTGCTCGGCCTCCCCGCTTTGGCAAGTTCGCACCGGTTCGCCGCATGGCGGCGGAAGTTTCAGCCTCGGTAGCCTCCAGCTCATACTGGGCGACCTCGGCTGTGGCGCTCAACAGTCGTCGTCGGTTCACCCTTCGGCGACGTCATGCGCATTAATAACTAACTAGCTAGTTGACATCCACGCACCGCGCCTTTACCTTAACTACCAACCAGTTAGTTACTAACGAAAGAAGGCCGACATGAATACCGTTCTTATTACCGGCGCAGGTACTGGCTTCGGCCGACTCGCCGCCTTCGATTTGGCCCGTCTCGGGTATCGGGTTATCGCGGGGGTGCAGATATGGCCGCAGGCGACGCAGTTGCGTCAAGAGATCGCGGCCGCCGGCATGGAGAACATCGAGGTCATCAAGCTCGACCTTTTCGACGAGGTCGACGTTGCGCACGCGCTCCGCTATGACGTCGACGTGCTGTTCAATAACGCGGCTGTGGCTTACATCGGAAATCTGACCGACATGCCGATGTCGCTCATTCGGGCGAACTTCGAGTCGGACGTGTTTGCTCCCCTGGAGTTGACGAAGCGCTTCATCCGTCAGATGGCCGCTCGCGGCAGCGGCAAGATCGTATTCAACTCTTCCATTGCCGGCCTGCTGGCCCAGCCCTTCGGCGGCGCATACACCGCGGTGAAGTACGCGATCGAAGCGATCGCCGCCACGTTGCGGGAGGAGCTGAAGCCCCTCGGCATCACCGTGGCGACTGTGGAGCCCGGGCCCTTCCAAACCGGTTTCAACGACACCGCGATCGAAGCGTCGTCCTACTGGTACGACCCGGAGACGGCGGTCCTGCCGGGTTGGCAGCTACCAACGTTCACCTACCCGGGGCAGGGCGACCCGCAGGAAATGGTGGACGTGATCGTCAAGGTCATCACCGGTGAGATTTCCAGCTACCGCAACGTTTTCCCGCCGTCGACGGAACGTGAGGCCCGGGAAGCGCAAGCCGCCGAGTGGGAGATCACTGTCTAGGTGGAACGCACCCGTGCTCTCGTAACGGCCTGTCAGACCGAACCCGGGGCATACCGGGCTCCCAGAACAAGCCCAGGGAACGCGGGCACAGAACCCGGTCAGCAATTCAAAGTGTGGGGATAGTGTGGGGCACCAACGAAAAAGCCCCGGAGAGACAGCCATAATCGGCGTCTTTCCGGGGCTAAACGTGCGCCCGAAGGGATTCGAACCCCCAACCTTCTGATCCGTAGTCAGATGCTCTATCCGTTGAGCTACGGGCGCATGGGCTTGACCGGGAGACAATCTCTCGCTCCGCAGGCCGTATTAGAGACTACATGACCCGGCGGCTCCGCGCCAATCGAGGCAGCGACGGTCACGTGACAGAACCCTTAGCGCGGGTTATAATTGATGTTTGTCAATGTTATAGTTGACGTTTGTCAATAAAGCTTCCCCGCGTCATCAGGAGTCACATGCCTCGAGCTTCACGGTCATCCGCACCGATAAAACCACAACGGACCGCTTCCGCCGACGGCACCATGACCCACCGTCAGGTGCTCGAAGCCCTCTCGGGTCTGCTTCTCGGCATGTTCGTGTCGATCCTCGCCGGAACTGTCGTCGCGACATCCCTCCCCCTCATCATCTCCGAGCTCGAGGGCGACCAGTCTGCATACACCTGGGTCGTGACCTCGACCCTCCTGGCAACAACCGTCTCCACCCCGCTGTGGGGAAAGTTCGCTGACCTCTTCAACCGCAAGCTGCTCATCCAGCTTGCACTCGGCCTCTTCGTCATCGGCTCAGCTGCCGCCGGTTTCTCGCAGAACACCGACACGCTCATCCTCTTCCGCGTACTGCAGGGTCTCGGTGGTGGCGGACTCGCCGCGCTCAGCCAGATCATCATGGCGGACATCATCAGCCCGCGCGACCGTGGCAAGTACGCCGGCCTCTTCGGCGGCGTCATGGCCGTCGGAACCGTGGGTGGACCGCTCCTCGGTGGCCTGGTCACGGATTCCCTCGGCTGGCGCTGGAACTTCTTCATCGCGTTGCCGATTGCGATCATCGCGATCGTCCTGCTGCAGCGCACGCTCCACCTGCCCAAGCAGCCGAAGCGCAAGGTTCACATCGATTACCTCGGCGCGATCCTCATCGCCGCCGGCGTTTCGCTCCTCCTGATCTGGGTGTCGCTCGCCGGCACGCAGTTCGACTGGATTTCACTACCCAGCCTCCTGATGGTGCTCGGGTCTGTCATCCTTCTGGTCGGCGCTGTCGTCGTTGAACTCAAGTCGCCTGAACCGATCATCCCTCTCGGCATGTTCAAGAACCGCACGTTCACGCTCTCCGTGATCGCCAGCATCTCGGTCGGTGTCTCCATGTTCGGCACGTCAGTCTTCCTCGCGCAGTACATGCAGCTCGCCCGCGGAGCCACGCCGACAGAGTCCGGGCTGCTCACCATTCCGATGATGGCCGGTCTGCTCATCTCCTCGACGATCTTCGGTGGCATGATCAGCCGTCGCGGAAAGTGGAAGGCAATCATGGTGACCGGTGCAGTCCTCACGGTCATCGGCTCCGTCCTCCTCGGCACTCTCCACTACGACACCAACCTCGTCCTCGTTGGTATCTACATGGCCGTCCTTGGTGCGGGTCTCGGCATGCTGATGCAGAACCTCGTGCTGGTGGTTCAGAACACGATCGAGGTGCGCAACCTCGGCGTCGCCACCAGCGCCGTCACCTTCTTCCGGAGCCTCGGCGGCACCATCGGCGTCTCCGTACTCGGATCGGTGCTCGGCACCGTCGTCGCGCAGAGCATCAAGGAGAACGTCGGTGCCCTCGCGCCGACGGACCAGGCCCTTGCTGGGAAGTACCTCGGCAGCGGAACAATCCCGCAGATCCACGAGCTGCCCGAGGTGTTGCAGAGCGTCGTCGAGAGTGCGTACGGCAGTGGGGTTGGCTTCGTCTTCCTTTGCGCCGTTCCGCTCACCCTCGTCACTCTCATCGCGACGATCTTCATTCCGAACGCACCGCTCGGTAAGCTCAACGCCGTGCAGTTGAAGAAGCAGCCCGTCGACACGTCGCACGACCGCGACGCCAGCGACATCCTCATCGATGTCTCGACGGCGAGTGTTGCGCTCCCCCCGGTCGGCCTCGCCAATCCAACCGGTCAGATCCCGACCGTGAAGCCGGAAGATGATGGCGCGACATCGAATCCGACGAGGATACCATGACCACGGATGCGACGAACGTCTCCCCCGACTCCGACCGGCACTCAGCGGCCATCGTGGGCGTCGAGGTCAACATGGGTGCCCTGTCGCGCAAGCTTCAGCTCATCCTGAAGAACGCGGCAGCGGCGATCGACCCCACCCTTCCGCCTGCCGGCTTTCAGTTGCTCCGGCTGATCCAGCGATGCGGTTCGGTGCAGGCCAGTGTCGCGGCCGAACGCCTGGTGGTCGATCGGAGCGTTGTGAGCAGGCATATCCGGCAGCTCGAAGAGCTCGGCCTGGTCGAGACGCGCACCGACCCGTCCGACGGCAGGGCCCGTTTCCTCGTGCTGACCGAGGAAGGCAGCCGTCGTATGCGCTCGGTCAATCCGTCGGGCAGGTCGGTCATGTATCCGCTGCTGACCGACTGGGAGGTCGACGAACTCGAGAGCTTCGCGGCACAGCTCGAGCGCCTCACCGAGGCGATCGACCGGCGTAACGACGAGTTCACCGCAACCGACTGACCCGCGGCGCTCCGACCGCCACCATTTTTCACACGGATGCCGTCCCGCACGCACGCGGGACGGCATCCGTTTCGTTAATCCCCTAACGCAATCCGCGCGCATCGAGCGCTGCGATCTGGCGCTTGAGCGCGATCTGCCGATACGACTCGTCAATGAGTTCCGCCATGAACTCCCAATCGACATCAGCCTCGACGAGGTCGACGCCGAGCCAGCCACCCGGCCCGAAATAGGGAGGCACGAAGAACCGTGGGTCTTCGAGAAGAGCCGGCCGCTCGTCGGGATCAGGTTTGAACACCAGGGTGTGCGGGCGATCCATCGACGAGCCCATCACCGCGAAGAGCTTCTTGCCCGCACGGAATGTGGGTCGGCCCCACGCCTCGACCTCAGCGAACTCCGGATACTCGGCACAGATCTGCCGCACGCGGTCGACGACCGCGTCACCCGGTTCGAACAGTCGCGGATGCTCCACGCGGGTGATCCTACGCGCTGGCCGCCGTGTCGTCACCGGTCGGGCAGTACAGCTGGGTGCGCTCACCACTGCGGTCGACGATGTGCAGAGACATGAGCTGACCGCAGAGGGGGCACGCCGACGCCGAGGCGGGCGGCAACGGCTCCTCGTTGTATGGCCCGAGCGGAGGTGGGCCAATGTACGGCCGCAGCGAGTTGTTGAGCCAGTTGGTGAAGCCACCCGACTCCCTGATGCTCGGCCGCTTCTTATTGCTTCGTGCCATACCTATGAGCGTACGTTGAAAGTGCGCTCAGGTGATGCCCGGCCAACCCCGATCCAGCAGAACTCGCTGGGGTAGACTCTCTCCCAGCGAAGGGGAGTAGTTCCCACCGCCGCTTCACTCCAGAAACGGCGACGCGGTCTGTCGACACACTGGTCTTTCGACCCGGCAGCCCACCCGCGCACTGCGGGCGAGCGAGACCTTCGGCCACATCTCAACGATGGCCGAAGTTTCCGCACCCCGGAATCGTCGGTCACCCGATTCAGGAGCAGTACCGTGACCGAACCCCGCACATCGCCGACGGCATCCGACATCAAACGCTGGCGACAGTACCTTGCCGACGAACGCGCCGAAGCATCCGTCTACAGCGAACTCGCCCGTCGGCGTACCGGCGAGGAACGCGCGATCCTTCTCGGCCTCGTCGAGGCGGAACGCCGCCACGAAGCTCACTGGATCGACCTGCTCGGCGAGCACGCGAACGAGCCCACCCGTACGGCGCTGCGCACCCGACTGCTCGGCTTCTTCGCGAAACGCTTCGGCTCGGTCTTCGTGCTCGCCTTGATGCAGCGGACTGAATCGCGATCTCCGTACGAAGCGGATGCCGACGCGACAGACGCGATGGCGGCCGACGAACGCCTGCACACCGAGATCGTGCGCGGGTTGGCAGCACGCGGCCGCAACAACATGTCGGGAACGTTCCGCGCCGCTGTCTTCGGAGCCAACGACGGCCTGGTCTCCAACCTCGCGCTCGTGCTCGGCATGAGTGCGACCGGCGTCGGCACCGGTGTTGTCCTCGCCGCGGGTGTTGCCGGGTTGCTCGCCGGTGCCCTGTCGATGGCCGCGGGTGAGTATGTGTCCGTCCGCTCGCAGCGCGAACTGCTCGACTCGACCACGCCAGACCCAACCGCCAGGCAGGTGCTCCCCCAGCTCGACGTCAACGCGAACGAACTGCAGTACGTCTATCGGGTGCGCGGGATGGCGCCCCAGCAGGCCGCCGAGCATGCCCGCGAGGTGCTCAACAACCTCGACTGCGTGCACGTCGGGCTCGACACCGGCACCCTGTCTGCCCAGACAGGCGATTCGATCGGCTCCGCACGGGGCGCCGCGCTCTCAAGCTTCCTGTTCTTCGCGTCCGGCGCGATCATCCCCGTGCTGCCGTACCTGTTCGGCATGAGCGGGCTCGGTGCCGTTGCGGTCGCCGCCACCCTCGTTGGCATCGCCCTGCTGATGACGGGCGCTGTCGTTGGTGTGCTGTCGGGAGCGTCACCGCTCAAACGTGCGCTGCGTCAACTCGCGATCGGCTACGGCGCTGCCGCCATCACCTATCTGCTCGGGCTCGCATTCGGCACGACCGTTGCGTAGCGCTGGCTAGGAGCGCCCGCGACCCCGGTTGCGGCCCTTGCCCAGCTTCTTCGGGGCGCGGCCCTGGCGCGGAGTGAACGGCTTCGCCTTCGGCTTCTGCTGGGGTTTGCGCTCCTTCGGTGGCGCCTTCTCCGGCTCTTCCTGTGGAGCACGGGACGACCGCGCGGTCCTCCCCCGCACCACACCGACGAAGTCCTCGATATCCGGAGTCGTCTCCTCGGCGAGCCAGGCCAGCCCGATCCGGGTCTCGGCGACGTCTGTGACGGGCCGAGCGACGACATCCTTACGCCCATACAACCGCGCGACGGACTGCGGCACAATGACGATTCCCACTCCGGCCGCAACGAGCTCGATCGCGTCCTCGACCGACCGAAGTTCGGGCAACGGCCGACGCGATCCATCGCGCACCTCGGCCGCGACGTCGCGCCACTCGGGCACCTCGTCAGGGTCCTGCAGCAGGTGCTCATCGGCAAGGTCGGCCACCGTCACCGATTCGAGCTTCGCCAGATCGTGGTCCTTGGGTACAACGACGACGGCGATCTCGCTGTAGAGCGGGATCAGGCTGAGATCGGTGTCGTCCACCGGCATCCGCACGAAACTGACGTCAGCGGTTCCTTCGTGAAGCACGCTCACGGCATCCGTTTCGGTGGTCGGCGCGAAGGCCAGCGGCAGATCCTTGCGGCGTTCCTGCCAGACGGTTGCCCACTTGGCGAGCGTCACCCCGGGCACAAAAGCTATCGTGAACCGCGGTCCTGGCGTCTCGGCAGTATCCATCGGTCCTCTTCCATCCCCACCGCATCGGTGTGCGGCGGTCTGTTCAGGGTATTACGGATGCCTCCTCCCGCGCTCCACAGTGCCGGTTGGCGGTTAAGCTGGGAACATGGCAACGAACAAGACCCCCCAAACGATGAAGCCGGAGACGGCCGCTAAGAAGCTGGGCGTCTACCTGCCGGCAACTCCCGAAGAATTCCGCTCGAACCCGGTCACCCGCGAACAGCTCAATGAGCTGCTGAGCTCGCCGCCGGAATGGCTCGTCGAGTTGCGCAAGAACGGCCCGCACCCCCGCATCGAGGTTGCCCGCAAGCTCGGCGTCTCTGTGTCCGGTCTCGCACGCGCCGAGATGAACGACGCCGCGCTCACGACGGCCGAGATCACCGCACTCCTCGAGGCTCCCCCGGCGTGGCTCGTGGCCGAGCGCGCCACCCAGGCCGAGGTGCGTGCCGAGAACAGCCGCATCAACGACAAGAAGGCCGGGCAGCGCGCCCTTGCCGACGAGAAGGCACGCCAGCAGAAGTAACGTTTCACCGACAGCACGGCCCGGGCAGCTCTGGCTTCCCGGGCCGTTCTGCGTTCGGCACCTACCCCGTGACGGATGCCGCAGGAGCGAGCGGCGCCGAGAGCCAGGCGGCACCCGCAACAGAGGAACGGCCCGGAGAATTCTCCGGGCCGTTCCTGTGTTCAGCTGTGTGCTTAAGCGCGGCGTGTACGACGCACGAGCATCAGTGCGCCACCAGCGAGAAGCAGGCCACCCGCGAGCGGGAGCGCCCAGGCGGCATCCGCACCCGTTGACGGCAGGGCGTCAGCAACCGGAGTGGTGTCGGCAACCGGAGGAGTGGTCGACGCAGGCGCCGGAGGGGTGACCGGAGGCGTAACGGCCGTCGGAGGCGTGTCGGTGACCGGCGGTGTTACCTTCGTCGGAGGAGTCTCGACAGGGCACTCACCGGCTGTTGCGTCCCGTACGGTTTCCTTCACCGTGGTCTTCGGTTCGTCCTTGACCCAGGTGTTGGACTTCTCATCGAGCGTCCAACCGGTGGTTACGGTCGTGGTGGTGGTCTTGACCGTCTTGCTCTCGCAGTTGACGTCCTCAACCGACTTGGCGCTCTCGAGCGGCTTGGGCTTCTCCGGAACAACAACCGGCGGTTCCTCGACCGGCGGTGTGACTACCGGAGGTGTAACGACTGGAGGCTTTACCGGTGGCTTGACCACCGGAGGCTTAACCACCGGAGGCTTGACTACCGGAGGCTTTGCTGGCGCTGGACACGGCTCGCTTTTCTTCGATTCGGTGACGTCGTAAGTGGTGCCAGGTGCGTCGACGACGACGGTGTAGCTGTGGGCAACTGTCCGGTCGTCGAACTTGTATGCCTTGACGAATTCCTTACCGAAGGTTGCGTTCTCGACGGTCTTGCCGTCGATGGTCACCTTGGCGGAGTTTTTGGCGGTCGCGCCATAGTTCTTGAGTGTCACTGTCAGGCTGTCGCACGTCGCAACTACCTTCGGTGTGTGCGCGGACGCCGGTGCTGCTCCCGCGAAGAGCACTAGGGCGGCTCCCACGAGAACGCTGGCATTGAAGCCGGCGAGTAGTTTGGTGTGAGTCTTCACAATAACCTTCCTGAACGCACGCCCGGCTTATCTTCGGGAGTGCGTCATCATTCCGGTCTGAGCTGCGCGATCGGGTAAGCGCAGCAGCGCAGAACGGTCGCTCCGCGTGCCGACCTCGGGCGGCCTGGCAACACGACAAGGGGTTTCTCCCCTTGCAAGGACTACCCTCCGGCAGCTGCGTCAGGATTGGCCCCAGACCGGGGTAAGAAAACCGCAATATTTGCGCAGGATGCAAAAAGCCCGCGCCGATCTTCGGTCAGGAACGCACGCATCACTCAGGAACGAGGATTTGCCCCCGCGGTTGCCACGGCATCCGTGCCTGCTGCATCCGTGCCCGCTGCACCCGGACCGGCCGCAGACGGCCCGCCGACGACGCTGAACCGAGAACGGCGCTTCTTCGCGCCGGCAGAGCGGCCATACACGAGATACATCGTGAGGCCCATGATGATCATGAGCAGCACCGTGTAGACGAAGGTGATCGACATCGAGTCGAGGTTGTTCTCACCCTCGGTGCTCGCCTTGATGGCGATGCCGAGCGGTTCGTACAGCGGGTGATACAGGAAGACGGCGGCGTCGTAATCGTCGAGCAGGCTGTTGAAGTTGAGCGCGGTGATCGCGGCGGCCGTCGGAATCACGAGCGGGAACAACACCTTGCGGAAGGTGAACAGTGACTTCGCACCGAGGATGCGAGCGGCATCCTCAAGTGAATCGGGAATCGACGCGAACGCCGCCTTGAGCAGCCGCAGCGTGAACGGGATCTTCACGATGATGTACGCGACGAGCAGCAGCACGGCGGTGCCCGTGAGCACCTGGCCACCGATGAGCGGGTTGGGCCGGTCGAACGTCATCACGAGTGCGAGCGCAATGAGAATCGTCGGCAGAATCCACGGAATGTGCAGGAGATATTCGAGAACGGATGTCACAGGGTTCCGATATTTCTGGATCACCCGCGAGACGAACAGCAGCCCGCCGACGACGATGAGTGCGGCGAGCGCGCTGTAGACGACGCTGACGACGAACGGCCGGAGCACGGCAGGAGTACCGAAGACCGTCGCGTAATTGTCGAGGGTGAACGAACTGAGCGTGATCGACCCGGTGAGCACCGCGGTCGAATCGACGAAGGAGAACAGGACGATGAGCAGCACCGGCGCCGCGTAGATGACGAAGAGGACGTAGGCGATGATGTGGACGATCGCGTTCGCACCGCGGTTCGGGATTCGCTGTTTTTGCAGCGGGGTCGCGACCTTCGCGACGGAGAAGTAGACGCCCGACTTCTCGACGCGGTTCATGACCGCGAGAAGGATGATCGTAGCGACGCCGAGGATGATCGCGAGGAGCGCGGCGAGGTCACGGGAACTGGTGCTCTTCGAGAACGTGACGATCATCGGTGCGATGGTCTGGAAGTCAGGACCACCGAGCACGATCGGTGCGGTGAGCGCGCCGAGACCGGTGAGGAAGGTCAGCACCGTGACGGCGAAAATCATCGGACGGAGGGCGGGCAAAACGATCTTCCATAGGATGCGCCAGGTCGACGCTCCCATGTTCCGCGCCGCTTCGATGGTCTGGTAGTCGACCTTCGCGAGTGCCGAGGACAAGAACAGCATGTGG
Source organism: Mycetocola sp. Y444 (assembly GCF_059445295.1). NCBI lineage: Bacteria > Bacillati > Actinomycetota > Actinomycetes > Micrococcales > Microbacteriaceae > Mycetocola > Mycetocola sp. Y444. Next base: position 43,553 of record NZ_JCAIUB010000002.1, on the reverse strand, counting down.
TTCGTTGTCGTCGCGAACGTCATCACGAGCACAACGGCAAAGAAGCCGGAGAACCAGTTCGGATCGACCTCTGGCCAGACGTTGCGAACGGCGTTGGTGATGAACCCGTACCGGCCGTAGATGAAGTTGTAGCCGGCGGCGAGCACGATGCCGCCGTAAATCAGTGTGGTGGCGTAGCCAAGCCAGAGCACGCGGGCGCCCCGGATCTGGAAGTACTTCGTGACGAGCACGATGAAGATGCCGACAACGTTGACCGTCACCGAAAGAGTGATCGCGAGCAGGAAGCTGTGCCACAGGCTCTTCATGGCGCGCTCGGAGCTGACGAGCTTCTCCACCGCGCGGGCGCTGAACTCGCCGCCGGGGAAGAACGTCGACACCAGCAGGTTGATGTTCGGGAACAGCAGGAAGGTGACGATGAACCACACGAGCACCACCGAGACAACGATCACGAGCGGTGAGCGGAGCATGGCCCCGAGCGATGAGTTCCGCATGTCGACTCCTCAGTACTGCAGGATCGAGGTCGGGTCGACGTAGAGGTCGGCCGTCGAACCCGGCTCCAACAGAGCGTCGCCGTTCTCCGTCACCATCGCGAGCAGCGTTGTTGCACCCGACTCGATCGCGTAGGTGCTGTACGCACCGTGGTAGGTGCGCGCCGCGACAATGCCATCCAGACGGATACTGTTTTCCCCTGTTCGCGGCGGGTACAGAGACACCTTCTCCCGGCGAAGGTACGACGGCTTCGCCGGGTCGAGCCCAGAGGCGCCAGCTGAGACGAGCCGCTGGACGAAGTCAGGTGACAGCGCATTGATGGCTCCGACGAAGGTGCACACGAACTCCGTTCGCGACCGGTCGTAGATCTCCTCCGGGGTGCCCACCTGTTCGACGACGCCCTTGTTGAAGACGGCGATCCGATCGCTCATCGTCAGGGCCTCTTCCTGGTCATGGGTGACGTAGACCGTAGTGATCCCGAGTTCGCTCTGGAGGTTCTTCAGTTGTTCGCGCAACTGCACACGCAGTTTGGCGTCGAGGTTGGAGAGCGGCTCGTCGAGCAGGAGGATGCGCGGCTTGAGGACGAGCGCTCGTGCGATGGCCACTCGCTGCTGCTGGCCACCCGAGAGCTCGGCGACGTTCTTGTCGAGCTGCTCACGCGTGAGTTCGACCTGGTCGGCGATCTCAGCGACGAGTCGATCGGCTTCCGCCCTCTTGGTCTTGCGAACGGCCAGACCGAAGGCGATATTCTCACCGACGCTCATGCTGGGGAAGAGTGCGTAGTTCTGGAACACCATACCGACGCGGCGTTTCTCACTCGGCAGCCGAGTGGCATCCTTACCGTCGATAAAAATCCTGCCGCGTGACGGCTCGATGAAGCCCGCGAGGGTTCGGAGTGCCGTTGTCTTGCCGCAGCCCGATGGGCCAAGGAGAGTGAAGAACTCGCCCTCGGCGATTTCGAGGTTGAGGTCGGGAATGGCGACGTGCTCACCGAACCGGACTTCGACGTTGTCGTACGTGATCATCTGGGCTCCAGCAGACCGTTCCACGATAAACGGCGGTTGAGGGGGAAAGACGGCCGCGGACTACCCGCGTCCGCCTCACCCCAGAGACGGGAAGGACGAGCGGTTAGGGCAGGTACTCGAGTTCGGTCTTCTCGACCCACGCGCTGATGTTCTCGCGCACGAATCCGTAGTCGATGTCCTGCTTCTCAAGGGAGTCGATGAGCTCGATGACCTCGGGGAGAGCCGAGGCACGGGCCTTCTCATTGACCGGGTAGGCCGAGAACTCGGCGGCGAACTCGCCCTGGACTTCGGCGCTGCCGAACCAGTCGATGAACTCCTCTGCCTGTGCTTCCTTCGACGTACCGGCGATGACGGAGATCTGCTCGGTGACGTACGGCACGCCGATCTTGGGCGAGATGACCCCGGTCTTCGTTCCGTACTCAGCGTCGCGTGCGGTGATGCCGCTCGAGGGAATGACCCCGTAGTCCACCTCGCCGCGCGTCAGGCGAGCGTAGAGATCGGTTCCCTCGACAGCGGGCGAACCGTTGGCGAAGTACTTCTCGACCTCTTCCCAGCCCTCGTCAGAAATTCCGAGATCTCCGTCTTCGTCGACGTACTGCGTCAGCAGACCGGCGAGGATCAGCTGCGGTGTCGCCTGGCCGAGGACCGTGTTGACCTCGTAGCGCCCCTCGTAGGCGCTGTCGCTCCACAGGTCGCTGGTTTCGGTCGGCGCGTCAGATTCGCTCACGCTGTTCGTGTCATAGACCGTGACGATCGCCTGCTCAACGAGCGGCCAGAATGCGCCATCGTCGGGGTCACCGGACTCCTGGTCGACCTCTGCTGCCCAGGCCGGCTCGTAGGCGGTGATCGCCTCTTCTTCCTTGAGCGTCTCGAAGTACATGTTGTTGAGCCCGTAGACAACATCGCCGACAGGGTTGTTCTTCTCCGCGACGATCCGGTTGGCGAGGTCGGCTCCACCGAGACCAACGATCTCGATTTCGATGCCCGCCTCTGCGGCCTTCTCGGTGACCCATTCGCCGCGACCGTCCGAGTTGGAGTTCGTGTAGACAATGAGCGTTCCGCCGGATTCCGCCGGAGCTTCCGATGAGGATGCTTCCGGATCCGCGGAGCAGCCGGTGAGGGCGACGGCGCCGATGAGAAGTGCGGCAATCGACGTCGATCGCACGGTGCGGTTGTTCACGTTCAGTCCTTTCGAGCAGGACAGACCCCGGGTCGCGTCCTGCTGGCATGTGGTTGACCACTCCAACCTAGGGGACAGCGCGCCCCAAAGGGGTGCCCAGCGAGAAATGTTCACCAGAGGTTAGCCGCCCACGGAGGACGAGGACTCTATCGCTGCTGCGTTTGGTCCAGATCAGGCGCGGGCATCTCCTCGGGCTGTTCCGCGAGTGCTACCCGGCGCGCACGGTATCGCAGCACGGTGCGCACGACCCACCAGGCAACGAGGCAGGCAACACCCGCAACGACGAGGTACTTGAGGATGTCCGCGTACTGCAGGACCGCGCTCCAGTTCTCACCGAGCAGGAATCCGGCGATCACGAAGATACTGTTCCAGATCAATGATCCCGCGAGGGTGAGAACCGCGAACACGGCGAGGTTCATCCTCTCGATGCCCGCGGGAATGGAGATCAGGCTCCGAAAGATGGGCAGCATCCGTCCGAAGAACACGGCTTTCTTTCCGTGCCGCCCGAACCACTCGACGGTTCTCGTGATGTCGTCCGGGTCGACGAACGGGATGCGGGCAGCGAGCCACATCGTGCGGTCATGGCCGAGCAATCGGCCGAGCCCGTAGAGCAGGAAAGCACCGAGAACCGAGCCGACGGTCGTCCACACGATCGCCTCGACAATGCTGAAGTTTCCCTGGCTCGCGGTGAAACCGGCCAGAGGAAGAATGATCTCGCTGGGGATCGGAGGGAAAACGCTCTCGAGGAAAACGATGATTCCCGCGCCGATCGGGCCGAGGGCCTCCATGACCGAGATCGCCCATCCGGCGATTCCGTCTGCGACGCCAGCTGACGACGAGTCAGCCGAGGCCGCGATGACGCTGGCGGCGTGGGAAAGCGAATGCATAGAGTCTCCACAGTGGATTGGACTGCGGCAACGACCACGTCGGCGATGCCAAAGGTTCCCGCCCAGTCTGTCACAGCGGCCTTGAGGGGTTCCTGAGCGCGAGCGGGGCAACACAAAACCCCCACTCGAAGAGTGGGGGTGGTGGCGGAGACGGCGGGATTTGAACCCTAACTTCAGCGGCAGTAACTAGCGGCCTGGCTTTGCCAAGCCCGATTTTCTGGCCGTTGTCGATCAGGTTCCGACCTCTCGGACAAGTGGACTCGCACTCGATTGTGGGCAAACGGTGGGCACCGATGACGGACGTTGCCCCCAGTCCTTGGGTAACGCTCATGGACACGTGCAATGTCCTAATAGAGTCCCGTAGGACGGCACCACACCGAAAGGCATTTCATGGCACGTAAGTCAATCGCACGTAGGCGGCCAATCGTTGTATACCGAATCGAACCCACGGAGGGAGCACGCGTCGATTTCCGCGCTTGGGTCGGTGACGAAAACGGACGCATGATCAGGGAACAGTCGCTCGGGTCTGCTTGGACCGATGAGTATGAGGGGAAGCCGCCGCGCGGGCAGTGGCTGACTAGCACCGAGACAGATCAGATACACGGACTCCCAGATGGCATCCGCGACTACCTGTTCGAATTCGACGACGCGATTCGCGAAGCTCTCCGAAAAATGAAGTAGCTCGCAAGCCGCTATTTCGGTTCGGGCTTCAACACGCCCGCGTAAAAGCGGGGATGGGCGTCTTGGAATTTCGAGATCTCATCCGCGAACCTCAAGTCTCCCAGTCCCCCCTTTGCGTATCGCTTCATTGCGATCACCGCCGCATGTGGGCCTTTGTCGTCGAAGTCGGGTTCACCGCGCCTCTGTTTCTTCTGAATGGGCGTTTGAATATCTAGACGTCGATGCCAAATCTGGCCGTGATGCGCGCAACGATTCCGAAGGACAGAAAGGCTGTGGACCGTGTTTAGAAAACCGTCCCACGGCAAGGAATAGGACTCAGCGACTTTCCTAGCCGCCGAGTCATCTTTTGCATAGACCATGATCTTCGACAACGACCCAAACGACAAGACTTCAAACGCTACCCACACAGGGACGGCTGAAAAATCGTCCCCGTCGCGGTAGGGATTCAGTGTTCGGGATTTACTGCGGCTCAACTGATTTTCCAGCTGTTGGGTATCAACGCGCTGCTTTTCCGAAATTTCCGTGTAGAACGCGTCTTGCAGGTAAAAGGCATCATGGCCAAACTGCTCAGCAAGCTGATACGCGTATCGAGCGCGCACGGAGCGCTCGATACAGCCGAGTTGATGAAGAAATATCCTTGCGAGCTCGATGTCAAGATCGTGGACATTGATGACGTCATCGAAAGTGGTCCCGCTAATGAAGGCATCTCTTTTTGCGTCCGGCTCCACCTGGAACTGGCGAAAATAGCCACTCAGACGGAAGTAGTTTCTGTCCAAAAGCGCGGCGCTGGCAGCCGCCGGATCTGGCACCGCCAGACCGTTAGTTTCCAGTTTTTTCCGCTGCTGATCCAGCGTATGGAATTTCTTCACCAGCAGAGCCTATTGCCCCACACACAAAAAATGGCCCCGCCTATTTCAGGAAACCTTGTTTTAGAGGTTCTAGCCTTGGCGGGGCGCTGTTGCGTCAACTCTATCCAAAGCGTAGGCGCGTGCGCAAACCATCCCATATGCTCACATGCAATGCTCAGACCCACCGTTGTGCTTCCCTGTGCTGAGCCGGCGAGGGTTTCACCCCGCGAATCGTCTCGGTTTTGCGCGCCGAGCACGCATAGTGACCTGCCTAGTCGCGCGGTGCTTTCCCCCTGCACTCGTGCAACGCTTTTCGTTGCAAGCGCGCAACGCTTTCCGTTGCAAGCGCGCAACGCTTTCCGTGAGACGACTTCCCGCCCCTCGTTTGGTCGTGGCGACTAGTCCCCACGAACGAACCCGCCACCAAGCGTCTCCCAAATGACTGCGACCCCGTGGCTGCGCAGGAGATCCATCATGTCGACCGCAGGACGGGTAGGCACCAGGATTGCAAGGCCCTCGTGCTGCACGTATCGCGCGTAGTCCAATATCTGACCCAACGCCATGCGCAAATTATGTCTGGACGAAGATGCCTTGGCCTCGATCAACTCGTCAGTCGCCAGATTGAAAACATCGGTGTACATGATCGTTCCTGCGGGAGTCGGAATTTTATGGCGCACCGCCTCCTGCGATTGCGTGGCTGCCAGCCAGTTCACGTATCGTTTCACCAGCTCTGCCTCCCGGCGGACAACCTCGACTGGTTCATCTGGGCGTCGCGCCACGTACCCGGCAATGTTCGTAGCTTCAATAGGGATCATCCCAGCCGACACCTCAACAGGAGCCAGGAGTTCCGGTGATCTAAGGGTCTCCCCAATCGGAACGAGACGAAACACGAATACGGAGCGTAGATCCCCGTGTTTATCAGGTGCCTCATCTACAAACACGTATGACTCGTCTGGGACCTCAAACTCCCCGATGTAGGTGACGAGCGAGCCGTCTGTCTGAAACAGACGTAGCGCCCGACCGGCTGACCGATGTGCGAGAGTCGCACGATTGCCATCGGTCATCACCTGGTCGCCCACTTGCCCCTCCCCGGTGTAGTGGAAAGTTCCGTCCTCGTGCCATCCATCGAACGTGTAACCGAACTGCTCCCCCGAAGGACTGGTGAAAAGCAGCACGTTTGGCGTCCTTGCCGAGGGCTCCATGCCGCCTCGCTGACCACCGCCATAGACTTTCTGCATGTCGGTGCGCTTCTGCGCTTCGCCAACCGCAATTTCCCATTCCTGCGCCATAAGCAGTCCCCCGTCTTTGCGATTCGAATTTCCGAATCACCCCAACTCTGGCGCATATATCCTGTTTGGAACCGCTCCAGGCGCAGCCCCATAACGGGGCGTCCCCTCGCCTGTAGACGATCGACTTGAAAACCCGTACAACTTGTCAGCCGCTATACGCGAAGCGGGCCTACCGCGGACAGGGAGGGGGTGCGGGGTACCCCCTCGGCCCCGAAGTGGGCGATGCGCACCGACGCTTCGGAAGATACGTTGAACCCAACATGCATGGGCCGCAGACGTGAGAGCGGTTCCCGCTGGACCTCAACCGCGACTAAAGGGCCCCATGACCGGACCAGCATTCGTTCCATCCCAACCACCGAACCTATCGCCCAGTTCCAGCAGCGGGGCAGCGAAGAGAAGCTGGGTGATCGTACTGGTCGCTGTTGGAGCACTTCTGGTGCTGATAATTGGCGTCACCGTCGCGTCGAATTCGGCCGCTGAAGGCCCAGAGGTCGACACGGAGATCTCCAAATACACGCAAACTTGGTCGCAGAGCTACTCGAACACCACATGCGACGACTGGAATGAAGAGATGACTTCGAAGCAGAAGTTCGCTGCAGCAGCAGACATTCTCACGTCGGCACGCAACAAAATCGATGACGGCACTGGCATGCCCTCGGATGCTCTCATCCAGGAATTCGCTTCGGGCATTTCGACGGTATGCGTTGTGCCATCAATGACGCTGACAGATGCCACATACGGGCTCTACACGACGGAGCCTCGATTTCATCCGTAGGGTGAGCCAGCGGGGCTGGTGGGCATTCTCAGGGGTGAGTAGCCTCGGGCTATGGACAGGGATTTAGACGCCCCGAACTGCCCCCGGTGCCTGGTTCGGATGGAAGTCATTGGTGCAGGCCGAACAGCAGTATGGAAGCGCTCCGAGTGCGGTCTAATTCAACTCTGAGCCGCTGGGCTGGGCGCGTTGAAGCGCCGACCCAGAGCGCTTGACCCTGGCCTCAATGAAACGACGTAGCTCACTGGCCCGTACGCGGTGCTTCGTGACAGCGTCCCCTAGCTCTACTATGCCCAGATCTCCGGAGTTGATACGGCTGTATACAAAGCCTCTGGACGTCCCGAGAAGCTTCGCTACCTCCGCCACAGAGTACAGACGGAAAGACGACTCATCAACGGTTCTCGATTCCACGGGCTGACCGATTCTTGATAGATCGAACTGGGCGGCGCGCTCCTTCAGCTGCCGCTCCACCTCTTCCCGGATGATTGCGCGGATTGATTCGTCAAGGCTCTGCATGCAGCGATTATGCCGCCTACCCGCCGCACAGAAATGGATGAACGCGAGGCGTGGTCTGGAAACGGCTTGCGCCGCAGCTGTCCATGCCCGATGTCCGTGTCCAACAGGCCGACGTGACCGCTCCGATGAGCTCGAGCTCGGCGACGGTTGGCTGCAAGAGCCCCGATGCCACCGCCGAATCTACCTCGTAGTCATATCCCGCCTGGCTTTCGCTCAAGATGCCACGGGATTTCGAAGGACACGCGCAACCACGTCAGCCAGGACAGCTACGACCCTTTGTTGATACTCCCGCTCGCGATCGCGCTGATCTATGACGTCGGCACGGTTGCCCCGGAGGATCCTCAATCCTCGCGCGAATAGCAACGCGTATTTGGCTTCTGCCGGCGTCGGTGAACGAACCAAGGACGTCTCGAGGTCAACGGTGGTCGCGAGGTTCAAATGCTCCATAGGGCTGGGGGCGAGCCCGTACCGCAACTATCCGGTCCAGATAGCCCGCCCCCAGCAGGTCTATTCGGTGACAGTAATCCTCTGAATCGCGGCAGGCCGCACGAAGGCAAACCCGACCCGTTGAGTGACTCGAACGAATGTCATGTCGCGTGAAAACCCGGCGTCACCGCTGGTGGCGAGGTCAGGTTCTCCTGAAAGAACCAGCACGCTAGCTCGGGAAGGAACGCCCCATATAACGTTGTCCGCCACAGCGGATGATGCGTAGAGACGGGTTCCTGCAACCGCGAGACTCACTGCTTCAGGGGTGACGTCAGCCGCTCCAGCAACAGGAGACGATTGCACCAGAGGCCGAATCGATCCACTGCTTTCCTTCAACGTGGCAACTTTGAGAAGCGTCGCCGGGGAAGCAACGAAGCCTGAGACGATTTCCCCGATCCCCGCAGCTGCGAGCCTTGCCGCCTCGAAGACGTCGAGGTCGGCGAGATCGGTACTGAGATCGTTTACCCCTTCAAGCGAGCCCAGGCCTGCGGGCGCAGGAGCCGCCAAGGACCCGAAATAGGCGACGTCGATCTTTGTAGCGACGTCCCGCACGAGCGCGTCCAACGCCCTGGACGCGATGTCGCTGGAACCCGAGGCGATGGACTCGTTGGAGATTCCAGTGATGCCCGCAACTTTCGAAGGATAGACAGTGATCGTCTCGAACTCCGGGTCATCCGCGAAAATCTCCGTGCCTTCCGCATACCAACCGGCCGATGGGTCCTCGGTCATGACCGGAACTTCCACGCGACCCGCTTTGGTGTGGAGCGGAGTGGAAACCCTCGCCGCGATCGACGCCTTTCCCAGAGGGGTAATGAGGCTGGACTGGAGCAGGCTCAAGATGCCATTTGCTCCGTTTGTAGTTGTAAAGATGGACATTGGAATCCTCTCGGACATGCCCCGCCCCTATAGGCGCAGGCGAGCGATTTGTGAACGTGCGCGATTGCGCGACGACGTCACCGGAGCCTGTCCCTGCGGTCAGCTTCTACGGTTCTGTGCTGGCGACTCCAAAGTCGCTGGTTCGCTCGCCCTGCGGCTTGCGTTGTGTCCCTGCGGACGGCGGCTGGTAGCCCATTGGTGCCCCTGTCGGGCGCGATCCCTGCGGATTGTACCGCCCATTGTAGCAGAAAGCGCCCCGGCCCACAGGAGCCGGGGCGCTGGCATCCGAGGCCCAACTAGTCGATTGTACCATCCAATGTATCAATTGGTTCGACGACGGCGTTGATCTCGATGCGGCGACTGGGTGTCATCCCCACGATCGCTCCATTCAGCTCGACAACCTCTCCGGGCCATTCCACGTACACCGGTCGATCGCTAAGGAGAGCCGCGCGGAGCGCGTCGTGAACCTCCGCCTCCGGCTTGACTTGGACGAGATCGGGACGACTGTTTCCGAAATATGGGGGCATTGGAAATTGACTACTCATTCATCCTCATTTGCTCTTGCGCCGCAGCGCGCGCTTTAAGTTCAGTTGATTGTTCTAGTAAGGGTTATCTAATGGATTGGGTGCCACCGTGACCCACCTTTGACGCAGCATGACACCCCGGAGGGTTTCCCCGTGACGCCCTCCCGGGTTTCAACTGGCGATCTCGCGAACCTCGGACCCAACTTGGAGCCGCACATACTTCCACCCTCCCCTCCCATCCGGTTTGGGCAGAGCTCGAACCGGACCCGGCTCCGCCTCCGATTCAGGGTCCAAGAGAGGAAGGCAGTAGCGGTTGGTTAGCTGCCTCCCAGATGTTGCGTCAACCCAGGTCTCGACTTCAAGAATCCCCATCGCTCGGAGTTCCTTGACGCTGCGATTCACACTGCTACGGCTAAGGCAGGTACGGAAAACCACTGTGTCGATCGACGGCCAGGCACGATGCTCTTCCTGGTTGTAGAAATCGGCGATCGCAAGGAGGACCAGCTTCTGGGTTGACGACATAGGCCAGGACCATGCGAAGTTCAGGGCCTGAATACTCATGCCTATTCCTTCGCGAAGCGACCGCCGGAGCAACGATCCCAAGCGCCGCGCGGAAGATCCGGGAAGCTGATAGCGTCGCTGTTGATCGTTTCCCTAGCTGGGGCCGCGGTCTCCTGGCTCTCGAAATCCCGACCGATTTCGAGAGCCTTTTCGCCGTGTTGAGACATTTAGATCGCCTCCATCGCGGTGCCGCGGCGCGCCGAAGATTCCAGCCAGTCCACGACGTCGCTCTCCTTGTACACCACCGTCTTAGGTGTCGGCTTGTAATACCGAGGACCCTTCCCCGTGTAGCGAAGCTGCGCCAGTGCGCCCACCGTCATACCCGGAATGTAACCCGCAACGTCGTCGGGGCTCATCAGTCCATTCATTTCGCTCCCTGTGTTTTGGTGACACAAGTTGTGCCGTGTTCAGACAGTACCCACGTGATTGCGTTTGTGTCAAGTGAAGCGTTACTGTGTTGATATGACACAACGACCATCAACCGGCTTCGGTGACCGGCTCGCCAAATACCGCCGCCTCGAAGGCCTCAGCGCTCAACAGCTCAGCGATCGTCTCGGCGGTGAGCTTTCTCGCGGAGTGATCGCGAACATCGAGAGTGGGCGAAAACCGGACGTCACTGTGGACCAGCTCTTTGCACTCGCTTGGGCGCTCCACGTTCCACCGATCGCTCTCGCCTTGCCCATTGATCACCCCTACATGCGCGTGCAGGTGGTCGCAACCGGTGAGACTGAGGACGAGGCGTGCGTCGTCGACTTGATGGACTGGGCGTCTTCAGTATCGGGCACGTCCAGCAGGGTTGGGAGCTCCAGCGGCCCAGCGGGAGTCGTGACGCAGACCATCATGGGCTCAATGCAGGAGTATGAGTCAGTCATGAGGGAAATCGCCGAGAAGTCCGCAGAAGGTGGCGCAGAGACGAACGTTGAGGAACGTCGCGCAACGGCTGAATCGTTGCAATCCGCCCTGAAAGGCCTGGGTGTTGACCTGAGCGAGCGAAGCAAAGCCTGGGAGTGGCGATGGGAACGGTAAGCCCCTATGAGACCGCCTCCGGACGACGGTGGCGAGCTCGCTACCGCAAGCCCGACCACTCGCAGACTGACAAGCGCGGCTTCAGAACCAAGCGGGACGCAGAGTTGTTTCTTGCGTCTGTCGAAGTGAGCAAGGCGCGGGGGGACTTTATCGATGCGTCGTCCGCACGCGTCACCATCAACGAACTGGGACCTCGCTGGCTTGAGTCTCAGACTCATCTGAAGCCGTCGTCGTACCGCCCAGTTGCAGACGCATGGCGGCTGCGAGTCCAACCGAAGTGGGGAGCGCGGGCGGTCGGTAGTATCCGCCACACCGAAATCCAGGAATGGGTTTCAGGACTCTCAGCAGAGCGCAGCGCCACCGTCGTAATCAGAACGTTCGGCGTCTTGTCCGCAATTCTGGAGTCCGCCGTAAAGGACAGGCGCATCCTTGCAAACCCCGCAAAAGACGTGAACCTCCCCCGCAAGCCGAAGCGCAAAAATGTCTACCTCACCCATGACGAAGTTCACATCCTTGCGGCCAACAGCGGAGAGCGCGGGCTCTTGGTGCTTTTGCTGGCATACACCGGCCTTCGCTGGGGCGAGCTGGCGGGCCTTCGCGTTGGGGACGTCGACCTCGTACGGCGTCGTTTGAGCGTCTCGCAGAACGCCGTGGAGGTGGCGGGGGTCATCCATGTCGGTACCCCTAAGAATCACAAGGTCCGCTCGGTGCCCTTTCCAGCATTCTTGGTTCCCTCGATACTGGCCCGGATGGATGGGAAAAATAAGAGCGAACTTCTGCTTCCGGGTCGCGATGGGCTGCACATGCGTCGGACGCGTGTCTCGGCAGGCTCAAAGTCCTGGTTCAAGACAGCACTCGCTGCTAGTGGCCTGGAACCTATGACCCTCCACGATCTTCGACACACAGCGGCTTCACTCGCAATCAGCTCAGGCGCTAACGTCAAAGCCGTTCAAAGGATGCTCGGGCACGCGTCCGCAACGATGACGCTGGATACTTACGCCGATTTGTTCGACGATGAGCTCGATACCGTTGCCACTCGGCTCAATGAGGAAGTGATGCAATCGATCGTGGGCAAAGCGTGGGCAAGCGCCCCGGAGAAGGCCAGCAAAAACCCCCTGATGGCCAGTGTTTCCGGGCCATCAGGGGGTTTTGATCTGGCGGAGACGGCGGGATTTGAACCCGCGGTCCCCTTACGAGGACTCCACCTTAGCAGGGTGGTGCACTAGGCCGAACTATGCGACGTCTCCATGTGCATGCCGACAGGCGGATGCACAGGCTCAATCATAACGGGTGATGTGCCGTGTTCCGAATCGCGGGCGAAAAACGACAGCTGACCGCTATCGATTCGCGACCGAACAGGTCTGTTCGAGGGCGGTCTGGCCCGAGAGCCCTTCGATCACGTTCGAGGTCGGAGTTGGCGTCGGCGTCGGCGACCCACCTGTGCCCGGATCGGACGGGGCGGTCGTCGGCGGCTGAGGAGCCGGCGATTCTGTAGCGGGCGGACCCGCTACAGGGGGCGGGGCAGGCGCGTTCGGGTCGGCCTCAACGCCGTTCCTCTCGACGTTCGGGTCCGGCGCGAATGACGCGTCTTCGGCGATCGCGTCGAACAACGTTTTCGCCACTGACTTGTTGGGAGCCACCTTGTTGGGGTTGTCCGGGTGCGTCACCACGGGAAACTGAACGAGCGCCAGCTTATCGAGGTCGATCGTCTGGAACGTCCTCGCCATCGCGACCATCTGGTTCACGTTCGTGAGCGACGTGGACAGCTTCACGTGTTTGGCCGCCACCTGAGCGAGCCCGTACAACTTGGTGATGTCGGTGAGTGTGTCATCGCTCTTGATCGTGCGCAGAAGGGACGAGATGTACTGCTGCTGCGAACCGATGCGCGCGAGGTCACTGCCATCACCAACTCCGTGACGGGTGCGAAGGAAGGCGAGCGCGGTCGCGCCGGAAATAGTCGTCGTTCCAGCGGGGAGGTCCAGCCCCGAATACCTGTCGCGCACACGCTCCGTAAGACAGACAGGGACCCCGCCGACGGCATTGGTCATTTGCACAACGGCGTCGAATGACATCAGCGCCGCATACTCGATCTCCAGCCCGGTCAGTTCAGATATCGTTGCAACGACGCAGGACAATCCGCCCCTGCCGAATGACGCGTTGAGCGACTGGGCTGAGACGGCGCGCGCAGTCTCCTCGGTTTCGGGATCGACACACTTCGGCTGCGGAATAACCAGGTCGCGCGGAAAACTGACGACGACAGCTGAGGAGTGGTCCTCCGAGACGTGCAGAAGCACATTGACGTCATTGAGTGTGACATCACGTTTCCCGTACGCGCCCCTGTCCTGGTTCTCATCGTTGTCCGCACCGACAACGAGCATGTTGAAGCCGCCTTCAATGGCACCGATGTTCGGGACGGCATCACCGGCCGCATCGGGCTGCGTGATATCGACCGCATTGGACGACACGTTGGACGCCAGGTCGTAGACAATCCACGCGGCAACCGACGCGCCGCTCACCAGGACAACGGCGAGGGCAATCGCCGTTGTCTTCAACAGCACTGCTGCCGCACCCCGCCGAGGTTGCCGTCCATGCTTCATCATCGGCGCTCGTCGGTGGCTCACAGCACCACTCTAAACCGCCACGGTCGCGGAACCCTGATACCCCGGACGCGTGAGCTTTAGTTGTTTCCCTTGGAGCACGTGTAGTCGCCAGCAGTCTGGCCCTGCACTGCCTCGGGCAACGCGACGACATCGGGCGCGGCCGGGGTCTCCGGGGATGCCGGCTGAGTGGCATCCGGAGCCGGCGTTTCGGGAGCGGGAGTCTGGGCAGGAGGTGCTTCGGTGACCGGTGCATTCGGGTCAAGAACGGAGCCGACACCCGTGTCACCCGTGAGCGTAATCGGCTGGTCGGCGGCGAGCGCATCGAACAGTTGCTTTGCCGGGGCCTTCAGCGGAAGGACGCCGCTCTGTCCGCCACTCGTTCCGGCGGCGTTGGGATACTGCACGAACACGACCTGCTCGAGCGGGATGTTCTTGAGCGCCATGGCAATCGACACCATCGTGTTGACGTTCGAGAGGCTGTTCGAGAGGGTCATGTTGCCCGCGGCGGCCTTGGCGATGCTGAAGAGCTTCGTCGGATCGGTGAGCGTCTCACTGCTCTTCAACTGACGTACGAGCGAGGAGAGGAACACCTGCTGATTGCTGATCCGTCCAAGGTCCGATCCATCGCCAACGCCGTGACGTGTGCGGAGGAACTGAAGCGCCGCCATGCCCTGAAGCGTGTGGGTTCCCTCGTCGAGGTAGGTCTGGGTGTAGTCGTCGTCGATCGGTTCGGCGACACAGACGTCGACTCCCCCGACGGCGTTCGACAGCTCGATAACACCGTTGAACTGGACTTCGGCGGCGAATGGAATGCTCATGCCCGTCAGCTTTTCAACGGTGAGCACGGTGCAGGCGAGTCCGCCGTACTGCAGGCTCGAGTTGATCTTCTGCGAAGCCAGCGCCTTGTACGTGCCGCCGTCCTCTTTCGGGCATTCCGGAATGGAGACGAACATATCGCGCGGGAAGCTGATGACCGTCGCCGCCGTGTGGTCCTCCGAGATGTGCATCAGCATCGTGACGTCGTTGAGGACGCTGGTTTCCTTATTCGGGTCACCGAATACACCGTCCTGGCCGGCCCTGCTATCGCTGCCGACGAGAAGCAGGTTGACGCCACCCTCGATCGCGTCGATGTTCGGAGCCGAGACACCCGGCGTCTCATTCGCGAGCGTGACGGATGGCTGCACGTCTTTCGCGATGTCCCAGAGCGCATACGCCGAAACGGCGGTTCCGCTGACGAGCAGAACGGCAAGCGCGCCGGAGAGAACCTTGATGATGGTCCGGATCGGGTGGGACTTCTTCAGCCGGCCGTGCCTGGCGATCGTTGAGACCGGTTCGGTCCGCCGGGTACGGCGTGAAGGCTCACTCACTCGACGGTCCTTTCGGGTCGGCAGGGCTTTGGCGGAGGGCGTGGGATTCGAACCCACGAGACATTTCTGCCCACCAGTTTTCAAGACTGGCTCCATCGGCCGCTCGGACAGCCCTCCATGCCGCGCTGTCGGGACAGCACGCAACACTCGATCCTAGCGGATCAGGGCAAGTCCATACTCACAGGGCATTCTGGACGGTCCCTGAGTGAGAACCGAGTACCCGCAGCCCTAATCCGGGCTTCAGAGCGACTCGAGAACGGCCACGAGTCCGTCATCGGCAACCGACCCGGTCACCTCGGTCGCCGCCGCTTTGACCTCGTCCGGCGCCTGCCCCATGGCGATCGCTCGCCCCTGGGCTCCCGCCCACTCGAACATTTCGACGTCGTTGCGGCCGTCACCAACGGCGACGACGCGATCCCGCGGCACATCGAGCCATCCACGTACCCTCTCGAGGGCGGTCGACTTGTTGACGCCAAGCGGAGCGATGTCAAGCCACGCGGTCCAGCCGATGGCATACGCGACCTGGTGCAGGCCCATGCTCTCCACGATCTTGAGGAACTCGAGTTCATCATGCTCTGGAGAGACGACCACCACTCGCGTCACCGGCTCGCTCAACAGCCCCTCGAACTCGACCTCTTCGGCGTTCTCGAGATTCCAGTCGGTCATTCCGACCGTGTATCTGCGGTATCCGCTCGGGTACTCGACCATGTATCGGCCGTCGGCGAGGTGGGATCGGATGGTCTTGAGCACGTCGCTCGGATCGAAGGTCTCGATGAGATGCCGGTGGTATCCACCGACCGCTCCCTGGTCGCGTTTCATGACGAGTGCGCCGTTCGCGCAGACGACGTACTCCGGGTCGATTCCCAGCTGCTCGACGACAGGCAGGGTTGTTTCCCAGCTGCGCCCCGTTGCGAGCATCAGCTGGTGACCGCGGGCGGATGCCGCGCGAGCGGCATCGATGACGGCATCCGACATCGATCCATCTTCGTGGAGCAGGGTGCCGTCAACGTCGAGCGCGACGAGGAAACCGGCTTCGCTCACAGCGGCTGGATCACATCGAGCCCGCCGAGGTACGGGCGGAGCGCTTCGGGAACAACGACCGATCCGTCGGCCTGCTGGTGGGTTTCGAGGAGCGCGACGAGCCAGCGGGTCGTTGCCAGGGTGCCGTTGAGGGTCGCGACCGGGCTGGTCTTGCCGCTCTCACCGCGGTAACGGATGTTGAGGCGGCGCGCCTGGTACGTCGTGCAGTTGGAGGTTGAGGTGAGTTCGCGGAACGCGTCCTGCGTCGGAACCCAGGCTTCGACGTCGTACTTGCGTGCGGCGCTCGAGCCGAGGTCGCCGGCGGCGGTGTCGATAACGCGGTAGCTCAGGCCGAGGGCCTGGAGCATGCCTTCCTGCCAGCCGAGCAGACGGAGGTGCTCGGCCTCTGCCTCTTCCGGTGTCGTGTACACGAACATCTCGAGCTTGTTGAACTGGTGCACCCGGATGATTCCGCGGGTGTCGCGGCCGTACGAGCCAGCCTCGCGGCGGTAGCAGGTGGACCAGCCCGCATAGCGGATCGGGGCATCCGCCACGTCGATGATCTCGTCGGAGTGGTATCCGGCGAGCGCCACCTCGCTCGTACCGGTCAGGTAGAGGTCGTCGGCGGGAAGGTAGTACACCTCGTCGGCGTGGGCGCCGAGGAACCCGGTTCCGGCCATGATCTCGGGCTTCACGAGCGTCGGGGTGATGAGCGGAATGAACCCCTCGGTCAGCGCGCGATCGAGTGCCATGTTCATGATGGCGAGTTCGAGGCGGGCACCGATGCCGCGGAGGTAGTAGAAGCGAGCGCCGGAGACCTTGGTGCCACGCTGCATGTCGATGGCGCCGAGGAGTTCGCCGAGTTCGAGGTGGTCTTTCGGCTCGAAGTCGAACGTCGGCTTCTCACCGACCTCTCGAAGGGTGACGAAGTCGTCTTCGCCGCCAGCGGGCACGCCGTCGATAATCGGGTTCTGGATCGCGCCGACGATCTCGTTAAAGCGAGTCTCGGCATCCGTCACCTGCTGCTGCGCGAGCTTGACCCGCTCGGACAGGCCCTTGACCTGGGCGACGAGCGCCGCCTTCTCGTCTTTGGGCGCCTGCGCCACGGTCTTGCCAAACGCATTCTGCTCGGCGCGCAGCTCCTCGAAGGTGGTGATCGCCGTGCGGCGTTCACGGTCGGCATCGAGGGCCTGGTCGACGAGGTCGACGGGCGATCGCCTCGCCTCCTGCGAACGCCGGATGAGGTCTGGGTTTTCGCGGAGGAGCACTGGATCAATCACGCTGGCAAGTCTAGCCGCGCGGGGTACCGTTGAAGATATGACGAGCACAGAGTCCCCTCGCGCCGCTGTGATCTTCAACCCGACCAAGGGCCGCATCCAGGAGTTGCGTCGCCAGATCGACGCCG
This sequence comes from Mycetocola sp. Y444, assembly GCF_059445295.1. Classification (NCBI taxonomy): domain Bacteria; kingdom Bacillati; phylum Actinomycetota; class Actinomycetes; order Micrococcales; family Microbacteriaceae; genus Mycetocola; species Mycetocola sp. Y444. Next base: position 26,001 of record NZ_JCAIUB010000002.1, on the reverse strand, counting down.
CAGCCACCGCCGCCGGGTGGGGCGAGTCGCTGTGGTTCGAGACGAGCATCGAGGACCCGGGGCGCGGCATCGCCCAGCAGGCGGTCGACGCCGGTGCGGCCATGGTGCTCGCTGCCGGCGGAGACGGCACAGTGCGAAGCGTTGCAGAGGGCCTCCGCGATTCCGGCGTTCCGCTCGCGCTCCTCCCCCGCGGCACGGGTAACGTCCTCGCGCGCAACATCGGCGTGCCGATCACCAACACTGCGGATGCCATCCGCATCGCTTTCGAGGGAAACACACGTCACATAGACCTCGGCATTGCGACGCTCAGCCGCACCGACGGCAGCATCGAAGAGCACGGCTTTCTCGTGATGGCCGGCATGGGAATCGACGCCGACATCATGGCGAACACGAGCGACGCGCTCAAGAAATCGTTTGGCTGGCTTGCCTACGTCGACGCCGGCATCCGTGTGCTGCCGGGGGCAAAGCCGTTCCGTATTCGGTACCAGCTCGAGGGCAAGCCCGTGCACAGCGCCCACGTCTCGACGATCTTGTTCGGCAACTGTGGAACGCTGACCGGCGGGCTCGAGATGATGCCGGACGCCGTCGTCGATGACGGACTGCTCGACGTCGCCGTGTTGCAGCCCCGCGGAACGGTGGGCTGGATCGACGTGGCGCGCAGGCTGCGGGTCGACAATGGTCCGCTCCGCAAGTCGGTGATCGGCCGCCGCATCATCAAGGCGACGTCGGGGAACTCGTCGACGATCACCTACCTGCGGAGCGCCGGCATCACGGTGTCGCTCGAGAAACCCCGCGCCATCGAGCTCGACGGCGACGGGTTCGGCATCGTGGCCGGGGTGCGGTTCGCGACCGACCCGGGGGCGCTGGCCGTCCGGGTGCGTTAGCCGCTCCTGCCGCTCCGGCTGCTGCTCGACCTGTTGATCGGCCAGAAATGGTCACACTCACCGCCCGCGCCGTTGCTCGGTCGAAAATGGTCGAACTTTCGCGAAAGCTCCCGCCGTTTCTGGCCGAGCAGCGCGCGACCAGCCCTTTCTGGCCGAGCAAAGGGGGATCCGCGCAACCCGTCCATCCCTCAACCGGCGGCCGGGTGACCCCTGACCTCCACAGGCGTGGATCGAGCCTGCCGCGCCTCCACGCCGTGGGGCATCCTCGATGCCGTGACCTTCCGTAAACCACTGCCGTGCGCGTTGCCCTCCGCGTTCTCCGTGGCAGACGCATACGAGCACGGCTTCACGCGCGCGCAGATGCGGAATAAGTCCCTCGTCGCGCCGTTTCACGGCATCAGGGTGCTCGCCACGACCAGTCTCAACCTCGAACTTGCGTGCCGGGCGATGGCAACACGGATGCCGCGGGGTGCGGCCCTCAGCCACCGAACCGCCGCGCTCCTCCACGGCATGCCCCTGCCACTGTCACCCGACGCAGCGATCCACGTCACGGTCCGATCGCCAGGACGCGCTCTGCGTCGGCGTGGGGTCCACGGGCACAGCGCCAGGATGGAGCAGAGCGACGTCACCACGCTCGCCGGCCTGCCCGTCACAACCGTTGAGCGCACCTGGTGCGAGCTCGCTGCCATGCTGGATCTGCCCGATCTGGTCGCGGCGGCGGATTTCCTCCTCTGGCACGAGGCACAACGCACGACCGCCGCGCAGCTCGCCAGTGCTGTCGACGCATACACCTCGCGAGCAGGACGCCGGGTGCTGCGGCGAGCGCTCGCCCTCACCTCCGACCACTCTCGGTCTCGCCCCGAATCACTGGTTCGCGTCGACCTGGCGCTGAGCGGGCTTCCCACTCCCCTCGCGAACCACGAAGTGTTCCTCACACTGGCGCGCCGCACGGTATATCTCGACCTCGCGTTCCCCGAACAGAAGCTCGAGCTGGAGTACCACGGCGATCAGCACCGCACCGACATCCGCCAATGGCGAAGTGACGTGCGCCGGGCCAACGACATCGGCGACGAAGGCTGGCAGACACTGCAATTCACCGGGGACGACCTCGCCGACCTGCCCGGGCTGCGGCGTCGAGTCGAGCGACGACTGCGGATGCTCGGCTGGATCGGCTAGGCAACGGGCGCTGCTCGGCCACACATGGTCGCACGCGCCCTGCCCGGACAAAAACGGTTGCTTCTCGCGATTAACTCCAGCCGTTTGTGGCCGAGCAACCGGGTCACCAGCCGTTTCTGGCCGAGCAAGGTGGGCGCGTCCGCGTCCCCGCGGACGGTCGGATGCCGTCGGCCGGCCCCGCAGGCATCCGCCGCTAGATGACGCCCTGCGCGAGCATCGCGTCAGCGACCTTCACGAATGCCGCCGTGTTGGCGCCGACGACATAATCGCCGGGGCGACCGTAACGGTCGGCAGCCTCGAAAGCCGCAGCGTGAACCCCGCGCATGATGTTGTGCAGGCGGTCCTCGCTGTCGCTGAAGTTCCAGCGCTGACGCGATGCGTTCTGGCTCATCTCGAGTGCGCTCGTGGCCACGCCGCCGGCGTTTGCCGCCTTACCGGGACCGAACAGCACACCGGCCTGCTGGAAGGCGTGCACGGCGTCTGGCAGACACGGCATGTTTGCGCCCTCCGCGACAGCCTCGACGCCGTTGGCGATGAGCGCCTCGGCGTCTCGCAACGAGAGCTCGTTCTGCGTGGCGCACGGCAGGGCGATCTGGCCAGGCACATCCCACACGCTTCCACCCGAAATGAACCGTGCACTCGTGCGCCGCTCGGCGTACTCGGCGATGCGCAGCCGCTCGACTTCCTTGATCTGCTTGAGCAGGTCAACGTCGATTCCGGCCTCGTCCACGATGTAACCGGAAGAGTCGGATGCCGTGATCGCACGTCCGCCGAGCTGCTGCACTTTCTCGATGGCGTAGATCGCGACGTTGCCGGAGCCGGACACGACGGCGGTCTTGCCCTCGATGGATTCACCCCTGGTCGCGAGCATCTCCTCGGTGAAGAACACCGCGCCGTAGCCCGTGGCCTCCGTACGGACTTCGGCGCCGCCCCATCCGGTGCCCTTCCCGGTGAACATGCCGGACTCATGGCGGTTGGTGATCTTGCGGTACTGGCCGAAGAGGTAGCCGATCTCGCGTCCGCCGACGCCGATGTCACCGGCCGGCACATCGGTGTGCTCGCCGAGGTGGCGGTAGAGCTCGTTCATGAAGCTCTGGCAGAACCGCATGATTTCGGCGTCGCTCTTGCCCTGCGGGTTGAAGTCGCTTCCGCCCTTGGCACCGCCGATCCCCTGCGCGGTGAGCGCGTTCTTGAAGATCTGCTCGAAACCGAGGAATTTGATGATCGACAGGTTCACCGTCGGGTGGAACCGGAGACCGCCCTTGTACGGACCGAGCGCTGAGTTGAATTGCACCCGGAAACCCCGGTTGACCTGCACGCGATTCTGGTCGTCGGTCCACGGCACGCGGAACATGACCTGACGCTCGGGCTCGACGATCCGCTGGAGGATTCCCGCCTCGAGGAACTCGGGGTGATCGTCAAGCGCTGGCGCTATCGACTCGAGCACCTCGTGCATGGCCTGATGGAATTCCGGCTCCCCTGCGTTGCGGGCGACGGCGGTCTCATACACCTCGGAAATGGCTTCTGAACTGGGTGAGGTTTGGAACAAGGGAGAACTTTCTGATCAGGAAAACGGGCAACACCGCCCGGGCGACGCACGGCAGCCAGATTCCGGATGAGGAGGGGTGCGACGCGCGAGAAAGGTCGTTGTTCGACCGAGAACAGTTTGATCGCGCCGGGCGCGCCAGTCAATTTCGCCGCTCAGCATCGGGCTGCGGTCGCCACCTGGCCGCTCGCTCGAAGAGCGCGACGACGAGCAACGCGATCCCGGCGAACACCGGGATCGCGGCAGGAGCGGCGTGCCAGCTCCCGTCGAAGACTGAGACCATCGACGATGACGACTGAATGATCGAGACCTCACGGCCCTCGATTCCCGCCTCCGTCACCGTCACGTCGAACGTGGGCGTGCCAGAGCCAGACACCAGACTCTGAATGAGCGATGACACCACAAATGATCCGACCATCGCGTCCGCATCCTCGCCGAAAAATTCACGCTCTTCCGCGGTCAGCGAGATAACCCGCTCAGCAGCGTCCAGCCTTGCCTGCGCGTCGCCAAGCAGCAGGCCAAGGCCGCTGATCACCAGCAGGGCTCCCGCGCCGGCGATCCAGCGGGCCCGATGACGTCGACGACGGTGCCGAACGGATGCCACGAGCGAGCTATCCGTCCAGCTCGCCGTCCGAACCGCTGGTCCTGTGTCTCACGGGCGTCCACCTGGTCGCCAGGAAGAAAACAACGCCGATCACGGTCAGAACTCCGGCGATACACAGGAGCGGGGCAATGCCCCACGCGACCTGGACCCAAATCCAGTCCAAGCGCGCTTCTTCACTGGTTTGTCCTCCGCCGATCTGCCCGGAGTACATCTGGGTGACCGCCCAGCGATAGAGCGTCACCCCCGCGATCGTCATCACGGTCCCGATGACCGCGAGGCTGATCAGGTAGGGGTTTCGCCACGGGCGCAGTTCAGCGGGTGGGGCCACGTCCTCGGCATCGCCCGCAGCATCCGTGCCGCCGGAAAGCAACGTTTCGATCCGGTCCGGCCCCTCGGCTTGCCGAACAACCAGATCGGGAACCGGGGCAACGGGCATCGGCGCTACCCGGGCTGGGGCCTGCGGCGACTCACCGGCCCGATCGCGTCGGCTGGGCTCGTAGCCACGCTGGAACTCCGGACTGTACCTGGGGTCGAACCCGCCTTCGTCGCTCATCCGATGCTCCTTCGCGCGGAATGCCTGACTCGGATTCTAGCCAGCGAACGAAGCCGCCGCCGCGGTTCCGTCGGACTCACCGGCGAGAAGTTCCCGCAACCATTCGCGTGCGTCGACGAAGACCTCGTCCGAGTACTTCTCATCGAAGACGATCGGGGACTTGTCCGCACGAGGGTACGAGCCGAGGAACATGACACCGGGACTGAACCGCCTGACGCCGAGAAGAGCATCCGCAACCCGCTCGTCGCTGATGTGACCGTCGGCGTCGATGATGAATCGGTACCTGCCCAGCTCATCGCCGATCGGCCTCGATTCGATGAGGCTCATGTTTACACCGCGCGTCGAAAACTGCTGCAGCAGCTCGAGCAGGGCACCGGCACGGTCGACGGGAAGCTCGGCGACGAGGCTCGTCTTGTCTGCCCCGGTTGCGTCGGGAATCCGGGTTGTCCTGCTCACGTGGAGGAACCGCGTGACGGCATTCGGGTTGTCACCGATCGCCTCGGCGAGCACGTCGACGTCGTACGAGTCCACGATTCCTGGCGGCGCAATGGCGGCGTCTGCCAGTTCGGTTTCGAACAGGGCGGATGCCGCGGCCACGTTGCTCGTGGCGGGAATGTGCCCGTGATCAGGGAGCGTTGCGTCCATCCACTGGTGACACTGCGCGTAAGCAACCGGGTGCGCGTTGACAACCCTGACATCCTCGAGCCGCGTTCCGCGACGGGCGACGAGGACGAAATTCACCGACACGAGGTACTCACCGACGATGCGAAGCCCCGGCATTGTTGCGAGGGCGTCCTGGGCGACGGAAACCCCACCCTCGATGGAGTTCTCGATGGCGATGACCGCTCCATCGCTTCGCCCGGCGATGACATCTCCGAGCGCTTCACCAACATTGTTGACCGACCGCCAGTTCTGGCCGACCGCCTCAGGCACCTGCGCGAGGGCGGCTTCGGTAAACGTTCCGCGGGGCCCCAGGTAGCTGTACGTGCGGAGCGAAACCGGGTCGCGGGTCTGTGCCATAGAATCGAGCCTACCGGCCAGTCTCTCCACCAACGGTGGAGTATCGGTGAAGCGCCCCGAATGTGGGACTGTGCACGGCCTGCACGAATCGATATGCTTTCGAGGCTGGCTACGCGCGCGTACCAGGGGGAGCGACATTCCGGTCGTTGTGCGGGGAGTAGTCGGTTGTATTCGTTGAGGGTGGTCGCATCCGCGGTCAACAGTGGTAAGTCGGCGCTTCGTGGCGCGTCCCGACTGTCCCGCCTCGGTGGTGCGACAACGGTGCTCGCGCTGCTCATCACCGGCCCGGGGCTCGCCAGCCAGGTTCACCATTCGTTCACCGGTCAGCATGCCAGGTCACAGGCATCCGACTCGCCGTCCATGAGGGTCATCGGCTCCCTGTCCGGCCTCGGATTCGCCACCGAGTTCTCCGGCGATCTCGACGCCGCCGTGGGTGCACTGCAGGCGCTCAAGCCGCGCCAGGTCGCAGCGCTCTGGACCGACCTGCCCGACGACTTCCGGAACCGCCTGGTCGAGGATCGGCCGGACGCAATCGGCAACCTCGGCGGGGTTTCGTATGTCGACCGCAGCAGCGCAAACGTGGCGCGGCTCGCCGATCTAAAAGACCAGGCGGAAGCGGACCTGCGGCTCGCGCTTGGGCACAGCCTTTCTTCGGGCGACGCCCAGAGCGCTCACATCACCATGGAGGCGACCGACAGGCTGCGCGGCGTCGATCTCCTCGTTCAACGATTCGGGTCCGGGGCCGATCTGTCCGACTCGGTGCCGCACTACCTCATCGAGCTCGATGGAACGGTGGCCGGCCCCCCGCTCGCTGCCGTTGCGGTCGGAGATCTCGACAGTGCGAAGTTCGCGAGCTTCTTCGTGCCGGGCATGGACTCGAGCGTGCTCCAGTTGTCGGACTACCTGCGTGGCGTCGAACGGATGCAGGAGGCATCGGTCGACAGCGCCGCCGTGCTCTGGCTGGGTTACGCGAGCCCGGGACCCGTCGACACGGTTTCGACCGAGCACGCCGAGGCGGGGTCTGTACGGCTCGCCGCCGCCCTCGCCGGGTATGACGCCGTGCGGGACGAAGCCGAGCCGCTTGCGGAGGTGACGGTCATCGGCCATTCCTACGGCTCGACGACCGCGGCCCTCGCTCTCGCTAATGGCAATTACGGGGTGAATTCGTTCGTCATCATCGGTTCCGCCGGTGTTCCTGCCGGGTTGACGATCACCGACCTCCACGTGCAGCCGGAACGGGTGTACGTCTCCCAGGCACGCGAGGATGCGCTCGCTGACACCGGGCGGTTCTGGTCAGGTCGAGCCAATCCAGCAGAACCGGGATGGGGCGCTCAGTTCTTCGGCAGCGACGGCACAACGCTCGAAGACGGCACCATCCTGGCAGCGGTGAAAGCGCACGACGCGGTTGGAGCATCCCACCACTTCGACCATGACAAATACCTCGGCGACGGCACAGAGAGCCTCTACGACATCCGGAAGATCATCACCGGGGAGCGCCACGGCATCACGCCTGGCTCGGGAACTCTTGCGGCCGATACCACCCTCCTCGCCGAGGGGTCCGGCGCAAGGCCCTGACGAGCAGGGGGCGCTGATGCCACAATGGGCTCATGAATGAGCGAGCAGGCACCCCAGCAGCTGAATCCGATCTCGTCGACGTCACGGCGCTTCTCGAGGCGTACTTCGAGCTGCAGCCCGACGTGTCGATTCCGGAACAACGCGTGGTCTTCGGAACCAGCGGGCACAGGGGGTCATCCCTCAACACGGCCTTCAACGAGCATCACATCGCCGCGACCACACAGGCGATCGTCGAATACCGGGCAGACCAGGGCATCACCGGTCCGCTGTTCATCGGGTCGGACACCCACGCGCTGAGCCACCCGGCGCAGACCACGGCGCTCAAGGTGCTTGTGGGCAACGACGTGCGCGTCCTGGTCGACGAGTTCGACGACTTCGTCCCAACCCCGTCGCTCAGCCACGCGATCCTCAAGTACAACAACTCCGGCGCCGAGGAACAGGCGGACGGCATCGTCGTCACGCCGAGCCACAACCCTCCGGCAGACGGCGGCTTCAAGTACAACCCGCCGCACGGCGGGCCGGCCGACAGCGATGCGACGAGCTGGATCGCCAACCGTGCGAACGAAATCATCGCAAACGGAATGATCGATGTCCAGATGGCCGAACCGAGCGCCGTCGAAACCTACGACTTCCGCACAAACTACGTCGATGACCTCGCGACGATCATCAACATGGACGCGATTCGTGAGTCGGGAATCAAGATCGGCGCCGATCCGCTTGGCGGGGCGAGCGTGAGCTACTGGCAGGCGATCGCAGACAAGTACAACCTCAACCTCACAGTGGTGAACCCTCACGTCGACCCGACCTGGCGGTTCATGACTCTCGACTGGGACGGCAAGATCCGGATGGATCCGTCGAGTTCCTTCGCGATGGCATCCGTTCTCGCGCATAAGGATGAGTACGACATCCTCACCGGCAACGACGCGGATGCCGACAGGCACGGCATCGTGACGCCGGACGGCGGGCTGATGAACCCGAACCACTTCCTCGCGGTCGCCATCGACTACCTCTACCGCAACCGTTCCGGCTGGGATCAGGGCGCGAAGATCGGCAAGACCCTGGTCTCCAGCTCCATCATCGACCGGGTGGCTGACTCACTCGGCCGCACGCTGTGGGAGGTGCCGGTCGGGTTCAAGTGGTTTGTCCCCGGACTCATCGACGGCTCTGTCGGCTTCGGCGGCGAGGAGAGTGCTGGCGCGAGCTTCCTGCGGATGGACGGCACCGTGTGGACCACAGACAAGGACGGCATCCTGCTGTGCCTGCTCGCCGCGGAGATCCTCGCGGTGACCGGCAAGACCCCATCGGAGCTGTACCGGGAACTCACCGACAAGTACGGCGACCCGGTGTATGAGCGCGTCGATGCCGCTGCCACGAAAGCCCAGAAAGCGGCACTCGGCAAGCTGGATGGAGCGGCGATCACGGCGACCGAGCTGGCCGGCGATCCCATCGTCGCGAAGCTCAGCACAGCGCCAGGCAACGGCGCACCCGTTGGCGGGGTGAAGGTCGTGACCGAGAACGCCTGGTTCGCCGCGAGGCCGAGCGGGACCGAAGATGTCTACAAGATCTACGCTGAGTCGTTCCGGGGTGCCGAGCACCTGAAGCAGGTCCAGGCCGAGGCGAAGCTCATCGTCGACGCGGCGCTCGGCGGATAGCTCCTACCCCGAGAGCATCAGTTGCGGTCGAGAACACCCGGCGCAACTGATGCTTTGGGCCGGAACTGATGCTCTCGGCAACTGACTACAGACCGAGTGCGGTCAGTTCCTCGTCCATGCGCTCGGCGATCTCGGCGTATCCCGCGTCGTTGGGGTGGATGCCGTCGGCCGACATCCATTCCGGGTGGCCTTCCAGCCACCGCGAGGCTCCCTCGATGTAGTCCGCGTCGACGGCGGTGGCGGCATCCCGCACCCAGCCGATGATGGCGTCGACCGTTTCGGGCCTCTCGTCGGTGTACCAGAACGGCTCGACGACCACGAGGCGGGCGTCGGGAAGCTCCTCGGCGAAGGTTTCCAGGTCGTCCCCGATGGCCTGCCTGAGGCCGTCGGCCGCACTCGGCGGAGCAAAGTTGTCGTTGAGCCCCATCGTGACGATGACGATGTCGGGTTTCTCATCGACGATGAGCCCGACGAGGTCGTCGGCCAGAGCGTCGCGATTGTTCACGAAGCCGAGCCCGCTCACGCTGGGGTTGAACTCGGTCCAGTTCCGGTCGGCGGCGATGAGTGTCGACCATCGGAGTGACGGATCGCTTGCGCCAACCCCTTGCGTGTACGAATCACCGTAAAAGGCCGCCACCGGCTGGCCGGGGTCCGGGGACCGCTGCCCTGGACCTGTCGCAGAACACGCGACGAGTCCGGCCCCAACGCCAAGAAGCGCGAGCGCGAGAAGCACGTGAGGCGTCCGGTTCGTGCGGTGCATGCGCGGTCCGATCCAGAGGGGGCGGTTAGGCGGGAATACTCCAGAACCACGCGGTTCCGCCCGGGTGCTCGACGGTGATGGTGGTGTCGAGGTCCCTGTAGTCGAAGTCCTTGTTGTGGCCGACGAGCTGAATCACGGTCTTATCCCCCTCGACGAACACCTTCGACACGATCATCACGTGGTCCGGAGTGTCGTTGAGGTTCCAGTCGAACATGGCGACGTCGCCGACCTTGACCTTGTCGCGCTCATCGAGGGACAGCCGGGTAGCCTCCGGCCCCTCGGAACTGGCGAACCAGTCGTCCATGGCGGGGACGTATCCCCACGCCGGGGTCCAGTCGGCACCGGCCCGCTTGTTGTGCCAGGCATCCGTCTGCTCCCAGCCGCGTTCGATCAGCGTCTGGCTGACGAAGTTGGCACAGTCACCGCCGACCGGGTTGAGGTTGCCCCACTCGGCCTCGTTGTACGTGCTCCAGTGAGTCATCGCGTATGACATCTGGGCGTCGATACCGGTCTCCACCGCATACGTCAGCGGCACGGGTGATCCGATCGGCGTCTCCCCGTCAAGAACGACGACATCAGCGGCAACAGGCTGGAAGTTGACGGCCGCGGGAGCCACGAAACTCAGCGACGTGTCATCCTTCACCGTCACATCCGACGCGGGGACGCCTCCCACCGTCACGGCTGTTGCGCTCTTGAGGCCGGTGCCGGAAACGGAAACCGTCGTGCCACCGGTGACCGATCCGGTCGCCGGCTCCACTGCGCTGACCTGGCTGACCACGTCGGGGGTCGCGGAGACAGACGGTTGCGGGCGATCTCCCGTTGCTCCGGTTGAGCCCGTCTCTGTTGCGCATCCGGCAACGACAGTTCCCATTGCCACGATGCCCGCCAGCACCGCGATGCGGCGCTTCCTGACGCGGGGGCTGACGGACTGGAACGGGTTTTGCACGAAGAATCCTTTGGTTGAGAGCTGATTCCCATGGTAATCGACGCGGTCGAAAGAAGACCGTGACACTCCCCCGCACGTCGGCCGACCGTGCTCCCGAAAGAAAGGCTTGACACGTGCGCGCAGGGTCGCGTAGCTTGTCCACTAATCCGTGAGAGCGCTCTCAGCACTGCAAATGAGAGCGCTCTCAGCTGCACCAGTCCACACACACAAAGGAGTGATCGTGAACCTCTCACGCCGCACCAGGCTCGCGTCCGGCATCGCCGGCGCCGCAGCCTTTGCACTCATCGCCACCGGCTGCGCCTCAGGAGGCGCCGACTCCGCTGACGGCAAGATCGAACTGTCCATCACCACGTTCGGCACCTTCGGGTACGACGAGCTCTACAAGGAGTACGAGAAAGCCAACCCGAACATCACGATCAAGGCCGACAACATCGACACCGGCGGAAACGCCCGCACGGACGCCTTCACCAAGATCTCCGCCGGTTCCGGCCTCACCGACATTGTCGCGATCGAGGAAGGCTGGCTCGGACAGATCATGGGGGTCTCCGACCAGTTCGTCGACCTCAACGAGTACGGCGCAGCCGACATCAAGGACAACTGGGTGCCCTGGAAGTTCGATCAGGGCACAGACCCCGATGGCCGTGTCATCGGCTACGGCACCGACATCGGCCCGCAGGGTCTCTGCTACAACGGCAAGCTCTTCGAAGCCGCCGGACTGCCGAGCGACCGTGAAGCCGTCGCGGAACTCTTCGGAGGCGACGAAGCGACCTGGGAACGGTACTTCGAACTCGGTGAGCAGTACAAGGCTGCAACCGGCAAAGCCTGGTACGACCACTCGGGCTTCGTCTGGAACTCCATGGTGAACCAGATGGATGAGGGTTACTACACCAGGGACGGTGACCTCAACATCGAGGACAACGCCGAAATGCGCGAGCGTTTCGACCAGCTCGCAGCCGGCACGGCGAACGGCCTCTCGGCCAACCAGACCGCGTGGGACTGGGGCAAGGGCAAGGCATTCGTTGATGGCTCCTTCGCCACGTTCGTCTGCCCGGGCTGGATGCTCGGCACCATCAAGGGATCACTCGAGTCCGGTGGCGGCGACGCCTCGACCGGCTGGGACTTCGCCGACGTCTTCCCCGGCGGAGCGTCCAACTGGGGCGGCGCCTTCCTCTCGGTCCCAACATCATCGGAACACCCCAAGGAAGCCGCGGCCCTCGCCGAATGGCTGACCGCTCCCGAGCAGCAGGTGAAGCAGTCCGAAGCAGCCGGCAACTTCCCCAGCACCATCGAAGCCCAGAAGAAGCTCGCAGAAGAGGCCACTCCGAACGAGCTGTTCAACAACGCCCCGACCGGAGCGATCCTCGCGTCACGCGCCGAGGGAGTTGAAGCCCAGTTCAAGGGACCTGACGACTCGCTCATCCAGGAGAACGTCTTCGGCCCCGCACTGAAGCTGCTCGACACGGGCAAGACCACGAGCGCCGACGAGGCATGGGATGAAGCCATCTCGCTCCTCAACGACCTGGTAGTCAACAACTAGCAAGCACCCGACCAAGAGGCCCCCGGATCCGTCCGGGGGCCTCCACCTGGACGCGAGAACATGACAAGCACACTGAACCGGCCGCCGGTCGAGAGTCCATCTCCCCGCGCGTCGCGCACCCCCAAGAAGGCGCCCATGTCGATGAAGCACCGGTTGAGTGCCCTCGATGTGAAGGCCTCCCCCTACCTGTACGTCGCCCCCTTCTTCATCCTCTTCGCCATCGTCGGTCTCTTCCCTCTGGTCTATACGTTCGTTGTATCGCTGTACGACTGGCACCTGCTCAAGGGGCAGGGCGAGTTCGTGGGGCTGGGAAACTTCACGGCGGTCCTCGGAGACCGTTTCTTCTGGAACTCGCTGTTCAACACGGTGAGCATCTTCTTCCTCTCCTCGATTCCGCAGCTCACCGCCGCCGTCATCATCGCCGCGGTGCTGGACCAGAACCTGCGGGGTAAGACGTTCTGGCGGATGAGCGTGCTCCTGCCGTACGTCGTCACGCCGGTCGCCGTCGCGATGATCTTCTCGAACGTCTTCGGCGAGGAATACGGACTGATCAACAACATCCTCGAGAGCTTCGGCATCGACCCGATCATGTGGCGCAACGAGACGCTGCCAAGCCACATCGCGATAGCGACGATGGTCAACTGGCGGTGGACGGGATACAACGCGTTGATCCTGCTCGCAGCGATGCAGTCGGTACCCCGCGACATCCACGAATCTGCCGCTCTCGACGGCGCTGGGGCTCTCCGCCGGTTCTTCAGCATCACCCTTCCCTCCATTCGCCCCACGATGATCTTCGTCATCATCACGGCGACAATCGGCGGCCTGCAGATCTTCACGGAACCCCGCCTCTTCGACCCGGTCACCGCCGGCGGATCACAGCGGCAGTTCCAGACCACGGTGCTCTACCTCTGGGAGATGGCCTTCTTCCGCCAGAACTTCGGCAAGGCCTCGGCCATTGCCTGGCTGCTGTTCCTGCTCATCGTGATCTTCGGCCTGATCAACTTCCTCCTGTCCCGCAGCATCGCGACGGCAGAGGGCAGAGGTGCGAACGCACGAGCACAGCGCCGGCTGCTCAAGGTCCGCCAGCGCGAAGCGCGGGACGCCGTGAAGCGCGGCGCTGCGACCTCAGTCGTGGCGGAGACGCTCCCCGCGCCTGGCCCCGCCAATCCGACAGACCCACCAGCACCGACAGAAGAGAGGGGTAACCGATGAGCGCGAACACCCTCACCCGCCAGACGGAGACTCCTCCGAGCCTGCCAACGCGACGCAAAGCGAAGTTCTTCGGAATCGACAAGCGTCCCGGGTGGCTGACCTACACGCTGCTCGGGGTGTTCTTCCTCTCGTCGGCCTACCCCCTGTGGTGGTCGTTCGTCATGGGCACTCGGAGCAACGCCGCGTTCGGCTCGACCTGGCCCCCGCTCCTGCCAGGAGGAAACTTCTGGAAGAACGTCGGTGAGGTCTTCGACACGGTGCCGTTCTGGCTCGCGCTCGGCAACAGCGTGCTCATCTCGAGCATCATCACGGTGTCCGTCGTCACCTTCTCGACGCTCGCCGGCTATGCGTTCGCCAAACTCCGTTTCAAGGGCCGCGATGGCTTGATGCTCTTCGTCATCGCGACGATGGCGATTCCGACCCAGCTCGGCATCATCCCCCTGTTCATGGTGATGAGGACGCTCGGCTGGACCGGAGAGATCGGTGCGGTGATCATCCCGACCCTCGTCACGGCGTTCGGCGTCTTCTTCATGCGCCAGTATCTGGTGGACGTGATCCCGGACGAACTCATCGAAGCGGCCCGCATGGATGGCGCAAGCATGATCTCGACCTTCTGGCACGTCGCGGTCCCCGCGGCCAGGCCTGCAATGGCGATCCTTGGCCTGTTCACCTTCATGACGGCGTGGACCGACTTCCTCTGGCCGCTCCTCGTCCTCAACGCGAGCAACCCCACACTGCAGACGGCGCTCAGCCAGCTGCAGTCGGCGCGGTACGTCGATTACTCGATAGTGCTCGCTGGGGCCATTATGGCTACAGTCCCATTGCTCATCCTCTTTATCGTGGCGGGCAAACAACTCATTTCAGGCATCATGCAAGGAGCAGTGAAAGGTTAATGGCACTCAACTTTCCCCCCACCTTTATCTGGGGGTCGGCAACAGCTGCGGCCCAGGTCGAAGGGGCACGCCACGAGGACGGCAAGGAAGACTCGATCTGGGATGCTTTCTCTCGCGTTCCGGGAGCGATCGCCGGTGGCGATGACCTCGAGGTCGCCGTCGACCACTACCACCGCTATGCCGGTGACGTCGCAATCATGAAAAAGCTCGGCCTCGACTCGTACAGGTTCTCCACCAGCTGGGCGCGCGTTGTGCCGGGCGACCGCGAGCCGAACCAGGCCGGCCTCGACTTCTACTCCAGGCTCGTCGATGAACTGCTCGGCGCCGGAATCCTGCCCTGGCTGACCCTCTACCACTGGGACCTGCCGCAGGCCCTCGAAGAAAAGGGCGGATGGGCCAACCGCGACACAGCCGAGCGCTTCGCCGACTACGCCGAGACCGTCTATGGCACCCTGGGCGACCGGGTGAAGAACTGGACGACGTTCAACGAGCCGTTCTGCTCCTCCCTGCTCGGGTACGCCTCGGGCGTTCACGCACCCGGCCGGCAGAACCCGACGGACGCCGTTTCAGCGATTCACCACCAGCACCTGGCCCACGGTCTCGCCGTGAACCGGCTGCGTGAACTCGGTGCAGAGCAGATCGGCATCACGCTCAACCTGTCGAACGCGATCCCCCTCGACGCCAACGACCCGGTCGATGTCGAAGCAGCTCGCCGGTTCGACGTACTCCAGAACCGGGTGTTCCTCGACCCCATCGTCACCGGCGCATACGCCGATGACACGCTCAACGACCTCGAGCAGTTCGGCCTTCGCGACATCATCCAGCCGGGCGACATGGAGATCATCGGAACGAAGATCGACTTCCTCGGCGTCAACCATTACCACGACGATCAGGTCTCGGGCCACCCGGACGATTCAGGAACAGACGGTCACTCCGGCGCGACCGAGCGCGACATCAAGTCGTGCTGGATCGGCTCCGAGTACATCACGTTCCCGAGCCGCGGCCTGCCGCGTACGGCCATGAACTGGGAGGTGAACCCCTCCGGGCTGCACAAGCTGCTGGTTCGGCTGGGCCGCGAATACCCGAACATGCCACCGCTCTTCGTCACCGAGAACGGCTCGGCATACCAGGACGTTCTCGAGGGCGGGCGCGTGCACGACACCGAGCGTACGCAATACATCGTTGACCACGTGCAGGCCGTGTCGGACGCCATCGGCGACGGCGCGGATGTTCGCGGGTACTTCGTCTGGTCCCTCCTCGACAACTTCGAGTGGTCGTGGGGATACGACAAGCGATTCGGGATCGTCCGCGTCGATTATGCAAGCCAGGAGCGGACGATCAAGGACTCGGGACTGGCGTACGCAGAGATGATCGCTGCTGCCAAGACGGCGGAGCTCGCACACTAGAGTAGGACGACCGAGGGGGTGACGCGGATGACAACGCAAGACATCGAACCGACACGCGCGCCGGCATCCGCCGGGCAGTCACCGACGCTCGAAATGGTTGCCGCCCGCGCCGGGGTGTCGAGAGCGACGGTGTCACGCGTCGTCAACTCCTCCCCCAAGGTGACAGCGGAGGTGGTCGCGCTCGTCCAGAACGCGATTGCCGAGCTCAATTACGTGCCGAACCGGGCCGCGAGGTCGCTGGCCAGTCGAAAGACCCAGGTCATCGCCCTCGTGGTTCCGGAGTCGGCCGCGAAGGTCTTCGACGACCCGTTCTTTGCATCGGTGGTTCAGGGCGTTGCGCTGTACCTCGCCGACACCGACTACACACTCAACCTGCTGATCGCGTCGGAGACCAAGTCAGACAAGACGAGACGCTACCTGCTCGGCGGAAACGTCGATGGCGCCCTCGTGGTTTCGCACCACTCAGGTGACCACTCGTACACCCGCCTTGGGCAGCAGTTGCCGATCGTTTTCGGTGGTCGGCCGATCAACCCCGAGACCGCGGAGGGGCACTACGTCGACGTCGACAACGTCGCCGGTGCCCGTGTCGCCACCCAACGGCTCATCGATCGGGGATGTCGCTCGATCGCGACGATCGCCGGTCCGCAGGACATGCCGCCCGGCATCGACCGGCTTGCCGGCTGGCGTGAGGCTCTCGCCTCCGCCGGGCTTAATGACTCGCTCATCGAGTACGGCGACTACTCGCCGGATGACGGCGCCGAAGCGATGCGACGGCTGCTCGCACGGGGAGTTCCGATCGACGGGCTCTTTTCATTCAGCGACCAGCTCGCCGCAGGGGCGTACTCGGTGATCCGCGAGGCAGGGCTGACGATCCCCGGCGATATCGCGGTCGTCGGTTATGACGACGACCGCTACGCGAGCACCATCGACCCGCCGCTCACGACGGTTAACCAGGCGCCTGCAGCGATGGGAGCAAAGATGGCGGAGATCGTCGTGCGGCTGATCGACGGCGAAGAGATCGACACGGCGACGACCATGCCGACGAAGCTCGTCGTGCGCGACTCCGCCTGACGGAGAACAGCGCCAGCGCCCGGCGCAATCACGTTTCCGGTGGTGTGGCTGTTCCGAGCGCGGGGGAGCACAATAGAAGGAATAGCCCGGCGCCGTTTGCGCTTGACTGAAAGAGGCCTCGAGGCACCGCGTTGCCTCGCCTCTTTCGCAATCCGACCCAAGATCGTGAGTTCCGCATGTCCCACCCTCTCGCAGCGACGACGGAGCTCAGCGGCTCTCTGACCGACGACGAGGTGCTGGTTCTCCGCCGCGATTTCCCCGCGCTGAACCAGAAGGTCAACGGCAACGACCTCGTCTACCTCGACTCGGGGGCCACCTCACAGAAGCCGGCGAGCGTGCTCGACGCCGAACGCTCCTTCTACGAGCACGACAACTCAGCGGTGCACCGCGGTGCGCACACCCTCGCCGCGAACGCCACCGAGCTGTTCGAGAACGCCCGTGCCACAGTCGCCCGCTTCGTCGGCGCGCGCGACAACGAAATCATCTGGACCTCCAACGCGACGGAGGGCATCAACCTCCTCGCCTACGCTTTCTCCAACGCCAGCCTCGGTCGTGGCGGTGCGGATGCCGCGCGCTTCGTTCTGAAGGCTGGCGACGAAATCCTGACCACAGAGGGTGAACACCACTCCAACGTCGTGCCGTGGCAGGAACTCGCCGCCCGCACCGGTGCGACGCTGCGCTACATCCCGGTGAACGATGACGGCACACTCAGGATGGAGGAGGCGGAGCGCCTGATCACCGACCGCACGAAGATCGTCACGTTCACCCACGTCTCCAACGTCACCGGCGTGATCAACCCGGTCGATACTCTGGTTCGGTTGGCACACGCCGTCGGTGCGCTGGTCGTGCTCGACGCCTGCCAGTCCGCGCCGCATCGCGCTCTCGATCTTGCCGCTCTCGACGTGGACTTTGCCGTGTTCTCCGGACACAAGATGCTCGCTCCGACGGGGATCGGTGTGCTTTACGGCCGGGCAGAGTTGCTCGATGCGATGCCACCATTCCTCACCGGCGGATCGATGATCACGACGGTGACCATGGAGGCATCCGGTTACCTGCCCGCTCCCCAGCGGTTCGAGGCAGGCACGCAAAAAGTCTCACAGGCCATCGCACTCGCCGCCGCCGTCGGCTACCTCACGGCGGTGGGCATGGACCGGATCGAGCGGTGGGAATCATCCCTCGGAGCACGACTCGTTGAGGGATTCGGCGCGCTGCCCGGAGTGCGCGTGCTCGGGTCCGCCGCCGGCGTGCACCGCGCCGGCCTCGCGAGCGTTGACGTCGAAGGGGTCCACGCCCACGACGTCGGCCAGTTCCTCGACGACCGCGGCATCGCCGTTCGGGTCGGGCACCACTGCGCCCAGCCGCTGCACCGCCGGTTCGGTGTTACAGCGTCGACCCGTGCGAGCGCGTATCTCTACAACACGACCGCCGATGTCGACGCGGCCATCGACGCCATGGCATCCGTCCGCGCATTCTTCGGAGTGAAGTAATGGCATCCGGAGATCTGGCAGGGATGTACCAGCAGGTCATTCTCGAGCACTCGCGCGAGAAGCACGGCTTCGGCCTGGAGCCAGAAGCGGATGCCTCGAGCCACCAGTTGAACCCCACCTGCGGTGACGAACTGACGATGCAGCTTCACCTCGACGGCGACGTGGTTCGTTCGCTCAGCTGGGAGGGTGCCGGCTGCTCCATCTCAATGGCATCAGCCTCGCTGCTGCACGACCTGGCGCCGGGGCTCTCCGTCGACGAGATGCGATCACGGATCGAGCTGTTCCGTGAACTCATGCACTCGAAGGGCGCTGGAGTGGACAACGATGAGCCGCTCGGCGACGCCGTCGTGCTCGAGGGCGTCGCCAAGTACATGGCGCGAGTCAAGTGCGCCATGCTCGCGTGGGTTGCCCTCGAGGCCGACCTCGCCCAGCTCCAGAAGTAGAACCGGGCGAGGTACTCAGGGCTTACGCGAAGTGCGGCGTGACCTCGGCGGCGATCAGCTCGAGGTGATCGAGGTCCGACAGATCGAGAATCTGCAGGTACACGGTTTCGACCCCGTCGTCCTGCAGCGCGCCGAGCCGGTCGATGACCTCGGACGGGGTTCCGGCCAGGCCGTTCTCGCGCAGCTCACCGGTCTCCCGGCCGATTGCGGCAGCCCGCCCGGCGTACCCCGCTTCGTCTGACGCGACGGCGGCGACAAACGCCGCGGAGTAGGTGAGGTCGTCGGGGTCGCGTTCGATGGCTTCGCAGGCCCCGCGAACACCGGCAAACGTGGCGGCGATCTTGTCGAATGGTACAAACGGCGCGTTGAACTCTGTAGCGAATCGAGCGGCCATCGCCGGGGTTCGCTTGGGCCCTCCACCGCCGACGATTACGGGCACGCGGTCCTGCACGGGCTTCGGCAGGGCCGGCGAGTTCTCGAGTGAGTAGTGCTCGCCGCTGAACGAATAGCTCTCGCCGACCGGCGTGCCGAACAGCCCCGTCACGATCTCGAGTTGCTCCTCGAGCATGCCGAACCGCTTCGGCGGGAAGGGTATTCCGTACGCAGCATGCTCTTCCTTGTACCAGCCCGTTCCGAGCCCGAGCTCGACCCTGCCGCCTGACATTTGGTCGACCTGGGCCACCTGGATGGCGAGGATGCCCGGCGGTCGGTACGTCACGCTCGACACGAGGGTGCCGAGGCGAATCCGCGAGGTCTCGCGAGCCAGTCCGGCGAGAGTGGTCCAGGCGTCGGTTGGTCCGGGAAGCCCCGAGAAGTGGTCGCCCATCTTCAGGTAGTGGTCGCTGCGGAAGTACGCGTCGAAACCGAGGCGCTCAGCGGCCTGTGCCACCGCGAGCTGGTCGTCGTAGGTTGCTCCCTGCTGCGGTTCGGTGAAAATCCTGAACTTCACAAATCGCCTTTCTTGTCGTTGAGTGTGCGCCAGTCGACGTCAGCGGCCGCGAGCCTGGCTCGCATGACGGCGATCGCTTCGGGGTTCTGGTCGATCATGATGAAGCGCCGGCCCAGGGTCGACGCAACCGCGCCCGTCGTGCCGCTGCCGGCGAAGAAGTCGAGGACGACGTCGCCTTCCCTGCTGGATGCCTGGATGATGCGGCGCAGTATCCCGACGGGCTTTTGGGTTGGATACCCGGTCTTCTCCCTGCCGGTGGGCGAGACGATCGTGTGCCACCAGACGTCGGTGGGGAGCTTGCCGCGCTCCACCTTCTCTGGCGTGACGAGTCCTGGAGCCATGTACGGTTCGCGATCGACGGCATCCGAGTTGAAATAGTACGTTTTCGGATTCTTCACGTAGACGAGGATCGTGTCGTGTTTCGTCGGCCACTTGCTCTTGGACTTCGCTCCGTAGTCGTAAGCCCAGATCAGCTCGTTGAGGAAACAGTCGCGGCCGAAGATGGCGTCGAGCAGCACCTTTGCGTAGTGCGCCTCACGATAGTCGAGGTGCAGGTACAGGGTGCCGTCGTCGGCGAGCAGTCGCCATGCCTCGAGGAGCCTTGGCTCGAGGAAGGTCCAGTAGTCGTCGAACGTGTCGTCGTAACGGCGCAGTTCTCCGCGGATGCGTTCGTAGCTCTTGCCCTTGAACCCCGTGCTGCCACCGTTCTCCACGCGAACGCTCGAGGTCACGTGGCGCTGTTGCTCCCGCCCTGTGTTGAATGGCGGGTCGATGTAGACGAGGGTGACGGATGCGTCAGGCAGGGTGGGCAGGATCTGGAGGTTGTCGCCCTCGATGACCATGTTCGCCACTGGAGCGGGGTCGTTCACGACGGACGGGCCGTTCACGAGGCACGGGTCGTTCACGACGGAGACGTCAGCCGTCTCGTCGGCGGTCACGGTCACGGCACCCGATTCAGCCACGCGTCAGTGGCGAACTTGGACTCTACGAGAGCCTCGGCCTCGGCATATTCCTCGGGCGTTATGTCGCCGGGAACGGCGTCGGTGAGACTGACGAAGGTGGCCTTCATGCGCTCGATGATCTCGGCGCGGCTGAGTCCGGTCTGGCTGCGCAGCGGGTCGACCCGCTTCGCGGCCGACTTCGTGCCCTTGTCGCTGAGCTTCTCGCGCCCGATGCGGAGCACCTTCGCCATGAGTTCACCGTCCATGTCGTAGCTCATGGTGACGTGGTGGAGTACAGCTCCGTTGCCGAGTCGCTTCTGGGCGGCCCCGCCGATCTTGCCGCTCGGGCTCGTGATGTCGTTGAGTGGCTGGTACGTCGCCTCAATGCCGACGGAGCGGAGTGCGCTGAGCACCCAGTCGTCGAGATAGGCGTAACTGTCCGCGAACGTCATCCCCTTGACCAGTTCCGCAGGCACGTAGAGCGAGTACGTGATGATCTGGCCCTTGCCCATGAGCATCGCGCCGCCGCCGGAGATGCGACGAACCACGTCGAATCCGTTGGCCCTGGCCTGTTCCAGGTCGACCTCGTTCCTGACCGACTGGAAGCTGCCAAGAACAACGGCCGACTCCTCCCACTCCCAGATCCGGAGTGTCGGGCCGCGGCGCCCGGCGCCAACCTCGGCGGTGAGCACCTCGTCCAGGGCGAGGTGCATCCGTGGCGAAACCGGTTTCGAGTGGATCAGCTCCCACGGGAAGTCACGCCAGTCTGCGGCCCCGGAGAGTGAGCGGCGAATCGCTGTCGCTACGGCTTCAGGACTGAAGCCGAGGAGCGTCGCCCCTTCCGGAAGGCCGCGGCGGATCGCGGATGCCAGCGCCGTGGCATCCGTCTCGACCGGAAGGCCGTTGACGGCCCTGTTGATGTCTTCGAGAGCACTGTCTGGCTCGAGAAAGAAGTCGCCGGCGAGACGGAAATTTGCGATCCGGCCCTCATCGACATCGAGGTCGACAACGACGAGCTTGCCGCCGGGAACCTTGTACTCACCATGCATGTGTCCAGCCTAGCCGTGGCAGGCGCACGAGGAGAGGGCGCCGAATCGCGCACCGTGGGTGACAATGGGGCTATGACTACTCTGTTTTTGGCCCGCCACGGCGAGACGGTCTGGCATGCTGACCACCGATACGCCGGCACCGCCGATGTGCAGCTCAACGAAAACGGGTTGCGCGAGGCCGAGACCCTCGCGGACTGGGCGAACGATGCCCGCCTCGACGCGATTTACTCGTCGCCGCTGAGCCGCGCGATCCTCACGGCCGAGCCGAGCGCCCGGGTCACCGGACAGATCGTCGAGACAGACCCGGATCTCCTCGAGGTCGGGTTCGGGGTCGGCGAGGGACGCACGCTCGACGAGTTGCGACCGACCTATGCCACGGAGGTGGACGCTTTCGTCGCCAGGCCCGCCGAGGCGGTGCTGCCGGGCGGCGAGCAGGGCCTTCACGGCATCACCCGGTACCTTCGCGCGTTCGACCGGATCGAGGCCGCGTTCCCCCAGGGTCGCGTGCTCGTCAGCTGCCACGGCACGGCGCTCCGGCTGACACTGTGTTCACTGCTGGGGATCGACCCGAACTGCTACCGCGAGCTCATGCCTGTCGTTCAGAACGGCGCGGTCACCACGCTCGAATACACAGCGGGGAAGGCGCGGCTCTATGCGTTCAACGTCCCCGCGAGCGCTGCTGCCCACCGCTACTGAGGTCCGGACAGGACGTCAGCGGTGTGCGCGTTGAGCCAGCCCACGAGGTCTGCAATGATCTCGTCCCGGTTCGTCTCGTTGTATATCTCGTGCCTGGCACCCTGATAGATCTTCAGCGTGACGTCGCTGAGTTTCGCTCGTTTGACGTACGCGTCGCGCAATAGTGTCAGTCCCCGCGTGCCGCCGAGGGGATCATCCGAACCGCCCTGGATCAGCATCGGGATGTCGCGGGGCATCTTTCTCGGCGGGAGTCCAACGAGTACAAAAAACGCCTGCGCCGGCGTCCACACCGGGGTCACGGCAATGTCGAAGTTGAACTCGTCGGCAGAGAACCCCTCCCACACGGACTCGTCCCGACTGAGCCACTCCAGCCCGGTCGCCGTCGGTGATTTCCACCTGCGGTTGTAGTTGCCGGCTCCGACAACGCCAGGGATGGCGAGCGACGATCCGGAAAGAACAACAGCGTCGTAAATGCTCGCACGATTGATGATCTTTTGCGCCATCATCGAGCCCCAGCTGTGCGCGAGCAGCACCAGGGGCAACTCTGAGTGCTCATCCCGAATCCGCTCGCCGACGAACTGTGCGGTGTCGATCGCGGCTCGTATGTTGCGATCGCCGAGTTTGCCCATTCCGAGGTGATGAATTCCGGTCTGGCCGTGTCCGCGCTGATCGTGAGCGATGACTGTGTAGCCGGCCGCGTTGAGTTCCCTGGCGAGCGGCGCATAGCGGCGGGCGTGTTCACCCACTCCATGGCTCAGGTGAATGACGCCCTTCGGATTCGGCACTGACCAGGTGTAGTAGTAAATGGTGACCCCGTCGGCGTCGACCAGCGTCCTTGACTCGGGCGCCGTGGCATCCGTTCGCGTTTCGTGCGTCGCGGCATCCGCGCCTGAGTGATCGTCGCCTGTCATGCGCCCCAGCGTATCCGCAGAACAGGGCGGATCGCAGCAGCAGGCACATAGTTAGCGATGCTAATCAGATCTTTACCTTCGCTAAGTAATTTGATAAGCTGTCCTTCTGTGGCAAAGACAATCGCGGAGCAGGCATCAGACCTGCGCATGGCAACGTTCCGACTGGCCAGGCGTCTTCGCGCCGAACGGGCTAACGACGAGCTCAGTGACGGCCAGTTCTCGGTGCTCGGAGGCCTGTACACCCACGGGTCGCACACCCTGAGCGGGCTTGCGGAGCGCGACCACGTTTCAGCGCCGTCGATGAACCGCACGGTGAATTGCCTGGAGGAATCCGGGTACCTCACCCGGGTCGCCGATGCCGCAGACAAGCGCCGCGTGACCATCGAACTGACGGATGCCGGTGCTGCAATCGTCAAAGCAACAGTCAAGAAGAGGGATGCCTGGCTTAACCACCAGCTGCGCGCCCTCGATCCCGCCGACAGAGAAACCCTGGCCAAGGCCGCCGACCTGATGAGGAGACTCGCCACCCAGTGAGTGCAATGTTCCGTTCGCTTTCGAGCTATAACTACCGCCTGTGGTTCATTGGCGCCCTCGTGTCCAACATCGGTGCGTGGATGCAGTCGACGACCCAGAGCTGGGTCGTGCTCACGGTACTGACCGACAACGACGCCGTTGCCGTCGGCATCACGATGGCCCTGCAGTTCGGGCCGCAACTGCTGCTCGTGCCCATCACCGGCCTCATCGCCGACCGGTTCGACCGGCGCAAGATCCTTATGATCACGCAGAGCGCACTGATGCTTCTCGGTGTTGGTCTCGGGCTCTTACTCATCCTCGGTCACGCCGAGCTCTGGCACCTCTACGTCTTCGCACTCCTCCTCGGCATCGTGAACGCCGTCGACGGGCCGGCGCGCCAGACCTTCGTCTCCGACCTCGTCGACGAGCACAACATGTCGAACGCCGTCGCCCTCAACTCCGCGTCATTCAATGCCGCGCGCATGATCGGCCCCGCCCTCGCCGGTCTCCTTATCGTCGTGATCGGCTCCGGCTGGGTGTTCATCGTCAACGGCGCCACGTTCCTCGCTGTGCTGTTCGCGCTCTACAAGCTGCGCTCGAGCCAGCTGCGCGCCCGCCCGCGCGCACCGCGCCAGCGTGGACAGCTCGCCGAGGGCTTCCGCTACGTTCTGAGCCGACCCGACCTCGGCGTCATCTTCGTCATCGTGTTCATCATGGGTGCGTTCGGCATGAACTTCCCGATCTTCGCGTCAACGATGGCGGTCGAGCTCGGCGGCGGCGCCGGCGACTACGGTTTGCTGTCGTCGATCCTCGCTATCGGCTCGCTCACCGGGGCCCTGCTCGCCGCGCGCCGCGACCGCGCCCGGATGCGTGTCATCATCGCCGCCGTCGGGTTGTTCTCGGTCGCCGCGTTTACGGCATCCGTCATGCCCACGTTCTGGACCTTCGCGTTCGCCCTCATCTTCATCGGCTTCGCGACGGTCACCATGCTGACGACGGCAAACGCTTTCGTACAGACCACGACGAATGCCGCGGTGCGCGGCCGCGTGATGGCGCTGTACATGGCGGTCCTGATGGGTGGCACTCCGCTCGGAGCCCCGATCGTCGGCGGCATCGCCAACGCGTGGGGCCCTCGATGGGCACTTGCCGCAGCCGGAGTTGCGGCGCTGATCGCCTGCACGTTCGCGCTGACCTGGGCGGTGGCGGCACGGCAGCTGAGGTTGCGCGTGCACCCCGACTCTCGCTGGCGCCTCGTCGTCACGCACGCCGGTCGCCCACTCCCCGTGTCGTCGATCGTGCCCGAGGACTTCTCCGAGGAGGTCGCACTGACCTCTCCCATTTCGCTGCCGGACCTCGCTCGTGGAACACGCCGTGATGCGAAGCGCCCGGCTGACAAGAGCGTCCCCGCAGAAAGCCACGCCCCCGCGCCAACCCATTCGCGCTAACTCAGCCTCGGCCTGTAACCCGGGTCGGCGGCGTCCGACGCGAGCCACTTCCTGATCGACTGATCGGGTCGTCGGCTGAACGGCGGAGTCCAAACGGCCCATCGGAAGATCGGGACACCGCGGCAGTTCCCGCGCTCCCCGGCCAGTAATGGCGTGCGTTCGATCGTCAGAGCAGCCGCTTCTGTCGGAGCAGCGCGAACGACCGTCCCCCGCCGAGGCACCGGTGTACAGCCGTTTGTCGCCGAGCATTGGGGCGGGGGCGACCGTGATGCGGCGCCGCGGATGCCGTGACCGCGCGTTAACGAATAAAAGCCACCCGGCTGGGTGGCTTGGTTGTCGAGAGCTGCGGGGGTGCGGGGTGCGCCTGGCGTGGTGCTCGCGCTGGTGCTGGTGCCGCTGTTGTGGTGCCGTGGTGCTGTGGGTTAAAGACGGTGCGGTAAAGATGGTGGGTTAAAGACGAAGAGCCCACCCCGAGGGGTGGGCTCTTCTAAGTTAAGTCCGGCGGTGTCCTACTCTCCCACAGGGTCCCCCCTGCAGTACCATCGGCGCAAAGAGTCTTAGCTTCCGGGTTCGGAATGTGACCGGGCGTTTCCCTCTTGCTATGGCCGCCGAAACATCTTGTGACGTTAGTCAAAAGCTGAATCGAACAAACATGTTTGCTTGTTCGGTTCTCGACCGTACATCGAGAACCACATAGTGGACGCTACGCATCGTGAATTTTATCGATCACGA